>NZ_JBITSN010000002.1:85274-781821 GCF_044540975.1 Streptomyces sp. NPDC085927
CGTGGGGGGGGGGGGGGGGGGGGGGGGGGGGGGGGGGGGGGGGGGGGGGGGGGGGGGGCGGGGGGGGGGGGCCGCCCCCCCCCCCCCCCCCCCCCCCCACGCCGGCGTTCCGGAGCGGGTCAGTCGGTGCTGCGGCGCCTGCGGGCCGCGAGCAGGACGCCGCCGCCCGCCAGGACGACGGCCGCGCCGCCGGCCGCGATGTACGGGGTCGCGCTGTTGCCGCCGGTCTCGGCGAGGTCGGTGCCGCTGTCCTGTTCGGTGGCACCCTTTTCGCCGGAGCCGGAGCCGGAGCCGGAGCCGGAGCCGGAGCCGGAGCCGGAGCCGGAGCCGGAGCCGGTGGCGTCGTCGTCGTCCGAGCCGGTGTCCTTGTCCTTGTCGGTGGCGGGGACGAAGCCCGCGGGCGCGTTGTCGCAGCCGATGCCGTCGCCGTCGCGGTCCAGGTGCTTGCCGTAGTGCTCGCTGCTCGCCGGAATGTCGGAGTATCCGGCGGCGTGCGCCGCGTCGCAGTTCTTGAACGCGCCCTCGTGGGCCACGGCGGTGGTGACGGGCAGCGTGGCCAATGCGAGCGCGGCGACGGTCACGGCGGCGGACTTGTAGGACAGGTTCACAGGGGATCCCCCAGCTATGTGCGGATTTCCGGCAGCGTGCCCCCTCCGGGAGGGTCTGCCGGGTGTGAGCTGCCGACGGTAGGGGAGGGGTTGGGGAAGAGTGTGGAGGTTTGGTGGACCCGTGATGCGAACGTGACGTGACCGGGCGGTAGCCCTCCGCTCACGCCGGTGCGCAGAACACACCGGCATGAGCGGAGGGTGGGGAGCCGTCAGGTGCGGAACGGGCCCCTCACCTCGTAGGTGATGCCGCCCGACGAACTGCCGCTCGTGCCGCGCTGGCTGGAGAAGTACAGGCGGGTGCCGTCCGGGGAGAAGGCCGGGCCGGTGATCTCCGAGCCGGACTGGCCGTTCACCCGGAGGAAGGGGGCCACGACGTCGTCGGGGGTGATGACGCAGATCTCCAGGTTGCCGCCGTCCTCGGCCACGAAGAGGTCGCCCGAGGTGGAGCCGGTGACGTTGTCGACGCCGGTCAGGGGGGCGGACCCGCCCGTCACCAGGGAGTCGTCGTAGGCGAGTTCGATGGTCTGGGCGGCGGCGTCGTACTGCCAGACGCGGTTGTCGCCCTTGGTGGTGAACCAGCAGGTGTCGTTCGCGTAGTGGCAGCCCTCGCCGCCGTTGAAGCGCTTGGCGCCGGAGACCTGGTTGCGGGTCGCGGTGGCCCCGGACGGGTCCGGGACCCTCGCCCAGCTCACCGGGCCGCTCGTGCCGCTGCCCGCCACCAGCACCTCCAGCGTGCCGGAGGACAGGTCGCCCCACGTCGTCGGCCGGAACCGGTAGAAGCAGCCGTCCGTGACGTCCTCGGTCAGGTAGACGACCCTGCGGACCGGGTCGGCGGCCGCCGCCTCGTGCTTGAAGCGGCCCATCGCATCCCGGCGGACCGCCGCCTTCGTCCCCCACGGGTCGGTCTCGTAGACGTAGCCGCGGTCCACCTCCTCGCAGGACAGCCAGGTGTTCCACGGGGTCTTCCCGCCCGCGCAGTTCTGCCGGGTGCCGGACAGGATGCGGTACGCGCCCGTGACGGCGCCGGTGGCCGAGAAGCGGACGGCGCCCGCGCCGCCGGAGGGGTTGATCTCCGAGTTGGAGACGTAGATCCAGCCGCTGCCGTCCGCGTAGCAGGCGCCGCCGTCGGGGGCGTTGTGCCAGGTGTACGACGTGCCCGGAACCTGCTGGCCGGACCGGGCGATCACCCTGCTGGTGAACCCGGCCGGCAGCCTGATCCCGTTGGCGTCCGCCGAGCCGAGCGCCCCGTACGGGCCCGTGCCGGGCTGGGCGGGCGCCGCGTACGCGGCGCTGTGCCAGAGCGCGCCGCCGAGGACCGCACCGGCGCCGCCCATGGCGCTCGCGCGAAGGAAGGTACGACGTTCCACTGCTGCTCCCAGAGGTGCCGTGAACCGTCCCGCCACCGGGGCCGGTGACGGGAGCGTGCGGTCACGGAACCTATGGGTTCGGCATGGACACATCATGGACGTGGGTGTACCGGACGGTGACCATCCCGGGCCGGGAGCCCCGGTGGTCGTCGCCCTACAGCGGTACGCCCACCGCCGTGAACGTCGTCTCCGGTGTCTGCGGGCTGGTGAAACGGGCGTTGACCAGGTACAGGCGGTCGCGGTAACGGGCCGCGGTGGCGGGGACGTCGAAGCGCGGGTCGGTGATCGAACGGCGCAGGGTCGCCGTCGTCGCGCCGGCGTCGAGGTGGAACACGGTGACCACGTTCAGCCGGTTCTGGACCACGTACAGCGTGCGGCCCACGCGGACCAGGCCGTCGCCGTTGACGACGTCGTCCGCGCCGGACAGGGTGATCCTGGTGGCGCGTCCGGTGCGCAGGCTCACCCGGTACAGCTCGCCCGGGGTGCTCTTGACCACGATGACGTTGCGGCCGTCGGGGGTGCTCACGATGCCGTTCGCGTTGTTGACGTCGGGCAACTGCTCCCAGTCGCCGCTCAGCGGCAGCGCCCGGACCGTGCCGCGCCGCCCGCGCGGGACGCCGTACAGCACCGCGTCGCGCGAGTCGGTGAACCAGGCGCGGTCGCCGAGCAGGGCGACGTCGTTGACGAAGTGTCCGGTGGCGGGCGTGAGGTGGTGGGTGGTGCGGAGGGTTCCGGTACGGGCGTCCACCAGGCGCGCGGTGCCGCCACCGCCGCCGGCGACGTACAGCAGGCCGTCGCGGTCGTCCAGTTTCAGGCCGATGGACGCGAGGCCGGGGGCGCCCTCGTGGAACACCCGGCCCCGTCCGGTGCGCAGGTCGGTGCGGTGGATCGCGCCGTTCGCGCGCGAGCCCAGGTACGCGTACGGCCGGGCGCCGATGGTGATGCCCTCGGGAAGCCAGCCGTCGGGCAGCGGGAACTCGGTCGGCCAGTCGGCGCGGTGGCCGCCCGCCCGCGCGGTACCGGCGCCGGCGGCCCCGGCGAGGGTGGCGAGCGCGGTGGCCGCGGCGCCACCCAGGACGGCGCGGCGGGACGGCCGGGGACGCGTGGGGTGCTCGGAGTGCTCGGGGTGCTTCCGGGTCATGGTTCGTGCCTCCGTGACGGGTGGGGAGTGCGCGAGACGAGCGGGCGGAGTTCCCAGTTTCGATGAAACCCCAAGAACCCGCCCGCCGAACGGAAACACACGGTTCCGACAGGAACTCGACAGGCGCCCGGCCCTCCGGCCGCCGTGCCCTACCCGCTCACGCCGCCTTGACCTCGTACGTCGTCAGGCGGACCGTGTCGTCGTCCAGGCACTGGCCCGTCCCCAGGTCGAAGCGCTGCTTGAGCAGCGGGGAGGCGACGAACGGGCGGCCCCGGTGGGTGCCGGTCAGGCCGCGGGAGAGGACCGCCGCGCCGGTGAAGGGATCACGGTTGTCGACCGCGTACAGCCCGCCGGTGCGGTCGGTGAAGACGGCGACCTGCCGGCCGTCGGGCAGCAGGACCGCCACGCCGCGGCCGGGCAGCAGGACGCTCAGGTCGCAGACGGGGAACCAGGTGTCGGTCAGCTGGATCCGGACCTTCAGGTCGGTGGTCTCGAGTGCCAGGGTCATCGCTGGGCGCTTCCTTCCAGGGCGGCTTCCTCGGATTCGGTCACGGCGGTGGGCATCGGCCGCATGCCGATGTCCAGCAGCGGCAGGTCGGGCTTCATCTGGCCGCGTTCGGGCACGAAGCCGACGACCGGGTCGGGGGTGTCGGGCGCGTTGACGAAGGACACGAACCGGGCCAGCTTCTCGGGGTCGTCGATGGTCTCGGCCCACTCGTCGCGGTAGTGGGAGACATGGGCCCGCATCTGCTCCTCCAGCTCGTCGCAGATGCCGAGCGAGTCGCGCACGACGACGTCCCGTACGTGGTCCAGGCCGCCGGGGATCCGCTCCAGCCAGGTGGAGGTGCGTTCCAGCCTGTCGGCGGTGCGGATGTAGAACATCAGGAACCGGTCGACGAGACGGACCAGTTCGGCGTCCGAGAGGTCCTGTGCGAGCAGGTCGGCGTGGCGCGGGGTGGCGCCGCCGTTGCCGCCGACGTAGAGGTTCCAGCCGCTTGCGGTGGCGATCACGCCGAAGTCCTTCGACTGGGCCTCGGCGCACTCGCGGGCGCACCCGGAGACCGCCGACTTCAGCTTGTGCGGGGAACGCAGGCCCCGGTAGCGGAGTTCCAGGTCGATCGCCATGCGCACGGAGTCCTGGACGCCGTAACGGCACCAGGTCTGCCCGACGCAGGACTTCACCGTGCGCAGTGACTTGCCGTACGCGTGGCCGGATTCGAAGCCGGCGTCCACCAGGCGGGCCCAGATCACCGGGAGCTGTTCGACCCTCGCGCCGAACATGTCGATGCGCTGGCCGCCGGTGATCTTCGTGTAGAGGCCGAAGTCGCGGGCGATCTCGCCGATCACGATCAGCTTCTCCGGGGCGATCTCGCCGCCGGGGATGCGGGGGACGACCGAATACGAGCCGTTCCTCTGGAGGTTGGCGAGGAAGTGGTCGTTGGTGTCCTGCAGCGCGGCCTGCTCGCCCTCCAGGACGTAGCCGCTCGCGCCGATCGTCGGGGCCAGCGAGGCGATGACCGAGCCGACCGTCGGCTTGCAGACCTCGCAGCCGTCGCCGCCCCGGGCGTCCTCGCGGCCGTACCGGTCCAGCAGGTCTCGGTGGGAGGTGACGCGCAGGGCGAGGACGATCTCGTACAGCTCCTCGCGGGTCTGCGCGAAGCAGCCGCACAGGCCCTTGTCGACCTCGACGCCGCTCGCCTCCAGCTCGGCGGCGACCAGTTGGCCGAGCACCTTCACGCAACTGCCGCAGCCCGTACCGGCCTTGGTGCACTTCTTCACCTCGGGCACGGTGGTGCAGCCGTGCTCGGTGACCGCGCCGCGGATGGTGCCCTTGGTGACGTTGTGGCAGGAGCAGACGACGGCCTCGTCCGGCAGCGCGGACGGGCCCAGCTGGACCGGGGCCCCGGCCCCGGCAGGCAGGACGAGGGACTCGGGCGGGACCGGCGGGACCGAGCCGGTGAAGGCGCGCAGCGTGCCGTACGCCTCCGCGTCGCCGACCAGGATGCCGCCGAGCAGCGTGCCGTCGCCGCCGATGACCAGCTTCTTGTAGAGGCCGGCGCGGGAGTCGGAGTAGACGACGTCCAGGCAGCCGGCGGTGGCGCCGTGCGCGTCGCCGAAGGACGCCACGTCGACGCCGAGCAGCTTCAGCTTGGTGGACAGGTCGGCGCCGGTGAACGTCGACCGGTCGGTCTCGTCGGCGGCGATCGCCGCGGCGGCGGTCTGCGCCTGCTCGTAGCCGGGGGCGACCAGGCCGTACACCCGGCCGTCGGCGGCCAGCGCGCACTCGCCGATCGCGAAGACGTGCGGGTCGGCGACCGTGCGGCACCGCTCGTCCACGGCGATGCCGCCGCGCTCGCCGACCGTCAGGCCGCAGTCCCGGGCCAGCTGGTCGCGGGGGCGGACGCCGGCGCTGAACACCACCAGGTCGGTGGCGAGTTCGGAGCCGTCGGACAGCTTCATGCCGGTGACCGAACCGTCCGCGCCGGTCACGATCTCCTGCGTGCCCACGCCCGTGTGGACGGACAGGCCCCTGTCCTCGATGGTACGCAGCAGCGCCGCGCCGCCGCCCTCGTCGACCTGCACGGGCATCAGACGGGGCGCGAACTCCACGATGTGCGAGGTGAGTCCGAGCCCGTCGAGCGCGCCCGCCGCCTCCAGGCCGAGGAGCCCGCCGCCGACCACCACGCCGGTCGTCGCGTTCTTCGCGTACTCCTCGATGGCGAGCAGGTCCTCGATGGTGCGGTACACGAAGCAGCCCCGGGCGTCCTTGCCGGGGACCGGCGGGACGAAGGGGTAGGAGCCGGTGGCCAGGACGAGGACGTCGTAGCCGACGACCAGCCCGGAGCGGGCGGTCACCTCGCGCGCCTCGCGGTCGATGCTCTCGGCCGGGTCACCGACGTGCAGCTCGATGCCGTGGTCCTCGATGAACCGCGGGTCCGTCATGGACAGGTCCTCGGGGGTCCTCCCCGAGAAGTACGAGGTGAGCTGGACGCGGTCGTACGCCGGACGCGGCTCCTCGCACAGCACGACCACGCGGTGCGTGGCGGTCAGGCCGCGCTCGGCGAGCGCCTCGAGGAAGCGCTGGCCGACCATGCCGTGGCCGACGAGCACGATCGTGGGAGTGGCCTCCGGGGCGGTGGTCATCAGGAGCCTCCGTCGTGGGTGAGCAGGTGGAGCAGGGGGCCGCCGTCGGAGGGGAGCGGCTCTGCTCCCTCCCAGGCGCGCGCGAGCGCGCCGACGGTGCCGAGTTCGCCGACCAGGACCCCGCCGACCAGCCGGTCGTCGCGGACGACGACCTTGCGGTAGGTGCCCCGGGTGGCGTCGGCGAGCTGCACGACGTCGTCGCCGGGGCGGGGGGCGGTCTCACCGAACGCGGCGAGGTCGAAGGGGCTGTCGGGCCCGGTGAGCGTGAGCCGGGTCAGGGACCGGGTGCCGGTGTAGCGGGCGGCGGGGTCGCCGGCCAGCACCCCGGCCAGGGCGTCGGCCTGTTCGAGGGCGGGCGCGGCCAGCCCGTAGACCTGCCCCGCGTGCTGGGCGCAGTCGCCGATCGCGTGGATGTACGGGTCCGAGGTGCGCAGCTCGTCGTCGACGACCACGCCCTTGCGCACTTCCAGGCCGGCCGCCCGCGCGAGGCCGACGCGCGGGCGGACCCCGCACGCGAGGACGACCAGGTCGGCGCCGAGGGCGTACCCGTCGGCCATCTCCACCGACCGCACCGCGCCGCCGGCCGAGCGCACGTCCCGCACCCGGCACTCGGTGTGCACCTCGACGCCCAGGTCCTCCAGATGCCGCCGGACGAGCCGTGAGGCGGCCGGGTCGAGCTGGCGTTCCATGAGCCGCTCGGACTGCTGGGCGAGGACGACCTGTGCGCCGCGCACGGCCAGCGCCCGGGCCGCGGAGACCCCGAGCAGCCCGCCGCCGATGACGACCGCCCGGACTCCCGGCCGGACCGCCCCGGACAGTCCCAGGCAGTCGTCCATGGTCCGGAACGCGTGCACGCCCCCGGGCAGTTCGCGGTCCGGGGTGAACAGGCCGTGCAGGGGAGGCAGTACGGCGTTGGAGCCGGTGGCCAGGACCAGCCTGTCGTAGGCGATCAGGGAACCGTCGGCGCACCGGACGGTCCGCCCGGCCCGGTCGATGCCGGTGACCCGGGCGCGGGTCAGCCCGGCGGGCGCCGGCAGCGCGATCACCTCGGGGCCGTACCGCCCGGCCAGCACCTCGGCGAGCAGCACCCTGTTGTACGGGGGGTGCTCCTCGTCGCCGGCCAGCAGCGCGGGCGTGCCGAGCTCACCGAGCCGCCGGGCGAGCGTCACGCCCGCGAGGCCGGCGCCGATCACCACCACACGCGAGTTCGAGGTCATGGCACCGAGCGTGCGGTGCGGGTGTTACCCGACGGCATCCCCTCTGTTTCCCGCTCGGAACGCTGCCCTCAGCAGGGGCGGGGGACGGGTGTGAGGGTTCGGGGCGTGCGGCGGAGAGGGGTGTGAGGAGGCATGGTGAGGAGGGCCTGTGAGGAGCCTCAACCTCAGGAAACGCTCATCTTGATGGACGGCACAACTATCCGCTCCATAGGGTCACGCCCATGCCCGACATCTCCCTGACCACGGTCGTTCTCCTCTGCCTCGCGGCACTGGCGGCCGGCTGGATCGACGCGGTGGTCGGCGGTGGCGGACTCCTGCTGCTGCCGGCGCTGCTGCTCGGCCTGCCCGCCGGCACCCCCGCCGCGCACGCCCTGGGCACCAACAAGGCGGTCGCCATCGTCGGCACCACCGGCGCGGCGATCACCTACGCCCGCAAGGCACCCGTCGACGTACGGACCGCCGTACGCATCGGCCTGGCCGCCCTCGTCGGATCGTCGGGCGGGGCCTTCCTCGCCGCCGGGATGAGCACCGAGGTCCTCAAGCCGGTGATCATGGTGGTGCTGCTCGCCGTCGCGGCCTTCGTCATCCTGCGCCCGGGCTTCGGCACCGCGCCGAAGCCCGGCCCGGTCTCCCGCCGCCGCGTCCTCGCCGCGATCGGGTTCGGCGGCCTGGGCATCGGCTTCTACGACGGTCTCATCGGCCCCGGCACCGGCACGTTCCTCGTCCTGGCGCTCACCGCCCTGCTCCACCTCGACCTCGTCACCGCGTCCGCCACCGCGAAGATCGTCAACTGCTGCACCAACGCCGGCGCGCTGGCGATGTTCGCCTGGCAGGGCGCGGTGCTGTGGCAGCTGGCGGGCCTGATGGCCGTCTTCAACCTGGCGGGCGGCACCCTCGGCGCCCACACGGCCCTGAAGAAGGGCAGCGGCTTCGTCCGCGTCGTCCTGCTGACGGTGGTCTTCGCCCTGGTGGCGAACATGGCGTACGAACAGTGGCTGGCCTGAGGCGCCGGCACCTCGCCCGGCCCTTCAGGGCCGGGAACGCCGTGTCCGTCTCCCTCGTCGCCCGCATTCCGGACGGCGCCGCCGTCCGCCAGGTTCCCGTCGAAGGGCTTGCGGCGGGCGCCGAAGCCGTCCTCGCCGTGGACGAGGCCGGCCGGCTGCTGGGATGCGAGGTCATCGGGGCCCGGGCCGGCCTCCCGGCAGAGCTTCCCGACCGGGCCGCTCCCACCGGCTGGGACGACGGGGCTCAGGCCCGGTCGGCGGCCCGCTCCCGCGTCGCCGTTGCCGTCTCCGTCGCCGGGAGACGGAGCAGCCCGACCAGGCCCGCGCCGTCCTCGTCGCCGTGTCCGGCGGCGACGCGGCGGGCCATCAGGTCCATGTACGGCATCAGCAGCTCGGCGCTCACGCCCTGCTCCTCGGCCGTGCGCAGCAGCGTGCCGTTGCCCGCGGCCTGCATGGCAAGGTGGGACACCACTCCCGAGGTGTAGTCGTCGCTGCTCAGCCGCTCGGCGGTCTCGTGCACGGCCGGGGTCATGGCGGTGAGCCAGGAGGCGAGCAGCGGCGCGAGGTCCTGGGGAGCGACCTCCTCCCCGCCGATCAGGGCGAAGGCGTGCGTGATCCCGGCGAACAGCCCGTTCATCGCGCTCAGCAGCGCCACGTCGTGCAGCGCGGCGAACCCCGGGTCCTCACCCACGTACCGGGTGCCGGCCGGGACGGCGAGCGTGTCCCGGTGCTCCTCGAACAGGGGGCGCGAGCCGCTGTAGAAGACGTACGCCCCGGACTCCGGGACCCCGATCATCGGCGGCACCGCCATGATCCCGGCGTCCAGGAAACGGGCACCGCGTGCCGTGGCCCGGGCGGCACGGGCACGGCCCTGGGCCGGGGTGCCGGTGGTGAGGTTCACCAGGTCCCGCCCGGTGAGGTCGGCGCCGTCGAGCGCCTCGCCGACGGAGTCGTCGTCGAGCAGGCAGGCGATCACCAGGCGGTTCGCGGCCACCGCCTCGGCGGCGGTCGCGGCGACCGTCGCACCCTCGGCGGCGAGGGCCGCGGTGCGGGCGGGAGTACGGTTCCAGACGGTCACCGGACGGCCGGCGGCGAGCCAGGCGCGGCCGAGGGCGGTGCCCATGGCACCGGCGCCGAGCAGGGTCAGGGAAGCGGGAGCGGGGGAGGGGGCGTTGTGGGTCATGGAGACTAGGCTCGCCGCGGGGAAGGGCCTGCTCAAGTACGTACTTCGAAGTGGGCGCTTACCCCGGGGAAAGGGTGCAGGCAGCGGGAGCGGACGGGGTGACGACGGGCATGGGGACGGTACGGCGGCCGGGGGCGTATCTGTGCGGGATCGACGCGGCGATGGACGTGATCGGCGGCAAGTGGAAGGTGCTGATCCTCTGGGCGCTGCACGAACGGCCGTACCGCTTCGGCGCCCTGCGCCGGGAGCTGCCCGGGATCACCGAGAAGGTGCTCGCCTCGCATCTGCGGGAGCTGGAGTCCGACGGCATCGTGCACCGCGAGGAGTACGACGAGAACCCGCCGCGCGTCGAGTACTCGCTGACGCCGAGGGGGACGGCGCTCAACGAGGCGCTGGAACCGCTGGGCGCATGGGGGAGGGCGGAGCCCGGCCCGCACCGGGTGGCGTGAGACGCGGTGCCGGCCGGCCGCGCGGGGCGGTTCGGCTGCTCGAAGGCCCGGTTGCCCGAAGGCCCAGTTGCTTGAAGGCCTCGGCCGCCCAAGGCTCAGCGGCTGCCCGTCAGGTGGGCGTAGACGACGACGTTGCCCCGGTAGCCGGTGGTGCGTGAGTAACCTCCGCCGCAGGTGATGATCCGCAGCTCCGGGCGCTTCGCCGCGCCGTACACCTTCTCGTCGGGGAAGTCCCGGGCGTCGTACACCTCGACGGCGTGCACGGTGAACACGGCGGTGCCGCCGTCGCGCCGGCCCACCTCGACGGTGGCGCCCTTGCGCAGGGCGCCCAGGGAGTAGAAGACGGCGGGGCCCTCGGCGTTGTCGACATGGCCCGCGACGACCGCGGTGCCCGTCTCGCCGGGAGTGGTGCCGGCCTCGTACCAGCCGGCCAGGTTCGTCCGCTCGGGCGGCGGTACGTCGAGGCTGCCGGTGCCGGTCAGCCCGAGGCCCGTCAGGGGCGCGTCCACGCCGATCGCGGGGATGCGGATCCGGTCGGGCGGGGAGGGCGGCAGCGCGGCGGCCTGCTCGGAGGGGCGCCCGGAGCCGTGTCCGGCGGGCGCGGAGTGCGCCTGGGCGGCGGACGGCTGGGGCGGGGCGTGCGTCGCGGCCCCGTCGCCCAGCAGCCACAGGCCGCAGAACAGGGCGAACACGCTCACCGACACCATGACCCTGTCGCCCGGGCTCCCGGCCCGGCTGGACCTGCGGCGTATGCGGCGCATCGCGGACTGACCTCTCCGGGGCCGGCCCCGCACCCCTCCGGGCCGCGAGGGGCGTCGGACCCGGAGGGGGAGGGACATGCGGTACGGCGGACGGGCGGTGGAGGGCGCCCGTCAGATCCCGTCGCCTCTCGCCCGGCGATGCAGGAGCCAGGTACCGCCCGCGGCGGCGACGGCGAGAGCCGTCACACCGGCCGCGGTCTGCACGGGATCGGGGCCCAGAGCGCCACCGACCCCCGTCTTCACACTGCCCCGGGGATACACCTGCTGCGCGGCGGGCGTCAGCCTGACCACCAGGTCGCCGGTCACCCGCTGCCCGCCCGCGTCGCACGTCGCGACGATCTCGTACGTGCCCGGCTGCGCTCCCGGCGGCACCCGGAACCGTCCGGTCGAGTCCGGGTCGTCCGAGCCCGGCGCCAGCGTGAAACGGCCGGCGCCCACGGCGGTGGCGTCGCCCGCGACCGTGTCGTCGTCGCCGCACGCCGCGGTGTTCACCGTCACCTGCGCGCCGGCCACGACCATGGCCGGGTGCAGTTCCAGGCTCCCGGCGGGCCTCCCGGCCGGCGCGTCGTAGGGGGGTCCTGCGGGGGCGGCGGACTCCTCGGCGTACACGGCGGGTGCGGCGGCCGCCACGAGCAGTCCCGCGGCGGCCACGGCGAGCGCGGGTCCGGTCAGGCAGGTCGGGCCGGGCAGCCGCCGGGCGGTACCTCGCATCGATGCTCCCTCGGGCTCACGAAGGGGCCGCGCCCGCGGCACCCCCATGTGCCGCCGTCAGTCGCGTTCCCACTGGTCCGAGGTAAAGGCCGGCGGGCGCGGGCCGCTCCCTGAAGAAACGTCAAAAACGAGGTGAACGGGTGTCGGCCGGCCCCGGCGGGACCCCCGCCCGTACCCGTTTCGGCAGGTCACCGCCGTGCCGCGGGCCCGGCCGGGGGAAAGAATCCGATGGGGACGCCGCACGGCGGTGAACGGGTGAGGCCGGTACGGCAGTCGGCCGGGACGGGGACTCAGGGCCGGACCGTCTCCACCCGCACCGCGCACACCTTGAACTCCGGCATCCGCGACGTCGGGTCCAGGGCGGGATGGGTGAGGGTGTTCGCGCGGCCCTCGCCCGCCCAGTGGAACGGCATGAACACGGTGTCGGGGCGGATCGCGGTGGTGATCCGGGCCGGTGCCACCGCCCGGCCCCGCCGGGACACCACGGCCAGCGGATCGCCCTCGGCCGCGCCGAGCCGCTCCGCGAGCCGCGGGTGCAGTTCCACGAACGGGCCGGGCGCGGCGGCGTTCAGTTCGTCGACGCGCCGGGTCTGCGCGCCGGACTGGTACTGCGCCATCACCCGGCCGGTGGTCAGCAGGACGGGGTAATCGTCGTCGGGCTCCTCGGCGTTCGCGCGGTGCGCCACGGGCACGAACCGGGCCCGCCCGTCCTCGGTGGCGAACCGGTCGAGGAACAGCCTGGGGGTACCGGGGTGCACGGCACTGTCCGCTGCCGCTGCCGCTGCCGCTGCCGCTGCCGCTGCCGCTGCCGCTGCCGCTGCCGCTGCCGGGGCCGGTGCCGCTGTCGGTGCCACCGCCACCGGCGTGGGTCCGGGTTCGGGCTCGGGCGCCGGGCACGGCCAGAACACGCCGTTCCCCTCCGCGAGCCGCCGGTAGCTGATCCCGGAGTAGTCCGCCGGCCCGCCCGCGCTCGCGCGGCGCAGCTCCTCGAAGACCTCCTCGGGATCGGTCGGGAACCTCTTCTCCGGACTCGGCCCGTCACCGAGCCGGACGGCCAGCTCGTGCAGCACCTCCAGGTCGCTGCGCACACCGTCCGGCGCGGGCAGCGCGCGCCGCCGCAGCAGCACCCTGCCCTCCAGGTTGGTCGTCGTGCCCGTCTCCTCCGCCCACTGCGTCACCGGCAGGACGACGTCGGCGAGCGCGGCCGTCTCCGACAGCACGACGTCGCACACCGCCAGGAAGTCCAGCGACCTGATGCGCTCCTCGACGTGCGCCGCGCGGGGCGCCGACACCACCGGGTTGGAGCCCATCAGCAGCAGCGAGCGGATGTCCGTACCCAGCGCGTCCAGCAGCTCGTACGCGCTGCGCCCCGGGCCGGGCAGCGCGTCGGGGTCCACGCCCCAGACCCCCGCCACGTGCCGGCGGGCCGCCGGGTCGGTCAGCTTGCGGTAGCCGGGCAGCTGGTCGGCCTTCTGGCCGTGTTCCCGTCCGCCCTGCCCGTTGCCCTGACCGGTCAGGCAGCCGTACCCGGACAGCGGGCGGCCCGCGCGGCCGGTCGCCAGGCACAGGTTGATCCAGGCGCCCACGGTGTCGGTGCCCTTGGCCTGCTGCTCGGGTCCGCGGGCGGTGAGCACCATGGCCGCCTCCGGCTCGCAGAACAGCCGTACGGTCTCCCGCAGCAGGGGCACGGGCACACCGGTGATCCGCTCCACGTACTCCGGCCAGTGCGCCATCGCCGCGGCCCGGGTCTCCTCCCAGCCGGTGGTGCGTTCCCGGATGTACCCCTCGTCGGTGCGTCCCTCGGCGACGACCAGGTGCAGCAGGCCCAGCGCCAGCGCGAGGTCGGTGCCCGGGCGGGGCGCCAGATGCAGATCGGCCTGCTCGGCGGTCTTCGTGCGGCGCGGATCGACGACGATCAGCGTGCCGCCGTTCGCCCTCAGCTCGGCGAAGTAGCGCAGCGCCGGCGGCATGGTCTCCGCCGGGTTCGAGCCGACGAGGATCACGCAGCCGGTACTCGGGATGTCCTCCAGGGGGAACGGCAGCCCCCGGTCCAGCCCGAACGCCCTGATGCCGGCGGCCGCGGCGGACGACATGCAGAAGCGGCCGTTGTAGTCGATCTGGGAGGTGCCCAGCACCACCCGTGCGAACTTCCCCAGCGCGTACGCCTTCTCGTTCGTCAGCCCGCCGCCGCCGAACACCCCGACCGCGTCCGCCCCGTACTCGGTGCGCGTACGGCCCAGCCCTTCGGCGATCCGGTCCAGCGCCTCGCCCCAGCCGGCGGGCACCAGCGCGCCCGTCTCCGGGGACCGCACCAGCGGCGAGGTCAGCCGCACGCCGGGGTCGAGCACCGCCGGTGCCGTACGCCCCTTGCCGCACAGCGCGCCCCGGTTCACCGGGAAGTCCGCGCGCTCGCTCACCCGGACGGTCCCGCCCGGGGCGGGCGTCAGGTTCATCCCGCACTGCAGGGCGCAGTACGGGCAGTGCGTGGGCGTCACGGTGCTCTGCATGCCGCCCAGCGTGCGTCGCACGTGTTACGCACCGCACCG
This sequence comes from Streptomyces sp. NPDC085927, assembly GCF_044540975.1. Classification (NCBI taxonomy): domain Bacteria; kingdom Bacillati; phylum Actinomycetota; class Actinomycetes; order Kitasatosporales; family Streptomycetaceae; genus Streptomyces; species Streptomyces sp. NPDC085927. The sequence goes on from NZ_JBITSN010000002.1 coordinate 99,406, forward strand.
GCCCCTGTTACACCCCCGGTACGGCCACCTCCCCGGGGCCGGGGGAGCGCAGTGAGGCCGGGAGCGGATGCCGCGGTCGACGGCCGTGGGCCGAAGCACGGTGGCCGTCACCACGGTGGTCGTCACTTTCGGAACGGAGGTGAGCCGGCCGTTCGGATCTCGTAGGGCGAGTCGGTTGTCACGGTGGAGGCCCGCCGCTCGTCACCGCCGCTTTCACCGCTCTGCGGCCGCTGCGGGTCAGGGCAGCCTGCGGCGGGTGGTGGTCTCGCGGAAGGGATGCCATTCGAGCATGAGGATGGTGGCGTCGTCATTCAGGCGGCTGTCCCGGTGTTCCAGGATGGTGTTGATCAGGCGGCGCAAGGCTTCGGGGGCGGTTTCGCCGGAGGCGATGGCGCGGATGATGAAGTCGGCGAAGCGGGTTTCGCCGAAGAGCTCTCCGCCGGCGGAGCGGGCCTCGGTCACTCCGTCGGTGTGGAGCAGCACGCGGTCGCCGGGCTCGAGCCGGGCGTGGTGGATGGTGCGCCGAACGCCGGGCAGCCAGGCTCCTACGCCCAGTGGCGGCTCGGGCTCGCGCTCAAGAGCGTGGGGCACCAGGTCCCGGCCTCTGATGAGCAGGGGTGGCGGGTGTCCGCAGTTGGCCCAGGTCAGGTGGCCGGTGGTGGTCTCCAGCTGGGCGAGGATGCCGGTGCTGTGCCGGTCGGCGAAAACCTCGTTGAGGGTGGCGTCGATGCCGGTGACGGTCCCGGCCAGATCTGTGGCGTGGTGGCGGGCGTGGCGCAGGGCGGCCAGTGCGACGGAGGAGGTGATGCCGGCCGCCAGGTCGTGTCCCATCGCGTCCAGGACGGCGGTGTGCAGGGTGTTGCCGGACAGGGCGTGGTCGAAGCAGTCGCCTCCCAGGTCGTAGGCCGGTTCCAGGACGGCTGAGGAGGTGATCAGGTCGGTGCCGATCGTTCGCGGTGGCAGGAAGGCCCACACCATCTCGGCCGGCAGTCGCATGTCCGAGACGCGTCGCAGGCGGCGGAAGGTGTCGCTGAAGGCGCTCTTGTCCAACATGATCAGCGTGATCAGTGATGCCAGCGCGTGGCAGTCCTTCAGCGTCCTGCCGTCCAGGGCCGGAGCGTGGAAGGCGACCATGCCGATCCGCGCGACCCCGTCGAGCATCGGCAGCCACAGGATCAGCCCGCCGGTGTCGTCGGGCTCGATACGAGGGGAGACCGTGCGGTAGGCCCAGCCCGCCAGCGAATCGTCGATCAACAGGCGCCGAAGCGGCTGGTCCGGGGTTTCACCCAGTTCCACCAGGACACGCTGCTGCACGTCGGCCACATAGACGATGATCTTCTTCAGGCCCAGGTCCGCGGTGTGACGCCGCAACAGCAACGGCAGATCGTCCGGCGCCGTGCGGTGCACTTCCCGCAGCATCTGGCCCAGGACCTCATCGGCTCCGCCGGTCTTCTCTCCCGTCACCTGTCTGCCCCTCTCCCGCCGCCGGGCGGGTCAACCGCGCCTTTACCACTCCACCCCACCTGAGCGGCCCCGGCCACCCGAGCACACCGGGCGTTCGAGGACGACCGGCCGACGCCGCCGGCGCGAGGCGCGTGCCGGCCCGCAGGAAGTTCCCGGCGCCGCGAGTGGACGGCACGGACACCCTCGACGGGACGGAGCCGCGCGACGGGAGGCACCAGCGGCTCACCGGAGCCCGCTGGAAGACATGCGCAGTGCGGTGAGCGAAGACACGCGCAGCGCGGTGAGCGAGGCCGGTCTCAGGACGCCGTCACCGAACGCCGGCAGCGCCCCTGATCAATGACCGGCACCGTCGGCCCCGGGCGCCGCGGCTCCTGGAGCCGTCCTGTCCTCGCTCCTCTTCAGTAATCCAGGTCCAGGTAGTCGATGTCGTTGATGGCCACGTCCGACAGGCCCGGGGCGCGGCCGCCACCGTCCTGGAAGTAGACGTCCTTGAATCCTTCGGCGATGATCCCGCGCATCTCCCGGTCGCCGGCCCCCGCGGCGCGGGCGTCGAACAGGCGCTGTGCGTACGCCGGGGGGAGGTGCACGGTGAGCCGCCGGAAGCGTCCGTCGTCGGTCGTGCCGACCGGCGCCGTGTATCCGAAGCGGGCCCTCGTCTCCACCGTGATCCCGCCCGTGGCGGCGGCCTGCCGCTGCCGGCGCCTGCGCACCTGCGGCTGCCAGCGGGACCGCACCGCGTCGTCGATCTTCGCGGCGACGTCGGCGCGGGCGTGCTTGCGGGCGCCGCGCCGGTAGCGGTTCACGGAGTCGGCGGTGACACCGATCTCCTGCGCGACGGCCTTCGCGCTGCCCAGCTGCTTGAGCAGGTAACGGATCTGGCTCTTGAGCGTCTTCGGCGGCTCGCGGGTGAAGCTCTCCCGGTCGGCCCGCTCGATGGCGTCCTCGATCTCCCCCACCGGTCACTCCCCTTCGTCCAGGACGGCGTCGCCGCCCTTGATGTGGCGGGCCGGGTTGAGGCCCTGCTCCATCAGGCCGACCGCCCACAGCATCGACCGGACGCCCTCCAGCTTCGCCAGGCCCGGGGTGGGGCCGAGGCGGAAGCCGCCGGGCTGCGGCTTGCCGGACGCCGCGTAGGGGAGGAAGTCGAGCGGGCTGTCGCCCGGCGAGGGGTAGACGACGCAGTCGGACAGCACGGCGAGCGGGTACAGGCCCGTCATCGCCGCCATGTTGCGCAGCTTGCGGTGCATGTTGACCCGCGCCCTGGAGATGACGGCGGCGCGGATGTCCGGGCGCCAGGTCGGCCGTTGAAGGGCCGGCCACCGCTCGCCCTCCTTGTAGTGGCGGCCCTGCGGGCGCTCGCGCAGCTTGCCCACGCCGCCCTTGACCGTGGCCTTGACGGCGGCGAGGACGGCGGCCAGGGCCGGGTCGACGTCCTTGTGGCGTTCCATCGCCGCGAGGAACTCCGTGTCCGACAGGTCCCGGGTGACGCCGAGGTCGGCGAGCGTGTCGACGTACGCCGTCCTGAGCCGGTCGTGCCACGGGTCCAGGTACGCGCCGGTCTCCCGGCGCAGGTACGCCTCGACCGGATGCACGTCGTGGCCGAGTTCCTGGGCGTAGGCGACGGTGTGCGTCTGGTACCAGGCCGGGCCGCTCGGGCGAGTGCCGTCCGGCGTGAACGGCGAGGGCAGGCGCGGGTCCAGCTCGACATGGCCCAGGTCGACCAGCCAGGAGCCGGGGATCTTCGGATTGAACGCCGGCGCGTGGAAGTGGTCCGGGGCGGACAGGCCGACGACCAGGCGGTTCGCGGCGGCGAGGAACGCGGTGTTCAGGTCCAGGCCGACCGCGTACGGCAGCGTGCACTCCTCATCGGTGAGCGAGTCCACCGACCGCACCCACTGGTACGCCTCCTCGTCCAGGAACCCGCCGGTCCAGCCGCTGTTCACGACCACGGGGTGTTCGGGGGTGGCCTCCGGCGGTGCCGGGTCCATCGGCTCCGTGCCCAGCGAGCCGGGGTTGTGGCCGGGCACCCAGTTCCCGGTCGCCCGGTCCTGCACGGCCCTCGTGGGCGGGCGCAGCGCCGTCATCAGTTCCAGCCCGGACACGGCCGTGGAACCGCGCGGGGTGATGACCCGCTGGGCGTACACCCCGAGGACGCGGGCGACGTCGGCCGGCTCCATGTCCGCGACACCGGGCCAGGACCGCTCGTCGAGGGCGTCCCAGGACAGGATCGCGAGCTGCACGCACTGCCGCTGGTTTTCCTGCGCCTTGCGGTAGATCCGGGCCCACGGGCCGAACCCGCGCTGCGTGAGCCGCCACTTCGCCTTCGCCACCTGCTTGACCACCGGATGGTCCTCGGGCAGACGCAGGGAACGGCGCTGCTCGTGGCCCTCCAGGCGCTCCGGCAGCCCGAGCTTCACGGCGGCGGAGGCGGTGAGCACGATCAGCGGGTCGCTGTCCTTGCCGTAGCGGTTCAGCTTCGCGGCCCCGAGGCCGGACTCACGCAGCGTCCACTCCACCAGCTCCGGCACGGTGGTCGCCGGGCAGTCGAGCACGATGCCGTCCACGCCGTACGCGCAGCCGTCGCCGTCCAGCACCGCGAGCGGGCCGTGCGGGAAGCGCGGGTCGTCGGCGGGCTTCGCGGTCTTCTTCGCCGCCGGATGCCGCGACGACGTCGCCGGGCGCGCGGCCGGACGGGCGGGGTGCTCGGGGCCGGCCTGGGCGGCGGGCGCCTCCACCGGCGCGGCGGTCGCCGGCCCGGGCGCGGCCGGGCCGGCGACCGTGGCCGACACCTCCGGCTGCGGCGCGACGGCCGGGGCGGGTGCGGGTGCGGCGGCGGATGCGACCGCGGGGGTGCCGGGCACACCGGGCGCGGGGTACTTCGCCGCCCAGCCCTTCAGGAGTCGCTGGTACGCCTCCAGGCGCGGCGGCTTGGGCTCGGAGCGGCCGTTCTCCCAGTTCTTGATGCTCTGCGTCGACGTCTTCAGCGCGGCCGCGAGGCGGGCCTGGGTGATGCCGGCGGCCTCGCGCAGCCGGGCGCGCTCCGCCGGGGACGGGAGCTGCGGCTCCTCCTCCAGCAGCGCGTCGACCGACGCGAACAGCTCTTCCTCGGTGGCCATGGCGATCTCCTTCCGCGCCTCGACCCTAGCGGACCTTACCCTCCCGTTTAACCTGCTCATGTAACCCGTTCGAGTATCGGGGGAGGGTGGCGGACGACGACCTGGAGCAGCTGATCGGAGCCGGTGGCCGAGCGGCCGTCTCCGCCCTCAGGCCACCGAGGGGGAGCCGGTGGGCCTGCCCGGTCCGGCGGCCCGCTCGGCCGGGAGGGCGGCCGCGATCCGTGCCGGGTCCGCCATGGCGCGAGCGTGCTGCGACCCGCACGGCACGGTCACCGCGCGGCCGACGGGGCACGGATGCCGTCGAGCGCCCGCCGCACCCCCGGCTCCCTCGGGCCGAGGAAGTGGGGGTCCGGGCGGAAGGCCGCGTCCAGGGCCGCCTTGCCCGCGGCGAGGATCTCCCGGGTGCCGCCGTAGTACCAGGTCAGGTCGTGCCGGTCGTCGACGCCGACACCGTACGAGGAGACGCCGGCCGCCCGGCACAGGGTGACCGCGCGCCGGATGTGGAAGCCCTGGCTGATCAGTACGGCCCGGTCCACACCGAAGATCTCCTTCGCGCGGACGCACGAGTCCCAGGTGTCGAAGCCCGCGTAGTCGCTGACGATCCGCGCGTCGGGCACGCCGTGCCGGGTCAGATAGGCGCGCATCGCGTCCGGCTCGTCGTAGTCCTCGCGGCTGTTGTCGCCGGTGACCAGGACCACCTCGATCCGGCCCGCCCGGTACAGTTCGGCCGCCGCGTCCAGCCGGTGCGCGAGATAGGGCGACGGCTCCCCGTCCCACAGGCCCGCGCCGAAGACCACGGCGACCTCGGTGCGGGGCACGTCGGCGGTGGTGTGCAGCCGGCCGTCCGCCGCCAGGCGCAGCCACGTCGCCGGCAGCAGCGCCAGGACGCACACCGCCATCCCCGCCTGCACCAGCCGCCGCCGGCCGGCCCGGGTACGCGGCAGACGCGGCCGGCGGAACCGTCGGGCCCCGCCCGCCCTCACGCGGCGCAACAGATGAAGCATGGGACGGGCACCCTCCCCGGTCGGTCCTCGACGTCGAAGACGCCCCCGCGCGTCCTCCGGTTCAGCCGCGCCCTGTGATCAGCGGCACGGTGCGCGGCGGGGCGGGGCGGGGCGGGACCGCGGCCCGAACGGGCTCTCACCCCGCGGGGCCGTGCCGTGAACCGCCGGAAAACACCCGTCACCCCCGCGCAACGGGGAGGCAACCTCCCCCGGCGACGATCGGGGGCATGACGGCGCACCTCACGACCTCGACCAGCACCCGGCCGCCCGTCCACGGGGCGCTCAACGGGAGCAGCCGGTGCCACCCGCTCCCGCCCCCGGCCCTCGTCGTGGTGGCCCACGGCAGCCGTGACCCGCGCGCGCTGAGCACCGTACGGGCGCTCCTGGACCGCGTCCGCGCACTCCGCCCCGGCCTGCCGGTGCACCTCGGGCACATCGAGCTGAACGAGCCGCTTCTGGCCGACAGCCTCGCCGGCCTGCACGCGCGGGGGACCGGTCGCGCCGTGCTCGTGCCGCTGCTGTTCGGCCGCGGCCACCACGTCAAGCAGGACATCCCCGGGACGGCCGCCGCATCGCCGCTGCACACGCGCGTGGCCGCCCCGCTCGGCCCGCACCCGCTGCTCGTCGACGCCCTGCGGGACCGCCTGACGGAGGCCGGCTGGCACACCCCGGCCGACGAGGCGGCCCGCCGCGCGAGCGCGGTCGTACTGGCCGCCGCCGGGTCGCGCGACCCCGAGTCGCGGGCCGACACGGCCCGCACCGCGGAACTGCTCGCCCGGCGTCTCGGCGTCCCCGTCGTCCCCGCCTACGCCTCCGCTGCCGCCCCCACCGTCCCCGAGGCACTGCGCGCCCTCGCCGGCCGGGGCCGTCACCGGGTGGCCGTCGCCTCCTGTTTCACCGCCCCCGGCCGCTTCGCCACGGAGTGCGCGGCAGCCTCCCCCTGGATCACCGCGGCTCCCCTCGGCACCCACCCCGCCATGGCCCGCCTCCTCCTGCACCGCTACAGCCGGGCCCGCACGGTCCCCGCCCCGGCACCCACGAGCCCGGCCCCCGCCTGAACGAGCACCCGTCCCGGCCTCCGTCGTACGCCCCGGTGCCCCGGCCCCGCCCGAGTGTCACCGCGTGCCCGTAGTGTCGAGGTATGGCAGGCACCAGCACTTCCGCCCCCACCGACCCCGCACCCCAGCCCCAAGCGCAGCCCCGGCCCCAGGCGCAGCCACCGGCGCAGGCGCCGACGCACGCGCACCCGCAGCAGCACCCCACTTCGCCTCCCGGCTACGACCCGGCGTCGGCCGCCCGCTGGGCCGCCGAGCCGGACAAGCGTCCCGGGCGCACCGCCTTCCAGCGCGACCGCGCGCGCGTCCTGCATTCCGCGGCCCTGCGCCGCCTGGCCGGCAAGACGCAGGTCGTCACCCCCGGAGAGGCCGGCGGGGTCTGGGACGCCAGCCCCCGCACCCGCCTCACCCACTCCCTCGAATGCGCGCAGGTGGGCCGGGAACTCGGTGCCGCCCTCGGCTGCGACCCGGACCTGGTGGAAGCCGCCTGCCTCTCGCACGACCTGGGCCACCCGCCCTTCGGCCACAACGGCGAACAGGCGCTGAACGAGTTCGCCGAGGACTGCGGCGGCTTCGAGGGCAACGCCCAGTCGCTGCGCCTGCTCACCCGCATCGAACCCAAGCGGTTCGTCACCGATCCACAGACCGGCGACCCCGTCAGCGTCGGCCTCAACCTCACCCGGGCCGCCCTCGACGCCGCCACCAAGTACCCCTGGCCCCGGGGCGCCCACCCCACCGACCCGGCCTCCGCGAAGTTCGGCGTCTACGAGGACGACCGCCCCGTCTTCGACTGGGTCCGCGAGGGCGCCCCCGAGGGCCGTACCTGCTTCGAGGCCCAGGTCATGGACTGGGCGGACGACGTCGCCTACTCGGTGCACGACGTGGAGGACGGCCTGCACGCCGGCCACATCGACCCCAACGTCCTGCACGCCGAGCCCGAACGGCAGGAGGTCTTCGCCGTCGCCGTCGGCCGTTACGTCGGCGCGGACACCGACCCGGCGGAGCTCGCCGAGGCGCTCGACCGCCTCCTCGCCCAGGAGTGGTGGCCGCACGGCTACGACGGCACGGCGGTCGCCCAGGCCCGCCTGAAGGACGCCACCAGCCAGCTCATCGGCCGCTTCTGCCTGGCCGCCGAGGGCGCCACCCGGCAGAGGTCCGGCAGCGGCCGTCTCACCCGCTACGGAGCCGAACTCGTCGTCCCCCGGCACACCCGGATGGAGTGCGCCGTCCTCAAGGCGGTCGCCGACCGGTACGTCATGCAGCGCGCCGAGCAGGAGCAGCTCCGCGCCGACCAGCGGATCGTCGTCCTGGAACTGGCCGAGGCGCTCACCGCCCGCGCCCCCGAGGGCCTGGACCCGCAGTTCCGCTCCCTGTTCGCGCAGGCCCCGGACGACCGCGCCCGCAAGCGGGTGATCGTCGACCGGATCGCGTCCCTCACCGACGTCTCGGCCCGCTCGCTTCACGCCCGCCTCACGGGGCAGGCATGAAGGAGAGGGGGACACGGAGGAGGCCGGTGGGACACCGGAGACGTGTGCTCGCCCGAAGGTGACCCTCCGTGGCCTGATCGGGCCACCCCCTCTTCCCGCATCACCCTGTGTGCGGGACGCTCGCAAGTGGCGGCACCCACAGTGTTTTCCGGGGGGACACTCCCCGGACCCCCTGCAGGAGGCATCAAGTGGTCGACGCGGATCAGACATTCGTCATCGTCGGAGGCGGCCTGGCGGGCGCGAAGGCGGCCGAGACGCTGCGAACGGAGGGATTCACCGGCCGGGTCCTGCTGATCTGCGACGAACGGGACCGCCCGTACGAACGGCCGCCACTGTCCAAGGGCTTCCTGCTCGGCAAGGAGGAGCGCGACAGCGTCTTCGTGCACGAGCCCGCCTGGTACGCGCGCCACGACATCGAACTGCACCTCGGCCAGACCGTCGACGCCGTCGACCGTGCCGCGAAGACCGTCCGCTTCGGGGAGGACGGCACCACCGTCCGCTACGACAAACTGCTGCTGGCGAACGGCGCCGAGCCCCGCCGCCTGGACATCCCGGGCACGGACCTCGTCGGCGTCCACCACCTGCGCCGCCTCGCGCACGCCGACCGCCTCAAGGGCGTCCTGGCCTCCCTCGGCCGGGACAACGGCCACCTGGTGATCGCCGGCGCCGGCTGGATCGGCCTGGAGGTCGCCGCGGCGGCCCGCGGGTACGGCGCGGAGGTCACCGTCGTGCACCGCGGGCGGACCCCGCTGCACTCGGTCCTCGGCCCCGAGCTCGGCCAGCTCTTCGCCGACCTGCACAGCGAGCACGGCGTCCGCTTCCACTTCGGCGCCACCCTCACCGGGATCACCGGGCAGGACGGCGTCGTCCTCGCCGCCCGCACCGACGACGGCGAGGAGCACCCCGCGCACGCGGTCCTCGCGGCGATCGGCGCCACCCCGCGCACCGGCCTCGCCCAGGCGGCGGGCCTGGACCTCGCCGACCCCGCGGACGGCGGCGGCATCCGGGTCGACGAACGGCTGCGCACCTCCGACCCGTACATCCACGCCGCCGGCGACGTCGCCTCCTTCCCGCACGCCCTCTTCGGCACCCGGCTGCGCGTCGAGCACTGGGCCAACGCCCTCAACGGCGGCCCGGCCGCGGCCCGCGCGATGCTCGGCCAGGAGGTCGTCTACGACCGGGTCCCGTACTTCTTCAGCGACCAGTACGACCTGGGCATGGAGTACTCCGGCTGGGCGCCGCCCGGCTCCTACGACCAGGTCGTGGTCCGGGGCGACGCGGGCAAGCGGCAGTTCATCGCCTTCTGGATGAAGGAGGGCAGGGTGCTGGCCGGGATGAACGTCAATGTGTGGGACGTCACCGACCCGATCCAGCGGCTGATCACCTCCCGGGCCCCGGTGGACACGGACTCCCTGGCGGACCCGCGCGTCCCGCTGGAGAGCCTCGCCCCCTGACGGCCTGCCGGCACCACGCGCCCGGACGTCCGGCACCCGCCCGCACCCCCGCGGGCGGAGGCCTCGCACCTGGGGGCGGACGCTTCGGGCCCGGCTGCCGGCGGACCGCCGTAGACTTCACGCGTGGCTGGACGGATCAACGACGAGGACGTGAAGGCGGTACGGGACGCGGTCCCGATCGACGCCGTCGTCTCCGAGTACCTCCAGCTGCGCAACGCGGGCGGCGGCAACCTCAAGGGCCTGTGCCCGTTCCACGACGAGAAGTCGCCGTCCTTCCAGGTGAGTCCGAGCAAGGGGTTCTTCCACTGCTTCGGCTGCCAGGAGGGCGGCGACACCCTCACGTTCGTGATGAAGATCGACCACCTCTCCTTCTCCGAGGCGGTCGAGCGCCTCGCCGCCCAGGCCGGCATCACCCTGCGCTACGAGGAGGGCGGGTACAACCCCGCCCACCAGCGCGGTGAGCGCATCCGCCTGGTCGAGGCCCACCGGATCGCCGCCGACTGGTACATGGAGCAGCTCGCGACCTCCCCCGAGGCGGACACCGGCCGCGCCTTCCTCGCGGAGCGCGGCTTCGACCAGGCCGCCGCCCAGCACTTCTCTGTCGGCTACAGCCCCCAGGGCTGGGACCACCTCACCCGCTTCCTGCGCGGCAAGGGCTTCACCGACAAGGAACTGGTCCTCTCCGGCCTCTCCCAGGAGGGCCGCCGCGGCCCCATCGACCGCTTCCGCGGCCGTCTGATGTGGCCCATCCGCGACATCGGCGGCGAGGTCGTCGGCTTCGGCGCCCGCAAGCTGTACGAGTCGGACAACGGGCCGAAGTACCTCAACACCCCCGAGACGGCGATCTACAAGAAGTCCCACGTCCTCTACGGCATCGACCTGGCGAAGAAGGACATCGCGAAGTCGTCCCGCGCGGTCGTCGTCGAGGGCTACACCGACGTCATGGCCTGCCACCTCGCCGGCGTCACCACCGCCATCGCGACCTGCGGCACCGCCTTCGGCGGCGACCACATCAAGATCCTGCGCCGGCTGCTGATGGACAACGGATCGGCCCGCGTGATCTTCACCTTCGACGGGGACGCGGCCGGCCAGAAGGCGGCCCTGCGCGCCTTCGAGGACGACCAGAAGTTCGCCGCCGAGACCTACATCGCCATCGCGCCCGACGGCATGGACCCCTGCGACCTGCGCCTCGCCAAGGGCGACGACGCGGTCGCGGACCTCGCCGAGCCCCGCACCCCGCTCTTCGAGTTCGCGCTCCGCCACATCGTGGGCCGCTACGACCTGGACACCCCGGCCGGCCGCGCCGCCGCCCTCGACGAGGCCGCCCCCGTCGTCGCCCGCATCAAGAACAGCGGCGCCCAGCACGAGGTCGCCGTCCAGCTCGCCGGCATGCTCGGCATCCTCGACACCCAGTTCGTGGTCAAGCGGGTGGCGCAGCTCGCCCGCTGGGCCCGTGACCGCGGCGGCAAGGGCCCCGCTCCCGACCGGCAGCAGCACGGCGGAGGCGGCGGCGGTGGCCCGCAGCAGTACGGCTCCGCCCCCGCCCAGGCGTCCCCGCGCGGCCCCGCCCTCAACCTGCGCAACCCCGTCTTCGCCACCGAACGCGAACTGCTCAAGCTCGCCCTCCAGCGCCCCGAGCTGGTCTCCCCGGCCTTCGACGCGTACGGCCTCGACGAGTTCACCGCCCCGGTGTACGCGGCGGTGCGCCAGGCCATCCTGGACGCGGGCGGCGCCGAGTCCGGCGTTCCCGACTCCCAGGACTACCTGGTCCGCGTCCGCGAGGCCGCCCCCGACGACACCGTCCGCGCCATGGTCACCGAACTCGCCGTCGAGGCGATCATGCTGCACCGGGGCGTCAAGGAGGTCGACGAGAACTACGCGGGCGCCCAGCTGGTCACCGTCCGCCGCCGGGCCGTCGAGCGCCGCATCCGCGAGATCACCGGGCGGCTGACCCGGGTCGCCTCCCAGGGCGACCCGGCCGAACTGGCCTCCGTGCAGAACGAGCTGTGGGTCCTCCAGCAGTACGACCAGGCCCTGCGCGGACACGGCGCGGCGGCGCTGTAGGCAGGCCGTAACCGCCGGGTCACCGCGCGGAAGCAAAAAGTCGTCGCACGCCCCTCGTGGGGACGATGTGTCGTACCCCACACTGGGTGCGGTACCTGAGTCCTCGGAGCGCGGCCGCTCCGTCCCCGACGGGTCCGGACCCCCGCGGCCACGCCCATCGCGTACGGGACGGACAGCGGCGAGGCCACCGGCTCCGCCCCCGAAGTACCGCTGCCGCCCCCCTCGGCAGCGATCATCCTGGAGGTCGCCCCGGTGCAGACCCAGATCCAGACCCTCGCCCAGTCCGCCGCGCGTACGGCCGGTGCGCGGCCCGACGCGGACGTCCTGGTGGCGGTGCCCACGCACAGCCGGGCCGCCCACCACCCCCGGACGGAGCCCGAACCCCCCTCCGAGGCACCCGACCCGGGGAACCCGGCGGACCCCGTGGACGCGGTGGATCCCGTGGACGCGGTGGATCCCGCGGAGGCGGTGGACCCCACGGACGTGGTGGACCCCGTGGAGGCAGCGGACCCCGTGGAGGCGGTGGAGGCGGCCCCGCCGCCGGTGCGCACCGAGTCCGGCAGCCCCTCCTCGGACCTGTTCCGGCAGTACCTGCGGGAGATCGGCCGCATCCCCCTGCTCACCGCCGCCGAGGAGGTCGAACTCGCCTGCCGCGTCGAGGCCGGACTGTTCGCCGAGGAGAAGCTGCGGCTGGCCTCCGACCTGGACAGCAGGCTCACCCTGGACCTGGACCGGCTCGTCGTCATGGGCCGGATGGCCAAGCGGCGGCTGATCGAGGCCAACCTGCGGCTCGTCGTCTCCGTCGCCAAGCGGTACGTGGGCCGCGGGCTGACCATGCTGGACCTGGTGCAGGAGGGCAACCTCGGCCTGATCCGGGCCGTGGAGAAGTTCGACTACGCGCGCGGCTACAAGTTCTCCACCTACGCCACCTGGTGGATCCGCCAGGCCATGTCCCGCGCGCTGGCCGACCAGGCCCGCACCATCCGCGTCCCCGTGCACGTCGTCGAACTCATCAACCGTGTCGTCCGCGTCCAGCGCCGCATGCTCCAGGAACGCGGCTGTGAACCGACCACGGACGAGGTGGCCGCCCAGCTCGACCTGGCCCCCGAGCGGGTCGGCGAGGTGCTGAGGCTCGCCCAGGAGCCCGTCTCCCTGCACGCCCCGGTGGGCGAGGAGGACGACGTCGCCCTCGGTGACCTCATCGAGGACGGCGACGCCGCGAGCCCCGTCGAGTCGGCCGCGTTCCTGCTGCTGAGGGAGCACCTGGAGGCGGTCCTGTCGACGCTGGGGGAACGGGAGCGCAAGGTCGTCCAGCTCCGCTACGGCCTGGTCGACGGCCGTCCCCGCACCCTGGAGGAGATAGGCCGCATCTTCGGCGTCACCCGCGAGCGCATACGCCAGATCGAGTCCAAGACCCTCAACAAACTCCGCGACCACGCCTTCGCGGACCAGCTCAGGGGCTATCTGGACTGAGGCTCCGGCCGGGGCCGGGCAACCCGCTCGTTTAGTGTGATCCTGCGCGGATCGGCGCGGACGTCACACAACCGAACGAGTGGAGTGCCTCGTGGGAGACAGGAGCCTGGAAGGCAAGCGGACGATCGTCACCGGAGGTGCCTCCGGCATCGGCGGGGCGATCACCCGGGTGTTCGCCGGACGCGGCGCCCGCGTGGTCGTCGTCGACCTCCAGGAGGAGGCCGGGGAGAAGCTCGCCGCCGACCTGGGGGAGGCGGTGGTGTTCCTGCGCGGCGACGTGTCCGACCGGGCCGTGGCGGACGCCGCCGTGGCCAGGGCCGTCGAGCACTTCGGCGGGCTGGACGTCCTGGTCAACAATGCCAGCGTCTCCCGGCAGCGCCCCTTCGAGGAGCAGACCGACGAGGACTGGGACCTGGCCATGGGCACCAGTCTCTACGCCACCCGGAACTTCATGCTCGCGGCCCTGCCCGAGCTGAAGAAGGCCGGCGGCGGATCGATCGTCAACTTCGGCTCCGGCGCCGCCCTGGACGGCCAGCCCAACCAGGCCTCGTACGCCGCCACGAAGGAGGCCATCCGCGGCCTGAGCCGTGTCGTCGCCAACGAGTGGGCGAAGCACGACATCCGCGTCAACGTCGTCTGCCCCATGGCGCTCACCGAGGGCGTCGCCCGCTGGGCCGACGCGCACCCGGAGCAGTACGAGCAGTCCGCTGCCAAGGTGCCGCTCGGCCGGTTCGGCGATCCCGAGCGGGACGTCGCCCCCGTCGTCGCGTTCCTCGCCGGCGACGACGCCCGCTACATGACGGGCCAGACCGTCATGGCGGACGGCGGCGCCAACAAGCTGCGCTGACCGCCGGGGCCCGGCCGGCCTGCCGGGCCCCGGCCGCTCAGCCGTCCACCTCGACCACGGCCTGCGCGAACTGCGCCTGATACAGCCGCGCGTAGACCCCGCCGGCCGCGAGCAGCCCGGTGTGCGTGCCCTGTTCGACGATCGACCCGTTCTCCATCACCAGGATCGTGTCCGCGTCCCGGATGGTCGACAGCCGGTGCGCGATGACGAACGACGTACGCCCGTGCGCCAGGTGGGCCATCCCCTTCTGGATCAGCACCTCGGTACGGGTGTCCACGGAACTCGTCGCCTCGTCCAGCACCAGGATCACCGGGTCGGACAGGAACGCCCGCGCGATGGTGATGAGCTGCTTCTCACCGGCGCTCACCCCGCCGCCCTCGTCGTCGATCACCGTGTCGTACCCGTCCGGCAGGGTGCGGACGAACCGGTCGGCGTGGGCCGCCCGCGCCGCCTCCTCGATCTCCTCCCGGGTGACCTTCCGCGAGGCGCCGTACGCGATGTTCTCCGCGATGGTGCCGCCGAACAGCCAGGTGTCCTGGAGCACCATGCCGATCCCGGCCCGCAGTTCGTCCCGGGACATGCGCGCTATGTCGACACCGTCGAGCGTGATGCGCCCGCCGGACACCTCGTAGAACCGCATCAGCAGGTTCACCAGCGTCGTCTTGCCGGCGCCGGTCGGACCGACGATCGCGACCGTGTGCCCCGGATCCACCGTGAGCGACAGGTCCTCGATCAGCGGCTTCTCCGGGTCGTACCGGAACGACACCCGCTCCAGCGCCACCCGCCCGCGCAGCTCGGCCGGCTTCTCGGCCGGCGAGACGTCGGCCGACTGCTCGTCGGCGTCGAGCAGTTCGAAGACCCGCTCCGCCGACGCGACACCCGACTGCACCAGGTTCGCCATCGAGGCGACCTGCGTCAGCGGCATCGAGAACTGCCGCGAGTACTGGATGAACGCCTGCACGTCACCGATGGACAGCGAACCCGACGCGACCCGCAGCCCGCCGACGACCGCCACCAGCACATAGTTGAGGTTCGACACGCAGAGCATCAGCGGCTGCATGACGCCGCTGTTGAACTGCGCCCTGAAGCCGGCCTCGTACAGCGCCTCGTTCTCCTCGGCGAACCGCTTCGCCGACTCCTCCTGCCGCCCGAACACCTTCACCAGGGTGTGCCCGGTGTACATCTCCTCGATGTGCGCGTTGAGGCTGCCCGTCGTACGCCACTGCTGCACGAAGTGCGGCTGCGACCGCTTGCCCACGCGGGTGGCGACCACGAACGACAGCGGCACGGTCACCAGCGCGACCAGCGCCAGGATCCAGGACACGTAGAACATCATCGCCAGCACGCCGATGACGGTCAGCAGCGAGTTGATCAGCTGGCCCATCGTCTGCTGGAGCGTCTGCCCGAGGTTGTCGATGTCGTTCGTCGCCCGGCTCAGCACCTCACCGCGCTGCCGCTTGTCGAAGTACGACAGCGGCAGCCGCGACAGCTTCGTCTGCACGTCCTCGCGCATCCGGTACATGGTGCGGTTCACGGCCCCGTTCACCAGCCGCGTCGCCACCGCCATCAGCAGACCGGCGGCCCCGAACACCGCCAGCGCGAACAGCAGGACGTTGCCCACGGCCGTGAAGTCGATGCCCTCGCCCGGCGTGAAGTCGGTGCTGCGGAGCATGTCCGCGACACCGCCCTCGCCGCGCTCCCGCATCGACTCCAGCACCTGCTCCTTGGTCGCCCCGGCCGGCATGTCCCGTCCGACGATGCCCGCGAAGACCAGGTCGGTCGCCCGGCCGAGGATCTTCGGCCCGATCACGCTGAGCCCCACGCTCAGCACCACGCAGGCCAACAGCCCGTAGATGGTCAGGCGTTCCGGCCCGAACCGCGCGATGAGCCGTTTGCCCGACTCCTTGAAATGCAGCGACTGGTGGTCGGGGCCCGCCCCGGCCCCGGCCCGCGCCATGGCCCCGGCCATCAGGCGGCCTCCGCTTCCGTCAGCTGGGAGAGCACGATCTCCCGGTAGGTCTCGTTGTCCGCCATCAGTTCGTGATGCCGGCCGGTGCCGGCGACCCGGCCCTCGTCCAGGACCACGATCCGGTCGGCGTCACGGATCGTCGCCACCCGCTGGGCGACGATCACCACCGTCGCCTCGGCGGTCTCCTCCGCCAGCGCCGCGCGCAGCGCCGCGTCGGTCGCGTAGTCGAGCGCGGAGAAGGAGTCGTCGAAGAGATAGATCTCGGGGCGCTGCACCAGAGTCCGCGCGATCGCGAGCCGCTGGCGCTGGCCGCCGGACACGTTGGTGCCGCCCTGCGCGATCGGCGCGTCGAGCCCGCCCTCCAGCCGTTCGACGAACTCCCTGGCCTGCGCCACCTCCAGCGCGTGCCACAACTCGGCGTCCGTGGCGTCCGGACGGCCGTAGCGCAGATTCGTCGCCACCGTCCCCGCGAACAGGTACGGCTTCTGCGGCACCATCCCGACCGTCCTCGCGAGCAGCGCCGGATCGAGGTCCGCGACGGGCACGCCGTCCACCAGGATCTCGCCCTCGGTCGCGTCGAACAGCCGGGGAACCAGCCCGAGCAGCGTCGACTTGCCGCTGCCGGTCGAACCGATGACGGCGGTGACCTCCCCCGGACGGGCCACCAGGTCCACCGACTTCAGCACCGGTTCCTCGGCACCAGGGAAGCGGAAGCCGCCGCCCCTGATCTCCAGATGGCCGTGCCGGGGCAGCTCGGTGACGGGCGCGACGGGCGGCACGACGCTGGAGGAGGTGTCCAGTACCTCCTGGATGCGCTCGGCGCACACCTCGGCCCGCGGCACCATCATGAACATGAAGGTGGCCATCATCACGGACATGACGATCTGCATCAGATAGGCGAGGAACGCGGTCAGGTCACCGATCTGCATGCCCCCGCTGTCGATCCGGTGCGCGCCGAACCACACCACCGCGATCGACGACAGGTTCACCACCGTCATCACCACGGGGAACATCAGTGCCAGCAGGTTGCCGGTGCCCAGCGCCACCTCGGTCAGCTCGGCGTTGGCCTTCCCGAACCGCCGCTGCTCGTACGCGTCCCGGACGAACGCCCGGATCACCCGGTTGCCGGTGATCTGCTCGCGCAGCACCCGGTTCACCGTGTCGAGCCGCTCCTGCATGGCCCGGAACAGCGGACGCAGCCGTCGCACGATCAGTGTCACCGAGACGCCCAGCACCGGCACCACCGCGACCAGCACCCCGGACAGCGGCACGTCCAGACCGAGCGCCAGCACGATGCCGCCCAGACACATGATCGGCGCCGACACCATCAGGGTGAACGTCATCAGCGCCAGCATCTGGATCTGCTGGACGTCGTTCGTCGTACGGGTGATGAGCGAGGGGGCGCCGAAGCGGCCGACCTCACGCGCGGAGAAGGACTGCACCCGGTCGAAGACGGCCTCCCGCACGTCCCGCCCCAGCGCCGCCGCGGTCCGGGCGCCGTAGTACACGGCACCGACGTTGCACACGACCTGCGCCAGCGAGATGCCGATCATCAGGGCGCCGTAGGACAGGATGTAGCCGGTGTCCCCCTTGACGACACCGTCGTCGATGATGTCGGCGTTGAGGGTGGGGAGGTAGAGCGTGGCGCAGGTCTGCAGGAACTGCAGCAGCACCAGAAGGACGATGGGTCTTTTGTACGGCCGGAGATGAGTCCGAAGCAGTCGTATCAGCACGCTGAGTCTCTCGGGTGGGCGGCGGGAGCCATTGGTTGCCCCTGGCCCCTATCGTCGGACACTCCACCCGCGTTACCTCAACCGATTTAATCCGTGGAACCGCGTCCCGGTGCCACGGGCCGGCGGGCGCGCGACCCGCGCCCGCCGGCCGCCCGGCCGGTCACATCCGGAACGCCCCCGGGTGGGTCTGCTCGCGCACCGACACGAACTGCTGGCGCACCGCCTGCCCCACCGCCAGGTCGTCGCCCGGCTCCAGCACCTGCGCCACCGCGCCCTGCCAGACGGGCGGCGTCCGCGGGTCGAGGGTGCCCTGGGACACCCCCAGCGCCCACGCCGCCTGCCGGGCGGCGCCGATCGCCGCGTAGTCCGCGGGCTGCGGCACCACCACCTGCGCCCCGAACAGCGAGGGCGCCGCCGCCTGCACGGCGGGCAGCTCCGCGGCCTGCCCCAGCAGGAACACCCGCCGGACCTCCACGCCCCGGCCGCGCATCACGTCCAGCGCGTCCGCGAGCCCGCACAGCATGCCCTCGAACGCGGCCCGCGCCAGGTGCTCCGGCTTCATCGACTCCCGCCGCAGCCCCGACAGGGTTCCGGCGGTGTGCGGCAGATTCGGCGTCCGCTCGCCCTCCAGGTAAGGGAGCAGCACCAGCCCGTGCGAACCCGGTGTCGACTTCATCGCCAGGTCGGACAGGCTCTCCAGATCGGGCAGCCCGAGCAGTTCCGCGGTCCCGCGCAGGGTCCGCACCGCGTTCAGCGTGGTGACGACGGGCAGATGCATGCCGGTGGCGTCCGCGAGCGCGGTGACCATGCCGTGCGGGTCGTAGAGCGCCTCGGGGTGGACCGCCATGACCGAACCGGACGCGCCCAGCGACACCACCGCGTCGCCCAGCCCGATGCCCAGCCCGAACGCCGCCGCCATCGTCTCCCCGGTGCCCGCGGAGATCAGCAGCCCCTCCGGCGTGGCACCGGCCGCGTCGGCCGGGCCGATCACCTCCGGCAGCATGGTCTGGTGCCCGAGCGCCAGCTCCACCAGATCGGGCCGGTAACCCCCGGTCGCCGCCGCCCAGTAGCCGGTTCCGGACGCACCGCCCCGGTCGGTGGTCCGGCGCACCGGACGGCCCAGGAGCTGCCACACCAGCCAGTCGTGGGCCTGGAGCAGCACGGCGGTGCGCGCCGCGTTCTCAGGCTCCGCACGGGCCAGCCAGCGCAGCTTCGTCACCGGGTGCGCCGCCTGCGGAACGCTGCCCACCGCCTGCGCCCACGCCTCCCGGCCGCCGAGCGCGTCGATCAGATCGGCCGCCGCCACCTGGGCCCGCTTGTCGGCGCCGACCATGGCGGGCCGCACGGTGTTGCCCTGGGAGTCCAGCGGCACCAGCGCGTTCGCCTGCGCGGAGACCCCGATGGCCTGCACGCCCTCGAGCAGTCCACCGCCCGCCGCCTCGCCCAGCGACAGCAGCCAGTTCTGCGGATCGACGTCGGACGGGCGGCCCGTGCCCTGGGGGTGGTCCACCGGGTGTGGCGCATACCCCTGTTTGAGCACGGTCCCGCTGTCCGCGTCACAGACGACGATGCGAGTGAAATCGGGCGCACTGTCCAGCCCGGCGACTATCCCCATGGCCAAAATTCTGCCGTACCCGGCGACATCGTGACGCCGGGCCGGTCCGCCGAGGGCTTCCGCCGGGTGTCACCGGTGTCCCGGTCAGGTGTTGCTCGTCCCCCAGTCGTCCTCGCCGGCGCCCTGCGAGGTGCGCTCGCGCAGGGTGCGCACCCGCTGCGCCACCGAGTCGGGCATCCGGTCGCCCACCTTGTCGCTCACCACGTGGTACGCCCGGCCCGCGATGTCCCGGCCCTGCTGCGCCGCGGTCTCCGCGGTGTTGCGCACGGCGGGGTTCTGCGCGAACCGCTGAGCCGACTTCTTCAACTGCTCGTAGCGCTCGCGTCCGGCCCTCGTGCCCAGCACGTAACCCAGGACGACTCCGGTGACGAACGTGAGCCGGTAACGCATGGCGGCCACCCTTCCCTTGTGTAGGACTGCGTGCAGGTTTGCACGGCTCTCCGGTTGCGGCGACAGCGCCGGAGAGTACCGATTGGCGAAGCACCCCCCTGCTTGCGCTAATGTATGTGTCGCAGAGAGCGCGCGCCCCCTGGCGGATACCCAGGTAGGTGCGTTCGATGCAGACGAGGCATTCCTCCGTAGCTCAATTGGCAGAGCAGCCGGCTGTTAACCGGCAGGTTACTGGTTCGAGTCCAGTCGGGGGAGCTCGGTCCTCCGTAGCTCAATTGGCAGAGCAGCCGGCTGTTAACCGGCAGGTTACTGGTTCGAGTCCAGTCGGGGGAGCATGCTGAACGAGGACCCCTCTGGGGGTCCTTTTTCATGCCCGGTTCACGTCCTGGCCGACCGCCCGGAGGGGCCGGGCGGGCCCGGAGACAGCCCTCGGGGCCGCAAGGGGGGCCGTGCCTAGTCGATCATCGAGGCAGGAGATCGTATGAGCGGCTATGCTGCGGCAGACGGCACGCACACCAGTGCGCGACACGCCGCTTGGGGCGGTAGCTCAGCCGGTTAGAGCAACGGACTCATAATCCGTCGGCCGTGGGTTCGAGTCCCACCCGCCCCACCACAGCGGAGCAACGCAGGAACGTTCAGCTGCGCACCGACGTCAGCCCCCTTCCGGTGGAGGGGGCTTCTTCGGCTCCGGAGATCATGGGCCGGCCGCCGGCGGAGATCCGTCCGCGGTCCCGGAACGCGGCGCGGACGGCGGCCACGTAGGCGTGGAACGTCCCGGTGCGGCGGCCACTGTCGCGCGTCGCCCGGCTCAGGTCCCCGCCGGGGAAGAACGCCTCACGCTGGGCCCTGCTCAGCTCCAGCTGCACCCCGGCGGAGGTCAGCGTCCCGTTGCAGATGTTGGCCGGGTGGGCGCCCGCGATCTCGGAGGGCGCGGTGACGACCGGGAATCCGGCGCTCCGCAGACGCCGCGTCAGCCGGGCGACCAGGTCCGTGTCGAGGCCGCCGACGGCCGTCTCGGCCACGCCGGGGGTTCCGGCGCAGCCGTGGAAGGACAGACAGCGGCGGGAGGCGCGGACGAGGCCCGCACCGATCGGCTCGTCGAAGTTCGTGCTGGTGACGTGCAGATCGGCGTTCCCGGACGTCCTGAGTCCGGCGAACTCGTAGTGCGACATCAGTCCGGCGCCGACCGCGCGGGCCGCCTCTCCGGACCCGCCCTCGATGCCGCCGCCGTGGACCGCGATGGAACACCACGTCGCACCGGCGACGAGGACCAGGCGGCGTTCGTAGGCGACACCCTCCGTCTCGACGGCCGCCAGCTCGCCGTAGGAGCCGTACAGGTCGGCCACGGGTCACGCTCCTTGCCTCGTGCGGTCCGTCCGGTCAGAAGTCGGGGCAGAGGTACTCGTGCACCGCGTCCAGGATCTTCCCGCCGGTCTCCGGGGTGTTGATGTCGGGCAGGTCGGCCGGGACGGCGAACCGCTCCAGCGTCTGCCGGATCAGCTTGTCCCTGTCGTCCGGGAAGGCCTTGATGGAGCGGCACTGGTTCAGTCCGCGGCTCATGGCCAGCTCGTCCGTGCCGGGCTCCGAGATACGGCGGTCGATGGCGTCCAGGGCCTCCAGGAACCTGTACCGGGCCGTGGTGCTCGGCTCGGGCGGGAGGCCGGCGGCTTCGCGGGCCCTGTCCTCGGCGTCCTCGGCGCCGGTACCGGCCGACCGGCTGCCGCCGTCGTCCTCGGCGGTGGGCTCTTCTCCGCTGCCGCACGCGGTGAGCGCGAGGGCGAGCACGGTCAGAGCGGCGACGGTCGTGGTGCGGATGCGCATGGTCCCCCCGGGATGACTGGTGCTGTGGGGAAAGCATGGCGGGTGCGCGGCCGGTGCCGGGCGCCGGGACCGCCCGGGACGTGGGTCCGCTGCCCGGACGCTGCACGGCACGTTCCGGGCGTCCGAAGCGTTGGTATCTTCGATGGTGGACGTTTCATATGGTTGAAGGGAGTCGGCCCATGGCGCGCAGTGGCGGCAATGCCGAGCGGGACGGGGCACAACTGCGGCCACGCGAGGACTTCTTCATCGCCGAGCGTCCCGGATACCTGCTCCACAAGGCGGGGCTGCTGCTCCTCGAGGACGTGGAGAAGGCCCTGGAGACGGTCGGCATGCGCAGCAGGTACTTCTTCGTGCTGGCCTCGCTGGCCGGCGGGCCCGAGCTCTCCCAGCAGGACCTGAGCCGGCTGCTCAACCTCGACCCGACCACGGTCGTGACGGTCATCGACGAGATGGAGCGCAACCAGCACGTCGAGCGGCGGCGCAACCCCGCCGACCGGCGGCGGTACAACCTGATCCTCACCGACTCCGGCCGTGCGGCGCTGGCGGCGGTGGACAGTGTGGTCACCGAGGTCGAGACGGCGTTCTTCGGCGCGCTCGACGACGACGAGCGCGAAGTGATGCGCAGGATGCTCGACCGGATGCTGGCGGGCCGCTGGCCCGCCTCCGTCTGTTCCGACTGACGGGAGCGGGCGGCACGGAGGTGAGTTGACGACGGCGCCGGTGGCGTTGGCGGTGGTGCGGGCGGGCCCTTGAGGGTCCGCCCGCTTTCGTTTGCCTGCCGGTTCCCTCCGTCCGACGGTTCCCTCCGCCCGCCCGCAGTCCGTCCGTCGGCCCCCGTCGCCCCTGTCATCCGTGACCGCGTGTGGGTCCCGCCGTGCGGCGGTGCGGGTGACGGCCGGATCCTCGTTACTCACCGTGACTGCAGTTGACCTCGACTTTCCAATCATCTATTTTTCCATCATCGATGAATCCGGTTGATAGGAGAGTCCCCGTCATGTCCGCAGAACGCGCACCATCGCCCGCAAGGTGGTGGACCCTGGGGATCGTCGCGTTGGGCACGTTCATGCTGATGCTCGACCTGAGCGTGGTGGCCGTCGCGCTGCCGGCGATCCACGAGTCCCTGGACAGCAGCTTCGCCGACCTGCAGTGGGTGTTCGACGCCTACGCCCTCACCCTCGCGATCTTCCTGGTGGCAGCGGGCTCGCTCGCCGACCGGCTCGGCCGCAAGCGGCTCTTCCAGGTGGGCTTCGCCATCTTCACCATCGCCTCGCTGGCCTGCGGCCTGGCCGGCGACGCCACCGCGCTGAGCCTCTACCGCGCCGTGCAGGGTGTCGGCGCGGCCGTCATGTTCGCGGTCGGTCCGGCCATGCTCAGCCACGAGTTCCACGGCAAGGAGCGGGCCACCGCCTTCACCGTGTTCGGTGCCGCGGTCGGTGTCGCCGTCGCGGCCGGGCCGCTCGTCGGCGGTTCGCTGACCAGCTCGCTGTCCTGGCGCTGGATCTTCTACATCAACGTGCCGGTCGGCATCATCGCCATCCTCGTCGGCGCGCTGTGGGTGCGGGAGTCGCTCAACCGGCGGGCGCATCCCACCGACTGGGCCGGACTGGCCACCTTCAGCATCGCGCTCGGGGCCCTGGTGTTCGCCACCATCCGGGCGCCCGAGGAGGGCTGGACCAGCGCCAACACGCTCGGCCTGTACGCGGCCAGCGCGGTCTTCCTGGTGGTGTTCGTGTTCATCGAGCGGCGTCTGGGCGAGCGCGCGATGATCGACCTGTCGTTCTTCCGCAACCGCACCTTCGTCGGCATCTCCCTCGTCGCCATGATCGGCAACGCGGGCGCCCTGCCGTCGGTGTTCTTCGAGACCAGCTACCTCCAGAACATGCTGGGCATGGACGCCTGGGACGCGGGGCTGCGGTTCCTGCCGCTGACGGCCGCGATGTTCGTGGCCGGCGCGATCGGCGGCGGACTCATCGGCAAGGTCCCCTTCCGGGTGCTGCTCGGTGGTTCCACCCTCGTCATGGCGATCGGTCTGCTCTTCCTCAATCTGGCGGAGGTCGACTCGGCCTGGACCGTGCTCCTGCCGGCCCTGATCATCGCCGGCTTCGGCATGGGCGCCTTCAACCCGACCCGGGCGGCGCTGGCCATCGGCGTCGCCGAACCGGCCAAGTCCGGTGTCGCGTCCGGCATCAACGAGACCTTCCAGCAGGTCGGTGTCGCCGTCGGTATCGCGGGGGTGGGCGCCTTCTTCCAGAACCGCGTGGCCGACGAGTTCGCCGCGTCGGCGGTCGGGCAGCAGATGGGTGATGCCGCCGCGGAGGAGGCGGCCCACGGCATCAGCGCCGGTGCCTTCGACGCGGTCGCCGCGAACGCGGGGGCGCTGCAGGAGCAGGTGGTCGCCGCCGGACGGGACGCGTTCATGACCGCGTTCCACGGCGCCATGACCATCTGCGCGATCCTCGGGTTCATCGCCGCGCTCATCGGCTTCCTGATGCTGCGGACCAAGGACCTCCACGCGAGCGCGCTGTCGACGATCCCGCCGGACCTCGACGAGGACGGCGAGCTGCGGCCGGACGTGCCGGTGGGCGCGCCCTCCTGATCCGGTCCTGAACCGCCACTGATCCGCTCCTGACCCACCGTCGCCGCACGGCGGCACCGACCCCGACGCGACACCGCAGTGACACCGACGCCCGGCCGGACATCCCGGCCGGGCGTTTTTGTGTGCCGGCAGGGAACTGCTGGGGCGGGTGCTTTTCGAATCCGTGTCAATTGCGAATTCAACCGAAGCGAAAGGCGGGTGAAGCGGAATTCGTACGTCCTTCATTTACGGTGAACGGAGTTCAAGGTTCCGGCCTGATCGAATATTCGCGCAAAGGGAGCGTAAAATAGTGATGGGCATCACAAACCGCCAAGGCTTGTGAATGTTAGAGTCCTGACGTAGAGCGAAGCCGCCCATGGCGGCGACAGGTTGTCGAATGTGCAACCACTACGGGGGAGATCTTGGGGAGGGCCGACCGGACGGGGTTCCGGCCGGCTCCCGCCGAGACACACACATACGTCACGGGGGACGTTCGAGTGAACCGCATTCTGTTCGGCTGTTGCCGTAGATGACGCCGGTGCCGACGTCTGACCGACGTCGGTGACCTGCCCTTTTTCTGGTGTCCGCGTCCGGCGCCCCTGTGTGGTCCGGACGGCGGTGCCCTTTCCGTCCGAGCCGGTGCCGCGGCACAACGCCGTGCCGCGCGCCGCTCCGGGCCGTTCCCGCACGGCCGAATCCATCGGAAGTCGCCGGTCGACCCCTGGCTTATTCCGTGGAAAGGACCGGCCGGTGCCGATTTCGTCTTTGTCATGCGCTGAAATGGAGTGCTCCATGCGCGAATTCGTGTCCGAAAAGCAGCTTGCAGGCGTTCTCTCCGATGAACCGGAAAAGCACCCGGTCGATGCTGCCGCACCGGCCGAGGCGTTGGAGGAGTGGCTGGGTGACCCCGATGTGGAGATGAACTCCCTGTCCTTCGCCCGGAGCCTGGAGCTCGACGAACGTGAGGAATTGCCGGCCGACGGAATCGACCGGGTGCGGGCCTTCGGATTTCACCGGTACTTCGTGCCCGACTGGCTGGGCGGAGACCTCCGGAGCACCGAGGAACTGCTGATGCTCACCCGTGTGATCGCCCGCCGCGACATGAACGTGGCCGTGAGCGAGAGCACCCAGATCTGGATGATGCTCGCCTGGATCGGCGGCGACGCCGGGCAGCGTGCCCAGTGGGCGAGCACGGTGCTGCGCGGAGGGGTCGTCCCCTGCCTGGCCTACTCGGAGCCCGGCCACGGCGCCGACCTGGCCGCCAACGAACTGGTGGCCACCCCGGACGCCGGACAGTACGTCCTCACCGGCGAGAAATGGCCCATCAACCGGGGCCGGACCTCGACCCATGTGGTGCTCCTCGGCACCACGGGCGACGACGGCGTGCCGGCCAAGCGCAAGCAGTCCATGTTCCTCGTGGACCGGTCGCGTGTCGTCTCCGGCGAGGTGACCGGCGTACCCCGCGTCCCCACGTACGGCCTGCGCGGATGCGACATCAGCGGAGTCTCCTTCGACGACGCCCGGGTGGACGCCTCCGCCCGGCTGGGCGCCGAGGGAGAAGGGCTCGAACTGTCCTTGCGCGGCCTGCTGATCACCCGCACCCTGTGCACCGGCCTGTCCCTCGGCACGGGCGACACCATGCTGCGGACGGTGGGCGGCTTCCTCTCCGGCCGGACCCTGTACGACGGGCCGGCGAGCGAGATCCCGTACGTCACCGAGTCCCTCGCCAACGCCTACCTGAGCCTGCTGGTCGCCGAGTGCGAGAGCCTGGTCGCGATGCGCGGACTGCATCTGTACACCGAGGAGTTCAGCGTCTGGGGCAACGCCGCCAAGGTCCAGGTGGCCCGCCTCGTCGACTTCGCCGGCAAGGCGCTCGCCCGCACGCTGGGCGCCCGGTACTACATGCGGGCGGCGGAACACGTCGGCATCTTCCAGAAGATGCTCCGCGACGGCGCCGTCGTGTCCGTCTTCGACGGCAGCGAACCGGTCTGCCTGGACAGCATCACCCAGCAACTGGCCGCCCTCGCCAAGTCCCACGAGCGGCCCCGCGACGAGGACTGGAGCACGCTGTACGACCTGCGGGCCGAACTGCCCCCGTTCGAGCCGGCCCGGGTGAGCGTGTTCGGCCGCGGCCGGGACGCGACCTTCGCTAGCCTCCCCGCCCTCATCGGCCGTCTCGCCGGCCTCGCACCCGACGCCGGCTGCGACGAGGAACGGCTCACCGCACTGCGGACCCGGGCCGAGGAGCTGCGCGCACGGCTCGACGCGCTCTACGCGCGTTTCCACGACCTGCGCAGGGCACCGGCGGCAGCGCCGCCGGCCTCCGCCAAGACCACCCCGCCGCGGCTGATGAGGCTGGCGGAGGACCTGTGCGCCCTGCACGCCAAGGTCGCCGCCCTCGGGATCTGGCTCCACAACCGGGACCACCTCGACGCGTTCTTCGCCGACGGGGCCTGGCTCGAGGCCGCCCTGGCCCGTGAGCAGGTCCACCAGTACGAGGTCGGCGACCTCGACCCCCACACCGCCCGCACCCTCTTCGACCGCATGAACTCCCAGCGCGAGAAGCACGAGTTCTTCTCCCTCAGGACCATGCGCCAGGCCGCCCCGGGCGCGCGCGAGGCGCGCCACGGCGCGGACCGGCCGGCCTCCGCCGCCTGACCCGGCGCCCGCCCGCCGAACGATCGGCCCGACCACCCGACCACCCGACCACCCGACCACCCGTCCCACGATCCGCCTGATCGCCTGATCACCGGCACACCTGATCACCTGCTCACCGGCTCACCGGCTCACCGGCTCACCTGCACACCTGCACACCTGCACACCGGAAGGTTCCGACCTGCGATGAACACCACCGACATGACGCTCGACGACGTGAAGCGCGTCCTCGCCCAGGCGGTCGCCGCCGAGGCCGGCGTACCCGCCGCCGAACTGGCCACCGACCAGCCGTTCACCTCGTACGGCCTCGACTCCATGGCGGCGCTCGCCGTCGGCATGGAGATCGAGGACGCCTGCGGGCTCTCCGACCTGCCGGTGGACCTGCTGTGGGACCACCCGACGGTCGACAGCCTCTCCGAGGCGCTCTGGAACCTGATGAACACCGTGCCCGTCCCGGCCACCGCGGACGGCCAGTGATGACGACCGGGACCCCCATGACCACCGCATCCCCGGCGGCTGCCGTACCGCCGCCCGTCAACGCGCAGCAGGCCGGCCTCTGGTTCATCCACGAGACCGACCCCCAGTGCTCCGCCTACCACATCGTGTTCGGCGCCGAGGTCACCGCCGACGCCGGACTCGGCCACCGGACCGAGGCGATCCTCCGTGACCTGATGGCCGAACACGACGCCTTACGCGTCTGCTTCCGGCCCGGCGAGAACGGGCCGGCGCAGCGGGTCCAGGAGTCCGTGCCGCTCGACATCCGGCACACCGACGCCCGCGGCATGGACCCCAAGGCGCTGCGGGACCGGGTCAGGACCGACACCCGCACACCGTTCGACCTGTCCCGGCCGCCGCTGTGGCGCGTCCACCTGTACCGGACCGCCGAGCGCACCTGGGTGTTCGCGGCCGTGCTGCACCACGCCGCCGCCGACTTCTGGTCACTGGCCCTGCTGCTCGGCGAGGTCCGCGCCCGGCTGGAGGGAACGCAGGGGCAGTTCACCCTGGACGGCGGTGCCTTCGCGTCCTACGCCGAGCAGCAGCGGACCTTCCTGGCCGGCGGGAAGGCCGCCGCGCTGGCCGCCGACGAGGCGGCACGGCTCGCCGACGCCCCTCCCGGCCTCGACCTGTACGGCGACCGGCCCAGGCCGCCGGCCCCGACGTACGAGGGCGGCTCGGTACCGTTCGCCCTGTCGGTCGAAGCGACCGACGCCGTAGGGGAGTTGGCGCGCGAGGCCGCGGCGACGCCGTACATGGTGCTGCTGTCCGCCTACTTCGTGCTGCTGAGCCGGCTGAGCGGCCAGTCCGACGTCCTGGTCGGCACCCCGACCTCCGGCAGACTGCAGCGCCGGTACCGCGACGCGCTCGGCAACTTCGTCAACACCGTCGTCGTACGCGGCGAGGTCGAGGAGACCGCGACGTACCGGGAGGTGCTCGCCTCCGTGCGGGCCCGGGTGCTCGAGGCGATGCGGGCCCAGGAACTGCCGTTCCCCTGGCTGGTCCGGGAACTCGCGCCGCCCCGCGACCCGAGCCGGACCCCGCTGTACCAGGCCGGATTCGCCTGGGACCGGCTGCCGTTCCTCACCGACATGGACGCCTTCTTCCTGCTGGACCCGGACCGGACCGCCGAACTGGACGTCGCCGGAGCCACCCTGCGGCCCTACCCGGTGCCGCAGCAGGAGGGCCAGACGGACCTGTGGGTCGAGATGGGCGGGGAGCGGGACGGCGCCTTCGCGGGTGTCCTGCGCTACAACACCGACCTCTTCGAACCGGGCACGGCCCGCGACCTGGCCGCCGCCTTCGTCGCGACCGTGGAGAGCCTGGTCCGGCAGCCGGACGTCCCCCTGCACAGCCTCGCCCGGGGCGACGAACGCCAGTCGGCGCGGCTCGCCGCCCAGGGCTCCGGCCCCGTACGCGCGCTGCCCGACGCCAGGCTCCCGGACCTCTTCCGGGAGCAGGTCCGGCGCACCCCCGACGCGACCGCCCTGGTCGCCGACGGCGAGGAGTGGAGCTACGCGCGGCTGCTGGAGCGGACCGAGGAGGTCGCGGCGGCCCTGCGCACCGCGGGCATCACCGCGGGCGACCGGGTCGCGGTGATGGCGGAACGCGGGGCCCCGCTGGTGGCCGCCCTGCTCGGCGTGCTGGAGGCCGACGCCGCCTACGTGCCCCTGGACCCCAAACTGCCGGTGGAGCGGCTCGCCTACATGGCCGAGGACTCCCGCGCACGGCTGCTGCTCGGTGAGCGCGGCACGGGGGAGAACACGCTGCCCGGACTCGGACTCCCCGTGCTGCGCCTGGACGACCTGGCGGCGGGCGTCACCGGCGCCGGGAGCCCGGAAGGGACAGGCACGGAGGGGACGGGCACAGAGGGGACGGGCACAGAGGGGACGAACGCGGAGGGGGCGGGCACGGAGGGGACGAACGCGGAGGGGGCGGGCGGGAAGGGGACGGGCCCGGACGGCAGAGGGCTGGCGTACATCCTCTACACCTCCGGTTCCACCGGCCGCCCCAAGGGCGTGGCGATCGGGCACCGCGCCCTGGTCAACCTGCTGCTGTCGATGCGCGAGACCACCGGGTTCGGCGCCGACGACAGTCTGCTCGCCGTCACCACGGTCTCGTTCGACATCGCCGGGCTGGAACTGTTCATGCCCCTGGTGGCCGGCGGGCGCGTGATCGTGTGCGACAGCGACACGGCCGCCGACGGCGCCCGGCTCGCGGTCCGGATCGAGGAGTCCGGCGCGACCTGGATGCAGGCCACCCCCACCTCGTGGCGCATGCTGCGCGACGCCGGCTGGAACGGATCACCGCGGCTGAACGTGCTCTGCGGCGGCGAGGAACTGCCTCTGGAACTGGCCGAGTTCCTGTCCGGCCGGGTGGCGAGCCTGCGCAACGTGTACGGGCCGACCGAGACGACCATCTGGTCCACCGAGGGGCCGGTCGACCCCGCCGCCGGCATCGACATCGGCCGCCCCCTCGCCAACACGCAGCTGTACGTGCTGGATCCGCGGGGACGCGCCGTCGAACCGGGCTTCCCCGGCGAGCTGTGGATCGGCGGCGCGGGCCTCGCCGCCGGATACTGGGACCGGCCCGAGCTGACCGGGGAACGGTTCGTCACCGGGCTGCCCGCCGCCCCGCGGCAGCGGCTGTACCGCACCGGCGACCGGGCCCGCTGGACCAGCGACGGCCGGCTGCTGCACCACGGCCGCCTCGACAACCAGGTCAAGCTGCGCGGCTACCGCATCGAACTCGCCGAGGTCGAGGCCGTGCTGCAGGCGGTGGACGGCGTCTCCACGGCCGTCGTGGTGGTCCGCGACGACCGGCTCGTCGGCTACGTGGTGCCCGAGCCCGGTACCGGTACCGGACCGAGTACGTCCGAGATCAAGAAGGCGGCGGCCGTGTCGCTGCCCCCGTACATGGTCCCGGGCATCCTCGTCGTCCTGGACGAACTCCCGCTGACCGCCAACAAGAAGATCGACCGCAACCGGCTGCCGGAGCCCGAGGTCACCTCGGACGCCGTCTTCGAGAAACCGCGCGACGCCACGGAGATCACGCTGGCCCGCATGTGGACGGAGATCCTCGGCATCCCCGAGGTCGGCGTGCACGACAACTTCTTCGACGTGGGCGGTCATTCGCTGCTCGCCGTGCGGCTCAGCGCCGCCATCCGCGAGGAATGGGACGTGGAGATCCCGATCTCCGAGCTGCTGCGGCAGGGCACCATCGCCGAACTGGCCACGACCGTGCGGCACGGCGGCCAGGAGACCTCCCGCGTCCCGGTCGTCACCCTGCGCGAGGGGGAGGAGGGAAGCAGGCCGCTGTTCCTGTTCCACCCCTTCGGCGGCACCGTCTTCTGCTACGTCGAGCTGACCCGCCACCTGCCCCCGGGCCGCGCGGTCCTGGCGGTGGAGGCACCCGGTATCGAGAGCACGGGCGAGGCCGAGGTGAGCGTCGAGGGGATGGCCGCCCGGTACATCGAGTACCTCAGGGAGATCCAGCCCACCGGGCCGTACGCCCTCGGCGGCTGGTGCTTCGGCGGGGTGATCGCCTACGAGGTGGCCGGGCAACTGCGTGCCGCCGGTGAGGAGATCGAACTCCTCGCCGCCATCGACAGCCGCGCCCCGATCGAGGAGAACATCCCGGAGACCGCGGACGACGCGACGATCCTGTCGTGGTTCGCGCGGGACCTCGCGGTGCCCTACGGGAAGAGTCTCGACATCCCCGCGGAGGACCTGCGGGAACGCGGCGGCGACGCCGCGTTCGACCACATCCTGGCCCGGGCCGCCGCCATCGGCGTCCTCGCCGAGGACGCGGACCGCGACCAGATCCTGCGCTACTTCGAGGCGTACCTCGCCAACGGCATCGCCCTGCAGACCTACCTGCCCGAGCCGAACGACCTCGACCTCCTGCTGCTCCGCGCCGTGGACGAACCCGTCGACTACGGGCCGGAGCTCGGCTGGGACACGCTGATCAAGGGATCGCTCCGGGTCGTCGACGTCCAGGGCGACCACAACTCCGTCATGTATCCGCCGCACGCCGCCGTCGCCGCCGAGGCGATCGCACCGCACATGGGAGCACACCAGCGATGAACACCGCATCCCTCAGGGCCGAGTACGAGTTCGACCTTCCGGTGCCGCCGAAGGAGGCCTTCGCCTGGCTGTCCGACCCCGCCCGCGACCCCGAGTGGCAGGCCGGCTGCGTGGACACGAAGCTGCTCAACGGGGCCGCGCGCGAGGGCTGCCGGTACGAGATCACCTTCGCGCTGATCGGCAAGCGGATGACCTTCACCGTCGACATCACCGAGTACGAGCCGGGCCACCGGTCCCGGTTCCACGTGGTGGACGGGCCGTTCGGCTACACCGGCACCTACGACTACACCGAACGCCCGGACGGCACCACCGGCGTGCACTGGACGTTCGACGTCGAGCCCGGGGACTACTTCGGGATCATGCCGAAATCCCTGCTGCGCAAGGTGCTGGTCAGCCAGGTCAAGAAGGACTCCGGCCGGCTCGCCGACCGGCTCGCGCAGGCGGAGCGGCCCCGGTCGTCCTGACCCGGGTCCCGGCGCGCCCGCACGATCACACCCGCGTCCTGACAGGAGAAGTCATGCCAGGGGAAACCCCTCAGCACGGGATCACACCCCCGTACGGGATCACATCCGAGTACGGGGCCACACCACAGCACGAGAACACGCACACGTACGCGCACACGCCGCAGTCCGCGGGCCGGCCGCGCCCGAAGGCCGTCGTCACCGGTGTCGGCACCACCACCGCGCTCGGCGGTGACGTGGCCACCACCTGGGACGCGTTGCTCCGCGGCGAGAACGGCATCCGGCTGCTGGACGGCGAGGACTGGACGAAGGACATGCCCCCGGCGCTCGGCGGGCGGGTGAAGACCGAACCGGGACCCGCGCTCGAGCACAAGCAGCGCCGCCGGCTGAGCCGTTCCGCCCAGCTCGCGGTGACGGCCGCCGCGGAGGCCTGGAACGACGCCGGCCTCGACGGCGCCCCGGCGGAGCCGCGCCGGGTGGCCGTGGTCGTGTCGGCCGCCCTGGGCGACATGAACGCGATGATCAGCGGCTGGGAGGTGCTCAAGAGCCGGGGCTGGAACCGGGTGCCCCCGCTGACGGTGCCGATGTCCATGGGCAACGGCTCCGCGGCCGCCGTCGCCCTGCTGGTGAACGCGCGGGCGGGGGTGCACGCCACGGTCAACGCCTGCTCCTCCGGGACGCAGGCGCTGGCCACCGCGGCCGAGCTGATCCGCCGCGGCGAGGTGGACGTCGTCGTGGCCGGCGGCACCGAGGCGCCACTGCACCCGCTGGTCCTCGCCTCGTTCGGGTCGATGCGGGCCCTGTCGAAGCGACTGGACGACCCGGCCTCGGCGTCCCGCCCGTACGACGCGGACCGCGACGGAATGGTGCTCGGCGAGGGGTCGGGCATCCTCGTCCTGGAGTCCGAGGAGCACGCACGGGAGCGCGGCGCGCGGATCTACGCCGAACTCGCCGGCGTGGGCAGTTCCTCGGACGCCTACGACATGGTGCAGCCCGACCCGGCCGGGGCCGGCACCGCCAGGGCCATCCGGGACTCGCTCGCCGACGCGGGGGCCCGGCCCGAGGAGGTGGTCCACCTGAACGCCAACGGCACGGCCACGCTCCCCGGCGACGCGGCCGAGGGACACGGCATCCGGGCCGTGTTCGGGGACGCCGACCGGGGGCCCGCGGTCTCGGCGAACAAGTCGATGACCGGGCACAGCCTGGGCGCGGCCGGCGCGATCGAGTCGATCGCCACCGTCCTCTCCCTGTACCACGGCCTCGTGCCGCCGACCCGCAACTTCACCCGGCTCGGTGAGGACCTGTCGGTCGACATCGTGCACGGCAGCCCGCGGAAGCTGGAGGGCGAGCAGAACGTCGCGGTGAAGAACTCGGCCGGGTTCGGCGGGCACAACGTCGCCCTCACCTTCCGCGGCGTCCCCGCCCGACGGCACCCGTAACACCAACACCCGTAACGACAACACCGGTAACACCCGTATCCAGACGTGGAGTTGTTCCAGTGACAGCGATTGACCGCACCGTGGTCGTCACCGGTCTCGGTGCCACCACACCACTCGGCGGGAACGCCGCCTCCACCTGGCGGGGTCTGCTGGCCGGCCGCTCCGGGGTCCGCCCGCTGAGGCACGACTGGACCCGCGAGGTCCAGGTGCGCATCGCCGCCGAGGCCGCCGTGGAGCCGAGGGAGGTGCTGCCCGCGTCCGAGACCGGCAAGCTGGACCGCGCGGCCCAGTTCGCCCTCGTCGCGGCGCGCGAGGCGTGGGCCGACGCCGGGTTCACCGGCCGGGCCGGCGCGGACGCCCCGGTGGACCCGGACCGGCTCGGCGTGGTCGTCGCCTCCGCCATCGGAGGGATGACCTCGCTGCTCGACCAGTACGAGATGCTCAAGCAGCAGGGCCCGCGCGGGGTCTCCCCGCACGCGATGCAGATGATGATGGCCAGTACGCCGTCGGCCACCGTCGGCCGGGACGTCAACGCCCGGGCCGGGGTGCACAGTCCGGTCAGCGCCTGCGCCACGGGCGCCGAGGGCATCGGCTACGCCATCGAGATGATCCGTACCGGCCGCGCCGACATCGTCCTCGCGGGCGGCACCGAGGCGGCCATCTGCTCGCTGAACATGGCCGCCTTCGGCAACATGATGGCGATGTCCAAGCGCAACGACGACCCGGAGGCGGCCTCCCGCCCCTACGACGTCGACCGGGACGGCTTCGTCATGGGCGAGGGCGCGGGCGTCCTGGTGCTCGAGGCGGCCGAGCACGCGGCCCGGCGCGGCGCCCGCGTGTACGCGGAGGCCGTCGGGCAGGGGCTCTCCGCGGACAGCCACCACATCACCCGGCCCGAGCCGACGGGCCGCGGCATCGCCGCCGCGCTGAGCAACCTGCTGGAGGCGAACGACCTGAAACCCGCCGAGATCGTGCACGTCAACGCGCACGCCACCTCGACCCCGACGGGGGACGTCGCCGAGATCACCGCGCTGCGCACGGTGTTCGGCGACGACACCGACCGCTTCGCGGTCTCCGCCACCAAGTCCATGACGGGCCACCTGATGGGCGGGGCCGGCGGGGTCGAGTCCGTCGCCGCGATCCTCGCGCTGCGGGACCGGCTCGCGCCCCCGACCGTCAACCTGGACACCCTCGACCCCGGGGTGGCCGCGGACATCGTCCGCGACGAGCCGCGTCCGCTGCCCGAGGGGCGGATCGCCGCCCTGAACAATTCCTTCGGATTCGGCGGCCACAACGTGGTGCTGGCGTTCCGGACCCGGTGACACCGCTCGGCGCGCTCACCGGTGGGGCGTGCCCGGGTCCGCCCCCTCCGGGTCCGTTCCGGCCCGGGGCGGGCGGAGGTGGCGGGCGAGGGCCGCGGCCAGGGCCTTTTGCACCTCCTCCGGAGGGCGGGGGTCCGCCCGGCCGGCATCGGCGGTCACCGCCGTGGCGACCGTACGCAGCGGGGCGCCGGACAGCCGGGAGGCCTCGCGCAGGATGCGCCAGGCGGTGTCCGAGCCGCAGCCGTGGGCGGCCATGAGGAGGCCGCGGGCCCGGTCGACGGCCGGCCGGGCGGCAATGGCCTCCCGGAGCCGTTCGGCCTCCTCCTCCCGCACGGGCGGCCGTTTCGCCGGCTCCTCCGCCACCGCCGGGGCGGCGGCGGGCGCCGGCGCGCGGTCCTCGCCGGGAGAGCGCAGCGGGTCGGTGGTGTCCAGGCCGACGAGTGCCAGGATGCGGCGCGGCTGACCGGTCCACCCGGTGGCCGTGACCGGCACCGACCGCCGGCGGCCGTGATCGCGCAGGACCTCCAGGAACCGCAGTCCCGCCGTGTCCATGAAACGCACCCCGCTCATGTCCAGGTCGACGCGGGCCGTGCGGGCGGGCAGCCGGGCCAGCTTCCGGGCGAGGGTGTCCGCGCAGCCGTGGACCAGTTCACCGCGCGGGGTGAGCAGCGCCCGGTCCGCGTCCATGCGCCCACCGATGACCAGGGTGCCGCGTCGTTCCGGGAAAGGCCGTTCCGGGAAAGGGGGTGGGGCCGCGGAGGTCATGACACCGCCTTGTCGGTACGCGTGCGGGCCGTCGGGCGTGCGGTTCGGTCGCCGTGGACCGGGCGGCAGGGCGTGCGGTACATGCGGGAGCGTGCGCGGTCCATGCAGTGTTCGCGGGTGCGCCTGCCCGGTTTGCCGCGCCTTACACCCCTTGTCGTCGAACCGGCCGGAATTCCGGCCGGGTATGGCGGGTGGGGCGAGTACGGCGGACAGAGCGGACAGGGGGCGGGGCAGGTACGGCCGGCCCGGCGGCTCAGGTCGCCAGCGGGTTCAGCACCAGGGGGGCGATCTTGCCCTCCAGCATGGCGCCCAGGCCCTGGACGGCGCACACGTCCGGCCGCTCGGCGATGTGGACCGGCATGCCAGTCGCCTGCCGCAGCATCTGGTCGAGGCCCGGCAGCAGGGCGCTGCCGCCGACCATCATGATCCCGCGGTCGACGAGGTCGGCGACCAGGTCGGGCGGACAGCCCCGCAGCACCTTGCCGATCCCGTCCAGTACCGCCGTCAACGGGGTCTGGATGGCGTGCCGCACGGCCGCCGTGTCGACCTTGACCGAGCGGGCGAGGCCGGTGGCGACGTCCCGGCCGTGGATCTCCGTCGACTCCGGACCGTGCGGGGTGAGCCCGTTGCCGGACAGGGCCAGCTGCAACGGCCGTACGGACTGGCTCGGCAGCATCAGCTCGTGCTGGTGGCGCAGGTGCTGGACGATGGCGTTGTCCACGGCGTCACCGCCGACCGACATACGCTCGGCCGTCACGATCGAGCCGAGGGAGAGCACGGCCACCTGCGTGGTCGCCGCCCCGCACACCAGGATCATGGTCGCCTCGGGACGTTCCACGGGCAGCCCGCAGCCGACGGCGGCGGCGATGAGCGTGTCGACCAGCTCCACCCGGCGGGCGCCCAGCCCGACCAGGGTCTCGATCGCGGCGCGCTGGGCCAGCGGATCGGCGTCGTGCGGCGTGCAGGCCGCGGCGCGCAGGCCCGGCCGGCGGCGCAGCGTACGGCGGATCCGGTCGCCGAGCAGATGCCGCAGCATGCGCTGCGCCATGTCGATGTCGACGACGGTGCCGCCCGACACCGGCCGTACGACACGGATGTAGCTCGGCGTCCGCCCCTTCATCCGCTCCGCGAGCTCGCCGACCGCGATCAGCGCGCCGGTACGGGTGTTCACGGCGGCGGCGGACGGCTGGTCGACGACGAGACCGGCACCCTTGACGTAGACCCGGGTGCGGGCCGCTCCCAGGTCGACGGCGAAGTGGCAGCGGCGCAACTGCTCCAGACTGGCGGTCACGGCAATCCTCCCGAGTGCGCGGTCCTGCGGGCCGCCGGGCGGCGGACCTCATGACCATCGTGCGCGCCCGCACAGGACCCCGCCCCTTGTGGAGGGCCGGGCGGGGGGCCGCTGAACGGGGGCGGGGCGCGGGGACCGCGGGGAGGCCCCCGGTTCACCTGTCGTCGTAAGGGTGGCCGGGGTCGGGGTCCTGTTCCTGGTCGTGGTGGCCGACGATGCCCCGTACGACGCCCAGCTCCACCAGGTCCTGCGGGCGGACGCGGAGCTGGTCCGCCGTGGCCTCCACCTCCTCCGGGGGGCGTTTGAGGATCGCCGCCGCGAGTTCCGGGGTGATCACCGAGAAGTAACTGTCGGGTGCGGCCCAGGTGTTGCCCGGAGCCGCCAGGGCGAGGGCGCCGCCGGAGCCGCCTTCGCCGACGACGAGCGTGGTGACCGGGGTGCGGGCGGCGGCCACCGCGGCGAACAGGTCGGCGATGGCCGCCCCCGCCCCCTGCCGTTCCGCCTCCGCGTCGTTGGCCGCGCCCGGGGTGTCCACCAGGGTCAGCACCGGGATGCCGAGCCGGTCCGCGAGCCGGATCAGCCGGGCGGCGGTGCGGTACCCGGCGGGACGGGTCGCCGTGCCGGTCTGTGCGGCGTAGGCGACCGTACGGCCCTCGTGCTCGCCGAAGCCGCAGAGCATGCCCTGCGGATCGGTGCCGCCGCAGCGGTCGCCGTTGATCGCGACGCGGTGGGTGAAGTAGGCGTCCAGGTAGTCCCCTGCGCGCGGGCGTTCAAGGGACCGGGCGCGCCGCACGGCGTCCCAGCCGGTGGCCGGGAGGCCGGCCGGGCCCGGACCTGTGCCCGTACTCGCGCCCGCGCCCGTGCCCAGCGGCTTCGGTGGGGCGGCCGGTGTGTCGGACGGGCGGGTCAGCAGCCGCAGCCACCGGCCCAGCGTGCCGCGCAGCTCCTCCGGCGGGACCACGGCGTCCGCCGCCCCCGCCGCCACCTGCGCCCGGGCCGTGTACGCCGCCGGGTCGGCGTCCGCCGGACGGACCCGTGAGCCGGCGAAGCCGACCTGTGCGCCGGGCAGCGCGAGGACCACGTCGGCGCCCGCGCCCAGGGTGGCCCAGCCGCCGCCCGTCGTCGGGTCCCGGAGCACCGCGATCTGCGCCGACCCGGCTTCCCTGGTGAGCACCGACTCGCGGGCCACCCGCTGGAGCTGGGTGAGGGCGAGCATGCCCTCCTGCATCCGGCTGCCACCGGTGGCGACCAGCGGGACCACCGGCAGCCGGTGCGCGCGGGCATGCGCGTACGCCGCCACCAGCCGGTCGCCGGTGCGTTCGCCGAGGGAGCCGCCGAGGAAGCCGAACTCGAAGGCGATCAGCACGGCCCGGACGCCCTCGACCAGGGCGGTGCCGCAGACCACCGACTCCTGTTCACCGGTGCGCTCGGCCGCACGGGCGCGGGCGGCGTCGTAGCCCGGCCAGCCGAGCGGGCCGTCGGGAGGCGAATCGGCGGACTCCCGTACGGGGTCGGGGAGTTCTACGAAGGTCGCGTCGTCGGCGACGAGGGCGACGGTCTCGCGCGCGGTGAGCCGGTCAGTCATGGCGCAGCGCGCGCTTCATGATCTTCCCCATGTCGTTGCGGGGCAGTGCGGCGAGGTGGTGGAGCACCCGCGGACGCTTGTGCGGGGCCAGGCGGGCGGCGACATGGCCGGCCACGTCGTCGAGGGTGGGCGGCGCCCCCGGATCCGCCGGGACGACCCACGCGACGATCCGCTCGCCCAGGTCGGCGTCCGGCTCCCCGGTCACCGCGGCCTCCCGG
This sequence comes from Streptomyces sp. NPDC085927, assembly GCF_044540975.1. Lineage (NCBI taxonomy): Bacteria > Bacillati > Actinomycetota > Actinomycetes > Kitasatosporales > Streptomycetaceae > Streptomyces > Streptomyces sp. NPDC085927. Next base: position 137,789 of record NZ_JBITSN010000002.1, read on the forward strand.
ACACCGGGGTGTTCCAGCAGCGCGTTCTCGATCTCACCGGCGCCGATCTTGTAACCCCCGCTCTTGATCAGGTCGGTGGCCTTGCGGCCGACGATGCGGACGTAGCCGTCGGCGTCGCGCACCGCCATGTCACCGGTGCGGAACCAGCCGTCGGCGGTGAAGGCGCCCGCGGTGGCGTCCGGCCGGTTCAGGTACTCGGTGAACAGGTTCGGGCCGCGGACCTGGATCTCACCCACGGTCTCCCCGTCGTGCGCCGCCACCGGTGACCCGTCCTCCTCCACCAGCCGCAGCTCCACGCCCGGCAGCGGCACGCCCACGGTGCCGGGCCGGGCCTCGCCGTCCGCACGGACGCTGGTGTTCATCAGCGTCTCCGTCATGCCGTACCGCTCGATCACCCGGCGGCCGGTGGCCGCCGCGATCCGCTCGTGGTCGTGCACGGGCAGCGCCGCCGACCCCGACACCAGCAGCCGCGCCCCGGCCAGCGCCTCGGCCAGCCCCGGCTCGGCGGGCAGCGCCTCCGCGACGCGGTGGTACATCGTCGGCACGCCGAACAGCATGGTCGCGCCGCCGCGCAGCTCCCGTGTCACCCCCTCGGTGGTGAACCCGCCGAGGTGACGCACCGAGCCGCCGCGGCGCAGCGGGCCCAGGATGCCCAGGACCAGCCCGTGCACATGGAACAGCGGGAGCCCGTGGACGAGGACGTCGTCGCCGGTCCACTGCCAGGCGTCGGCGAGCGCGTCCAGGGTGGCGGCGATCGCGCGACGGGGGATGACGGCGCCCTTGGGCGGGCCGGTGGTGCCGGAGGTGTAGACGACCAGGGCCGGGTCCTCGTCGCCCGTGCCGCCCCCGGCGAGGTCCCCGGGGAGCGCGCCGGGGGCGCGGACGGCCGGGTCGACGTCCAGGCGGGCCAGGCCGGCCAGGGCCTCCGGGAGGTCCTGGCCGGGAGCGGCGAGGACCAGGTCCGGGGTGCTGTCGGACAGGATGTGGCCGAGCTCCTTGGTGCCCGACTTCGGGTTCAGGGGCACCACGGTCACCCCGGCGAGCAGCGCCGCGGTGACCGCGACCGCCGTCTCCAGGGTCGGGGTCGCCCAGACGGCGACCCGCCGCGCCTCCCGGACGGCCCCGGCCACCGGGCCGGCCGCGGCGGCGAGTTCCCCGTACGTCAGTGAGCGCTCGCCGAACCGGAGGGCGGGCCGGCCGGCGGCAGGGCCGTCGCCGTCGGTCAGGGCCGGGAAGAGAGAGGACACGCGTCGTACTCCTTGACCATCGGGGAACCATGGGGGCTGTACAGCTGTCGTTCCCGGGGTGCCGGGCTCCAGCCGGGAGCCGACCGGGCTCCTACCCCGGCCGGGCACGGCCGGCACCCGCCACACCACCGCCGGTACCGGCGCGACCACGATTCCTCCGTACACCATCAACCGTCGGAACGAACGCCCGTGGCCGGCGTCCGGTGCGGCAGACCGCCGCCGCGACGCGCAGCCTCGCGCTCGACCGTCCTGCACACCGGTTCGACGCCCCGGACGGTGGACGCGATCATCCGGGCGGCGGCTCGCCGACCGCGACCCGTTGCAGCAGGCCCCAGGTGAACTCGGCGACCACCTCGTGCCGCCCGCCCCGCGCGTCCGGCGCGACGAAGGCGAGGCCCCACCGGGTGGGGGCGGTGCCTTCGAGCGGGCGGGCCGGGGCGAAGGCGCGGGCGGCCTCGTCGACCGTGCAGGACCAGGGCGTCAGATCCTCGACGGTGCGCAGGACGGGCGGGTCGGCGTCGGGCGCGCGGACCAGCCACTCGTTCCAGACGGTGCCGTCGGGCGCGGTGAGGATCTCGAAGCGGAGGTCCGGCCAGAGCGGGAGCCGCCACCGCCGTGCCTCGCAGTCGAGGTCGCCGATCCGGCGCCGGGCCGAGGACTCCGGCTCACCGAGGACGGAGAGGTACCTTGAACGGGCCGAACGGGAGCGCGGGGAGCGGACCATGGCCTGCCAGCGCTTGTTCGCCTCGCGCATCCCGGCGAGGGAGACACCCAGTTCACGGCGGGCGTCCTCGACCAGGCCGGGCTGGTGGTCGGCCATGCGGCGCAGCAGGACGAGCTGGAGGTCGAGCGGGGTGAACGGGCCGGACGGGCTACCGGGGGGATTCGCGGGAGGCACGGGAACCATCGTCGCTCACCGGGGGCGTTCCGGGACGGCGGCCGTCCGGGAGGAACAGCACCGAGTTCACATAGCGCGGGCCCCTGAGCGCGCCGTGCGGCAGGACGCGGCGGAGCAGACCGTGGGAGACGACGTAGGAGGCCCTGGCCTGGTGGGCCTCCAGGGGGAAACGGGCCAGCGGGACCCAGGAGTCGCCGGGCAGCACCCAGCCGTCGTAGCCCAGCAGGGACAGCTGGGTGACCACGGGCGCGACCGGCTGGATGCGGGACTCCAGTTCCACGAAGAGCGCCGGGCGGTCGCGGGCGAGGATGCCGGTGGCGCCGCGCAGCACCGCCGACTCGTTGCCGTCCACGTCGATCTTGATGAAGCCGACGTCCTTCAGGCCCAGTTCGTCCAGCGTGACGCAGGTGACGTCCAGGGCGTGGCCGTGGATGTCCCGGCGGACCAGGGAGGACACCCCCCGGTCGCCGCCGTCGTCCGGCGGCAGCCACAGCCGGGCGACCCCGGCGCGGTCCGAGGCCGCCGCGCGGACCACGCGGACGTTCGGCGGGGCGCCGGAGACGAGCAGCCGCGCCAGGTGGGGGACCGGCTCAATGGTCACCACCCGGCGGGCGCGCCGGGCCAGCCGGTGCGTCCAGGGGCCGTACCAGCCGCCGACGTCGACCGCCGTGCCGCAGTCCGGCGGGCACAGGTCGGCGAGCCGGGCCAGCTCGGGCTCGAAGCGCGGGTAGACCGCGCGGGCGGCGGCGGCCACGACCCGGGTGGGCAGGACGGACGCCGCGCGGGCGGCGAGCGTGACCCTGGGACGGTCCTTCGTCATGTGGTCGCCCCCGGGGTGCCGGGACGGCGGATGTCGTTCCCGGCCATGTGGTTCTCAGGCACGGGGTCCTCGGCGATGTGGTCCTCGGACATGTCTCCCGCGGTCATGTGGTCCTCGGACACACGCGCCAGCAGTGTCTCGTGCTCCTCGTCCGAGACCTGCTCGCCGGAGGACGGGAGCAGTTGCGGGATGCCGTCGATGATCGGGTAGCGGCGGCGCAGGCGCGGGTTGTACAGCGCCTCCCCGGCTCCGTCCACCGCCGCTGTGCCGTCCTTCCCGGCAGAGGCAGAGGCAGAGGCAGAGGCAGAGGCAGAGGCTGAAGCAGCGGCAGCGGCGGGGAGCAGGTGCAGCGGGCCCTTGTCGAGCGGGCAGGCCAGAATCCTCAGCAGCGGATCGTCGGGCTTCACGGGGGCGTCAACTCCTCGGTTTCGGTTTCGGTCTTGGTCTCGGTGCTTGGCTGTGAGGTGGTGTCGTGTTTCGGCATGGCCAGCAGCACGGTGACCGCGAGCACCGTGCCCGCCACGCGCAGGGCCAGCCGCAGGGGTTCGTCGGGGAGTTCCTCGCCGAACGACAGCGTGCCGAGCACCGCCGTGTACAGGCACGTCACGGTCGTGCACACCGGCACGATCAGCGAGGCCCGGCAGCGCTGGAGCGCCGCCTGCGACAGCACCAGGCCGAACACGCCGGTGAACAGCAGCAGATACGGGTAGGGGGAGCGCAGCAGGCCGAGCAGCGCGTCGCCGATGCCGCTGGTCGTCAGGTGGCTCGACACCCCCTTGATGGCGAGCGAGCTGACGCCGTAGAGCAGGCCGACGGCGACCCCGTACTCGACACCGGTGGTCGGCATCCGGTGCCGGCGCCGGGCACGGCGCTCCGCGGACCGGTAGAGCCACACCCCGGCCGCCAGCGACGGCACGCACACCAGCAGGATCAGCGGGTACGGCGCGTCCCGGCCGACGGTGTCGGCGCCCGCGCCGCCCTCCTTCAGCGACAGCACCACCATGAGCAGCGCGAGCAGGATGGCGCCCAGCGCGTACCGTTCCCGGCCGGTGGTCTCCTCGCCGAGCAGCCGCGCCGACAGCATCACGAGGAGCACCAGGCCGGAGACGAACAGGCCCTGGGCGGCGGCGATCGGCAGGGTCCGGTACACGGCGAGCTGTGCGCCGAAACCGGCGGCGAGGGACAGCGCGCCGGCGATCCACAGCGGGCTGCCGAGCACCAGCCGCAGCAGTCGCGCCGGCCGGTGAACCGTTACTTCGGGCAGGGTGGCGAGCGCCCGCTTCTCCAGGACGAACCCGCCGCTGTACAGGACGTTCGACACCAGGGCAGCGGCTACTCCCCACCACATGGTCCCCGGTCCCCCTCAGGTCCGGCGCGCGTGCAGCAGCAGGATCGACGCGAGCGGCGGCCGGGCGCAGGCCAGCCGGTCCAGCATCCGCAGCGGACGCGGCACCCCGTGGAACGGAGCGCCTTCGAGGCGTACGACGGTGAAGCCGGACGCGGCGACGAACTCCCGCAGCGCGCGGGCGGTGTAGAGCCGCAGATGCCCCACCACCTCCGAACCCGGCCTGCCGTGGATACCGCGCAGGCTGACCTCGGAGAACACCGGCTGCACCCCGGCCAGCAGCAGCGCCCGGTTGTACCAGGCGGCCAGATTGGGGGTGGACAGCATCAGATGGCCTCCGGGGCGCAGCACCCGGTGGATCTCCTCCAGGGCCGCGTCCGGGTCGACGAGATGCTCGATCACCTCGCTGAACAGCACCGCGTCGGCCGATCCGGACGCGAACGGCAGCCCTCCGCCGGTGAGTTCGCCGCGCACCGCGTACGGCATCCGGGTGCGGGCCCGTGCCAGGGCGTCCTGGGACCAGTCGACGCCGACGAGCCGGTGGCCCCGCAGGAGGGGGGCGGCGGTGGCCGCGGCGGAGCCGTCGCCGCAGCCGATGTCGAGGATCGTCCGCGTGCCCCCGGCACCGGCCGGGCCGAGCGCCCCGGCGAGCATCCGGGCCTGGCGGAGGCTGCGGGAGGGGCCCGAGGCCACGGGAACGGCGGGGTTCTCGTAGAAGTCGCGCAGGTCGCGGGGCGGGGGCGCGGTGGTCGTCACGGGGTCGCCTCCGTGGAGTGGAGATGGTGCGCGAACAGGTCGCGCAGGTGGATGCCGTCGTCGTGCCCCAGCAGCGGACGGGACCAGCGCACGGCCAGGTGCAGCCGGCTCGCGACGGAGGCGGTGGTGAAGGTGAGACCGCGGGGCATCCGGGCGGGAGCCGAGAACCACACCGCGTGCGCGCACCCGGCCTCCTCTCCGAAGTCCATCCGGTACGGGATGCGCCCGATGTTGCTGAGCAGCGTCGTCGACGTCCAGGGCGCCGCCGCCCTGCGGATTCCCCGGGTGAGGGCGGCGCGGACGGCGACCGGCGCCCACGGCGAGGTCAGCAGGGCCGCGCCGTGCCCCAGCTGGGGACGGACGAGGGCCTTCAGGGCACGGGTGCGCAGCGCGGTGCGGCCCAGCAGTCCGGGCAGGTCCTCCGTTTCCAGCTCGGAGGGGGAGAAGGGCACCTCGACCAGGCGGGTGCCGTTGCCGATGGGCATCGAGGCGTCCCGCGGACGGTCGTCCACCGGCATCGTGATGCGCAACGGGCGGGCCGGTGCGCCGTGTTCACGGTTCCAGTCGGCGAGCGTCAGGGCGGTGGCGACCATGAGCTGGTCGTTGACGGTGTAAGGGGCGCCCTTGGGCCGGTGCGGCAACGGAAGCTCGGTGTGGAGCAGTCCGTTGCCGCGCCGGGGACCCGGGTACGGGTCCGGGGTGCCGCGGGCCACCCGGGCGGGCGGAGCCCACTGGGAGGGCGTGTCCGGCGCCCCCGCCCGCGGCGTCTCGGACGGCCGTACGGGCGGGGCGGCGGCCGAGTTGTCCCGGCCGCCGTAGATCTCGGCGGCGGTGGCCAGGATGCGCAGGCAGGCCGGGCCGTCGAGTGCCGTGTGGTTGAGGGTGAGGAGCAGCGCGGTGCCCGTCGGGACGGCCGCGCGGCCGTCCGCCCCGCCCCCCGCCCCGGACTCCGTGGAGCCCGGGGCGGTCACCACCTCGAGGCGGATGGGCGGGGAGGCCGTGAGCGAAGGAGCAACCGCCATGGCCCGGGCCCGGGCGTCTTGCAGGGAGCCGGGGCCCGGCGGCGGGAAACTCACCGTTTCCACGTCGGGCTCGTCGGTCAGTTCCCATTCGTAGCGGCGCCGGTACCAGGGACCGGGGGCCTCGCGCATGAGGATGCGCGGGTGCCGGCGCAGCGCTTCCAGGAACGCCTTGCGCAGGCGTCCGGAATCCAGTTCCCCGGGGAGGTGCACCTCGATGAGCACCGTCTCCGGTTCCTCGTCCTGGACGCAGTGCCGTGACACCTCGTCCACCACGGGGAACGGGATACGCAGGGGTGCGGTCATCCCGCCGAGCCCCTTTCCGCCGGTCCGCCGCCCGCCGGACCGTCCTGGCCGCCCGCTGTCCGCACGCGGGGGATCTCCTGAGTGGGCGTCTCCTGACCGGGTGCCGCCGAGTGCGCCGGCACCCGGGGCGGCACGGCCTTGTCGTACCCCGCGGGGCCGTACTCGTCCGTCCCGGTCCCGTCCGCCCGGCCGGTTCCCCAGCCGTCCTCCCGGACCGTGCGCCCGGAATCCGGGCCGCCGAGGCTCACCAGCGCCGCGAACAGGCCGATCAGCGCCAGCAGCTGGGCCAGGTGCCCGAAGGCACCCTCGCCCGCGCCCGCCGGCTCCCCGGCCCCGAAGGCCGCCACGATCCCCGCTCCCGCGAGGGCGGCCAGCGCCACCGGCACCAGCAGGGCGGCCCTGCGCCAGGCGAGCAGCGCCAGTGCCGGGACCAGCAGCGCCCACCAGCCCGCGATCACCACGCCGACCAGGGTCAGCGCCACCGCGCCCAGCCACAGTCCGGGCGCCGCCGGCGCGGGCTGCGGGGCGTCGGGGTTCTCGGTCTTGCGGCGCCACAACGCCAGCCCGATCAGCACCGCGATCCCGGCGCCGGCGCCGATCAGCCCGGCGTCGTACGTGGTGGCGGGACCGTAGGACAGCTTCACGGTGCCGCCCTCGCCGGCGGGGATCTGCCAGCCCTGCTGCCAGCCGTCCAGCCGCAGCGGCGTCAGTTCCTCACCGTTCAGGGTGGCCGTCCAGCCCTCGTTGTGGTTCTCGTACGTGGTGAGGTACGAGGCGGCGCCCGAACCGACCGTCAGCTCGCGCTGATCGCCCAGCCAGTCCCGGACCTCCAGCTCGCGCTCGGACGCCGAGACGTCCGGCACGGTGCCGCGGGTCAGGGTCAGGCCGGTCACGGTCAGCGGGCCCTCGTCACCGGCCTCGACCCGGTGCTCTCCGGCCGGCAGCTCCAGGGCGGTCTTCGTTTCGCCTTCCTGGCAGAGCGTCACCTCCACCGGACGCCGTTCCACCAGGTCGCCGACCGTTCCCTCGACGCTGGTCTCGTGGAATTGGCCGTCGACGGACAGGACCGGCCCCTTGCCGCACGCCAGGGTGAACTCCCGGTCGGCGGACGGCTGCGGGGTGCGGTACGTCTCGAGCGCCGGCAGGTAGACCTCGGTCAAGCCCACCGGCAGGTCCAGGTCCTCGCCGGCGACGGGGTTGTGCAGGGTGAGAGGGGCGGTACGGGTGATCGTGATGTCGAGCCGGTCCGTGGTGATCGCCGGGAAACGGACCTTGCCGTTGTCGTCGACATTGGCGATCGCCGCGCCGTCCGGGGAGCTGATGTGCACCTCGGTCGGCCGGGTGGACAGGCCGCCCGCCGCTCCCAGCACGATCTCGTCGATGGACTGCTTGCCCTCCCAGCTCAGACGGACGACCGGCCGGTCACCCGCGATCCAGGAGGTGGTCAGGTCGCCGTCGGTGAGGTTGCGCGCGCTCAGGCCCGCGCCGAGGCGGGCGGTCGAGTCGGCGGTTGCGGTGATCCGGGTCTGCCGGTCGGGAGCCACCTCGTACAGCAGGCGGTCCAGTCCCTCGCCCGGCACGGCCACGGCGCTCGCCGCGATCTCGTACGTGCCCGCGGCGTTGGTGGTGAACTGGCGGTGCAGTCCGTTCTCGGTGCCGGTGGGGGACAGTCCGGTCGGGTCGGCCGAGCGGTGCAGCGAGACGACCTGGGCGGCCGCCGTCGAGTCCTCCGAGTCCGTGGGAAGCCGCAGCATCCGGGTCACCTGCACGTCCGGCAGGTCGATCTCGGAGAAGCCCGCGCCGCCCAGACCGGAGTGCCGGGAGACCGACTCGACGATCGTCAGCTTCATCCAGCGCGTCGCGCCCTCGGGCGCCTTGATCTCCTGCTTGGTGCCGTTCGCCTGGAGGAAGCCGGTCTCGGAACCCCGCTCCGTCTCCACCCGCACCTTGGTCGCGGCCGCTCGCACACTGTCCTGCGGCAGCGGGGTGACGGCGAAGGAGTCCGGCATGTCGTAGCTGCCGTCGAAGCCGATCCGCAGCCACTGCCCGTTCGGCGATCCGGCCGAGCCCTCCGTCCAGGCCGTGTCCGGGCTGCCGTCGAAGGCGTTCACCGGGTCGTACTGCGGGAGGTGGAACAGCCAGTTGCCGTACGAGGACGCCGACACCGAACGGGCGCCACGCAGTTCGGCCACCGTCTGGTGGTCCAGGCCCTCCGTGGGCAGGATCTGGCGCGGCTTCTCACCGGCGTCCTGCACCGCGTCGGGCGCGTTGCGCTCCTCGGGGGTGTACGTGTACGACGTATTGGAGTTGACCAGGCCGAACCGGGTGTCCGCGTACCGCATCCCGTCACCGGTCACCTGCACCGGCGGGGTGCCGAGCCCCGGGTGCCCGTCGCCGGTCAGCACGGCCGGACGGCCGCGCAGCTCGTCGGCCAGCGGCAGCAGCGCCTCCGGGCCGCCGGAGACCACGGCGGTGTCGGCGACCGGAGCCAGCGAGGCCTGCCCCGGACGCTGCACGTCCGTGCCGGTCGGACGGTAGATCTCCACCGCCCGCTGCTGCGGGTACAGCCCCTCGACCTGGAGCGGGGTGCCGTTCGCGATCACACCGCCGGTCGAGACCGGGCCGAGTCCGGTGACCCGCTCGTAGCCGGACTGCGTCAGGGTCCGCTTGACCGTGGTGGTCGGCACCTGCCCGACCTGGTCCGGGTCGAGGTCGTTGCGGACCACGACGTAGTGGAGGCCGGCGCGGCTCAGGTAGTCCGCGAGGCCCGGGACTTCGGAGCCGGTCAGCAGGGCCTGCTCGACCGCGTCCATGGCACGCCGGTTGCCCGGGGTGCCGAACGGCACGTAGTCGCGCTGTGCCCAGCGGGAGTCGGCGACCACGTCGAGCGGCTGGTCGATGGTCGAGCCCCAGGTGTGGATGCCGTGCGCGGTGGCCGGTACGACGAGGGCACGGGAATCGGGGGAGTTCTCCTCCAGCCAGTCGGCCGTGGCCTGCCAGTACTTGGGGATCTCCTGGAACGAACCCGGGCTGAGGATGGACCCGTTGAGGTACGGCCACATCAGACCGGGAAGGACCAGCACCGCGGCGATCAGGGGCGCGAAGCGCCTGCCCCGCTCCCGCCGTCGGGAGCGGACCGATCCGTCGGCCGCCCGCGCCTGCGCGACCGTGCCCACCAGGTGGGCCAGGCCCAGGACCAGGGCGAGCGCCAGGCCCGTCTGGAACTTGTAGATGTTGCGGAACGGCGACAACCAGCCGTCCAGCCAGCCCTGCACCACCGAGTGGAACGGGCCGCCGAACGCACCGCCGTAGCCGGCGAGCAGCACCAGCACCGTCACCAGCACCGTCAGCACCAGCCAGCGACGCTCCGGCAGGTCCCGCCGGGCCAGACCGGCGAGGCCCAGAGCGGCCGCCAGCGCCGAGCAGACGATCACCAGCACGGAGGAGGCCACGGTCCAGCCCGCGGGCAGCCATGCCTCACCGAAGTGCAGGTACGCCACCCAGTTGCCGGCGCCGCGCAGCGCCTCGGTGGCCGCCATGGTGTCCGTCGTGGTCTGCGCGGTCTCGACGTAGGGCAGGAAGTTCTCGCCGTACACGCCGAGCAGCAGCAGAGGTATCCACCACCAGGCGGTGGCGACCGCGACCGCGGGCGCCCACCAGGCGATCAGCTTGCGCCGGCGCGGGCCCGGCGGCCGGGACAGCAGGTACAGGCCCACGGGCAGCAGCGACGCCAGCGTCGAGGCCGCGTTGACCCCGCCCATGAACGGGACGAGCAGCGCGGAACGCAGCGCCACGACCCGGGCGCTGTAGCGCTCGTCCGTCAGCGGCAGCAGCACCCACGGCAGCAGCGCGCCCGGCAGGGCGGCGGCCGACGTCGAGCCGATCACCGTGGTGAACAGCGGCCACAACGCGTACGCCGTCGCCGCGAGCAGCCGAGCCGGCCCGTTGCCCACACGCAGTCGTTCCGCCAGGCGCAGTGCGCCCCAGAAGGCGACGGTCACGATCAGCGACAGCCACAGCCGCTCGGCCAGCCACACCGGCAGCTGCACCAGGTCGGCCACCCAGTAGAACGGCAGCATCGGCCACAGGTAGCCGATGTACTGGTTGTTGACCCCGCCGAACGATCCCTGACTCTGCCAGAGCTGGCCCAGGTCGGAGAGGAACCGGCCCGGGTCGACGGTGACACCCAGCTTGGTGTCGAAGGTCTGCCGACCCGGCTGCACCACTAGGAGAAGGGCGAAGACAACCGCCCAGAAGCCCAGCAGCCAGCGCCGCGACCGCGGACCCCGGGGCGGGTCCGCGGCGGTTGCGGTACGGGGAACGGCTTCCGGAGGGGGAGCCTGGACCGTGGACGTCATTCGGGACACCGCCGGAGGATGAGGAGGAGGTTCCAAGTAGCGAACTCGCGCAGACCGGGGACTTTGACCACGGTCTCGGTGAGGAACGGCCAGTAACGGGAGCGCGCCGAGACGATGCGTACGTCGGTGCGGCCCCGTACCTGCCGCAGGGTGGTGCCGATGTGTACCGGGAAGAGGTTCTCGCCGAGTGTGTGCTTGGCGGGTTTTCCGGTACGGCGCCGGTAGCGGGCGCGGGCCCGCTCGGCGCCGAGATAGTGCCACGGGGCCCATTCGTGCCCGCCCCACGGCGAAAACCAGTTGGTGAACGACACATAGATGAGTCCGCCCGGTTTGGTCACCCGGGCCAGCTCACTGAGGAAGGTCTGCGGATCGGCCACGTGTTCCAGGACGTTGGACGAGAACGTCACGTCCGCGGCGCCGTCGCACAGCGGCAGCATGTAGCCGTCCGCGACCACGGTCCCCTCGGGCGGCTTCTCGGCCAGCTCCCGCGCATCGGGCTCGAACAGGAAGGCGTCCGCACCGCGGTGGCGGAACTCCTCGGTGAAGTGCCCGCTGCCGCCGCCGACGTCGACCACGACGCGGCCCGCCACGGGCCCGCCGTACGCCTCGACCTGGTCGGCGGCGTCCCGGGCGAGCAGTGTGTAACAGGCGTCGGGATCCTCCTGCTCGCCCATGAAGGCGCGGAAGAGGGCGAGGGAACGGCGCAGGGAGGGGTCCTTCGGCGTACCGCCGCCCTTGCCCGTGCCGTTCACTGCGCCACCCGGTCCTGTCTCAGTCATGCTCCTGTCAGTCACACGTCCGCCGTTCATGTCCGGTGACTCCGCACCGCCTCCGACGCCACCGCGCCGAACCGGCGCACCGTGTGGTCCCAGCGGAAGCGGGCGGCGTCCTTCCTTGCCGCCTCGCCCATCAGTTCCCGGCGGGCGCCGGACAGGGCGAGCGTGCACCAGGCGGCCGCGAACGAGGACTCGCCGTGCGCCAGCACGCCGGTCTCGCCGTCCACCACGGAGTCCCTGAGACCGGGCACGTCGAAGGCGACGGTCGGGGTCCCGCGGGTTGCGGCCTCCGTGACGACCAGGCCCCACCCCTCCACGGCGGAGGGGTGCAGCAGCAGCCAGGCCGCGCACAGCAGACGGTGCTTCTCCGCCTCGGAGACGTGGCCGGTGAACTCGACACCGGGGCCGGCGAGGCGTTCCAGACGCTCCCGCTCGGGGCCGTCGCCGACGATCACCAGCCGGCCGCCGGTGACCGGCCGCACGCGTTCCCACAGTCGCAGGAGCAGGTCGATCCGCTTGTACTCGACGAGTCGGCCCACCGCCACGAAGAGCGGTTCAGGGGAGCGCTCGGTGCGCGGACCGGGCTCCTCCACGCCGTTGTGCACGACCCTGATCCGCTCGCGGGGCACGCCGATCCCGTGCAGGGCGTCCGCGGTCGACGGGGAGACGGCGACCATCAGCCCGTTCTGCCGGGCGCCGGTCAGCGCCCAGTGCTCGAGTCTGCGCCCGATCCGCGCGGCCGGAGCCAGAGGACCGCCGAAGCGCATACCCCACAGGTCGGTGTGCACATGGTTGACCAGGCACAGGGTCGGCCCGCGATGCCACATCGGTGCCAGGTACGGCATGCCGTTGCAGACCTCGACCAGCAGATCGCATGCACCGACCTGACGGGCGAAGGCGGAACGGGCCTGCAGGAAGTGGCTGTAGGTGCCGCCCGCCGACACCACGCGGTAGTCACGGACGGGGGTCGCCGGCCCTCCGCACAGCAGGGTGACCTGATGGCCCCTGCGGCTCAGGCCGTCGGCGAGCCGGTCGACCAGCAGCTCGGAGCCGCCGGCCGAGGGGTTGCCCAGATCGCGGTGGGCGAGGAAGACGATCCGCCGGGGGGCGGGGGGCGCAGCCGGAGACACCTGCGGCGTGCCGGGGAGCGGCGTGCGGTGGGGGCCTCCCCGCTCATGGGCCTCTCTCCGCTCGAGCGGAACCGAGAGCGCGGGAGAGGACGGTACGTGCTGGGGCATCGGTGCTCCAACTCGTCTTGGGGTCATGCGTGGGGTACGCGGGACACGTGCGGGTGGGACCGGGGTGTACGAAGCGCGGGCGGTGCTGCCGAGCGCGGGGGAGTGTCGGAGTTACGGGGAGTGTCGAAGTGCGGGGAGTGTCGGAGGTACGGGGGAGTGTCACGAGGCGCAGGGGGTGCGGAACGTGGTGGCGCGGAAAGGGGGCGGATTCCGGCCGGGCGGGATGGCCCGGCCGGAACCCGAATGCTTCGGGGGAGCACGCGTGCTCACCCTGGGCGTGGACTGTGAATGGCTTGTGCACGGGGTGGGGATGGACAGTTTTCGCCCAGACGTTCCCCAGGGCTACTCACCGAGGTGACAATTTCCGCTCCTGTTGACCCGGAAGTCGCTTCGGTTCGTGAGCATTTACTGAGCAGTACCGGACAAACCGGGATGCTCTTCTTCCTTCCGTCCACGTGCCACCAGAATCCCGCCGGTCACCGCGAGCACGAATCCCGCCACGGCCGCGCCGACCGGAAGGGTCCGGCCCACCATGCGCAGCTGTCCGCTGTCGCGCTCCGCCTGCCGCACGGCCTCCTTCTGCGTCTCGGTCGTGAACGCGAGCTTCTCCGCGTCCAGCAGGACTGCCGCGTCCTCGTCCCCGCCCGGCGTCCGCAGCGTGCGCCTCGGACCGGTCTGCGCGTAGATCACCCGGCCGGTGGCCTGGTCCACGACCAGCTCGAGGCCGTGGTTGGAGTACCACTCCTCGGCCAGTACCTGCGGCCTGTCCGGGGTGTTCACGAGGGTGCCCGGCACCATGCGCGTGCCGGTCTTCGTGGCCGGCACCGAGGCGGTGAACCGGTAGCCGGTGTACCCCTGCACCTTCTCGGTGCCGCGGTAGCGCATCACGACGGTGTCGCCGAGGGTGTTGTCCCACCACTGGTAGGAGCGCTTCTGCACGTCGAAGGGGAACTTGAGGTACGCCTCGCCCTCGATCCGGGGCTTCGCACCGCAGCAGTGGACCGGCTTCGTGGTCTCGCGGTCCAGTACCCAGCGGTGCGGGGAGAAGTCCAGCGCGTCGTGCGGGTCGGCGGCCGGCAGGGACTTGTCGGTGTCCACCGTCGTGATCACGTCCCACACGGCGTTGCCGCTGTCCTCGCTGGCCTCGACGTCGCCACGTACCCGCTGGGTGACGGTGAGTGCCTGGTCCGAGAGGGTCTCGACCCGGTCGAGATCGAACACGCTGCCCCGGCCGGTGTAGCGGGCGGTGGTGTCGATGTCGATGGGGTTCACCGCGGCACGTGGCTGCACATACCATGCCAGCATCGGTGCCAGCACCAGCAGGAAGGTGCCGAAACCGAGTATGGCCAGGGAAAAGGGGGAGGCTGTACGGCGCATCCGGGCACTCCGGGAGGTTGGGACGGACCGGCGTGAAAAGGCCGGACCGTAGAGGGAAAACGCGCATGTGGGAGGGGCGGAGCCATCCGGCACCCCCTGCGGGCCGGGACCGTACTCCCTCTGGGCCGGGAACCGTAGGCGCCCCTTGACTCAGTGTCAATGTGCACTCGACACTGGGGGGTGACGGACAGGGGTGGCGGAACGTGCTTTCGGGGGTGGGGAAATCCTCCGGATCCAGAGAGGCTGACCCTGAAATGTCCAGACTGCTTGCTGCCGCGCTGACGGTCGTACTCGCCTCGGCCCTTGCCGTGGGCGCAGCCTTCGGCGTGGTCGCACTGCTCGATGCCACCCCCGACCAGCCGAACACGCCGTTGATCACCTACGAGCACGCGGGGCAGGGGAGCTGACCGGTGACGGCGTCCAGAACCGTCACGGCCCGTTCCGCCTGGCACGACGTACCACGCTCCCAGGTGCACAGGTTCGCCGAGACGGCCATGGCCGAGGCACCCGGACTCGCCGAAGAGATCATGAGCGAGATCCAGCGCGAATACCCCGAACTCCCCGTCGTGCTCGACGACTCCGGCGAACCGATGGCTCTCGTCGGCATCCGCCGGGCCATCGAGGTGTTCGTGCAGCATCTGGTGCACGCCGACTATTCGGCGGGCCGTCCCACGGCGCCGCCCGGCCTGTTCCACGACTTCGGACGCGGTGAGGGCCTGCACGGACGGTCGCTGGACTCGCTCCAGGCGATCTACCGGCTCGGCGTCCGCATGGCCTGGCGGCGGCTCGCCGAGATCGGCCAGCGCGTCGACATCCCGCCACCCGCGATGTACGAACTCGCCGACGCGGGCTACGCGTACCTGGACGGACTGGTCGACCAGTCCGTCCGCGGTTATGCCGAGGCCGCCGCCCGGCAGGCGGGGGAACGGCTGCGGTTGCAGCGCCGGTTGATGGAGCTCCTGCTCACCGAGCACCACCGGGGCGATCCGGCCGAAGCGCTCGCCGAGCGGGCCGCCCGCGTCGGCTGGCCGCTGCCCGGGAAGGTCGCGGTGGGCGTCCTGCGGCGCCCCGCGCGGGAGGCGGTCGCGCCCGCCGTGGGCCAGGAGGTGCTGCTCGACATGGAGTACGAGCAGCCCCGGATGATCATCCCCGAGCCGGACGCCGCGGGCCGCCCCGAACTGCTGCAGCGCGCGCTCACCGGATGGTCCGGCGCGATCGGACCGCCGGTGCCGCCGGTCGACGCGGCGAAGTCGCTGCGCTGGGCCGAGGCCGCCCTGCGCCTGATGGAACGCGGGCTGCTGCCCGCCGGAGAGGTGCTGCACTGCACCCAGCACACCGAGGCGCTGGTGCTGCTCCAGCCCGAGGAACTCATCGACGACCTCGCGCTCAAGTGCCTCGCCCCGCTGGCCCACTGCGCCCCCACGAACGGACGGCGGCTCGCGGAAACACTGCTGGCGTGGCTGGAGACCCGGGGCGGCGCGCCCGAGGTGGCGGCGCGGCTCGGCGTGCACCCGCAGACCGTCCGCTACCGGCTGCGGCAGATCCGCGAACTGTGGGGCGACGAGATCGACGACCCGGACCGCCGCTTCGAACTGGAACTCGTCCTGAGGGCGCAGCGCCTCCGCGGCGAACTGGGAGGAACCCGCGCCCGGCGCTGACCGGGGTGAGCCGGACAGCCGGGGCCGGCAGGGCGGACCGGACCGGCGGAGCGGGCGGGTAGGGCCGCCGAAGCAGGCGGGCTGGTGGGACAGGCAGGACCGGCGGAACTACCAGGGCCGACGGGACTGTCAGTACTGCCGGGACTGCCAGTACTGCCAGAGCTGCCGGGACTTGTATGGCTGCCAGGGCTGCCAGGGCTGCCAGGGCTGCCAGGGCTGCCAGGGCTGCCAGGGCTGCCAGGGCCGCCAGGGCCGCCAGGGCTGCCAGGGCAGGCAGGGTCGGCAAGAGCGGGTCGGACCGCCCGGACCGCCCAGACCGCCCGGATCGCCCGGACCGCCAGGGCAGGTCGGGCCGCCCGGGCCGTGTCAGGGTCGGTCCGGGCGCCGGGGCCGGCAGGCCGGTGTCGACTCTTCGGCAGGCCATTGCCCGGGTGGGTCCGGATGGCTAGCCTGTGTGTTCGTCATTCCGATCGCCTGTTGATATCTCGAACGGGCTGAGACAGACAGGGAGGGGCCGGTCGTGGGACGTCTCGTACCAGCCGTGACCCGGGCTCTCGACATTCTCGAGCTCTTCCTCGACGGGGACGGGACGCTCTCCGCACCCGACATCGTGCGCAGGCTCCAGCTGCCGCGCACCACCGTGCACGAACTGGTGACCACGCTCGCCGCCCGGAAGTACATCGTCCCGGTGGCCGGCCAGCCCGGCCGCTACCGGCTCGGCGTACGCCCGTACCAGCTCGGCGCCCGCTACGCCGAGCACCTCGACCTCGCCGCCGAGGGCCAGCAGGTGGCCCGGTCCGTCGCCGAGACCTGCGACGAGACGGTGCACGTGGCGATCCTGGAGGACACCGACGTCATCTACATCGCCAAGGTGGACTCCACCCACGCGGTACGGATGGTGTCGGCGGCCGGCCGCCGGCTGCCCGCGCACTGCACCTCCGTGGGCAAGATGCTGCTGGCCTCCCTCCCCGAGAAGGAACTCGCCGCGCGCCTGCCCGACGACGCCGAGCTGGCCGCGATGACCCCCAACAGCATCACCGACCCGGCCGCCCTGCGCGAGGCCCTCGCGCGGATCCGGGCCCGGGGCGTCGCCGTGGAGAGCCGCGAGTCCAACCCGGACGTCAGCTGCGTGGCCGCCCCGGTCCGCGACCGCACCGGACAGGTGGTCGCCGCGCTGTCCATCTCCGTACCGATGATCCGCTGGAGCGACGACCGCCTCGCCGAGCTGGAACAGCTCGCGGCCAAGGGCGCCGACGAACTGTCCGAGCGCCTCGGCCACCGGAGGACGCCATGACGACGACGCGTGACGGTGCCTCCTACGAGGTGGCGGTCCGGGCGGAGTCCGCCCTCGGCGAGGGCCCCACCTGGGACCCCGCGACCGGCCGCCTCCTGTGGATCGACATCCTCAACTCCCGGCTGAACGGCTACGACCCGGCCACCGGCCGGCGCACCCTGCGCCGCGGCGAACAGCACGTGGGCGCGGTCAAGCCCCGCGCGGGCGGCGGCCTGGTCCTCAACCTGCGGGACGGCATCGGCCTGCTCGACCCCGACGACACCTTCCGCTGGCTGCGCCACGAGCCCGTCCCCGGCCGCCGCGGCAACGACGCCGCCGTCGCCCCCGACGGCGCCCTGTGGGCCGGCACCATGCGCTACGACGAGGCCACCGGCGGCGGCACGCTCTCGCGGGTCACCGGCGACGGCACCGCCGAACTCGTCCTCGACGACGTGACGGTGAGCAACGGCACCGGCTGGAGCCCCGACGGGCGCCTGATGTACTACATCGACACCCCCACCCGCCGTATCGACGTCTTCGACCACGACGCGGACACCGGCAGGGTCACCGGCCGCCGCCCGCTGGCCGAGGTGGAGGACGGCGCCGGCTTCCCCGACGGCCTCACCGTCGACGCCGAGGGCTGTGTGTGGGTGGCGCTGTGGGACGGCGCGGCGGTACGCCGCTACACCCCGTCCGGCGCACTGGACCGGGTGATCGAACTCCCGGTCCCGCGCGTCACCGCCTGCGCCTTCGGCGGCCCCGGCCTGACCGACCTGTACATCACCACGGCCCGGGTGGGACCGGCCCCCGCGCCGCCCCTGGCCGGCTCGCTCCTGGTCGTCCCGGGCGCGGGCGAGGGCGTCGCCCAGCCCGCCTTCGCGGGCTGACGCACGGACCGGTCCCCTTCCCCGCCCGCCCGCTGCTCAGACCTCCGTACGATCCAGCTGCGCGAGGACCTTCTGCTCGCCCGGGGTCATCGGCGGCCGGGTCGACGGGGGCAGCGGGGAGCCGGCGACGGTGGCGAGCACCGTGGCCGGGTGGAACATCCGGGCCGGGGACATGCGCAGACCGGTGACGCCCCAGAGCGCCGAGGCCGCCGGGTACGAACCGGTGGCCGCCCGCGTGACGCGCCGCGTGTACGCGGAGAGGGCCCGGTCGGCGGTGGTCGGCGCACCGCCGCGCACCCCCGGGTACAGCACGTCCTGACTGACCGCCATGGACCAGGCCGCCTCCGCCACCCGTGCCGCACCCCGCTGCACCCGCCGGGCGAGACCGGGCGCGCCGAGGTCGCCGGCCACCCCGTTCAGCTCCCGGCCGAGGACCCGCGCGCCGAACGCGGCCACCGACATGCCGTGCCCGTACGCGGGGTTGAAGGTGGCCAGCGCGTCCCCGAGGGCGACGAAGCCGTCCGGCCACCGGGGCGCCTTCTCCAGATACCGCCGCACATTGCTCGTCGACCGGCTCAGATGGATGTCGGTGAGCGGTTCGGCGCCGGAGACCAGCCGGCCCACGATCGGGTCCGGCAGGTCGAGCATGTACCGCAGGAAGCCCTCCGGGTCCGCGGGCGGCTCACCGCCGCGGGAGCCGCCGCAGCTCACCAGCCACCGGCCGCCCTCGACCGGCATGACCATCGCGCTCCGCGCCGGCCGGGAGACGAACGGGTTCGCCTGCACGATCGTCAGCGGGAACCTTTCCGCACCCTCCGGCACCCGGTACAGCCGCGTCGCGTTGACCAGACCGGAGTCCACGGTCCGCTCCCGGATGCCGGACACCCCGAGCCCGTCCAGCCAGGTCACGACCCGCGTACCGCGTCCGCTCGCGTCGACGACGAGGTCCGCGTCGAGCTCCTCGTCGCGGATCGCTTGGCGGTTCTCCCCGCCGCCGGGTGCCGCCACCCGTACTCCGTGCACCCGCCCGGCGGACCCCGTCAGCCCGGTCACCGCCGCCTTGCGGATCTCGACCGGCGCGTGTTCCAGCACCGCGGTCCGTATCACCCAGTCCAGCAGCGGCCGGGTGCACGTCAGCATGACCGGTCCCGCGCGCCGCCATCGTCTCAGCCAGCCCTCGGAGGTGAGGGCCAGCATGCCCGAACTGAGGGACACCTCGTGCGCGCCGGCGGCGAGCAGCCGTCCCCGCGGATCCACGCCCGGCAGCAGCTCCTCCATGGCGTCCAGTCCGCCCGGCATCAGCAGGTGCGCGTGGTGCCCCTGCGGCAGGCCCCGGCGGTGCTCGGGGCCGTCGGGCAGATCGTCGCGGTCCAGCACGATCACCTCGTCCGCTCCGGCGTCGGACAGGGCGGCCGCTGCCAGCATGCCGGCCAGTCCGGCACCGATGACGACAGCTCTACGCGACATGGGGCTCCTCGGGTTCTGCCATGGGTCCAGCCATGGGGTTCGGCCCCGCGCCGTCGGGCGCGGGAGGCGTGTGGGGTGCGATGGGGGGAGGGCGGTCCCGGTCCAGCGCCCGGGCCAGTTCCACCAGCCCGCTCGTGCCGGAGACCTCGGTGGCGTGCAGCCGGTAACTTCCGTCCGTCTGGGGCGGTTCCTCGCGGGCGGCGGCCCGGCGCGCGGCGTCGGCGAGCATGGCGGCCTCCGCCGCCAGCCGGGCCTCGTGGGGGGAGCGCCCGGCGGCCAGGGCGTCGTCCCGCGCCCGCTCACGGACGCGGTGGTCGAAGTACGGCGCCAGCGCGAGCAGGGCGTCGTGGATGGAGACCTCGCGCCACTGCAGCCGGACCTGGGGGAGCTGCCACCAGTCGGCGGGCGGCTTGGGAGCGGTGGACGCCGACCGTACGAGGCACCACAGGGGAGCCAGCCGCCGGTGGTCGAGCAGTCCCCGCCACTGGGCGAGCGCCGGGGGCAGCAGCCTCGGCAGCACGAAGCCCGCCGAGCACAGCACCGCGCCCAGCGAGGCCATCGGCGGGGCGACATCGGTGGACAGGAAGTCGAGGTCGTGCCCGTTCCAACGGGCCACGACCGCCGTGTACTTGGTCAGCTGGAAGCCCACCACGTCCAGCAGGGTGCCCAGCAGGATCAGCCGCAGCCCGGTGCGCAGCAGCCCGGTGACCTCACGGGCCCACTTCAGGCACACGGCGCACATGACCAGCATGGCCGCGCTGTGCCCGAGCAGGTACAGCAGGATCATCTCCCGCATGAACGGGGTGTTGGCGTAGTACGTGTCGAGGTCGGTCAGCCGTTCGGTGCCCGCGTCGGCGAGCGCGAACAGGACGACGATGGCGAGCACCAGCAGCCCGTACGCGGTGACGCTGCGCAGCACCATGCGCCGCACCAGCTCGCGGGGCCCGCCCCGCCAGTTGATCAGCAGGACGAGCGCGGCGCAGCTGTACGCGGAGAGCATCCCGTAGGTCAGCGGCGCACCGAAGTTGGGGACGCCGGTGAGCTCGTTGACGGCGGCCAGGGTCGCCGGGGCGGCACAGACGAAGACCAGGGCGGCGAGCGCGATCGCCACACAGGTGGACAGCGTCAGCGGGTCGCGCAGGGCGGTGCGCGGGCGGCGCCGCACCAGGACGGAGGAGATCCCCAGCATGAAGGCGGCCAGGTACACGACGAGACTCATGTCGCGGTGCCTCCTCGCGGCGCGGGGTGCCCGGCACCGCCGGACCGGCGGGGCCGGCCGCCGCGGGCGTCGCGGTTCATACGGCCCCCGTCGGTGCCGGGGGCGCCACGGCGGAGGGTGCAGGTTCCGCCGGCGTCACCGGCGCGGCCTGCGTCACCGGGGCGGCCGGTGCGGTGCCGGCCAGGGCGTCGGCGATCCGGGCCAGTCCGGCCGGCCCCGGGATCCGGTCGAGGAGCCGTCCGGTGCCGTGGGCCGGCGGCGGACGGCGTCCGGGCGCGGCCTCGTCCCGGACCGCGGTGACGATCACGGCGGCCCAGGCGGAGGCTTCGGCCCACTCGGGATCGGCCGTCGTCCTGAGCGCGCACGCGCGGGTCCGGTCGAACAGGTCCCGGTCGAAGTAGGCGTCCAGGTGGCTCAGCGCGTTGTGGATGCTGGTCTGGCGCCACACGAGGAGGGCGGCGGGAGAGGCGAGCCGGGGCCGGGGCAGCCGCAGCGTCCGCCGGACGAGCAGGTCGTCGAGCGCCCGCTCCAGCGGTTCGAGCCGGGCGTACGTCCGCCGGGCCCGCCCCCACCGGGCCACCCGGGGCGTGGCCAGCGGCACCAGCACCCCGACGACCGTCAGCAGCGCGCCCAGCCCCGCGGCGGCCGGGGAGACGGCGGTGCCGAGCGCCGCCCAGTCCCGGCCGGACCAGCGGGCGGCCACCGCGACGAGCTTGGCCACGCTGTAACCGGTGCCGCACAGCGCGCCCACTCCCATCAGCGTCAGGCCCGCCCGCAGCCCGCCCCGCACCCGGCGCGCCCAGCGCAGCGACGTCACCGCGGTCACGGTCACCGCGATGAGGTGCGCGACCAGGTACAGCACGATCATCTGCGCCAGGTACGGGGTCGTCGCGTAGTAGGTGTCCAGGTCGGTGCGGCGCTCCACCGGCGCGTCCCCGAGGGCGAAGGTCACCGCCACCCCGGCCAGGACGCCGGTGTAGGCGAGAATCCAGCGGCGGGCGGTGCGGCGCACCCCGGACCCGCCGCGCCAGTGGACGACGAGGACCTGGGAGGCGGCGCCGTAGGCGATGATCGCCGCGTACGTCAGCGGTGCCGCCAGGTTCGGCACCCCGCCGAGGCGGTTGATCGCGCCCACCGTCGGCGGCGCCCCGAGGAAGAAGCAGAGACCGGCCAGCCCCAGCACCGCGCAGATGGAACGCAGATACGGATCGCGCCGGTGCCGCAGCAGGTCCGGGGCCCGCACCAGCAGGCCGAGCCACAGCGCTCCGCAACTGACGTAGTTGATCAGGCCGTTCATCGTCTGGTCCCGCGGTGGTTGAGTGCGGCGCCGATGCGTCCGGCGAGGTCCTGCGGTTCGCCCGAGCCGCCGCCCCCGGCGGCGAACACGGAGTCGGCGGAGGCGTCCATCCAGGTGCGCAGCCGACGGCCCATCAGCATCCCGAAACGGTCGGCCTCCTGCTCCTCGGCGAGGCTGAAGTCGGTTCGGGCGGCCATGGATTGACGGCTCGCCGGATCGGTCACCGGGCGACCGCCGGATCCAGCTTCCGCTTCCATCCGCCGCCGGTTCATGTGCCACACCTCGTGGCAGAAGATCACGATCTGGTGCCACGCGGCTGCCCGCTCGTCCACCACCACGTCGTCGTGGCCCTCCCGCTCCAGCCACAGGCCGCTCGCGGTGTGCGGCGGGAACGCCGCCCGGTGGACGAGGACTTCACGTCCCCGCCAGGCGCCGACGGAGGCGACGAGTGCGTCGAACAGGACCTCGGGCTCGGCGGGCACCGGCACCCGGATGGGCTCGATGAGCGCGTCGGCGAGACGACGCATCTCCTTCCTGGTGCGCACCGCTCTCTCCCTTGTTTCCCTGTTCCCCCGGGTGATCTCAAGGCCGTTCGAGACTACGCGCCGTGAGGGTCCACGTCATGCGAACAGGTGTCCCGTCGGCCAGGCCCCGAGATCTTGTCCGAAGCATTGACGCGCCCGCGCCCGCCCCTTACGGTCCGTTCGAAGTTACGGGCGCCATTCGATATACCGAACATGCCATCTCGGGTATCCCGACGCACCCGCTTCGGATGCCGTGCACACCTCCCACGAGCACATCTCCTACGAGGCACCTCTCCGACACGACACCTCGACAGATGGGGCAGGGCATGGGACGACCTGGCCTGAATCGCAGGCACTTTCTGGCCGCGGCGGGCGGCCTGACGGTCGCGGGCAGCTTCGGCTTCGCGGCTCTCGGAACCGGCGCGGACGCCCTGGTCTCCGACGCCGGCACGCGGGTGCGGTACTGGAACCTCTTCAGCGGCGGCGACGGCTACAACATGATCGCGATGCTGGACGCCTTCCGTGAGGACAATCCCGGCATCGGCGTGAAGGACTCCACCCTCCAGTGGGGCAGCCCCTTCTACACCAAGCTCGCCATGGCGGCCGCCGGCAACCGCGCACCGGACCTCGGCGTCATGCACCTGGGCCGTGTCACCGGCTTCTCGCCGGGCCGTCTCCTGGACCCCTGGGACGTCGGCCTGCTCGCGGAGCACGGCGTGAAGGAGGCGGACTTCAACCCCGAGGTGTGGAAGCGCGCCGTCATCGGCGGCAAGCTCTACGCCCTGCCGCTCGGCATCCACGTCCAGCTCTGCTTCTACCGCAAGGACGTGCTGGGGAAGGCGGGCCTGCTCGACGCCGACGGGCGCATGGCGCCCGTGACGTCGGCCGACGAGTGGTTCGGCGTGCTGAAGGAGGCGAAGAAGGCCACCGGGAAAGGGCTGCAGACCATCGGCCTGTGGGTCAACGACCAGAACTTCCAGTGGTGGTTCTTCGCCGCCTTCCACACCCAGCTCGGCGGCACCTGGTTCGACGACGCCAACACCGAGGTCACCTTCGACACCGGCAAGGCCGTCCAGGTCCTGGAGTTCCTGCGGCGGCACATTGGGCGTCGTGATGACCGGGCTGATGATCTCCCCGGCCGTGCTCGGCGTTCCCCTGTTCACGACGGTGCAGCAGATGGGCATGGTCGACACCCACTGGGGAATGATCCTGCCGCAGTGCGCGCCGGCCGCGATGGTCTACATCCTCTACAAGTTCTTCCAGGGCGTCCCGCGCGAACTGGAGGAGGCCGCCTTCATCGACGGCGCCGGCCGCTGGCGCGTCTTCCTCACGATCATCCTGCCGCTGTCGCGCCCCTCGCTCGCGGCGGTCGGCATCTTCACCTTCATCAGCTCGTGGAACAACTTCCTGTGGCCCTACATGGTCACCAACAACCCCGACCTGATGACCATGCCGAACGGCATCGCCACCGTCATGAACTCCTACGGCATCCAGTGGGCCCAGCTGATGGCCGGCGGCCTCATGGCGGGCCTGCCGCTGATCGTCGTCTTCGTCTTCTTCCAGCGCCAGATCGTGGCGGGCGTCGCGCACACCGGCCTCGCCGGCCAGTGACGCCCACCGCCGCACCGGCACCCGTACCGGCCCCGCGGACGCCGGCGAACCCCCGAAAGGAAAAGATGCGTACCGCCCGCTTCACCCTCGACCCCGCCTTCACCGTCGGCCCGGTCGACCCCCGGCTCTTCGGCTCCTTCGTCGAACACCTCGGCCGCTGCGTCTACACCGGCATCCACGAACCCGGCCACCCCGCCGCCGACGCCGACGGTCTGCGCACCGACGTCCTGGACCTGGTCCGCGAACTCGGCGTCACCGCGATCCGCTATCCCGGTGGCAACTTCGTCTCCGGCTACCGGTGGGAGGACTCCGTCGGCCCCGCCGGGGACCGCCCCCGCCGCCTCGACCTGGCCTGGCACTCCACCGAGACCAACCGCTTCGGCCTGTCCGAGTACATCTCCTTCCTGCGGAAGATCGGCCCGCAGGCCGAGCCCATGATGGCCGTCAACCTCGGCACCCGCGGGGTCACCGAGGCGCTCGAACTCCAGGAGTACGCCAACCACCCCGCCGGTACCGCCCTGTCCGACCTGCGCGTCGCGCACGGCGACAAGGACCCCTTCGGCATCCGGCTGTGGTGCCTGGGCAACGAGATGGACGGCCCCTGGCAGACCGGCCACAAGACCGCCGAGGAGTACGGCCGCCTCGCCGCCGAGACCGCCCGCGCGATGCGCCAGCAGGACCCCGGCGTCGAACTCGTCGCCTGCGGCTCCTCGGGCCGGTCCATGCCCACCTTCGCCGCCTGGGAGGCGACGGTCCTCACCGAGACGTACGACCTCGTCGACCACGTCTCCCTGCACGCCTACTACGAGCCGCACGACGGCGACCTCGACTCCTTCCTGGCCTCCGCCGTCGACATGGAGTCCTTCATCGAGAACGTCGTCGCCACCTGCGACCACGTCGGCGCGAAGCTCAAGTCCACGAAGAGGATCAACCTCTCCTTCGACGAGTGGAACGTCTGGTACATGTCCCGCTGGCAGGAGCGGGCGACGGCCTTCGCGCAGGACGACTGGCCCGAGGCGCCGCGCCTGCTGGAGGACAACTACAGCGTGACGGACGCCGTCGTGTTCGGCTCGCTCCTCATCGCGCTGCTCCGGCACGCCGACCGGGTCAAGGTCGCCTGCCTCGCCCAGCTCGTCAACGTCATCGCCCCGATCCTGACCGAGCCGGGCGGCCCCGCCCGGCGGCAGACGACGTTCTTCCCGTTCGCGCAGGCCTCCCGGTACGGGCGCGGCGAGGTCCTCGACGTCCGGGTGGACTCACCGACGTACGAGACCGACAGGTACGGCACGGCCGACCTGCTGCACGCCACCGCCGTACGCGCCGACGACGGCACGGTCACCGTCTTCGCCGTCAACCGCAGCCGCACCGGGCCGCTGCCGCTGGAGATCGCCCTCGGCGGCCTCGGACTCACCTCGGTCGTGGAGCACACCGCCCTCGCGGACGCCGACCCCGACGCCCGCAACACCCTCGCCGAACCGGAGCGGGTCACCCCGCACACCGTCGGGGGCACGACCCTGACGGACGGCGGACTCGAGGCCGTACTGGAACCGCTGTCCTGGAACGTGATCCGGCTGGCGTGAGCACGCCGGGGCCGGGCCGGCGGAGGCGCGGGGGTCACCGTCCCGGTGACTCCACCGCCTCCACCGGCACTCCGCCGCGCGCCGCGCCCACCAGGGTCAGCCGCACCTCGCCCGGCCCCGAGGGTGTGGTCCCGTCGGAGAGCACGGCCAGGGCCAGTGTGTTGGTCCCCCGTGTGCGGAGGATCCCGTTCGGCAGCATGAAGGTGTGCTGCGGGCCCACGTCGTTGATGTACTGGCCCATGTTCCAGCCGTTGAGGAAGAGCTGGACGCGGTAGGCGCGTTCGGGGTCGTCCTCGAGGACGAGGCCGACCGACGCGTCCACGTCCGGGTCGACGTCGAGCCGGAACTCCGTCCGGTACCAGGTGACCCCCTGCCGCCGCCGGTCCTCGCGCGGCCGGTCCACGGCCTTCCAGGCGCTGCGGTCCCGGTCGTCGCCGTACCCCGGCAGGTGCCAGCCCTCGCGCTCCCCGTACAGGCCGCCGTTGTTCATCGCCCCGCGCACCCGGTCCGGTGCCCCGGCCCCCTGGATCCGCCAGCTCACCTCGGGGGAAGCCCCCGCGAAGCCGACGCCGGTCAGTCCACGGCCCGCCCGGCGCGTACCACGGCCGGCCGCCGGTTCCTCCGCGCCCGCCGTGTCCCCCTCCTGCTGCATCCGCCGTACGAGCACGGACAGGACGTGCTTGCCGCGCCCGCGCAGCTTCCCGGGCACGGGGAACGTCGCGGTCGCGGTCCAGGTGCCCCGGCCCGCGGTCTCCTCGTCCGGCACCGGCATCCGGTGCGTGCCCAGCGGTTTCCCGTCCAGCCAGGCCATCAGCAGCCCCTGGGTGCCGGTGCTGTAGGACAGGGACACCGACGTGGCGCCGCGTGCGTCCTCGAAGTGCCCCCGGTACCAGACGTCGCCGTAGTGGAAGCCGTAGTCGTCGGCGAACAGGACGGGCCGGCCCTCCGGTACGGGCGTGGTGCTCGGGGAGGCGGTGCGGTCGGCGGCCGTCCACCGGGCGTCGTCGAAGTCCGGCTCGGACTCCGGGTTCTCCGCCCGCCGCCGCCAGCCGGTGAGCTCGGGCAGGGACGGCGCGGGCGTGCCGGGCATCAGGCCCTCCATCACCAGGGACCCGGCCCTGCTGACCGTGGTGCGCACCGGCCGCCCGTTCCAGGTCACGGTGGTGATCCCGCGCGGCGCCCACACCTCCAGGCCGGTCTCGCCCGTGACGTCGCCGGTGAGGTGGACGGTGGAGCCGCGCAGCGCGGCCGAGCGCAGCAGCGGCGGGCCGTAGACCAGCAGCGAGCCGGACGGGGTCTCGTAGGGCCACAGCCGCTGGGCGGTCGCGTCGTCGGCGAACAGGAGCAGCATCGGCGTGTCGGAGTCGCCGCCCTCGATCAGGACCCGGCTCAGCCCGCCCACCCCGAGCGGCGTGACCACGTTCAGCCGGCCCCGGTCGTAGGACCAGGCGGGTTCGAGGTCCAGCCGGTTGGTGAGCGGCTGGACCTCGCAGTCGAGGACGACCTGCGCCGTCTCGCCGGCCCGGCCCACGAACGCGGCGATGTCCTGCCGTCCGACGGTCACCCCGAACATGGGCTGCGCGGTGGTGAACGCCAGCTTGCGCCGCCCCAGTTCGAGTCCGGTGGCGAGCAGCTTGGCGTCCCGCGCGCCGACCGTGACGGGCACGCCGACATCGGTGCCCGGCAGCGCCGACCTGACCTCCTCGGCGGAATCGTTGCGCAGGACGTACACCTGGGCGTCGGTGTCGGGGTTGGCCAGGTGGTAGACCTTCAGCCGGTCGTCCTCGGGGCGCACCGCGGGCGCCGGTTCGAGGCGGGCGAGGTCCGGCACGGTCCGCAGCAGATGCCCGAGCTGCTGGAGCGGGGCCAGCTTGGCGGTGGGCCGGCGGGCCTGGTCGACCGGGGCCCCGTAGTCGTACGAGGTGTAGACGTGCGGCGAGGCCAGCCACCCCCACGAGGTCCCGCCGGCCGCCACCCGCGTGGTGTGCAGGGTGATCCCGTTGGCCAGGCTGGTGAGGAGGCTGCTCCGCTCGTACGCCGGGTCCCACCTTCCGCGCACCTCGATGTACCCCTTGCCCCCGGAGGTGGCCCCGCCCCAGGGATCGGGCGCGCCGACGGCCGCCCCGGTGACGAACCCGGGGGTGCGCGCACTGGCCCGGGCCCCCGTCCCGCGCCTGCCGAAGTGCCCGAGATCGGCCGGCGCCCCACCGGGCACGGGCGAGGACTCGAACCCGTACAGCCAGCCGCTCTCCCCCTTCTTCGCGCCGGCGGGGAAGGAGCCGGGCGCCCACAGGCCGTCCGCGCCGCCGTCGTTGTGGAACAGCGGTACGTCGATCCCGTCGGCGCGCACCTTCTGGTAAAGGTGGGACATGTAGGCGCCCGCGCCCGCCGGGCCGCTCCCGCCCCGCCCCTCGTACCGGTCCTCGATCTGGTACAGGAGCACGGTGCCGCCGCCCCCGGTGAACAGGTGCCGGACGGCGATGGCGTCGACGGCGCTCAGCCACGCGTCCACGTGTCCCAGGTACGCGGGGTCCGCGGCTCCGGCCGCGCCCTCGGCGACCGTCAGCCAGCCGGGGAAGCCACCGGCGTCGAGGTCGGCGGTGCCGAGGTACGGCCCGGGGCGCAGCACGACGTACAGCCGCTCCTCGGCCGCCGTCGTGAGGAACAGGTCGAGGTCGCGCACCCCGGTGAAGTCGTGCTTGCCGGGCGCGGGGGAGTGGACGTTCCAGGGGACGGGGACACTCACCGCGTTGTGGCCGTGGGCGCGCAGCTTCTGCAGCACGTCCCGCCACAGGGACGGGCTCGGCAGCCGGAAGGGGTGCACCTCGCCCGACCAGAGCACCAGCCGCCGGCCGTCGACGAGGAGCGAGTGCCGGTCGAAGCCGACCTCGTGCCGCCTGCCGTCCGCGCGCGGCGGGGCGGGCGGCGGCCCCGTGGGCACGGCACGCGTCCGGTTCGTGCCGGTGGCCGCCCCGCTGCCGGCCAGCGCGAGGCCGAGCGCCGCCGTGCCGGCCAGCGCGGTGAAGGTACGCCTGCTGAGCTCCAAGGGAGCCGCCTCCTGGTGTGCCGCTGGTGCGGCCGCATGGGGCCGCGGGTGGTGCCGTCGGGTGGTCCTGGTTCCCCCGTGACGGGTGGTCCTGGGGGGCCATTGTCTACGCCCGGGCACCACGGTGTTCACGCCAGGTTCCCGGTACGTCCGTTTCGCCCGGTACGAGTGACGCGCGCGCGGGCTGTTCCCATCGCCCGTTCCCTGTGAACACCCGGCCGGCCCGGCGGGGGCGAATGGCCGGAGTTCACCCTGCCCGCGCCCCGGGGCGCCGCCTACGATGCGAGCGCTCCCGGCCTTCACATCCTCTCCATGCCTCCTTCACGAGGGCCGGGAGCCCGTGTGCCGACGCGTGCGGAAGCCCTCCGGCTTCTTGTCAGGTGCATGACTTTTCAACCATCACGTCCCACTCACCCCCCACTGGACCGACAGGGAGAACCATGGCTGGTGGCCTGCTCCTCAGCACCGCGGTGGCCGCGCTGCTCACCACCGCGACACCCGCGCACAACCCGTCGACCGGGTTCGTGGACCCGCCCCCGGACAAGATCGTCATCAAGGTCGCCACGGTGAACGGCTCCGGCTGTCCCCAGGGCACGACCGCGGTCGCCGTCTCCGAGAACAACACCGCGTTCACGGTGACGTACAGCGACTACCTCGCCCAGGCGGGCGGCACCTCCGACCCCACGGCATCACGCAAGAACTGCCAGCTCAGCCTCATCGTCCACGTGCCCCAGGGCTTCACCTACGCCATCGCCAGCGCCGACTACCGCGGCTTCGCCGCCCTCCAGCGCGGCGCGACGGGCACGCAGAGGGCGTCGTACTACTTCCAGGGCTCCCCGAACACGGAGTACCGCAGCCACTCCTTCGCCGGCCCCTACGACGACAACTGGCAGGCCACGGACACCACCGACTGGGCCCAGCTCGTCTACGCCCCCTGCGGCGTCCAGCGCAACTTCAACATCAACACCGAACTGCGCGTCGGCGTCGGCACCTCGTCCCCCGACAAGGTCAGCTTCATGACGATGGACTCCACCGACGGGGACATCAGCACGACCTACCACATGGCCTGGAAGGAGTGCCCCGGCTCCTGACGGGGCGACAGGCACGCCGTCCGCGCGGCCTGTGCGGCCCGTGCGGCCCGTGCAGTCTGTGTGGCTCGTGCGTCCGCCTCCCGGGCGCACGGGCCGCACGCCGGTCTCCGCCGCCGGCCTCCCCCGGACGCGACGGCCCGTCGTGCCCGTGCACGGGGGGGGGTGGGGTAGCCGGCCCGGACGGCGGGGAAACGGGCCGGCCGCGGGAGTCACTCCTGGCCGGTGTGGCCGCGCAGGTGGAGGGCGCGCAGGGCCGCTTCGAGGGCGAAGCGGTGGTCGGGGTCGCTGAGGCTGTCGCCCAGGTAGCCGTCCAGGTTCCGCAGGCGGTAGCGGACGGTCTGGGCATGGACGCCCAGCATCTCGCCGACCTGCTCCGCGGGTGCCCGGGTGGAGACGTGGACCCGGAGGGTCTCGACGAGCCGGTCGCGCCGGCTGGGGGACAGTCCGCTGAGGGGGGCCAGTTCGCGGGCGGCGAGGTGGTCGACGAGGGCGGGGTCGGACAACAGCCACAGGGTCGTCAGATGGTCCGCGCAGTGGATCAGCGGGGCGTCGGGCACGACACCGTCGTCGACGAGCTGGAGCACACGGCGGGCCCAGCGGACGGAGTCGGCGGTCTGCGCGAGCGGTACGGTCAGGCCCACCGCGGCGCGGGTGCCGGCCAGGGCCGTGCCGAGCATGGTGAGGCGCTGCGGGGTGAGAACCCCGGGGACGAGCAGATACGGCTGCGGGATGTCGAGGTCGGCGAGGACGTCGTCGTCGAGACCCGCCTGGATGTGGTGGGGCACCGGGGGCCGGAGGGCGACGAGGGTGCACTCCCGGGGCAGTTCCCAGGCGGCGGCCTCGCACAGTTCGGAGACGGTCGTCCGGGGCAGCGGCGGTGCGGCCAGGATCAGGTGTAACAGCTGTCTTCGTAACGCGGACACCTCGGACGCGCTCCGCTCCCGCACCTCCGCGTACCCCTCGCGGGTGATCGCCTCCAGCTCCTCGACGTACGCGAAGAGGGCGTCCGCGAAGGTGAGGACGAGGGCGGGGGAGAGGTTGTACTGGCGTCCCACCGTCTTGGCGCGGCGCAGCGCGATGCGGGCGCCGAGCCGGTAGGCGCCCTGCAGGGTCTCCAGGTCGCGGCCCTCGTAGGCCTCCACCCGGCCGAATCTGCGCAGCAGTTCGTCCCGCGGTTCCGAGCTCTGGCCGGGGTTGGCCACCCGGTCCACGAAGGCGGCCAGCGTATGTTCCACGCCCTGGCGGATCGCGTCCCCGTCGGGGCCGTTGAACAGCCGGCCGTACACCGGGTAGGCGCGGGTGACCTCCGCCCGTATCTCGTTCAGCAGCCCCGGTAGTTCCGGTCGGATGAAGGCCGCGAACTGTCTGGGGAGGGGGCCGAGCGGTTCCCCGGCCTCCGGTGACCGTGTGATCGAGGGCATGAGTCACCCTTTGCTCTCAGATGTGTCCGGCGGGATGGCCGGCCGGGCGCCGTTCCGCCGGAGGGCGGAGGACGTCCGGCCGGGTCCATGGGGTCACGCCGTTCTGGCACGCTGAAGCTAAATCAACGCGGTTGCCTTGTACACGCTTTGAGCAGAAGTGACGTACGGGGACACCGGCCGGCCGGTGGGACGGCCGGGAACCGCCGTTGCGTGGCTGTTACTTGACGGCCGAGTGCCAGTTCTCCGCGAGTACCTTGCCGGCGTCGGGGGCGACGGTGCCGGGCGCGTTGAGACCGGTGAGGTGGGTCCGGGTGTTGTTGAGGGTGAGGCTGTTGTTCCCGGCGGCGGAGGGCAGCCCGGTCTTCGCGTTGACGGCGGCGTTGATCAGGCCGACGTTCAGACCGCAGCCGGTGGCCGCGGGGACCGCGAAGGAGCTGTCGTTCTGGGTGGCACCGGTGAGGTTGATCCGGCTCATCTCACCGGCGTCGTCGAGGGCACCGTTGCCCTTGAAGAAGCTCATCCCGAACTCGGGATAGGTGAGGTTCTTCGGGCGCAGGAGGATGGGGTTGGAGGCCGTCCCGATGTAGCACTTGCCGCCCAGAAGCGAGTTCTCCAGGTGGATGCGGACCGGGAGGGCGACGATCGGCATGCCCGTGAGGATGCCCGCGGTCTGGTCGAAGGCGTAGGGCGCGCCGACGGACTCCATGGTGGCGGTGATCCTGTTGAGGCTGGAGTCGTCGAGCGTCTTGCAGATGGCCGTGATCACCGGAACGTCGCTCGGGCACATCAGGCCGAGCAGACCGCCGGGGACGGTGGCGGAGTCGGCGACGAGCGCGCCGGAGGGCGGGGCGACCACGCTGCTCGTGCCGTCCGCGTTCTGCACGACGCCGATCTGGAGGTTGGTCTTCCCCGTGACCACGGTGGTCTTGCCCAGCTTGATGGAGCCGCTGGCGGAGGTGGAGACCACGCACTGCGGGGTCTTCTGGAGGCCGTCGGCGGCCAGCATCGGCGCGGAGTCCACGGGACAGCGGGTGAAGGGGGCCCACTCACCGTTCAGCGCGGGGTCGGCGGCGGTGGCGGTGCCCATCGAGGCGAAGGCGCCGAGCGCGGTCAGGCCGGCGACGGTGGCGAGTCGGGCGCGGGTGGAGAACCGGGGCATGGTGGTGGCCTTTCGTGAAAGGGGGAACGGGGGCAGCGGCTCAGCGTTCGCGGACGGGGACCTGGTAGGGCTGGAGGTCTTCGGTGCACTGCCCTCGGGTGGTCGGGGTTTCGAAGACCGGATCGCTCGGCAGACACGTCTGGCCCTGTATCTGCTTGACGTAGTTGCCGGGGCCGGAGACGGAGGCGGTGAGGAGGCGGTCGAGGTTCTCGCCGCCGGTGCCGCAGCCGGTGAAAGCGGGGATGGTCACCTCTCCGGTCAACGGGCCGCCGGAGGTGAGCTGGTAGCCGGTGGCGGGCTCGCCGTCGATATAGCCGCCCTTGCCGTACAGCACCGCGTGGTCACCGGGATGGTTCGCGGGATCCGGTTCGGTGGAACTGAGCGGCTTCTCGGTCCCGCACCCGGATCCGACGTCCAGGGGCGTGCCGTTGACCTCGAGGTCGGTCACGCGCAGGACCAGCGGGACCCGGACGATGGTCTCGGCCTTGAACTCGGGGTACACGACCACGGTGTCGAAGCGGATGGTCATCGGGCCCGTCTGCTCCAGCACCATGGTGGCCTTGGTCGGAACGAAGCCGAAGCCGAGGAAGGTGGCCTGGAAGGGAGGTGTCTCCATGCGTCGCTCGTAGCGCAGCCGGCCCGTGGCGTTGATCACTACGTGGAAGTTGCCGTCCTCGTCCGGGAAGGCATCCAGCTCCCCCTGCTCGATCAGCACGCAGGACGTGGGGAAGATCGAGGCGCCCTTCTGCTTGCGCACGTTCGTGTAGCCGGTGATGTACGCGTTCAGTGACGCCGACGTGAACGGGAGCTCCTCGTCGTAGGCGCAGTACGGCGCGTCGCGGTCGGCGGCGGCACCGGGCCGGTTCTCCGTCACCTTCGGCGCCCGCTCCCCCCGCTGGTCCTCCGGCTCGGCCGGCGCCCCGGAGCCGGAATCCGGTGCTCCGGAACCGGAGTCCGAGTCGGGCGAGGCCGGCGGCCCGCTCGGGTCCGCCGTGCCCCTGCCGACCGGCACGGCTGTCAGCAGCCCCTTGCCGGTTCCCTCCTGGGCGAGGGAGCAGCCGATGGTCAGCGCGCCGGGCCCGGCGGCGGTCCCGTCCGCCGTGCCGAGCGCCAGGTCGACGGCGAGGCCGCCGGCGGAGAACGTCAGGTCGCCGTCGCCCTGCGCGGTCACCGAGGGGACGTCGCCCGTCGCGGTCAGCATCAGCGGTCCGGAGTCGGGAAGGGCGACCGGCTCCGCGGTGCCGCGCCAGGTCGCCTCGGCCGTGGCCTTGTTCTGGGCGACGCCGACGGTGAGGCGGGTGGCGGCCCGCGCGGTGGTGGCCTCGGACTCCCTGAGGTCCGCGACCGCCTCCGCCGGGAGTTCCACGGTGGTGGTGACCTCGGTGGGAGAGAACGCCTCGCCGGCCTTCACCCGGTCCGGGAACACCGCCGAGACCCGTACCGTCGCGCGCTGTGGTCCCGAGGGAAGCACGCAGACATAGGGGAGTTCGGTGTCGACCTCCTGGGTCTTTGCGGCGGAGACCGCGGCAGGGGTCAGGGCGGCGAGCACCACGAACGCCGCGATCGCCGCCCTCCTGGCGCGGACGCGGGACGGCCGCGACACGGCGGTACGGTTGCCTCTCAATGCTGCTCCGCTCGAGTGGTCCGACAGGAAAAACCGGCAGGGCCGTCGGTGGGGTCCGGCACGGACGGCCCGTGTCCGCCCGACCGGAACTCCGGTCGGGCGGACACGGGCCGGTGATGCCTTACGGGTTGGTGCCGACGATCTTCGGAGTGGCGCCGTTCGCCGCCTTGATGCGGTAGTTGCCCTTGAAGATGGGCTTGGTGGCGGTCGTGACCACGGTGCCGCAGTTGGAGGGGGCGGGGCTGGAGCTGACGATCAGGTCACCGGTGGCGACACTGCTGACGGCCAGGATGCCGGCGTTGGTGCCGGTGTTGGTGTAGGTGGCCGATGCCTTGCCCGTCACCGTGAACTTGCAGGCGCCGGCGGTCACGTTGGCCTTGACGTTGCCGATGTAGCCCTTGGTGACACCGGTCGCGGCGGTGTAGTCCTGCGCGACGACGGTCCAGGGGGTGACCGCCACGGTGGTGACGGAGCCCAGGACACTGGTGCACGGCGAGGCCGAAGTGCCGAAGTTGATGGCGTTGATGTTGGCGACCGTGGCCGGGTTGCCCGTGGCGTTGTTCATGGTTCCCGACGCGCTCGAAGTCGTACAGGTCATCGGGATGGTGGCGGTCAGCACGATGTTGCCGACGTTCGTCGCGGTGTAGGCGCCCGTCGGGGTGACGGTCCACACCGTGGAGGGCACCGCCGAGGCGGGCGCGACGGTGAGGCCGAAGGCGGCCGCGGCCGCACCCGCCACGACTGCGAACCTTCTCGTGTTCTTCTTCATGACGTCAGGACTCCTTGTGGGTTGGCCGGCAGAGGTGGGCCGTGGCCGGTCGATCGAGGGAAGGCCGTGCGGCCCGCGGCTCGCTGTTCCCTGTCCGCGAGAAATGACGTTACTTGCGGGAAACTTAGCCGAACAATGCCGCCGTTCATGATTCTTTTGAAAGTGGAAATATCTGTTTCCGGGGTGAGTGGTCCACAGGTCGTCTTAGTCATCAAGTGTCAATGTCGACGTTTCGTCCGCCGGTTGCGGGGCCTCGCCGTTCGCTGCCCTTCACCGAGCCGCCCTGCTCACCCGGTGACAGTTTCCGGGCCGTGTTTTATCTGCGTCCTGACAAGTTCCGGATGGCTGAAGTGCGTATCCCGGAAAACTCGGATCCCGGTCTTGCCCGCCGAGGTTACTGGACCGTAACGTGCCGGTGTGGTGCTCGGCTCCAGGTCGGTGGCCCCCGTCGGCCGGAGCCACGACGGATGCTTTCCGGCCTCACCCTCCCAGCGGGTCCGGACGTCCGTAGGCAGGGTCTCGCGGATCCGCACCCCCGGAGCCGCGAGACCCTGCCCCTGTCTCCCCGGAGACAAGTGCGGCCGACGGGTTGTCTGCGCGGTGACAAGTTCCGGAAAGGGGACGGGAATCCGGCACCGCACCCGTTGTCATTGCGCTCCGCACCGACTTAACGTGCGCCCCGCGGTGCACATCCGACCTGCGTCCGCTGGAGGTGATATGGGAATCGAAGTGGTGGTCGAGGGCCTGACCAAGTCCTTCGGTAAGCAGAGCATCTGGCGGGACGTGACACTCACCCTTCCTGCCGGAGAGGTGAGCGTGATGCTGGGACCGTCCGGCACCGGGAAGACCGTTTTCCTGAAGTCGCTCATAGGGCTGCTCAAACCCGAGCAGGGCCGTGTCCTCATCAATGGGGTGGACATGGTGAACAGTCCCGAAAGGGATATCTACGAGACCCGTAAACTGTTCGGTCTCATGTTTCAGGACGGGGCTCTCTTCGGGTCGATGTCCCTCTTCGACAACATCGCCTTCCCGCTGCGCGAGCACACCCGCAAGAAGGAGTCCGAGATCCGCCGCATCGTCATGGAGCGGATCGAGATCGTCGGACTGCTGGGAGCGGAGGGCAAGCTTCCGGGAGAGATCAGCGGCGGCATGCGCAAGCGGGCCGGCCTGGCCCGCGCGCTCGTGCTGGACCCGCAGATCGTCCTCTGCGACGAACCGGACTCCGGGCTCGACCCGGTCCGCACCGCCTACCTCTCCCAGCTGCTGATCGACCTGAACGCGCAGATCGACGCGACGATGCTGATCGTCACCCACAACCTCGACATCGCCGCCACCGTGCCCGACAACATGGGGATGCTCTTCCGGCGCGAGCTGGTCACCTTCGGCCCGCGCGAGGTGCTGCTCACCAGCGAGGAACCGGTCGTGGCCCAGTTCCTCGGCGGCCGGCGCGAGGGCCCCATCGGGATGTCCGAGGAGAAGGACGCGGCCACCCTCGCCGCCGAGGCGGGCACCGCCGCCGACGAGGCCCGGCCCCGGAGGATCGTCCCGCAGCTGGAGCCGTCGCCCGGCCTGCCGCCGCGCCGGGCCGTCGCCCGACGGCGCGAACGAGTCATGGGCATGCTCGACCGGTTGCCGCCCGCCGCGCGCTCCGCCATCCGGGAGACCTACGCGCACCACGCCCAGGCACCCACGCTGCCGATGCCCGCCACCGGGAGCGGCGCATGATCACCGGCGCGCTGCGGCAGACCGGCCGGCTCTTCGCGCTCGCCGCCGAAGTGAGCCGCGCCATCTTCCGAAGACCCTTCCAGTTCCGCGAGTTCGTCGAACAGTTCTGGTTCATCGCGGGCGTCACCATCCTGCCCGCCGCACTCGTCTCGATCCCCTTCGGCGCCGTCATCGCCCTCCAGGTCGGCTCCCTGACCCAGCAGCTGGGGGCCCAGTCGTTCACCGGAGGCGCCAGCGTCCTCGCCGTCGTCCAGCAGGCGAGCCCGCTCATCGTCGCCCTGCTCATCGCCGGCGCCGGCGGCTCCGCCATCTGCGCCGACCTCGGCTCCCGCAAGATCCGCGAGGAACTCGACGCCATGGAGGTCATGGGCGTCTCGCCCGTGCAACGCCTGGTCGTCCCCCGGGTCCTGGCCACCATGGGCGTGGCGGTCCTGCTCAACGGCCTGGTCTCCGTCGTCGGCACCCTCGGCGGCTTCTTCTTCAACGTCATCCTGCAGGGCGGCACCCCCGGCGCCTACCTGGCCAGCTTCTCCGCCCTCGCCCAGCTCTCCGACCTGTACATCAGCGAACTCAAGGCGCTGGTCTTCGGGTTCATCGCGGGCATCGTCGCCGCCTACCGGGGCCTCAACCCGCGCGGCGGCCCCAAGGGCGTCGGCGACGCCGTCAACCAGTCCGTCGTCATCACCTTCCTGCTGCTCTTCTTCGTCAACATGGTGATGACGGCCATCTACCTCCAGATCGTCCCGCCGAAGGGAGGCTGAGCGCGATGGCCTCCCCGCTCGCCCTGTTCGACCGCACCGGCGACCAGTTCCTCTTCTACGTACGGGCCCTGCTGTGGATCCCGCGGACCCTGCACCGCTACCTCCGGGAGGTGCAGCGCCTCCTCGCCGAGGTGGCCTTCGGCACCGGGGGCCTCGGCGTCATCGGCGGCACCATCGGCGTGATGATCGCGATGACGCTCTTCACCGGAACCGTCGTCGGACTCCAGGGCTACGCGGCCCTCGACCAGATCGGCACGGCCGCGTTCACCGGATTCGTCTCCGCCTACTTCAACACCCGCGAGATCGCCCCGCTCGTCGCCGGACTCGCCCTCTCCGCGACCGTCGGCGCCGGCTTCACCGCCCAGCTCGGCGCCATGCGCATCAACGAGGAGATCGACGCCCTCGAGGGCATGGGCATCCGTTCCAAGCCCTACCTGGTCACCACCCGCATCATCGCCGGCGTCGTCGCCATCGTCCCGCTCTACGCGATCGGGCTGCTCTCCTCCTACGTGGCGTCCCGCTACGTGACCGTCCTGTTCAACGGGCAGTCCCGGGGCACCTACGACCACTACTTCAACCTCTTCCTCTCACCCACGGACGTCCTGCTCTCCGTGCTGAAAGTACTGATCTTCAGCGTGATGGTGATCCTGTCCCACTGCTACTACGGCTACCGCGCCTCGGGCGGCCCCGCCGGGGTCGGCGTCGCCGTCGGCCGGTCCGTGCGCAACGCCATCGTGCTGATCAGCGTCACCGACTTCTTCCTGTCGCTCGCCCTGTGGGGCGCGACCACGACCGTGAAGGTGGCGGGGTGACATGAGCGGACGACGAGGCGTGACACTGGGCCGCCGTTGTGCAGGGGTGGCCTACCTGCTGGTGCCCGCCCTGCTGATCTGGCTGGCCGTGGCCGTCTACGACAAGCGGTTCACCGACTCCGACCCGGTGGTCGTCGAGACCGGCAGCGCCGGCAACGAGATGCACCCGGGCGCCGAGGTCAAACTGCGCGGGGTCGTCGTCGGCGAGGTCCGCTCCATCGACGCCCACGGCGACGGAGCGCGGCTCACCCTCGCCATGAAGCCCGGCACCCTGGAGCGGGTACCGGACGACGTCCGCGCGCAGATGCTGCCGACCACCCTGTTCGGCGAACGGTTCGTGGCCCTCGTGCCGTCCCAGAACCCCTCGCCCCGGCCACTGGCCGCCGGAGCCGTCATCCCCCAGGACCGCTCCGAGAACGCCGTCGAACTCCAGCAGGTCCTCGACAACGTCCTGCCGATGCTGACCGCGGTCCAGCCGCAGAAGCTCTCCGCCACCCTGTCGGCCGTCTCGCAGGCCCTGGAGGGACGCGGCGACCGGCTCGGCGACACGCTCGGCGTGCTCGACGACCACCTGCGGGAGTTCAACCCCCACCTGCCCACGCTCAACCGGGACCTCAAACAGCTCGTGAAGGTCAGCCATGTCTACGCGGACGCCGCACCCGACATCATCACGGCGCTCACCGACTTCACCACCACCAGCGGCACCCTCGCCGCACAGGAGGCCGACCTCGCCGGCACCCTCGGCGCCACCACCCGGACGGCCGAGGACATGACGGCCTTCCTGCGCAAGAACGAGGACACCATCATCCGCCTCAGCGCCACCGGCAGGCCCACCCTGGAACTGCTCGCCGAGTACGCACCCTCCTTCCCCTGCACCCTGCGCACCCTCACCGAGTTCGTGCCCGCCATGGACAAGGCGCTCGGCAAGGGCACCGACCGGCCCGGCATCCACGTCGACGTCACCACCGTCCCCTCGCGCGGCGCCTACGTCCCCGGCCGCGACACCCCGGCGTACGACTCCGGCGGCGGCCCCCGCTGCCATCCGGTGCCCTACCTCGGCGCGTCCGCAGCGCCCGCCGCCCGGGCGTCCGCCGGGACGGACGAGGACCTCGGCCCCGCCAACTCCCCGCAGGAGAACGCCCTCGTCAACGAGCTGCTCGCCCCTGCCGCCGGCCGGAGCCCCGCGGACCTGCCCGACTGGAGCAGCCTGCTCGTCGGGCCCGTCTACCGCGGCACGGAGGTGACCCTCGGATGACCACCCAGGATTACGCGCACACCCGGCGCCGCCCGCTGACCGGGACGCTGCTCAAGTCCCTCGTCTTCGTCCTGGTCACCGGCCTCGCCACGACCGTGCTCGGTCTCAGCGTCGCCAGCACCGGCGTGGGCTCCGACACCCACAGCTACAAGGCCCTGTTCACCGACGTCACCGGGCTCGTCGACGGCGACAGCGTGCGGATCTCGGGGGTGAAGGTCGGCGAGGTGACCGACGTCCGCGTCGTGCAGCGCCGCACCGCGCAGGTCACCTTCACCGTCCGCGACGACCGCCGGCTGCCCCGGTCGACCACCGCCGCCGTGAAGTACCTCAACATGGTCGGCCAGCGCTACGTCGCCCTCGACCGCGGCAGCGGCGACCTCACCGGCACCCTCGAGCAGGACGCCACCATCCCGCTCGACCGCACCGCGCCCGCCCTCGACCTGACCCTGCTCTTCAACGGGTTCAAGCCGCTGTTCGAAGGACTGTCCCCGAAGGACGTCAACGACCTCGCCGGATCGATCGTGCAGGTGCTCCAGGGCGAGGGCGCCACCGTCGACAGCCTGATCCGCCACATCGGCTCGCTCAGCACCACCGTCGCCGCCAAGGACAAGGTGATCGGCCAGGTCGTCGACAACCTCAGCACCGTCCTGAAGACCCTCAACGACCGGGAGGCCGGCTTCGACGACCTCGTCGACACCCTGCAGGACCTCGTCACCGGCTTCAACGAGGACCGCAAACCCCTCGGCGAAGCGGTCGAGGCCATGGGCGACCTGACCACCGTCACCGCCGACCTCCTCGAGGACGGACGCGCGCCCCTCAAACAGGACATCCGTGAACTGGGCCGGCTCTCGAAGGGACTGGGCGAACACACCCCGCAGATCGAGGACTTCCTCGACCGGACCCCCGCCAAGATGACCGCCCTGGCCCGCCTGTCCTCCTACGGATCGTGGCTCAACCTCTACCTCTGCGAGGCACGCGTGAGCGGAGTGACCACCTCCGACGGCTCCGAACCGCCGACCGGCATCGCGATCACCGAATCGAGGTGCCGCGGATGAGGCCCTTCATGCGACGCGGCGGGAGCGACGAGACAGGCGGGGGCGACGAGACAGGCGGGAGCGAGGAGGCGGAGAAGGCCGGGCGGACGGCTGCCGGGTCCCGGCGCCCGCGCATCGGACCGGTCAAGGAACGCGACCCCGTCGCCGTGGCCGTCGTCGGGCTGCTCGCCCTCGCCCTGCTCGCCGCCCTCGTCTACAACGTGGACCGGCTGCCGCTCGGCGGCGGCACCTCCTACAGCGCCGACTTCTCCGAGGCGGCCGGCCTCGACGAGGGCGACGAGGTGCGCATCGCCGGCGTCAAGGCAGGCCGGGTCACCGGCGTCGGGCTCGACGGCGCCAAGGTGAAGGTCACCTTCGAGGTCGAGGACGCCTGGCTCGGCGACCGGACGACCGCCGCCATCGCCATCAAGACCCTCCTCGGCGACAAGTACCTGGCACTCGACCCGCTCGGCTCCGGCCGGCAGGACCCCGGCAGCCGCATCCCGCTGTCCCGCACCACCTCCCCCTACGACGTGACGCAGGCGTTCCAGGATCTCAGCGGCACCGTCGACGCCATCGACACCCGAAAACTCGCGGAGAGCTTCGAGACCATCTCCGACACCTTCGAGGACTCCCCGCCCCACGTGAGGAAGGCCGCCGGCGGTCTGTCCGCACTGTCGAAGTCCGTCTCCAAGCGCGACGCGGAACTCTCCGAACTCCTCAAGGGCAGCGCCACGTTCACCAAGACCCTGCAGAACAAGCAGTCCAGCTTCGAGACCCTGCTGGAGGACGGCGGCACCCTGCTCGGCGAACTCCAGGACCGCCGCGACGCCATCCGCGCCCTCCTCAAGGGGAGCAGAAAGCTCGGCACCGAACTCAGCGGCCTCGTCGACGACAACGAGAAGCAGCTCGGCCCCACCCTCAAGGCCCTCGGCCGGGTCACCGGCGTCCTGGAGAAGAACAGCGCCCAGCTCGGCAAGACCCTCGCGCTGGCCGGACCGTACTACCGCCTCGTCGGCAACACCCTGGGCAACGGCCGCTGGTTCGACAGCTACCTGTGCGGTGTCGTCCCCCGTGCCTACCTGCCCGAGACGTCCTTGCCCGAGACCGGATGCCTGCCGCCGAAACAGCCGGCGGCCCAGGGGAACGGTGAACGATGAGCAGACGCAGAAAAGTCCTCACCGGCGTGCTCGCCCTCGCGGTGCTCGCCGCCGGCGGGCTGACCGCCGTGCGGGTCCTCGACTCCGAAGGCACCCGCATCACCGCCTACTTCGACCGCGCCGTCGGCATCTACGCCGGGTCCGACCTGCGCATCCTCGGGGTGCGGGCCGGTGAGGTGGAGTCGGTGCGGCCGCAGGGCACCACGGTGCGCGTCGGCCTCCGCCTGGACGAGGGCGTCAAGGTCCCCGAAGGGGCGAGGGCCGTCGTCGTCGCACCGAGCGTCGTCGCCGACCGCTATGTGCAGCTGACCCCCGCCCACAGCTCGGGGCCCGCCCTCGCCGAAGGCGCCGTACTGCCTGCCTCCCGCAACCGCACCCCCGTCGAGATCGACCAGCTCTACGCATCGGTCACCGAACTCGCCGAGGCCCTCGGCCCGGACGGCGCCAACTCCACCGGCGCGCTGTCCGGCCTGCTGACGACCGGCGCCGCCAACCTCGACGGCAACGGCGAGACCATCGGCACGAGCATCGAGGAGTTCGGCAAGGCGGCCAAGACCCTCGACGGCAGCAGCGGCGACCTGTTCAGCACGCTCAGCCGGCTCCAGACCTTCACCACCATGCTGAAGGACAAGGACACCGACGTACGGACCGCGCAGGAACGCCTGGACGAGGTCGTCACCTTCTTCGCCGACAACAAGGGCGACCTCACCGGCGCGCTCGAGGAACTCGGCACCGCCCTCGGCCAGGTCAAGACCTTCATCGAGGACAACCGGGGCGAGCTGAAGAAGAACGTCGACCGGCTCGTCCCCATCACCCGGACCCTCGTCGAGCAGCGGGTCTCCCTCGCCGAGGCGCTGGACGTGGCACCGCTGGCCGCGGGCAACCTCGTACGCGCCTACAACCCCGACACCCGCACCCTCGACGGCCGCGCCGACCTCAACGAGATCAGCATGGGCGGACCGCTGCTGCCCCTGCCCGCGGCGGGCGGCTCCTCCACGAGCGGCGGCGAGGCCACGGGCGGCGGCGGGGCCGGGAACGACGGCGGATCCGCGGCCTCCGGAAAGGGGGAGCGATGAAGAGAGCGGAGAAGGGAGCGGGGAAGCACGGCGCACGGCGCGCCGGCCCGGGAGCCGACGGGATCAAGCGCGGCGTGCTCACCACGGGCGGCGCGGTCGGCCTCACCCTGGG
The DNA here is from genome assembly GCF_044540975.1 of Streptomyces sp. NPDC085927. NCBI lineage: Bacteria > Bacillati > Actinomycetota > Actinomycetes > Kitasatosporales > Streptomycetaceae > Streptomyces > Streptomyces sp. NPDC085927. Next base: position 180,490 of record NZ_JBITSN010000002.1, read on the forward strand.
CGGACTGATCGCCCTCGGTCTCGGCTTCACCCTGGCCCTCGGCGCGGCCACCACCGGCCTCCCGAGCTTCGACGGCATCGAGGACCTGCCGCTGCCCGGCGGCGCCGACCTCGGCGACCACCCCTACACCGTCACCGCGGAACTCCACGACGTACTCAGCCTGGTCCCGCAGTCCGCGGTGAAGGTCAACGACGTCGCCGTCGGCCGGGTCACCGCCATCGAACTCGGCCACGACGACTGGTCGGCCCGCGTCACCATGAGGATCAACGGCGATGTGCGGCTGCCCGCCGACGCCACCGCCCGGCTCGAACAGTCCAGCCTGCTGGGCGAGAAGTACGTCCAACTCGTCGCGCCCGCCCGGGAGACCGGCGGCACGGCCGGCACCGGCAGGCTGGAGGACGGAGGCGTCATCCCGGTCTCCCGCACCAGCCGCGACACCGAGGTCGAGGAGGTGTTCGGCGCGCTGTCCCTGCTACTCAACGGCGGCGGCGTCAACCAGCTCAAGACCATCACCCGGGAGCTCAACGCGGCGCTCGGCGGCCGTGAACCCGAGGTCCGCTCCGTACTGAAGCGGGTCAACACCCTGGTGACCGACCTCGACGACAACCGGGGCGACATCACCGACGCCCTCGACGCCGCCAACCGGCTCTCCGCGACCCTCGCCACCCGCAAGGACGACGTCGGCACCGTCCTCACCGACCTCTCGCCCGGACTGAAGACGCTCGAGAAGCAACGCGGCTCCCTGCTGACCATGCTGCGCTCCCTCGACACCCTCTCCGGCGTCGCCGTCTCCACCATCGACGCGAGCAAGGACGACATGATCGCCGACCTCAAGGCCATCGCGCCGACCCTGAAGGCGCTCGCGGACGCGGGCACGGACCTGCCCGACTCGCTCCAGGTGCTGCTGACGTACCCGTTCACCGACGAGGTGCTGCGGGGGGTGAAGGGCGACTACCTCAACGTGTACCTGAACATGGCCGCCGTCCCCGGCACCCAGGTGATCCCGCCCCTGGTGTCCGAGGAGACGGCCTCCCCCTCCGCCCCGGCGGACGGCGGCCCGGCGGCGGCCGGGGAGGGTCCGTCCTCCAGGAAGGCCGGCGGGGAAGAGGAGTCCGGCCGGGGACGGGAGCCGGTCCCGTCGCCGGGAACCTCGTCGCCGCGGCAGCCCGCACCGGAGCACTCGCCCCCGCTGCCCCTGCCCTCCGTCCCCGCCACGGCTTCCGCCTCCGCTTCCGCCGCCTCCGGGACGCCGGCGGACCCGGCGGCCACGCGGGGAGGTGAATCCGGTTGATCACCCTCGCCGTACGGCTGAAGAACATCGCCTTCCTCCTCGTCGCCGTCCTCGCCCTCTCGTTCCTCGGCATCCGCTACGCCGACCTCGGCCGGTACATCGGCGTCGCCGACCACTACACCGTCGACGTGCTGCTCCCGCGCACCGGCGGCCTGTTCACCCACTCCGACGTCACCTACCGGGGCGTCTCCGTGGGACGGGTCGGCCCGATCGGCCTCACCGCCGACGGCGTCGTCGCCGAACTCCGCATCAAGAAGTCCGCCCCGCGCATCCCCGCCGACACCCGCGCGGTGGTCGCCGGACTCTCCGCCGTGGGCGAGCAGTACATCGACCTGCGGCCCGAGAGCGACGGCGGCCCCTACCTCGCCGAGGGCACCCGCATCGAAGAGACCGACACCCAGGTGCCCGCCCCCGTCACCGACGTCCTCACCGGCGTGAACGCCCTCGCCGCCTCCGTACCGCTCGAAGACCTGCGCACGGTCGTGGACGAGTTCGGCAAGGCCTTCGAAGGCCACGGCGACGACCTAGAGGTCCTGCTCGAGAGCGGCAGCGGCTTCGTGGAGGCCGCCGACCGCAACCTGCCGTCCACCACCCGGCTCATCACCGACGGCGAGACCGTCCTGCGCACCCAGGCCGAAGAGGCGCAGGCCATCCGCGACTTCGCCACCGGAGCGGAGGCACTGGCCCGCGCCCTCAAGGGCTCCGACGCCGACCTGCGCCGCCTCCTGACCGTCACCCCCGATGCCGCCACCCAGGTCAGCGGCGTCCTGCGGGACCTCGACCCGAGCCTCGGCGTCGTCCTCGCCAACCTGCTCACCACCTCCGAGATCGCCGTCACCCGGCAGCGCGGCACGGAGGAGTTCCTGGTGAAGTTCCCGGCGGCCGTCGCCGCCGGCGCCACCGCCGTCGACGGAGGAAAACTGAACTTCGGCATGGCCGTCACCTTCTTCAACCCCCTGCCCTGCACCGCCGGATACGGCGCCACCCGCTACCGCAACGGGCTCGACCTCGGCACCACGCCCGCCCTCAACACCGGCGCGGCCTGCACCGCCCCGGCCGCGGACGGGGTCAACGTGCGCGGCTCGGCGAACGCCCCGAAGGGCGGCCCGGTACCCGAACCGGCCAAGCCCGGCACCCTGCCCTCCGGCAGCAGCGGCGGAAGCGGCGGCGGGGCGAGGACGGCCGGCGCGACCACGCTCCCCGGCGCCCTCGCCCTGCCCGGCCAGGACGGCGAGGCACCCGGGGACATGACGGGCCTCCTCACCCCGGCCACCGGGAGCACCCGATGAAGCGGACCCGCATCCTCACCGGCGTGGGGCTCGCCCTGGCGCTCGGCTTCTGCGGCACCGGCGCGTGGACCTACGCCCAGGCACGCACCGACGACGCGCTCGCCCACGGCCGGGAGCGCGACCGGGCGCTCGCCGACGGACGCAAGGGCGTCGCCGTGCTCACCACACTCGACGCCTCCACCCGGCAGCGGGCCGAGAAGGGCATCGAATCCTGGCGCGCCGCCTCCATCGGACCCCTGCGCGAGGAACTGGGCGGCACCGAGGCCGAGGCGGGCGCCTCGGCGCGCGGCACGGTCACCGAGGCCGCCGTCACCGCGCTCGACACACGCACCGGCACGGCCAAGCTCATCACCACCGTCCGGGTCGAGGTCGCACCCGCCGGGACGAAGCAGCCGACCACCGACCGCAAACGGCTGGAGGCGGTCCTGGCCCGCACGGACGAGGGGGAGTGGAAGGTGAGGGCGCTGAGCGCGGTGCCGGTCACGGGGGAGAGGACGGCACGGGACGCGGGAGAGACCTCCGAGGAGAAGGAGGGCGGCGGCCGATGACGCAGACCCCGATGCTGACACGGCTGCTGCGCAGGGGCAGACCGCCGGAGCCCGACGGAACCCCCGCACCGGACGCGCCGGACGTGACAGACGTGCCGGACGCACCGAACGCGCCGGGCGTGACAGTCGCGCCGGACGCACCGGACGCGCCGGACGTGACAGACGTGCCGGACGCACCGAACGCGCCGGGCGTGACAGTCGCGCCGGACGCACCGGACGCGCCGGGCGTGACAGACGTGCCGGAAGCACAACCCGCTACGGAAGCCGGGGAGCCGGAAGCCGCCCCGGAGCCGGAAGACACGACGCGCGACGCCCGTCCCCGCCGCCTTCCCGCCGGGCGCCTTCGACGGGCCGCCCTCGCCGGGTCCGCCGCCCTGCTCCTCGTCGCCGGCTGCGGTTTCTTCTACGGTGCCCACCAGCTGCGATCGGCCCCGCCCGTCCGGAACCAGGCGCTCACCGACACCGAGGCCACCACCCGCGTCGCCGGTGAGGTCGGCCATGCCCTCGCCCGGGCCTTCTCCTACACACCGGACGGCACCGCGGCCGCCGAACGCTCCGCGCGCACCGTCCTCAGCGGCCGCGCCGCCCGCCAGTACCAGGCCCTCTTCGACCAGGTGCGCGACGACCTCACCGAGCAGCGCGTCACCCTGAGCACCCGGGTCGCCCGCACCGGAGTGATCGAACTCGACGGCGGGAAAGCACGGTTGCTGGTCTTCCTCGACCAGACCTCCCACCGCGGCAAGGACAAGGCCACCACCGCGGCGGCCCAACTCACCGTCACGGCACGGCTGGTGGACGACCAGTGGCGGATCACCGACATCAAGGCCCGCTGACCGTGCGCGGGAGAGTGGAGCACCCCATGAAACGCGCGGTCCGCGCCTTCGCCGGAACCCGGCCGCTGCCGGCCGTGCTGCTCGCCCTCACCCTCACCGCGGGCGGCTTCGCGGCGTGGGCGGGACAGGACTGGTACCGCGCGGCCCACGACGACCGGGCCGCGTACGCCGGGCAACGGGACGAGGCGCTCGCCGCCGGGGAGCAGGCCGTGCAGAACCTCAACACGCTCGACCACCAGAACCTGGACCGGGGCCTCGACCTGTGGGAATCCTCGACGACCGGGGAGTTGCACGAACAACTGACCTCCGGTCGCACGGAGTTCGCCGAGCAGGTGAAAGCGGCCAGGACGGTCACCACGGCCCGGGTGCTGTCGGGCGCCGTCACCGAGATCGACGACCGCGCCGGACGCGCCCGGGTGCTGATCGCCCTGCGCGTCACCGTCGAGGCGGCCGGCGGCGCGAAGACCGACAAGGACAGTCGCATGCTCGGCGAACTCACCCGGACCGAGGGCCGCTGGAAGCTGAGCGCCCTGGGCCAGGCACCCGTGGGCGGCACATCGGCCGGCTGACCCGGCCCCGCACAGCGCCAGCCGCCGCACCGAGGAGGACACCCGCACGATGTCGACGACCCGCCACCACATCAACCGCCAGCGCCGCCGGCAGGCCCGCGAGTCCCGCCCCGCCCCCTCCGCCGGGACCCGGCCGGGCACCGAGAGCCGGTCCGGCACGGGCGGCACGGCCGTCCTCCCCCCTCCGGCCGAGCCGGCCACGGACGGGACGACGACCCGGAAGACCCCTGGAACGACTCCCGGCACGGCCGGGAAGGCCCCCGGGGCGGCCCGGAAGACGCCCGGGGCCACGGGCGACCGCAGGACCGCCCGGGCCCGCAGCGGCCCGCACCGCCCGGCCACGACCCTCGCGGTCCTCTGCGCCCTGACCCTGCTCCTCGGAGGCTTCGCGGGCTGGGCCCACGCGCGGGCCGAGGCACTCCGGGACGACCCCGCGCGCAGCAACACCGCCCTGACCGACCTCGCCCGCACCAGCGAGATCAAGGGGCAGACGTCCAAGGCCGTCGAGGCGCTCTTCTCGTACGACCACACCGACCCCGGTGCCCTGGAGAAAGCCGCGGAGGACCTGCTCACCGAGAAGGCCGTCGGCCAGCACGACACCCTGCTCGCCGACGTCCGCAAGCGGGCCGACGAGCAGAAGGCGCTGATCACCACGGCGGTCACCGAGAGCGCCGTCGAACGCATCGACGGCGACCGGGCCCGGGTCCTCGTCTACGCCGACCAGAGCAGCGTCGGCACCGCCGGAACCAAACCCACCGCGAACAAGGACGGGAAGGCCGCGAAGGGCGAGCAGGAGCAGCAGGACGAGGGCGTGTACGCCGGGGCCCTGCTCGCGGTGGACGTCGTCCACCGCGACGGACGCTGGCTCGTCTCCGCCCTCGACACCTTCGGCCGCTGAGAGCCGCCCGCGTGACCGCCCGCGTGACCGCCCGTACGCACGGCACCGCCCGTACGCCCCGCATCCGACAGGAGTGACCGCCATGTCCGCACACCGCGCACGCGCACGACGCCGGCGTCCCGGCCGGGCCCGCAGGAGACTGCGGACGACCGCCCTCGCGGTGGCGGCCGTGGCAGCCCTCACCGCCTCCCAGGCACCCGGTCTCACCCGGGACGCGAAGGACGCCCACGCCGCCCCCTCGACCGACGACGACGGCAGACCGGCCGCGGCAGACGCCCCGTACACCGAGCTCATGCCTCCGGGCGACGGTTCCTACCACACCGAGATCCCGCCCCTGAAGGTGCCGGACGTCGGGTCGGCGGCCCCGGCGCTCGTCCACGGCCTCCGCTCCCAGTCCGGTGTCCCCGCCACCGTGCTGCGTGCCTACCGTGCCGCCGGGACGTCCGTCGGCAGGACGGACCCCGGCTGCCGGCTGCCCTGGGAGCTGCTCGCGGCGATCGGCAAGGTCGAGTCCGGCCAGGCGCGCGGCGGAGCGGTCGACCGGAACGGCACCACGCTGGGCCGCATCACCGGACCGCCGCTCAACGGCCGGGGTTTCGCCCTGATCCGGGACACGGACGGGGGCGCCCACGACGGTGACACGGTCTACGACCGTGCGGTGGGACCGATGCAGTTCCTGCCGTCCACCTGGGCCCGCTGGGGCGTGGACGGCAACGGTGACGGCCGTGCCGACCCGAACAACATCTTCGACGCGGCCCTGGCGGCCGGGCACTACCTGTGCGCGGGCGACCGGAACCTGGGCCGGGCCGCGGACCTGGACCGGGCGATCCTCAGCTACAACCACTCGCGCGCCTACCTGAAACTGGTCAGGTACTGGCTGGAGTTCTACAGCCGGGGGATCCACACCGTCCCCGACGGCAAGGGCGTCATCCCGAAGAGCCCCGGCGCGGGCGGCGACACCCCGGCCACCGAGCCCGCCGACACCGGGAACAAGGACGACGACGGCATCATCATCGGCCCGGACCCGACCACCCCCGCCACCCCCACACGGCCCCCCTCCTCGTCCCCGTCGCCCACCACCTCCCCCTCCCCGTCGTCGCCGCCCCCGTCCCCGTCGCCGGGCCCCTCCTCGCCGACGGAACCCCCGACGAGCGAGAACCCCTCCACACCGCCCGAGGAGTCCCCCACCGAGGACCCGTCGCCCTCCCCGGACCCCACGGACCCGGGCCCTTCACCCACCGAACCGGACGAGTGCTCCCCGGAGTCCGGCTCCCCGTCCCCCGACCCTTCCCCTTCCCCGACCACCTCCCCGTGCCCCACCGTCCCGGCCACACCCTCCGCCGACTGAGCCATCGCTGAGCCGTCCCGGAGCTGCCCCTGAGCCGTCCCGGAGGCGTCGGTCGAGTTCCGTCGGCGGTTTCCCGCAGGCGGGGGGTGCGGGGCGGGTCAGCAGACCCGCGTCATTGGACGCGGGAACCCGAGGAAGCACGCTCCGTGTCCTCGTCGCCCTCGTCCGCTCCCGGGACATGGACGTCGAGGACCTTGATGTTGATCTCGACGACCTCCAGTCCGGTCATCGTCTCGACCGCGTCCGTGACCCGGGAGCGGACCTCCCTCGCGGCCTCCAGGATCTCGATGCCGTACTCCACCACGACATCGACGTCGATGGCGGTCTGCTTCTCGCCCACCTCCACCTTCACGCCACGCCCGGGATCACTGGAGCGGGACACCTTTTCCTTGACCGCTCCCAGAGCTCGTGAGGCACCCCCGCCGAGGGAGTAGATCCCCTCGGTCTCGCGCACGGCTATGCCCGCGATCGTGGAGACCACGGTGTTCGCGATGACGGTCGTCCCAGGGGTTTCCCCCGTGGTGCCGCCCGTGCTCAGGGCAGTGCCGCTCAGACTGTCGTTCGTCGTCATGGATTCCTCGCACAGAGCCGTCGGGGAGGGGCGGGCCGGATCCGGCGGATGCCGTCCACCGGCACTCAGCGGATGCCATCCGCCGGCATCCGCTGCCTCGCGCCCTCATTCCACTGTGCTCCGGAAACCGGTCCTCCGCCATTCGGGTGAGCGGCCGGCGGGGGCACCGGCTCCACCCGTCCCGTCGCCCCTTCAGTCCCGGGGGAGCAGGGCGCCGAGCGGCCCCAGATCGAGGTTGAGGTCCTCCGGGCGTACGCCGTGCTGTTCGCAGAGTTCCGTCATGCGCTGGTCGAGCAGCATGAGGGTGGTGCCGATCTCATCGGTCTGCTCGTCGGTGAGGTCGCCCTGGTCGATGCGCCGCAGGGCCTGCCGCTCCATCAGCTGGCGCAGGAGCTCCACCACGGTGAGGACCAGGGCGACGAGATCGCGCCCCATCTGCTCGGAGTCCAGGTCGACCCGTGAGGCCGTCACAGCGGCCCGCTGTCGGCCCACGGGGCGGGCACGCGTTCGCCGACCGACGACAGCAGGGCATGCAGCGACACCCGGACGAGCGGGACATCGGCGATCGCGATGACCAGATCCCCGCTGACGACGACCCCGGTCGCCAGGACCCGGTCCAGAAGATCCACCAACGGCACCCCGATGGGACCGCTCAAGGGGCCCGGACTGTCCCACGGAACCACGTCGTGCGTCACCCCTCACACCTCGCCCACGAAGGAGTAGGGCACCCACGGGCCCGAGAGTTCGATCCCGGCGCCGGTGCTTTCCCGCAAGTCCTGTGCCAGCAGCTCCAGTTCCGCCGACCGGTGCTCGGCGACCAGGTAGGTGGCGTTCAGGACCTGGACGCGGTGGTCGCCGGCCGTTCCCGGGCCGTGCGGCCGGAGCCGGCGGGACGCCTTGGCGATGCGGCACACCCGCGTGTCCACGGTCTCGGCGACGCGCAGGGACTCCTCCCGTCGCTGCTCGCGCCGTGCCTGCAGGTTCCGTTTGCGTTCCAGATACGCCCGCCCCGCTCCCGGAGCCGGACGGCTCCGGTCGCCCGGTGGGCTCGGCCGCTGCGCCGCCCCGCCGCCGTCATCGCCCGGAGAGCCGGCCGCGTAGACCTTCACGCCCCATTCGGCATGGTGCGCGATGCGTTTCAGGGCGGTGTGGAAGCGCGCCGACTCGTCGCTCAGCACGCGCTCGGCCCTGTCCTCCGCGGTGTACAGCGTCGCCAGGGGCAAGGGCACCGTGGGTGCCTGGGCGGCGACCGCCGACACGACCTCGTGGTGGGCGCGCGCGTACCGTTCGAGTTCGGGCTCGTCCGTCAGACGCTCCTGCCATGCCTCGTCCGTGAACTCGGCGGCCCGCACGGTCTGCACGATCGCGGTGAGAGAACCGAGGGGAAGCGTACGCAGGGGTGCGTCCCGGGTGACCCCGGGCACCCCGGCGAGAGCCGGACTTCCGTCGGCGCGGCAGACCGCGTACACGTAGAGGGCGGTCGCTTCCGAAGCCTTGGGGCTGTGCTCCGTCATGCCTTCGTTTCTCCCTGGCTCAACGATCGGACGACACCATGTCCCGGGGACCGGATTCGAGTGCCTCCAGCCGGGCACGCAGTTCGCGGTTCTCCTCCTGCAGAGCGCTTCGTGCCGCGCGGGAGCTGAGCGCCGGGTCGGTCTCCCACCAGTCGATGCCGGCCTTCTTCGCGGTGTCCACGGAGGCCACGAAGAGGCGCAGCCGGATGGTCAGCAACTCGATGTCGAGAAGGTCGATCTTGATGTCGCCGGCGATCACGATGCCCTTGTCGAGGACGCGCTCGAGGATGTCGGCGAGGTTGGTGTTCGGGGGCCCGGGGACGGGTTGGTTCACGTCGTGCCGGAAGGCGAGGTCAGTCACGACGGGCCCTCCGGGAGCGCCGCTCGGCGGGCTTCTCCTCTTCTTCCTCTTCCTCCTCCTCCTCTTCTTCTTCCTCCTCGTCCTCCGGGCCGGGCTCCTCTTCTTCCTCGTACTCCTCGTCCTCGTCTTCTTCCTCGCCCGTCAGTCGATCGTCCGCGGCCTCGCCGTCCTCTTCCTCTTCCTCTTCCTCACCCTCGTCCTCGTCCTCCCGGCCGTCCTGGTCCTCTTCCCTCTCTTCTTCCTCCTCCATGGCCTCTTCGTGGGACTTGACGACTTCTCCGTCGCGGATCTCGCCACGCCAGGCCTCGGGCTCGTCGGTGGTGAGCGTGACGTATCGCTGGAAGTGCTTGAAGTCCAGGCGCACGCGGCGCCCTTGGGCACGCCAGAGGTTGCCCGTCTTCTCGAAGAACCCGGACGGGTAGTACTCGAGGACCAGGACGATCCGGGTGAGGGTCGGACCCAGTTCGTGGAAGCTCACCGCACCGCGCGTGGTGCCCTTGGCGCCTTCCGACGTCCACACGATGCGTTCGTCGGGCACCTGCTCCTGGACCGTCGCCTTGAAGCTGCGCGCGGACGGTCCGATCTTGACCTTCCAGTTACTGGTCGCCTCGTCTTCCATCGAGACGTCCTGAACGCCCTTGGTGAAACCGCTGAACTGGTCGTACTGGGTCCAGTGGTCGTAAGCGGTACGCAGAGGCACTCCCACATCGAGTACCTCGATGATGTTCATGAGCTTGCCGCCGCCCGACTTACGCTTGCGCTTTCCACCGCCGAAGGTCTCTTTGGCCTTGTCCACGACACTGTCCTTGACGCCCTTGGCCTTTTCCGAGACGAATGCCTTCACCGGCGAATCGCCCTGAAGGACGCGTGAGCCGATCTTGGGCAGGGAACCGCCGTTCTCCGCGACGTCGGTCAGCCGGCCCGTGACGCCGGTCAGCTTGTCTCCCGCCTTCTCGGCGAGTTTCCCCGCATGTGCGCCGAGGAAGCCGGACAGCTCTCCCCGGAGCCTGCCCAATCCGGACTCTTCAGCCTCGGGTTCTGTGTTCTTCGTCTTGGCCATGACTGGCTACCTCCGACGCTTCGTGCGCTTGGATTCGGTCCCCTTCACCGACGACGAAGTGCTTGCTGCCGTCTTCTTCGCGGGAGATGTCTTCTTGGCCGCGGTCTTTTTGGACGCCGTCTTCTTGGCCGGAGCGGACTTCTTGGCGGTCGCCTTCTTGGCCGGAGATGTCTTCTCGGCCGCTTTCTTCTTGGCGGGGGAGGACTTCTTCGCCGGGGTCTTCCTTCCCGACGGCCGCTTCTCCGGCCTCCGCTCGGGCTCCTCTTCCTCCTCTTCCTCCGGGCCGGGCTCCTCCTCTTCCTCCTCGTCCTCCGGGCCCGGCTCCTCTTCGTCCTCGTACTCGTCGTCCCCGTACTCCGCGCCTTCGTCGTCCGGGGTCTCTTCGTCCTCGCCCTCGTACTCCTCCTCGACGTCTTCGTTCTCGCCCTCCTCCTCGTCCTCGTCCTTGAACCGCGGAGGTTTGGTGAGACGGGCCGTGCGGTCGCTGAGCGTGTCGGCCAGCGAGCTCAGGCTGCGGTTGGCGGTGGCGGACATGGCCTTGCGGCCCGCTTCGAGGACCTCGCCCCGGAGCTGGTCCTGGAGCTGGGCGAACTGGGGAACCCCTCCGAGCCGGCGCATCCCCTCCGCGGCGAGCTGGCGGGGCTCCAGACCGAACCGCCGGCCGGCCAGGTACGTGGCGACGGTGATGGCCAGCCGTCCTTTTCTGGTCCGGCCCAGGAGGTAGCCGCCGACCACTGCGGCCCCGAGGGCAACTTTGGACTGGTCTTCCATCAGCACGTCACCTTCGATCGCGATCGTTGTGTGCCGGACCGACCCGCACGGCGTGCAGTCGGTCGAGCAACCGTTCTTCTTCTCGTTCGAACTCGTCCGGAGTGATGTCGCCCGCCTCGAGCTCCTGGTTGAGCACCGCCAGCTGCGCACGCAGTACGGCGGGGTCGTGCACCTCGCGCTCGGCGGCGTCGTGGAGTTTCTCGGCCACCCAGACCACGCCCCGGACCGGCGCGATGGGCAGGGTGAGCAGGCCGGTGATCAGTCCCATGTCACGCCCCGCCCATGGGAAGGGGGAGGGCCTCGGACGAGACGAAGCTGTAGCAGGGGAGCGGGCCGGCGAGCCGGAGCTCCACATGCTCCCGATGAGCGTCCGCGAAGGTCCGGGCTCTGGTGAGGAAGGCGTCGGTGTCGCCGCGGTCGACGAGGAAGGACAGGTTGAGTGCGCAGCCCGACACGGGGGGACCCGTTGCCACGGCGCGGGCCCCGGGCGTGAGTTCACGCACCAAGCGCTGTCCCGCCGTTGCCGCTCTGCGGGTGAGTGCGGTGGTGACGGCTTCGCCCAGCCTGATGCTGGCCTCGTAGCCGGGACGCCGGCGGGCGGCATCGCGAAGCCGTCGTACGTTCTTCTCCTCGGCGACGAGGGCCGCCAGCGCGTTCTGCGCCGGAAGCGCCTTGACGTTGATCTCGAAGCGGCCGGCCAGCTGTTCCAGAGTGGCGGCGTGGCGGGACCCGTCGGCGGCCAGCTGATCGAGGACCGTCCTCTCGTCCGGCGCGACCATGCCGAACCGCATGGGCAGCACCGGCCCTTCGTCCGCCAGGCGCATCAGGAGTTCCTGGTGCGCCAGCAGGTCGCGACGTCGCGCGCGCAGCTGGGGCGGTGCCTCGCTGACGACCGCGTCGAGCGGGCCCTGCCCGATCGTCCGCACCGGGGCGGGAGGGGACCCCACACCGCCGAGCCCTTCCGGGAGCACCGTTCCCGCCCGCAGAATCGCGTAGACGTACACCCCGTCGGTCACCACGGTCATGCCTCCACCCGGCGGCGGCTGCTCTTGCGCGCGGGAGCGCGCCGCTTCCTCGGGCGTTCCCGCTGCTCGTCCTCGACCTCGTCCTCGTCCTGGTCGTCGGGCTCCTCCTCGCCGCCGCCCACCACTTTGCGTACGGTCTCGCCCACGGTGTCGGCGGCCTTGCGCACCTTGCGCTTGCCGACGGCCTTGGCCGCACCGCCGCCGAACAGTTCGGGGACCGTGGTGCTGCGCGAATCGCGCTCGAGGTCCAGCCGGTTGCACGCCTCCGCGAACCGCAGGTAGGTGTCCACGCTCGCGACGACGATGCGCGCGTCCACCTTCAGGATCTCGATACCGACCAGTGAGACCCGTATGAACACGTCGATGACCATGCCGCGGTCGAGAATCAGTTCCAGTACGTCGTACAACGTGCCGGCGCGAGGCGGGCAGGCCACTACTTCGTCGGAGTAGTAAGTGGTGGCGGTCATGGAAGTTCCTTCCAGCAGAGGGGCAGAGGGAGCGGACACGGATCACTCGTCGGCCGCACCCCGTCGGTAGCGGCGGACCCTGCGGTACTCCAGGAGCTCACCGGCCCGGTCGAGTTGCACCTCGTACGAGGCCAGGAGGCTCGTGGTGTCGGGGATCCGCGGAACCTCCAGGACGTCCACCACCACACACCAGCCGTCGTCGGAACGCCGGACGGCGGACACGCCCTCCGGCGGGTGATCGATCAGCTCCGCCAGGCTCCGGAGGGCAGTACGGGCCGCGTGCTCGGGCCCCCGCGCGGCTCCCGTGCGGCGAGCCGGGGCCGTCTTGGAGCTCCCGGCATCCGGGCGACGTGGTTCTGCCATACGGTCAGTTTTGGCGCTCCTGACGGCTGTGCATCTCGAGCGGGGCCATCCGTGTGAGGCGCGGAGCGTGTGTGTCGCAGTGGCGCGGCGCGCGCGTTTTCCCGCTGCGACATAAAAGAAACATCAAGACGCCATGCGTACCACGAGAACTCCGGGGCATCTGCTCCCTCGGAGGTTGATAATCATGGTTCCCCTGCTTCTTGTACTTCTGCTGGCCCTCGTTCTTTTCGGTGCCGGATTCGCCATGAAGGCGCTGTGGATCGTGGCGGTGATCGTGCTGGCCGTGTGGCTGCTCGGTTTCGTCATGCGCTCCGCCGATACGGGCGGACGCCGTGGCCGGTGGTATCGCTGGTAGACCGAGGAACACGCCGTACTTGAATGCGCGGGGTGGTACCGGAGAAATCTCCGGTACCACCCCGCCTTCATGCCCGGATGGATTCGTCGAGCCCGGTGTGTGTCCCTCCGTCTCCCTTTCCGCCGGCATGACGTGAACCTCGCGGCGCAAGAGGGGCGTTCTTCCGGGCGCTGCCTTTCCGAAGCCGCGACGAAGCGGCAAGTGGTTCTCGGTGATGGCGGCCTTGGGCAGAGCGGGGGCCCACCGCTTGCTCTCGCCACCGTTTGTCGAAGATTCGCCACTCGAGACCGAAATCGACCGAAAGGCCTTCAACAGCTCCTTCGGAAACCCTGGTCCTCAACAATTGAGCGGGCGCCGTTCCTTGAGAGGGCCACCGGCATGAACGCGCCTATGAGCTCGTCACGCGGTCTTGGTGAGTCTGGTCAGGGCATGGCGTTCGTCGGATTCACGCCTGCCTCGAGGGGACCCACCAGAGCTTCGGACCGGCCCGGTACGGCTGCTCCCACTGAGCCCTTTCCGGCCTGAGGGCGGGGTCCGACAGTGAAGGTGACAACGTGGTGAAGCCCTTGGTGGATGGGTTTTCGACCAGGAGAACTGTCTCCGCCGGAGGCTTCACCTGCTTGTTCGTCCTTCCGGCACCGTCCTCCCGAGGCCGTGACGGGAAGCCGTGCCGCGTCGGTGGTCGTTACCTCCCCTCGGAATCACCCCTTCCGTGTACCTCGTCGGTAACAGGCTTGCCCAGCAGATGGATTGAGAAGGGCTCTTGAAGCAATCTCTTCCTGTACCTGACAAAGGCAGCCACGCACGGTCACCCACGGGGGAATATCATGAACGCTTCTACCCTTACGTACCGCAAGCGCACCACAGGTAGGAAGACCTACGCCGCCGGAGCCGCGGTGGTCGCCGCGCTCCTCACCTCCACGGCCTGCGGTCCGGGCGCGGCCGACAGCTCGGACGAGATCAAGTCCTCCGACCGGCCGAACGCGGCAAGCCCGGCGGAGCCGGGTGGAACGGCTTCGGCGGAGGAGGCACCCGCGGACGAGCCTGTGGCCATGGCCGCAGCCGCCTTCACGAACAGGGTCGCCACTTTCAATGTGGACAATCCCTCCAGCCGCTTGAGGAAGGGCCGCCACCTCAACCGGATCGTGAACGAGATCGCCCGGTACCGTCCGCAGGTCATCGCGCTGCAGGAGATCTGCGTCAAGGAAACGAACGCCATCGTCGAACGGCTCAGGAAGAAGGGGTACACATATCGCGTCGCACACGGAAGTGTGACAAGGCACGGGGGGCGCTGCCTTGGCTATGGCACGTCCTACGGCAACGCGATCCTCTCCGCCGCGCCACTGACGGGCAAGAAGAACACGCGCTACACGAGGCCCTCCACGGACCGCGATGACAAGGCGGAGAACCGCGGGCACGTCTCGGCCTACACCACCGTCGCCGGCAAGAAGGTGCGTGTCTTCGCGACCCATCTCTCGGAGGGGGGCCAGCGGGCCGAGCGGAATGCACAGATCAAGGAACTGCTTGTCGCGGTGAAAAAGCATCCGAACGCCATTGTCCTGGGAGACTTCAACGCGACCCCGACCTACTCCGAGATGAAGCCCGTATGGAAAGAATTCCGGGACGCCGACCCCAAGTGCAACGCAGCCCGCAGCGGTCCCCCCTGCAAGCCGACCCTCGGCAAGGACACGAGCCCGAACCGGAAGAAGTTCGACTACATCCTCCTCCGCAAGGGCGGCCGCTTCTCCGCGTCGGGTGTGGGAGTCCACCCCAACTACTCGAATCACGACCTGGTCCACGCCGACCTGCGGGCCCGATGACCCGTTCCCGCCCCGGGCCACCACCCGCCGGCGGGAGGACGAGGCCGACGGCGGCTCCGGGACCGCGTGCCCCCTGGCCGCCGCCGATGCCCTGGATGTTCGGAGCACCCACACCGGTCACGCCCGACCAGGACATCTCGCCAAGATCTTGTCACGAGCTCTTCGGCCTGTCGGCGGCATTCCGGAAGCGCCCCTCGCCCGCTGGCGGCCCAAGCGCTTCCCTCCTACGGGAGGCCCCTTGCGACGTCAGGACGGGAATGGCTCATCGGCTGTTCTGTGGGCTGTGGGGCTGGAGGAGCTGATCGACGGGTGCGTAGTCGTCGGTGAGTGGTCGGGCGTCGCCGATCCAGGAGGTGAGGTCGTCGCCGGTGACGATCTTCCAGCCGGTGTGCCGGGCGTCCAGCGCTTTCTGGGCCGCGTGGAGGTCGACCGGCCGGTCGGAGGCGAACATCACCAGATTGCCGCCCTCGGGGGTGGCGGTCGGTTCGAGGCCGATATCGGCGGGTTCGCCGGTGAGGGCGACGTGCTCGAAGGTCTCGCTGAGGGTGGCTGCTTCGGCGCGTGCGAAGGCCAGACCACCGTGATCGATGAGGTTGGCGACGTACAGGCCGTCCTCGTCGAGTACCCGCCGTACGTCAGCCATCGCTTCCACCGTGGTGAGGTGCCACGGCACGCTGACGCCCCCGAAGGCGTCCCCGACGACGAGGTCACGGCTGCCGGCGTCCAGTCGCCGCAGGCCGAGCCTGCCGTCCTCGACGCGTACGTCGATACCGGTTTCCGGTCTCAGACCGAATGCGTCGCGGTCGACGCGCACGACCCCGCTGTCGATCTCGGATACGAGGCTGCGTGTCCCGGGCCGCGTGGCCGCGAGGTAACGGGGAAAGGTGAGCCCACCGCCGCCCAGGTGGTGGGCAGCGAGTGGCTCACCTTCGCGGAAGGCGGCATCGACCACCGACGCGAGGGCGCGCACATACGTGAACTCGAGGAAGGCCGGGTCGTCGATGTCGACGTAGGAGTGCCGCAGGCCGTCCAGAACGAGTGTGCGGCCGCTGTCCCGGTCGGGGTCTGCGACGACCCGTGCGCAGTGGTACCTGGTCTCCGCGTCGCAGCCACCGGGCGCGACCGTGGTGGCAAGGCCGCCGGCAACGACCACGAGTGCGAGGGCGAGGGCAGGGGTGCTTCTCCACCGGCGCGTTCGCCACTCGACCAGCGCCGAGCCGACCACCAGCAGCGCTCCAAGACCGATCAGGATGCCGCTGACCGGCAACCGTGATACGAGGACGAAGCCGGTGAGAACGGTGCCGACGATGGCGCCGACGGTGCCGACGCCGGACAGCCGGCCGACAACCGTTCCGGTCTCGGCGAGGCTGGTGAGACGCAACTTGGTCACGATCGGCGTCACCGCGGAGAGCAGTGCGCCCGGCACGAGGATGGTCAGCGACGCGATCAGCAGGAGCATCGCCGGTGCCCACTCCGCAGTGACGCGCAGTACAGCGGGGGTGAGCGCCACGACCGCCCCCGACACCCCGAGCGAGGGGCCTATGAGCCGGCGTGGATCGACCTGGTCGGCGATGCGCCCACCCAGCCACGAGCCGAGGGCGATCGCGGTGAGGGCGATGCCGATCACCATGGTGCTGGTCTCGAGGGTGAGGCCGAGGTAGGGAGCCAGCAGCCGCAAGGCGACGATCTCGACCACCAGGACTGCGGCCGAGGATCCGAACACAAGCGCCACAGCGACACGGGGGCCCGGACCGTAGTCGCGGGGTGTGCCCTCGGCGACAGGCATGGAAGACGATCCGGTCACGGGCGACATCCTTGCATGCGACTCATCCACGGACGGGAGTGGGGAGAAGCCGCCGGTTACTCGGCGAAGTGGGTGAGGGAGCCGGTCCGGGCGGTGGGGGAGAGGGCGGGTTGCGGGCCCTGGTGGTTCTTGGAGTCGCGGACGTGGATGGTGGCGGGGCAGGCCGCGACCTCTACGCAGTCGCCGGAACCACTGCTGCTGTAGCTGGACTTGTGCCAGGAGAGGGCGACTTCCAGGCAGTCGTCCCCGGATGCGCTGCTGTAGCTGCTCTTGAACCAAGCCAGATCAGTGATGCCCATCATCCCCTCGCATCCGCTGCAACAGGCTCACGGAGTCTTGGAGGGACAGAGCCTGTGAACGCATCCTGGCACAACGGCTCTGGAGCACACTCACCACTTTTCGGTCGGCGATCAGGATGCCGCTCTCCTGCCCCTCGCTGTAGGCGAACCGCTCGTTCTCCGGAGTCTCCGGCAACCGGATGGGGCCCCGCAGCCCGGCATGCGAATCGTGCACGAGCGGCATCACCCGCAACTCGATGTTCCGCAGCTGGGCGGCCTCCGGCGCGGTGGGAGGTGGTGGACCGGGAGCCGCCCGCCAAGACGGTCCGTGCCGAGGCGCGCCTCGACCGGGGCTGCGCGGGTCATTGACGCGCAAGTGGTTCGATTCTACGTTCCCGTTCGAACTTGCGATCGCCGTTCGAGATTACGGACGCGCTCTGACCCCCACCGCGTTCTGGCCCCCACCGCGCTCTGCCCCCCACCGCGTTCTGGCCCCCACCGCAAGGAGACCCGCATGCGCCGCAGTTCCCTCCGCAAACGCACCGTCCTCCTCGCTCTCCCCACCGCCGCCCTGCTCGCCCTCATGCCGACCGCCGCGTCGGCGTACCCCCATCCCGGCCGGGTCACCGGCTCCGTCGTCACCCACGATCCGTCGATGATGCGGACGTCGTCGGGGCAGTACCTGCTGTACGCGACCGGCGGCGGCATCAGCAACAAGACATCGAACGACCGCACCGCCTTCAGCGCGGGGGCGGACGCCTTCACCTCCCGGCCGAGCTGGTGGCGGAACTACTCCTCCGTCCCGGAGGCGTGGGCGCCCGACATCTCGTACCGCGGCGGCAAGTACCTGATGTACTACTCCGTCTCGTCGTTCGGCTCCAACACCTCCGCGATCGGGCTCGCCGCCTCCAGTACCGGGCAGCCGGGGAGCTGGACCGACCAGGGCATCGTGTACACCTCCGGCTCCTCCAGCGACTACAACGCCATCGACCCCAACCTCTTCGTCGACGACGACGGCAAGTGGTGGCTCTCCTTCGGCAGTTGGTGGACCGGGATCAAGATGATCCAGATCAACCCGTCCAGCGGGAAGCAGCTCTCGAGCAACACCACCCGCTACTCCCTCGCCTCCCGGCCCACCGGGACCAAGGCCGTCGAGGCGCCCTTCATCGTCAAACGAGGCGGGTACTACTACCTCTTCGCGTCCTACGACACCTGCTGCGCCGGCACCGGCTCCACCTACAAGGTCAAGGTCGGCCGCGCCACCGGTATCACCGGGCCGTACCGCGACAGGAACGGCGTCTCGATGATGAGCAACGGCGGGACGCCCGTGCTGGAGCCGCACGGCAGCATCGTCGGCCCCGGCGGACAGTCGATCATGAACGACGTCGACGGCGACCTGATCGTCTACCACTACTACGACGCCAACGACAACGGCACCCCCAAGCTCGGCATCAACCTCCTGAACTGGAGCAGCGGATGGCCCGTCGCCCACTGATCCTGCTGGCCGCGCTGCTGCTCGCCCTGTCGCTCGGGCAGTCCTCCGCGCAGGCGGCCTCGTTCGCCAATCCCGTCAAGGCCCAGAAGGGCGCCGACCCCTGGATCGTCCGCCACGACGGCACCTACTACCTGATCAGCACGTCCTGGACCGACGTCATCACCATCCGCAGGTCGGCCACCCTCGCCGGACTGAACACCGCGCCCAGCGTGCAGGTGTGGCAGGGCGACGCGGCCTCCCGGTGCTGCAACATCTGGGCACCCGAACTGCACTACCTCAACGGCCGCTGGTACCTGTACTACGTCGCCGGGCAGAACGTCTCCGACTACAACCCCACCCAGCGCAGCCACGTCCTGGAGAGCACCGGATCCGACCCCCTGGGGCCGTACACCTACAAGGGGCGGCTCAACTCCTCCTGGATGCTGGACCCGACCGTCGCCACCATCAACGGGCAGCTGTACCTGTTCGGCAGCACCCACAGCGGGACGCAGAACGTCGTCGCCGCCCGCATGTCCAACCCGTACACGGTGAGTTCCTCCTTCTCCACCGTCTCCACGCCCACCCACGACTGGGAACGGCAGGGTGGAACGGTCAACGAAGGGCCGGAGATCCTGCAACGGGGCGGGCGGACCTTCCTCATCTACTCCGCCGGCGGCTGCTGGACCCCCGACTACAAACTCGGCCAGCTCTCCCTCACCGGCTCCGACCCCACCTCCGCGTCGTCCTGGACCAAGAAGTCCACGCCCGTCTTCCAGCGCAGCGACGGCAACGGCGTGTACGGGCCGGGGCACAACGGGTTCTTCACCTCGCCGGACGGGAGCGAGAGCTGGATCGTCTACCACGCCAACGACTCCACCTCCGACGGATGCGACAACGGGCGCACCGCCCGCGCCCAGAAGTTCACCTGGAACTCCGACGGCTCACCGAACCTCGGTACGCCCGTACGGCTCGGGGCGAGCCAGACCGGCCCCTCGGGCGAGCCCTCGGCCGTCACCGCCACCTACACCCTCACCAACCGCAACAGCGGCAAGTGTCTGGAAGTAGCCGGGAGTTCGACCGTCGACGGGGCCAACGTGCAGCAGTACGCCTGCAACGGCGGTGCCCACCAGCGCTGGCGGCTGGAGGATCTCGGCGACGACACGCACCGGCTGGTCAACGTCTCCACCGGCAAGGTGCTGGACACCGAGAACTGTTCTTCCGCCGACGGGGCCGACCTGCGCCAGTGGTCGTGGCTGAACAACACCTGCCAGCGGTTCCGGTTCGTCGCCACCGACAGCGGCCACGTCCGGATCCTCAACCAGGCCACCGGCAAGGTCGCCGACGTCGCCGGCTGCTCCACCGCGGACGCGGCCGACGTACGGCAGTGGACCTGGCTGAACAACGCCTGCCAGCAGTGGCGGCTCAACCCGGTCTGACCGGCCCGGGACCTCGGGTGCGTCGGGGTGCCTTCGCGGTACCTCGACGCGTCCCGTGTGTCCCGTGGGGGGCCTGTCAGCTCAGCTGGCCCATGCCCGCCGCCTCCGGCCAGCTCTGCGCTCCGCCCCAGCCGGACGCCGGGGCCTGGGACAGACCGTCGGTACCCCTGACCTGCGCCGCCGTCAGGCCGCCGCGGGCGGGGACACCGGGCGGCGTGGGACCGGTGGGCATCTGCGGGGGCGAGTACGACGCGGCGGCGGGCATCGGAGCGGGCGCGGGTACCTGAGCCGGAGCCGCCAGGGGGTGCTGCGGCATCTGCTGCGGCATCTGCTGAGGCACTTGCTGGGGAATCATCGGCTGAGGCGCCTGCTGGGGAACCGGCTGCTGCGGCACCGGCGGGGACTGCAGGGGAGGGGCCTGCATGGGCTGTGGTGCCTGCTGGGGCATCTGCTGCGGCCCCGGCGAGGCTGCCGCCGGCATGGGCATCCCGCCGCCCGTGCCCACCGGAACCGGGGACGGGACGGCGGGGAGCGGCATGCCGATGCCGGCGGCCGGAGCGGCGGGGAGACCCGGCGCCCCCGTACCGGCGCCGATGGCCTGGGCGGCGAGGCCCTGGGTACCGGCGCCGTTGGTTTCGCTGACCAGGCGGTCTATCGCCGCCGTGCCCGAGCTGTAGCCGGTCCCTGTGGCCTGCTCGGGCACGGCGGCTCCCCTCCTGGAGGTCCCGTAGAGCACCTGTTCCAGGCCGGACACCAGGCGGCGTACGTCCACCTGCGGACGTACCACGAGACGCAGGAAGCGGCTGGACGAGCCGATCTTGTTGCCGCACTCGCGGACCAGGAGCCGGTGCTCGGTGAGCATGCGGTCCCGCACCACGGTGCCTTCGGCGCCCACGGGGAGGCGCACGAAGAGGAAGTTGCCCTGGGACGGGTAGACCGTCAGACCGGGCAGTGAGGAGAGCTGGCCGGACATGTCCATCCGGTCGCGGCGCACCTGGTGGAGGCTCTGCTGGTACTCGGTGCCGTGCTCCTTCAGCATGAACACCACGTGCTCGGCGAAGGAGTTGAGGTTCCACTTCGGCAGCATCGAGCGGACGCGGCCGGCGAGCGCGGGGTTGGCGACGAGGTAGCCGAACCGGATGCCGTGCAGCCCGAAGTTCTTGCCGAGGCTGCGCAGGACGATGACGTTGGGGCGCAGCATCGCCTCCTGCACCACCGACGGTTCCACCTCGGCGTCGGCGAACTCCAGGAACGACTCGTCGATCACCACCAGGTCGAGGTCGGCCATCGCGTCCATGAACTGCACGACCGCGTGCTTGTGCAGGAAGCCGCCGTCGGGATTGTTGGGGTTGCAGATCACCGCGACCTTGGTGCCCCGCGCGCGGATGAACTCGGCGTACTGGGCGAGGTCGAGGGCGAAGCCGCTGGACTCCTGGAGCGGGAACATGTCGACCCGCTTGCCGGTCTCCATGGGCTGGTCGGTCCAGCGGCCGAAGGTGGGGACGGGGACGGCGAGGGACTCGCGGACCAGCAAGTGGTCGATCCAGGTGATCAGTTCCGTCGAGCCGTTGCCCATCGCCACGCACTGCGGCGGGAGCCGGAGCAGGCTGCACAGTTCGGCCGTGATGGTGTCGGCGCTGCTCGGGTAGTACGTGATGATGTCGCGCAGCCGCGCCGCCATGTCCTCGAACATGGCGGGGGTGGGGAAATACGGATTGCACGGAATGCAGAAGTCCACCGGGCCGGCCCCGTCGCTCTCCCGCGCCAGCGCAGCCATCGAAGGGCTGTGCGCCGCGGTGCTGCGGAACAACGAGGTGACGTTGTCGGCCATGGAACCTCCGGGTGGGCGGGCCCGCCGGGGACGTACCGGGCCCGTCATGCGTGGGTGGCCCGCGCGGGGGAGCGCGGGCCACCCGTACATACGGAGGGGTGTGTGGCGCTGTTCAACCGGTGTGAAAAAAGTGTGACGACGTGAACCCCGGGCGTGGTTTATGCGTCACGCGCCCCGGACCGGCCTCCCCCGAGGCCCGTCAGGACGGGGTCAGGACCGGTCAGGCCCCGTGGTCGGGCTCAGGCGTCGAACGAATGGACCGTCGTCGTCCGGTACGTCTCGCCTGGCCGCAGCACGGTCGACGGGAACGACGGCCGGTTCGGCGAGTCCGGGAAGTGCTGGGTCTCCAGGCACAGCCCGTCGCCCTGCCGGTAGACCCGCCCGCCGGTGCCGACGAGGGTGCCGTCGAGGAAGTTGCCGGAGTAGAACTGCAGTCCGGGCTCGGTGGTGGCGATCCGCAGGGTGCGGCCGGAGGACGGGTCGCGCAGGGTGGCGGCGTGCCCGGGGCGGGCGGTGACGCCCTTGTCGAGCACCCAGTTGTGGTCGAACCCCTGGCCGTACAGCACCTGGGGGTGGGCGACGCGGAGGTCCCGGCCGACCGGTTTGGCGCTTCGGAAGTCGAAGGGGGTGCCGCCGACCCGGGCCAGTTCGCCCGTGGGGATCAGTCCCGCGTCGACCGGCGTGTAGCGGGTGGCGGCGATGGACAGCTCGTGGTCGCCGACGGAGCCGCTGCTCTCGCCGGCGAGGTTCCAGTAGACGTGGCTGGTGAGGTTGACGACGGTGGCCCGGTCGGTGGTGGCCGCGTAGTCGACGCGCCAGTCGCCGTGCCGGGTGAGGGTGTACGTCACCTTCGTCCGCAGGGTGCCCGGGTAGCCCATCTCGCCGTCGGCGCTGACGTAGGACAGGCGCAGTCCGACGTCGGACCCCTCGGTGAACGGTTCGACGCCCCAGACCCGCTTGTCGAAGCCCTGGGCGCCCCCGTGCAGGCTGTTGGCGCCGTCGTTGACGGAGAGCTGGTGGGCCGTGCCGTCGAGGGTGAAGCGGCCCTTGCCGATCCGGTTGCCGTAGCGGCCGATCAGGGCGCCGAAGTACGGGCTGGAGGTGACGTACTCCTCGAGGGTGTCGAAGCCGAGGGAGACGTTGGCGTGGCGGCCCCGGCGGTCGGGGACCTCCAGGGACTGGACGATGCCGCCGTAGGACAGGACCTTCAGCCGGGTCCCGCCGTTGGCCAGCGACCAGCTGTGCACCTTCGTGCCGTCCGCGAGTGTGCCGAAGAGCGTCCGTACGGGCTTTCCGGCGCCCGTGCCCCGGCCGTTGCCGCCGTCCGAGGCGTGCGCCGTCCCGCCGGCCGTGGTGGCGGCGATCCCGGCGGCCGCGGCCGCCGCTCCCGTGATGACCGTGCGTCTGTTCAGTTCCATGGTGTGCAGCTCCCTCATGGAGAGGGCCCCGCCTTCCGGCGGGGCCCGAGCCGACTTACGATCCGACCTTGCGCTTGTTCCACACGTCGAAGCCGACCGCCGCCAGGAGCACCAGGCCCTTGATGACCTGCTGCCAGTCGGTGCCGACGCCGACGAGGTTCATGCCGTTGTTCAGCACGCCCAGGACCAGACCGCCGATGATCGCGCCGAGCACGGTGCCGACACCGCCGCTCATCGACGCGCCGCCGATGAACGCGGCCGCGATCGCCTCGAGTTCGAAGTTGAGGCCGGCCTTGGGCGAGGCCGCGTTGAAGCGGGCGGCGAAGACCAGACCCGCCAGGGCCGCGAGCATGCCCATGTTCAGGAAGACCAGGAAGGTGACCTTCTTGTCCCGCACACCCGACAGCTTGGCCGCGGGCAGGTTGCCGCCGATGGCGTAGATGTGGCGGCCGATGACGGCGTTGCGCATCACGTAGCCGAAGCCGACGAGCAGCGCGCCGAGGATCAGCAGCACGATCGGGGCGCCCTTGTAGCTGGCCAGCAGCAGCGTGACGGTGAGGATGGCGGCGGTGAGCGCCACCAGCTTCAGCAGGAACAGTTTGGCGGGCAGGACGTCGAGGGCGAACTCCTGCTGGCGGCGCCGGTCGCGGACCTCCTGGAGCACCACGAGGGCTATCAGTCCGAGGCCCAGCAGCAGGGTGAGGTTGTGATAGTTCGTGTCCGGTCCGACCTCGGGCAGGAAGCCGTTGGCGGTCGTCTGCAGCCCCTTGGGGAACGGGCCGAGGGTCTGGCCGTCGAGGAAGATCTCGGTCAGACCGCGGAAGGTGAGCATGCCCGCCAGGGTCACGATGAACGACGGCAGCCCGCCGTACGCGATGAACCACCCCTGTACCGCGCCCGCGATCGCGCCCACCGCCAGGCACAGCAGCACCGCGACGGGCCAGGGCAGGTCGTTGCGGACCATGAACACGGCGGCCATCGAGCCGACGAACGCCGTCAGCGAGCCGACCGACAGGTCGATGTGGCCGGCGATGATGACCAGCATCATGCCGATCGCGAGGATCAGGATGTAGCTGTTCTGCAGCACCAGGTTGGACACGTTGCGCGGCAGCAGCAGGTCGCCCTCGGTCCACACCGCGAACAGCGCCACGATCAGGCCGAGGGCGATCAGCATGCCGTACTGGCGCATGTTGCGGCGCATGCCGTCCAGCATCAGCTGGAGCAGGCCGTCACCGGTGCCCGCCCCGTTCCTGCCCGGCGGCGCGGCGGCCGGGGTCTTGTCGGTGACATCCGTGCTCATCGGGTTACCTCTTTGTCCTTTTTGTCCTTCGTCATCCGACGCATCAGCGATTCCTGGGACGCCTCGGCCCGCGAGAACTCCCCGGTCAGCCGCCCGGCGGCCATCGTGTAGATGCGGTCGCACATGCCGAGCAGTTCGGGCAGCTCGGAGGAGATGAAGACGACCGCCTTGCCCTCGGCGGCCAGTTGGTCGATGACCGTGTAGATCTCGTACTTGGCGCCGACGTCGATGCCGCGGGTCGGCTCGTCCAGGATCAGCACCTCGGGACCCGCGAAGATCCACTTGCTGAGGACGACCTTCTGCTGGTTGCCGCCGGACAGCTTGCCCACCGGCTCGAAGACCGTCGGCGCCTTGATGTTCATGGACGTGCGGAAGCCCTCGGCGACCTGGCGTTCCTCGTGCTCGTCCACGACGCCCCGCCTGGCGACCTTGCCCAGCGCGCTGAGCGAGATGTTGCGGTTGATGGTGTCGATGAGGTTCAGGCCGTAGTGCTTGCGGTCCTCGGTGACGTACGCGATGCCGTGCCGCACCGCCTCGGGGACGGTCTTGGTCCGGATCTCCTCACCGTCCCGCAGGACCGTGCCGCCCGCGTACCGGCCGTAGGTGCGGCCGAACAGGCTCATCGCCAGCTCGGTGCGGCCGGCGCCCATCAGGCCGGCGATGCCGACGATCTCGCCGCGCCGGACCTGCAGCGACACGTCGTCGACGACCTTGCGCTGCTGGTCGATCGGGTGGTGCACGGTCCAGTTGCGCACCTCGAGGGCGGGGGCGGTGCCCTCCTCGGGGTGGTGCGGGGTCCGCTCCGGGAAGCGGTGCTCGAGGTCGCGGCCGACCATTCCGCTGATGATCCGGTCCTCGGTGGTCTCCGCGGCCTTCACGTCGAGCGTCTCGATGGTCCGCCCGTCCCGCAGGATCGTCACCGAGTCGGCGACCGTGCGGATCTCGTTCAGCTTGTGGGAGATGATGATCGAGGTGATGCCCTGTTCCTTCAGCTGGAGGATCAGGTCGAGCAGCTTGCCGCTGTCCTCGTCGTTGAGCGCCGAGGTCGGCTCGTCGAGGATGAGCAGCTTCACCTTCTTCGACAACGCCTTGGCGATCTCCACCAGTTGCTGCTTGCCCACGCCGATGTCGGCGACCCGGGTGTCCGGGTGGTCGTCGAGCCCCACCCGGCGCAGCAGCTCGGTCGCGTGCCGCAGCGTCTCGTGCCAGTCGATGCGGCCGCGCCGGGCGTGCTCGTTGCCGAGGAAGATGTTCTCCGCGATGGAGAGGTACGGCACCAGGGCGAGCTCCTGGTGGATGATGACGATGCCCTGCTGCTCGCTGGCCCTGATGTCCTTGAACCGGCAGGGTTTCTCCTCGAAGAGCACCTCCCCCTCGTAGGTGCCGTGCGGGTGGACGCCGGAGAGGACCTTCATGAGGGTCGACTTGCCGGCGCCGTTCTCGCCGCAGATGGCGTGGACCTCGCCCTGCCGGACGGTCAGGGTGACGTCCGACAGCGCCTTGACGCCGGGAAAGGTCTTGACGATCGAGCGCATTTCCAGGACGGGTCCCGCCATGGTCGTGCCTTCCAATCCGTAGGTGACGGCGGTGTGCCGGGACCGGCTACTTGAGGTCGCTCTCCTTGACGTAGCCGGAGTCGACCACGGTCTCCTGGTAGTTGGCCTTGTCCACGGCGACCGGCTCCAGCAGGTAGGCCGGCACGACCTTCGCCCCGTTGTCGTAGGTCTTGGTGTCGTTGACCTCGGGCTTCTTGTCCGTCAGGAGCGCGTCGACCATGTTCGTGGCGACCTTGGCGAGCTCGCGGGTGTCCTTGTAGACCGTCATGGACTGCTGGTCGGCGATGATCGACTTCACCGAGGCGACCTCGGCGTCCTGGCCGGTGACGATCGGCAGCGGCTTGTTCTTGGAGCCGTAGTCGTCCGACTTCAGCGCCGACAGGATGCCGATGGAGATGCCGTCGTACGGGGAGAGGACCGCGTCGACCCGCCCGCTCTTGTAGGACGAGGTCAGGATGTCGTCCATGCGCTTCTGGGCGGTGCCGCCGTCCCAGCGCAGGGTGGTGACCTGGTTCAGCTCGGTCTGGCCGGACCGGACGACGAGCTGCTTCTTGTCGATGTAGGGCTGCAGGACGTTCATCGCGCCCTGGAAGAAGTAGCGGGTGTTGTTGTCGTCGTTGGAGCCGGCGAACAGCTCGATGTTGAAGGGGCCCTTCTCGCTGCCGTCCTTCAGGCCGAGCTTGTCGACGATGTAGTCGCCCTGGAGTTCGCCGACCTTCTCGTTGTCGAACGAGGCGTAGTAGTCGACGTTCTCCGTGCCGAGGATCAGGCGGTCGTAGGAGATCACCGGGATGTCGGCGTCCTTGGCCTGCTGCAGGACGTTGTTCAGCGACTTGTTGTCGATCGCCGCGACGATCAGCGCCTTGACGTCCTGCGTGATCAGGTTCTCGACCTGGGCGACCTGCTGGTCCGGGTCGTCCTCGCCGAAGACCAGCTTGGTCTTGTAGCCCTTGGACTCCAGGTCCTTCACGACGTTGTCGCCGTCGGCTATCCAGCGCTCGGAGGACTTGGTCGGCATCGCGATGCCGATGGTCGCTCCCTTGGAGTCTCCCTTGTCCTCCTCGCTTCCGCCCTCGCCGCTCTGGCCGCAGGCGGACAGGGTGAGGGCGAGGGAGGCGGCGGTGGCCACGGCGGCGACGGCGGCTCTGCGGTTACGCATGATCATCATCCTTGATGTGTGTGCAGGGCGGCCCGGGGGTGCGAAGTCACTTTCGGGCCAAGGGATTTGGCGATGAAGTTGTGGTGCGGGGCGGTGCGGTGCGAAGAGGGTGCTGGGCAATCCCGAGAAAGGGGTGTGTGGGATTGTGCGCGTCTGTGTCTGCTTCTGTGAAGCCGAGTTTCCGGAACGTTATGACGAGATGCCGAACCTGCGCAGATCCCCCGGGAGCCGTGAACCGAGCGGGGCCATGTCACCGTCCGCGCCGTGGCGGGCGAGCAGGTCCAGGGCCAGCCGTCCGCGCCGCACCCGCTCCTTGGCACTGGCGAGGGTGACGTCCCGCATGTGGTGCCCGTACGGATAGATCCCGGGCGCCTTGGACAGGCCGAACTTCAGGTACAACGGCGCACCGCGCCGGATCAGTTCGGCCACCTCGTACATCCGGACGTAGCCGCCGAGGTCGTCGGGGGCCTCGATGTACATGTCCATCGGGGTGGCCGAGACCCTTCTGATCTCGGTGAGGTGATCGAGCGTCAGGTCGCTGGGCACGTTGACCGAGTCGGCGCCGAGCTGCTCGTACACCGCGTACGAGGCCGGGTTGACCGGTCCGATGAGGGCCGAGACCTTCAGTGTGGTGTCCTGCGGAATGATCCCGGCCGCCCGCGCCCGGTGCAGCGTCCACAGCACCCCCTCGTCGGCGACGAGCAGGCACTTGACGCCCAGCTCCGTCGCCCGCACGGCGTCCTCGACACAGCCGGCGACCGCGTCGTGGCCCCGGGCGCGCAGTCCGGCGCCGCGCGAGTCGGTACGGGTGGAGCCGCCGATGTCCCAGGTGCCGCGCGGGCCGGTGAACAGGCAGAGCTCGATGTCCCGTTCGGCGGTGGCCTTGACCATCTCGGTGATCTCGGCGTCGGTCAGCATCCAGACGCCGCTGCCCTGGCTGATCCGGTGGATCGGCACGTCCAGCCGGGAGGCCTCCTTCAGGACCACCGCCAGCGCCTCGGGCCCCTCGCAGGAGGGAACCTCGGTGCGCCAGCGGCCACCGCCGGGGAAGGAGTGCGGCGAGGCGTCGGCGGGGTCGGGGGCGGGAGCGCCCAGGCCGAGCGCGGTGAGCGCCTGCTCACCGGGCCTGCGGGCCGGCTTGGCGGAAGCGTCGGTCACAGGATGTCCTTTGGTTCGGTATGTCGGACGAGGTTCGCGACCCGCGGGAGGAAGCGGGCGGGACGCGGTCGACGGGAGGGGGCGGGCGGCAGGAGGAAGCGGGGGGGGGGGGGGGGGGGGGGGGGGGGGGGGCGGGGGGGGGGGGGGGGGCCCCCCCCCCCCCCCCCCCCCACGGCCGGGCGCCCTAGGGGCGCAACAGCACCTTGCCCACCTTCGGGTCGCCGGATCCCACCAGCTCGATGGCCTCCGAGAACCCGGCCAGCGGCAGCTCGTGCGTGACCAGCGGTAGCGGATCGAGCAGCCCGGCGGCGAACACCCGCACCGTGTGCGCCCAGGCGTCCGGCGGTGCCCCGAAGACGGTGTGCACCTCCAGCTGCCGTACGACCAGGTCCGTCGGGTCGAGACCGTCCGCGCCCGGCGCCGGGATGCCCGTCAGGACGAGCCGCCCGCCGCGCCTCAGCAGCGCGGCGGCCGTGCGGGCCGCGTCGGCGGACCCGGCGGTCTCGATCACCACGTCGAAGTCGTCCGGGAGCGGCCGGTCCTTGGTGCGGAAATCGGTGGCGCCGTACCGCCGGGACAGCTCCTCCCGGTCGCCGCGGGTACCGACGACCAGCAGTTCGGCCGGGGAGTTCGCGCGCAGGAACTGCACCGCGAACATGCCGAGGGTCCCCGTCCCGACCACGGCGACCCGCTCCCCGGGCACGGCGTTCGCCTTGAGCGCGGCGGCGGCGATACAGGCCGCCGGCTCCAGCAGCGCCGCCGCGGTGAGATCGGCACCGTCCGGCAGGACGTGCAGCAGGCGGGCCGGCAGGGTCAGCGTGGCGGCCATCGCCCCCGGCCGGGTGAACCCGGTCTCCTCGTAGCCCGCCGAGCACAGCGTCGTCTCGCCGGCGTGACAGCGGTCGCACACCTGGCAGTTCCGGAAACCCTCTCCCACGACCTTGCGGCCGGTGAGCGAGGCGGGCACGCCCGCACCCACCCGCTCCACGGTCCCGGACCACTCGTGGCCCGGCGTGAGCGGGTAGCGCACGTACCCCTCGGGGCGGTTGCCCTGGTACACCTCGCGGTCACTGCCGCAGATGCCGGTCGCGTGCACCCGGACCAGCGCCTCGCCGGGGCCGGGGTCGCGCGGCTCGTGCGCGACCAGGCGGTGCGCGCCGGGGCCGTCGACGACCACGGCCACGGAGTCCCCGGCCGCGCGGGTGGCCGGGGAAGTGGCCGAGGGGCCGTCCGCCCGCCCGGTCACTTCGTGCCCTTGGGCTTGCGCTGCTCCCAGCCCTCGGCCCACAGGTCGAACCGGGCCTGCTGCTGCGGGAACTCGGCCGCCGCGTCGACGTCCAGCTCCACACCGAGGCCGGGGGCGTCGGAGAGGTGGAAGCAGCCGTCCTGAGGGTTCACCTGCGGGGCGCCCTTGACGACCTTCTTGATCTCCGCGTCGGCGAAGTCGTTGAAGTGCTCCAGGATCTTGAAGTTCGGCGAGGTGAAACCGACTTGGAGGGACGCGGCGGTGAGCACCGGACCACCGACGTTGTGCGGCGCGACCAGCATGTAGTGGGTCTCGGCGGTCGCGGCGAGCTTGCGCGTCTCCCAGATGCCGCCGATGTGGCCGACGTCCGGCTGCAGGATGTCGACCGCCTGGCTCTCGAACAGCTCACGGAACTCGATGCGGTCGTGGACGCGTTCGCCGGTGGCGAGGGGGATGTCGACCTTGGCGGCGACCTTCTCCAGCGCCTTGAGGTTCTCCGGCGGCACCGGCTCCTCCAGCCAGGCCGGGTCGAACGGCGCCAGCTCCCTCGCGAGGCGGACGGCGGTGGCGGGGGAGAAGCGGCCGTGCATCTCCAGCATCAGCTCGGTCTCGGGACCGATGGCGTCGCGGACCGCCTCGATCAGGGAGACGGCGTACAGGGTCTCCTTGTGGTCGAGTTCGAAGTGCCCGGTGCCGAACGGGTCGATCTTCAGGGCCCGGTAGCCGCGCTCCACCACCGCCTGCGCGGCCTTGTGGTACGCCTCCGGGGTGCGCTCGGTGGTGTACCAGCCGTTGGCGTACGCCTTGACCTTGTCGGTCACCCTGCCGCCGAGCAGCTGCCAGACGGGGACGCCGAGAGCCTTGCCCTTGATGTCCCAGCAGGCCATCTCGACGACGGCGATACCGGACATCACGATCTCGCCGGCCCGGCCGAAGTCGCCGTACTTCATCCGGCGGACCAGGTCCTCGACAGCGAACGGGTCCGAGCCGAGAATGTGGTTGACCTCGGCTTCCTTCAGATAACCCAGCAGGGCGTCGGTGTGCCCCAGCATCCGGGTCTCGCCGACTCCCGTGATCCCCTCGTCGGTGTGCACCTGGACGTACGTCAGGTTGCGCCACGGCGTCCCGACCACGTGTGTGCTGATTCCGGTGATACGCACGGCAGTTGCCCCTCGCTGCGTTGTGGACCCTGTGATCGTTCGATGGTGCGGTGCGACGTGTTCGATATTTCGTCACGCGTTCGAAATGCTGGCGTGACAGTAAGGACGGGGTGGCGGGGGTGTCAATGGGTCGCGCGCATAACGGTTTCGACAGTTTCGAAACCTATGGGCAGGCGTCCCTACCAAACCTTCACAGCTTGCTCTAGGAACCGGACGTGAGCGGAACTTAGCCTTCACGCGTCATGGACTACTGCCACCCGTGCCGAAGGCACCTCAACGGCGCCCTCGCCTGCCCTGGGTGCGGCACCCCCGCCCAGACCCTCCAGGCTCGCCCGGAGGCCTCCGAAGCCTCCCGGACGGCGTACGAGAACGACCCCTCGGAGCCGGAGCCGGAACCCGGACCTCGGCCGGACCGCGGGCGCGAGCCGGACCCGGGGGCGGCCCCGGAGCCTGCCGGGACCGGTGGGGCCGACGGGACCGCCGGGCCCGGGAAACGGCGGGACGGGAACCCCGCGCCCCCTCTGCCCGAGGACACCGCGGACCCCGCGGACGAGGCCGCGGACGAAGGGGGCGAAGGTCCAGGGCCGGGCACGAGCCGCCGGGACCGCAAGGCCGCGGCGCACCGCAGGCGACGGCGGCGTTCGTTGCTGGTCGTGGCGGGGTTCGTCCTGGCCGCGGGCGCGCTGAGCCTCGCGGAGCTGGGGCTGGACGCGCCCGGGACGAAGTCCGAGCCGGCGGTGGCCGGGGACGAGACACCGGACGGCGGGTCGGTCGGGACCGAGCCGGCGCCGCAGTCGAGCGGCGCTCCGGGCGGGGACGCGTCCGTGACGTCCTCCTCCCCGGAGGCGTCCGGTTCGCCGTCGGTCTCGCAGTCGCCGACGGGCGAGGAATCGGCGGAGGTGGAGGACGAGTCCGGCGAGGCGGCCCCGTCGGCGTCCGCGGACGCCTCCCCGGCCGACCCGACGGCGGGCGGGCCGCAGGAGTCCCCGGCTCAGCCGGACACCCCGGGCGATCCGGACCCGGCCCCCACGAAACCCGAACCGGACCCCGAGCCGGACCCGGACCCGGAACCGGAGCCGGAACCCTCGGAGACCTGCAGCCGCTTCCTGTGGTGGTGCACCTGACGGCCGCTCACTCCCGGCCTCCGGGCGCCGTCCCTTCGGTGTCCAGCATCGTCCGCAGGATGTCGCGCAGGGAGCGGCGTTCCTCGTCCGTGAGGGCGGCCAGCGGCTCGCGGGCGAAACGCAGCGAATCGCGCAGGCCGCGGGCCACCTTGCGGCCCTCCTCCGTCGCCGCCGCCACCTTCACGCGGCGGTCCGCCGGGTCCGGGCGGCGTTCGGCCAGACCGCGGGACTCCAGGCGGTCGACGATCCCGGTGACGTTCGACGGCTCGCACTTCAGGCGGTGGGCGAGCTTCCGCATCGGCAGGGGCTCCAGGCAGAGCAGACTCAGGAGCCGGGCCTGCGCGCCGGTGAGGTCGTGTCCGGCCGCCGCCTCCTCGTACTCCTCGTGGTAGCGGGCGACCACCGAGCCGATGAGGCCGACGACCTCCAGGGTCAGGTCGTCGGGGCGTCCGGGGGAACTGGGTGTGGCGGCCATGCCTCCAGGGTACCCACATGCTTGACATCCTGAAATATTCAACGGCATGGTTGTTTCAGGTGATGAAACACTTCGAGGAGAGGCGCCACCCCATGTCCGACACCCCCACGCTCCCCACCACCGGCCGCGCATGGCACCTGACGAGCCGGCCCGTGGGCTGGCCGAAGCACGAGGACTTCGCCCTGGTCGAGGCGGAGATCCCCACGCCGGGGGAGGGCCAGGTGCTGGTCCGGAACATGTACCTCTCCGTCGACCCCTACATGCGCGGCCGGATGAGTGACGCCAAGTCCTACGTGGCGCCGTACGCGGTGGGCGAGGCCATGGAGGGCGGCGCCGTCGGCGAGGTCGTCGCCTCCGGCGCGGAAGGGCTGGCCGTCGGCGACCACGTACTGCACGGCCTCGGCTGGCGCGAGTACGCGCTGGTGGACGCGAAGAGCGCCGTCAAGGTGGACGCCGGGGTCGCGCCGCTCTCCACCTACCTGGGCGTGCTGGGCATGCCGGGGTTCACCGCGTACGCGGGGCTGCTGCGCATCGCCTCCTTCAAGGAGGGCGACACCGTCTTCGTGTCCGGCGCCGCCGGTGCCGTCGGCAGCCAGGTGGGGCAGCTCGCGAAGCTCAAGGGGGCCTCGCGGGTGATCGGCTCCGCCGGATCCGACGAGAAGGTCGCCCTGCTCGTCGAGGAGTACGGGTTCGACGCCGCGTTCAACTACAAGAACGGCCCGGTGAGCCGGCAACTGCGCGAAGCCGCGCCGGACGGCATCGACGTCTACTTCGACAACGTCGGCGGGGACCACCTGGAGGCCGCCATCGGTTCGCTGAACCGGGGCGGACGGATCGCCGTGTGCGGGATGATCTCCGTCTACAACAACACGGAGCCGGCGCCCGGCCCGCGCAACCTCGCCCGCCTCATCCAGACCCGGGGCCGCATCGAGGGCTTCCTGGTGAGCGACCACAACGACCTGCGGCCGGAGTTCGTGCGGGAGGTCGGCGGCCGGATCGCCTCGGGCGAGCTCAAGTACCGGGAGACCGTCGTCGAGGGCATCGAGAACAACCTCGAGGCGTTCCTGGGCGTCCTGCGCGGCGACAACACCGGAAAGATGATCGTCAAGCTCTGACGCCGGAGGGCGGGCGCCGGTGCGGGACGGAGGGACGGCGAGCGGCCGTCCCTCCGTCCCGCACCGGCCCTGAAGGTGACGCCCGGCCGGCGACCGGCCGGGTGCCGGCCGACGACCGGACCACCGGCCGACGACACGCCGGCGACGGGCCCCTATAGTTCCCCCATGCGCGATCTTGGGGTGGGTTTCCGGTATCTCCTGAAGGGCCAGCGCTGGGTCGCCCGGCACGGCAAGCAGTACGGTTTCGGCCTGCTGCCGGGACTGATCACGCTGGTGCTCTACGTGGCGGCACTGCTCGTGCTGGGCATATGGGGAGCGGACTTCGTCGGCTGGGCGACACCGTTCGCGGACGACTGGTCCAGCCCCTGGCTCGGACTGTTCCGCGGACTGCTCACCGCCCTCCTCTTCGCGCTCGGCCTGCTGCTCTCCGTCATCACCTTCACCGCGGTGACCCTGCTCATCGGCCAGCCCTTCTACGAGAGCCTCTCCGAGAAGGTCGACCGGGACGTCTCGCCCGACGGCACCGCCCCCGAGTCCCATCTGCCGCTGTGGCGGGAGCTGTGGATCTCCGGCCGGGACAGCCTCCGCATCGTCGTGCGGGCCCTGCTCTGGGCGGTGCTGCTCTTCGGGCTCGGGTTCGTCCCGTTCCTCGGGCAGACCGTCGTACCGGTGATCGGGTTCATGGTCACCGGGTTCTTCCTCACGGAGGAGCTGACGGCGGTGGCCCTGCAGCGGCGCGGGGTCGACCTGCGGGCGCGGCTGGCCCTGCTGAGGGGCCGCAAGACCCTCGTCTGGGGCTTCGGCACGCCGCTGGGACTGGCGTTCCTCGTCCCGTTCGTCGCCGTCTTCCTGATGCCGGGCGCGGTCGCCGGCGCCACCCTCATGGCACGGGACCTCCTCGGCGAGGAGACCAGGGCCGACGCCGACGCCGGCGCCAAGACGCCCGGGGCGCCGGCGCAGCCGTCTCCGCCGATCGGCCGGGACGGGTACTGAGAGTGGGACGAGGTGACCACATCGTGGTCCTTTGTGAAGGATTCGTACGAACTCCCGATCGATTGCCCGATCCCGGACCGCGGGATCACCGCGACGATTAACGTCTGGATCGGGGTAGCTCCCGTCGGCCGGGGTATCCCTCTGCATGAGCAGCCCCGGTCCGGGACCCTGACCCCGGGCCGGGGCTCATGTGCGCCGCCCCGGACGGACCCGGGCGGACGTACCCGGGCGAGCGGGCCCCGCTACCGCACGGCGAAGCCGTACACCGTCTCCGAGCGGAACGTCCCGCCCGGCCGCAGGACCGTGCTCGGGAAGCCGGGCCGGTTCGGGGAGTCCGGGAAGTGCTGCGTCTCCAGCGCGATGCCGGCGCCGGGCGTGAAGGGCTCCCCGATGTGGTCGGCGGTGTAGACCTGCATCCCGGGTTCGGTGGTCGCCACCGTGAGCACCCGCCCGGAACCCGGTTCGTACAGTTCGGCGACCTCCACCGGTGCGGGCGTCACGCCCTTGTCGAGCACGTAGTTGTGGTCGTACCCGGTGCCGGTCCTGCGCGCCTCGCGGAAGTCGAAGCGGGTGCCGGTCACGTCCTGGTGGTCGCCGGCGGGGATCAGATCCGCGTCGACGGGGGTGAAGCGGGAGGCGGCGAGCCGCAGTTCGTGCCCGGCCGCACCGCCGGAGCCGGAGCCGGAGCGAGGGCCGGAGCCGGCGTCGGGCCCGGTGCCGGCCAGGTTCCAGTACGAGTGGTTCGTCGGGTTCACCACCGTCGGCGCGTCCGTCACCGCCTCGTACGCGATCCCCAGCGCGCCCCGCTCGTCCAGGCTGTACGTCACCGACATCTCCAGGCGGCCCGGGAAGCCCTCCTCGCCGTCCGCGGAGACCAGGGTCAGGCGCAGCCCGTGCGGAACCGGCGTCACGTCCCACACGCGCTTGTCGAAGCCCCGCTCACCGCCGTGCAGCGAGTTCGGCCCGTTGTTCGGGGCGAGCGTGTGGACCCGGCCGTCCAGCGGGAAGCGGGCGCCCGCGATGCGGTTGGCGTACCGCCCGATCAGGGCGCCCAAGTACGGCTCCGGATGGGCGAGGTAGCCCTCCAGGCCGGAGAAGCCCAGCACCACGTTCCCGGACCGCCCCTTCCGGTCCGGCACCTCGACGGCCTGCACGATCCCGCCGTACGACAGCACCCGGACGCGTACGCCGGCCCGCTCCAGGGTCCAGCGGTGCACCGGGGTGCCGTCGGAAAGTGTGCCGAAGAGTTCGTTCATGTGCGAAACGATAAGTCACGGCTTCGCCGCCGTGACCGTACGGTGGGCGATCTCCGCCAGCCGGGCCTGACCGTCGATGCTGGGGTGGAACCAGTCCCAGCGGCTCAACTGCGTGGTGCCGAACCTGTACTCGTACACCGCGCCGCCGTCGTAGCGGCACCGGTCGTCCTCGGCGCAGACCTCCTCCAGCGCCTTGTTGTACTCCTCCACCCGGCCCTGCACCGTCTCGCGCCGCTCGGTCGCCGCCGCGTCCAGGGCGTCCGGATCGCCCAGCATCGACGGGCAGATGCCGAGCTTCCACACCTGCTTGCCCATCTCGCTGGTCCGCCCCTGCGACCACAGCCGCTTCAGGTCCGGCACGCTCGCCACGTACACCTGGGCCTTGGGCAGCGCCTTGCGCAGGGTGCGTATCGCCTCCTCGAAGTCCGCGCGGAAGTCGGCCACCGGCGTCATCGCCGACGTCGTGGCCCGGCAGGCGTCGTTCGCCCCGGCCATCACCGCCACCAACTCCGGCTCCCGGCCCACCGCCCGGGCCATCTGACCGGGCAGGTCCGCCATCCGCGCCCCGGTGACCGCGTAGTTCCAGCTCCGCTCGGCCGCCCCCGCCGGGCCCAGCAGCCGCACCGCCAGACTGTCGACCTTCTTGCTGCTGCCCGTCGCCCACGACACCTCGGGACAGTCCGTCAGCACCGCGCACGCGTCGAAACCGGTCGTGATCGAATCGCCCACGGCGGCCACGGAGGCGGGGCTGGTGTCCCAGACAGGGGTGGGCGACGGGGCCGGTGCGGCCTTCTTCGCCCCGCTGCCGGACGGAGCGGCCCCGTCGCCGCCGACGGCGTCGCAGCCGGCGGTCCCCAGCACGGCGGCGGCCGCCACGGCGGCGAGCACGGCCCGCGAACGGCCGCCCCGCTCCGGCCCCTTCCACCGTGTCCCCTGGTCCATCCCACAGCCTCCCCGCACATCGTGGTCACCGTCTCCCCATGCATAACAACGCGCGAGAGTTCCCGCCCGCCCGGCTGTCCACCCGATTGCCCGCCCGGCTGTCCGTCCGGGCGGAACGCCTCAGACGGAACGGCGCATATGGAACGGCTCACATGATCCGGGGCCGGCGCCCCGGGGTTGTCGGCCTGCCGGGTGAATGGCGGCGATTTCCGGGTACCGGGACGGACGGTACGTCACACTCCTTCCCTCGCCACACGGTAGCCTCGGCATCGACGTGGTCCTCCCGGCCACCCGCTGATCGGCCCTTTCCGACCTGTCCCGCTCTGCCCGGAGGTTCCGGTGACGACACGTGGAGTCCTGTACGTGCACTCCGCGCCGCGCGCGCTGTGCCCACACGTCGAGTGGGCCGTCGCGGGGGTGCTCGGCGTGCGCGTCAGCCTGGACTGGATCCGGCAGCCCGCCGCCCCCGGCACCTGGCGCTCGGAGTTCTCCTGGAAGGGCCAGGCCGGTACCGCCTCCAAGCTCGCCTCGGCACTGCGCGGCTGGCAACTGCTGCGCTTCGAGGTCACCTCGGAGCCCTGCCCCACGGCCGAGGGCGAGCGCTACAGCTGCACCCCCGACCTCGGCATCTTCCACGCCGTCACCGGCATCCACGGCGACATCATGATCCCCGAGGACCGGCTGCGCGCCGCCCTGGCCAGGTCCCAGCACGGCGAGACCGACCTGGAGGCCGAGATCGCCAAGCTCCTCGGCAAGCCCTGGGACGACGAGCTGGAACCGTTCCGCTACGCGGGCGAGGGCGCCCCGGTCCGCTGGCTCCACCAGGTCGTCTGACCGCACCGGCACCCAGCGCCCGGTACCCCCGTACTCCGTACCGAGTACGCCCGTACGCCCGTATGCGGTACCCCCGTACGGCCAGTACGCGGTACCCCCGTACGGGCGTACCCCGCCCTCCCCGACACACCGAAGGGCCCCACCTCACGAGGTGGGGCCCTTCGCGCGTACGCACCCGGCGTACCGGCGCCGGTCAGACCGACCGGAACGCCAGCACCACGTTGTGCCCGCCGAACCCGAACGAGTCGTTGAGGGCGGCGATACGGCCCTCGACGGGCAGCTTGCGCGCCTCGCCGCGGACCACGTCCGCGTTCGCCTCGGCCTCGGGGTCGAGGGTGTCGATGTTGATGGTGGGCGGGGCCACCCGGTGGTACAGCGCGAGCACCGTCGCCACCGACTCCACGCCACCGGCGCCGCCGAGCAGGTGCCCGGTCATCGACTTGGTGGCGGAGACCGCCATGTGGTCGACGTCGTCGCCGAACACCTTGCGCAGCGCCTTCAGTTCGGCGATGTCACCGGCCGGCGTCGAGGTGGCGTGCGCGTTGACGTGCACGATCTCGGACGGGTCCAGGTCGTTGGAGTCCAGCAGGTTCTGCAGGGCGTGCGAGATGCCGCGGCCCTCCGGCTCCGGCTGCACGATGTCGTGGCCGTCCGCCGAGATGCCCTGGCCGACCGCCTCCGCGTAGACGCGGGCGCCGCGCGCGGCGGCGTGCTCGGCGGACTCCAGGACGATCACGCCCGCGCCCTCGCCGAGGACGAAGCCGTCCCGGCCGACGTCGTACGGCCGCGAGGCGCCCTGCGGGTCGTCGTTGTTCTTGGACATCGCCATCATGTTGCCGAACGCGGCGATCGGCAGCGGGTGGATCGCCGCCTCCGTGCCTCCCGCGACGACGACGTCGGCACGGCCGGAACGGATCATCTCGATGGCGTAGCCGATGGCCTCCGCGCCCGAGGCGCAGGCCGAGACGGGGGTGTGCACGCCCGCCTGGGCGCCCACGAGCAGGCCGACGTTGGCCGACGGGCCGTTCGGCATCAGCATGGGGACGGTGTGCGGGGAGACGCGGCGGACGCCCTTCTCCTTGAGCACGTCGTACTGGTCGAGCAGGGTCGTCACGCCGCCGATGCCGGAGGCGATGACCGTGCCGAGCCGCTCCGGGGCGACGTTCGGGTCCTCACCGGCCTTGCCCTCGAAGCCGGCGTCGGCCCACGCCTCCTTGGCCGCGACCAGCGCGAACTGCGCCGAGCGGTCCAGGCGGCGGGCCTGCGGCCGCGGGATGGTCTCGGTGGGCTCCACGGCCACGGGGGCCGCGATACGGACCGCCTGGTCGGCGGCCCACTCCTGCTCGAGGGGCTTGACTCCGGAACGTCCGGCGACCAGACCCTCCCAGGTCGAGGCCGCGTCGCCACCCAACGGTGTGGTTGCGCCGATACCGGTGACGACCACGGTGCGATTGGTCGAGCTCATCGGAATTCTTTCTCCAACGGATACGAGGATTCGTACGGCGCCACCGCCGGGTGGCGGGGCCGGGGTTCCCGGCCTCGGGCCTTCCGTCCGGGGCATGCCGAATCCGGCACGCCCCGGACGGAAGGCTCGCAGCGCTCAGGCCTGGTGCTTGAGGATGTATTCGGTCGCGTCGCCGACGGTCTTGAGGTTCTTGACGTCGTCGTCCGGGATCTTGACGTCGAAGCGCTCTTCGGCGGCGACGACGACCTCGACCATGGACAGCGAGTCGACGTCCAGGTCGTCGGTGAAGGACTTGTCCAGCTGGACGTCCTCAACCGGGATGCCGGCGATCTCGTTCACGATCTCCGCGAGACCGGCGACGATCTCTTCCTGAGTGGCGGCCATGATGGCGCTCCTTCGCTGTGATTCCTGAGGGTGTGGCGCCCGCCGCGACAGCGGCGGGTGGTGCGGTGTTCCGTGCCGGACCGGATGATCCGGCACGGAGTGCCTAAGGGAGGGTAACGACCGTAGCGGCGTAGACGAGACCCGCCCCGAAGCCGATGACGAGCGCGGTGTCGCCGCTCTTCGCCTCGCCGGTCGCCAGGAGCCGCTCCATCGCGAGCGGGATCGAGGCGGCCGAGGTGTTGCCGGTGGTACGGATGTCACGGGCGACCGTGACGTGCTCCGGCAGTTTGAGGGTCTTCACCATCGAGTCGATGATCCGCACATTGGCCTGGTGCGGGATGAAGACGTCCAGGTCGTCCGAGGTGATCCCGGCCGCGTCCAGCGCCTGCTGGGCGACCTTCGCCATCTCGAACACGGCCCAGCGGAACACCGCCTGGCCCTCCTGCGTGATCGCGGGGAACTTCTCGACCTCGCCGTCGCGGTAGTCCGTCCACGCCACGGTCTGCTTGATGACCTCGGACTTGTCGCCCTCCGAGCCCCACACGGTCGGGCCGATCGCGGGCTCCTTGGACGGGCCGACGACGACCGCGCCCGCGCCGTCACCGAACAGGAAGGCGGTGGCCCGGTCCTCCAGGTCGGTCAGGTCGCTCAGCCGCTCCACACCGATGACGAGCACGTACTCGGCGGAACCTTCCACCACCATGCCCTTGGCGAGGGTGAGGCCGTAGCCGAAGCCCGCGCAGCCGGCCGAGATGTCGAAGGCGGCGGCCTTGTCCGTGCCCAGCAGGTCCGCGATCTGGGTGGCCACGGCCGGGGTCTGCTTGAAGTGCGACACGGTCGAGACGACCACGGCGCCGATCTGCCCGGCGTCGATGCCCGCGTCGGCGATCGCCTTGCCCGACGCCTCGACGGACATCGCCGCGACGGTCTCCTCGGGCGACGCCCAGTGCCGCGTCTCGATGCCGGAACGCGAGCGGATCCACTCGTCGGACGAGTCGATCGTCTCCAGGATCACCTCGTTCGGCACGACCCGGGTGGGCCGGTAGCCGCCCACACCCAGGATGCGGGCGTACGGGGCACCCTTACTGGGCTTGATCTTCGCCATGCGGATTCTGCTCCTAAGGGCGTCAGGCGTGCTCGGCTACGAGCGCGCGGGCGGCGTCGAGGTCGGCGGGGGTCTTCAGGGCGAGCGTCGCGACGCCGGGCAGTGCACGCTTGGCGAGGCCGGTCAGGGTCCCCCCGGGGCACACCTCGATCAGCGCGGTCACCCCGAGCTCTTTGAACGTCTCCATGCACAGGTCCCAGCGCACCGGGTTCGCCACCTGGCCGACCAGGCGCTCCAGCACCTCGGCACCGGTCGCGACCGTCGCACCGTCCTTGTTCGACACGTAGACGGCCTTCGGGTCGCCCGGCGTCAGGTCCTCGGCCGCCTTCGCCAGCGTGTCGACCGCGGGGCCCATGTGGTGCGTGTGGAAGGCGCCGGCCACCTTGAGCGCGACGACCCGGCGCACGCCCTCCGGCTTGTCCGCCTCCAGCGCGGCCAGCTGTTCCCTGGTGCCGGCCGCCACGATCTGGCCCGCGCCGTTGATGTTCGCCGGGGTCAGCCCCAGCTTCTCCAGGTGTGCCACGGTGACGTCCGGGTCGCCGCCGAGCAGCGCCGCCATGCCGGTCTCGGTGATCGCGGCGGCGTCGGCCATGGCCAGACCCCGCTTGCGGACCAGGCTCAGTGCG
This sequence comes from Streptomyces sp. NPDC085927, assembly GCF_044540975.1. Lineage (NCBI taxonomy): Bacteria > Bacillati > Actinomycetota > Actinomycetes > Kitasatosporales > Streptomycetaceae > Streptomyces > Streptomyces sp. NPDC085927. Next base: position 221,712 of record NZ_JBITSN010000002.1, read on the forward strand.
GCCGTGTCGTCGAGGACACCGGCGAACGCGGCCGCGGTGAACTCACCGACGCTGTGACCGGCGACCGCGCCGGGCGCGATCCGCGCCACCGCGGAGGCGGCGTCGTCCGTACCGGTACCCAGCGCCGAGACGGACAGCAGCCCGGCCGCGACCAGCAGCGGCTGGGCGACGGCCGTGTCGCGGATCGCGTCCGCGTCGGCCTCGGTGCCGTAGTGGGCGAGGTCGAGTCCGATGGCGTCGGACCAGGCGGCGACGCGGTCCGCGGCACCGGGAAGGTCGAGCCATTCAGTCAGGAAGCCGGGCGTCTGAGCGCCCTGGCCGGGAGCGACGAGTACGAGCACTCTCACACTCTCTCTTGACGACGGCCGAAGCCGCCCGTGGGGACAGGGACGAAGAACACGAGGGGGTTTTGTGGAACCCCGACAAGAGGTTAGAGCTGAAGATCGCCGTCGACCAGACGTCCCAGGATCAGCGCGACCCGCAGTGTGAACGCAGAGCGTACATCGGAGGGTGACCATCCGGTGACGTCCGTCACACGTCGGAGCCGGTAACGCACGGTATTGGGGTGCACGAACAGCATCCGAGCGGCCCCTTCGAGGCTGCTGGCCTGCTCCAGGTAGACGCTGAGCGTCTCCAGCAGCGCGGCCCCGGTCTCCTCGAGCGGTCTGTAGATCTCCTCCACCAACTGCTCACGGGCCGCGGTGTCACCGGCAATCGCCCGCTCCGGCAGCAGGTCGTCGGCCAGCACCGGACGCGGCGCGTCCTGCCAGGCGGAACACGCCTTCAGGCCCGCCGCGGCGGCCTGTGCGGACCGGGTCGCCGCCTGGAGGTCCGGCACCACCGGACCCGCCACCACCGGACCCTGCGCGTACGGCCCGATCAGCGACTTGGCGACGGCCAGCGGGTTGTCGCTGCCGCCCGCGATCACCACCAGCCGGTCCCCGAGCACCCCTGTCAGCACCTGGAGCTTGGCGTGCCGGGCGGCCCGCCGGATCGCCTCCACGGTCAGTTCCGAGTCGCCGTCGGGCGCGGTGCCGAGCAGCACGCACACATGTTCCGGCGAGTTCCACCCCAGGGCGGCGGCCCGCGACACGGCGCCCTCGTCGGCCTCGCCGCTGAGCACCGCGTTCACGACCAGCGACTCCAGCCGCGCGTCCCAGGCGCCCCGCGCCTCGGCCGCCTGCGCGTACACCTGGGCGGTGGCGAACGCGATCTCCCGCGCGTACACCAGGAGCGCCTCGCGCAGCACCGATTCGTCACCCGGCGCGGCCACCTCGTCGATGGCCGTCTCCATGACCTCGATGGTGGTGCGCACCATCTCCACGGTCTGCCGCAGCGTGATGGCCCGGGTCAGCTCGCGCGGCGCGGTCCCGAAGACGTCGGTGGAGATGGCCTGCGGCGCCTCGGGACGCCGGAACCACTCGGTGAAGGCGGCGATGCCCGCCTGGGCGACCAACCCGATCCAGGAACGGTTCTCCGGTGGCATCGCCCGGTACCAGGGCAGTGTCTCGTCCATCCGCAGGATGGCCTGCGCGGCGAGGTGGCCGGACGACTTCTCCAGTCGCTTCAGCGTCGCGGGATGCGGGTGGGCGGGGCCTGCCGGGGTTTCGGGCTTGCTGGTTTCGGGTTCGGGCACGGTGACAAGACTGCCTCATCCGGACACCGGAACGTGTGGCCGGGTCTCGCGCGGGGCCGCCCCCGGGGTTCCCGAGGGCTCCCGCCGGGCTGCGGTCGGGCCGTCGCCCGGTCTCCCGCCGCACTCCCGCCGGGTCTTCGCCGAGTTTCCCGCCAGGCCTTCGTCGGACTGCGTCAGAGCTCCCTTCGGACCCCGTCGGAGCTCCCCCCGGCCCCCGGCGGGTTCCCCTTCGGTCTTCCGTCGGCTCCCTGCCGGGCCCAAGGGCTCGCGCCGGGGCTACCGTGGAGCGCGTGACGGACGTACGGCGCGCGAACGAGCGCTTCCAGGGCGGCGATCCGGCGGCCGGGATCGAGAGCCGGCACGCCTTCTCCTTCGGCCCGCACTACGACCCCGACCACCTCCGCTTCGGCGCGGTGATCGCCTGCAACGAGGAGCGGCTCGCCCCCGGCGCCGGCTTCGACGAGCACCCGCACAGCCACACCGAGATCGTCACGTGGGTGGTGGAGGGCGAGCTGACCCACCGCGACTCCACCGGCCGCGAGACGCTCGTCCGCCCCGGCGACGTCCAGCGCCTGAGCGCCGCCTCCGGCGTACGGCACGTGGAACGCAACGACGGCCCCGGGCCCCTGACCTTCCTCCAGATGTGGCTGGCCCCGCTGGAACCCGGCGGCACCCCCTCCTACGAGGTCGTCCGCGGCATCGCCGACTCCACCCCGTACGCCCTCCCCGAGGCGGGCGCCATGCTCCACGTCCGCCGGCTGACGGCGGGGGAGCGGACCGCCGTACCGGACGCCGGGTACGTGTACGCCCATGTCGTGCGCGGTGAAGTCCTCCTGGACGAGGCCCGGCTGGGACCGGGGGACGCGGCCCGCCTCACGGACCCGAAGGGCGCCCAGGCGGTCGCCGTGACCGCGTCCGAGCTGCTGCTGTGGGAGATGCGGAGTCTATGAAGTGGCTTGAAGGCGCCATGAGTTGATCTCGCGGTTTCGGCACGATTGTCAGACGCGTGAAGTACACCTGTCCTCATGGGGATCGACGCATACAAGTTGAACGAGGACGAGACCTGCAAGCGGTTCGTCCTTCCTGCTCTGCGGGCAGCGGGGTGGAGCGAGAAGCAGATCCGTCCGCAGTACCGGATCAACGACGGCCGGTTGGTGCCGACGCGTAGGCGCCACAAGCGGGGGGCGGCACTGGCCGCCGACTATGTGCTCGAGTACATCCCCGATGTGCCGATCGCCGTCGTGGAGGCCAAGCGGTACCGGCTCAGCGAGGAGAACGGGGTGGAACAGGCCCGCCGTTACGCGCGCAAGCTGGGCCTGTCCTTCGCGTACGCCACCAACGGCCGCAACATCGTGGAGATCGACTTCAGTGGGGACAAGCCGGCCATCCGGTCCGTCGACCGGTTCCCGTCGCCCGCCGAGCTCTGGGCGCGTTTCCTGCGCGATCAGGGAGTCCGTGGCACTGAGGCGGGCGAGGAGCTGATGTCGGCCCCGTACGACTACACCCTCCGCAACACCGACAACTCGGTGAAGCGTCCGCGCTACTACCAGCGGGTCGCCATCACCCGGGCACTCGCGGCGCTTGCCCGGGACGAGCGCCGCATCCTGCTGGTACTGGCCACCGGTACGGGCAAGACCATGCTCGCCCTCCAACTGGTGGCCCGGCTCTCCGAGGCTCCCGGAGCGTTCGGAGGGCGCAAGCCCCGGGTGCTCTACCTCGCGGACCGCAACATGCTGGTCGACGACCCCAAGGACCGTTACTTCCTGCCGGTGTTCGGCGAGGACGACGTCCACAAGATCGGTGGTGGTGAGGCCAGGCGCGGCCGGAAGATCTACTTCGCGCTCTACCAGTCCCTGGAGCAGGGGGAGGCGCAGACCGAGCTGTTCCGGGAGTACCCGCCGGACTACTTCGACATCGTCATCGTCGACGAGTGCCACCGGGGCAGTGCGAGCAGCGACTCGCGGTGGCGCAAGGTGCTGGAGCACTTCTCGCCCGCTGTGCAGATCGGGCTGACCGCCACGCCGGTCAGGGACAGCGGCAAGAAGACCGACACCTTCGACTACTTCGGCAACCCCGTCTACACGTACTCGCTCCGGGACGGCATCGAAGACGGTTTCCTCTCGCCCTACCGGGTGCGCAGGGTCCGGCTGAACGTGGACGTGGAAGGCTACCGACCCGAGTCGGGCAAGAAGGACGTCTACGGCCGCGAGATCCCCGACGACCTGTACGGCCCGAAGGAGTTCGAGCGGGTCATGGTGATCCTGGAGAGGACCGAGACGGCGGCTCAGTACCTCATCGACTACCTTCGCAAGAACGCCGAGGACGGACGGCTGGGCAAGACGCTCGTGTTCTGCGAGAACAATGATCACGCCGGCCGGATGCGTACCGCTCTGCATAACATCGCCTCCGACGAGGTCGCCGTCCTTCCGGACTTCGTCAAGCGGATCACCAGCGCGGATTGGCCCCATGTCGGTGAGTCCCTGGAGGAGTTCCGAAAGGCGGATTCCAACCAGCCGGTCATCGCGGTGACGTCCAAGCTGCTGTCCACGGGTGTGGATCTGCCCGCGGTGCGCAACGTGGTGCTGTTCCGGCGGATGGCCTCCATGCCGGAGTTCAAGCAGGTCATCGGGCGTGGCACCCGGCTGTGTCCGGAGATCGGCAAGGAGTCCTTCGACATCATCGACTTCGTGGAGGCGACCCGGCTCTTCGAGGACAAGGCGTTCGACGGCCCGCCGCTGAAGCTGCTCCGGGAGACGGCCGACGATCAGGGTGAGCTGGTGGATGTCGAGGACATCACTCCGCCGGCCGAGGAGGCGGACGACAGTGACGGAGAGTCGGTCGCCGAGCCGCAGGCGGAGTACGAGCACCAGGACGGCGGCTCGTTCGACCTGAACGGTGACGACGGCGACACGGTCACCGATCAGGATGAGGTCGATCGCATCCAGGCGCGCGGCAAGCGCTACCGGGTGCGTGGTGTGGACGTCTACAAGTTGGGCGAGCGGCGTTATCAGCTCGCTGACGACGGCGTGACCATGCGGCTGGTGAGCGTCGAGCAGTGGGTGCACAACCAGGTGCTCGAACTGGATCTGGATCCGGCGCAGTTGCGTACCCAGTGGGCGCGGGCCAAGAGCCGTGCCGTCCTGATGGAAGCCCTCCGGGAGGCCGACATCGACGTGGAGGAACTGCCCGAGGAGCTGGGCAAGCCCGACGTGGACCCGGTGGATCTGCTGGTGAGCGCGGCCTGGGAAGGGCTCGCCGTGGTGAGCCGGGACGAGCGGCTGACCTGGTTCCGCCGGGAGCACGGAGAGTTCCTGGACTCCTTCGGGGAGCAGGCCCGGGAGGTGCTGGAGGCGATGCTGGTGAAGTTCGCCGAGGCGGGGTCCCCGCAGCTGAAGGTGGACACGCTGAAGGTGCCGCCCTTCGACTCGATGGGCCGCGTGGTGGACCTGGCCCGGCGGTTCGGTGGCCCCCGCGAGGCGCACGAGGCCATAGACCAGTTGGCGGCCCGCCTTCTGTCGGCTGTGTAGGCGATACGCTCGGGAAACGACAAAAATACTTTAGTTCTGCGTCAATCCTTCTCGCTAAACTAAAGTGGTCTTTGAGTTAAGCGATGCTGCTAGGGTGGCCTGGTGCTCAGAGACCGTACGGACAGCCGCGCAGCCCTCTGGCGGACCGCCGCCGGACAGCGCGGCTACTTCACCGCCGCGCAGGCGCTGGAAGCCGGCTACTCGTACCAGGCTCAGCGCTATCACGCCCAGCACGGCAACTGGCTGGTGATCGACCGGGCTCTCTACCGGTTCCGGGAGTTCAGCGATCTGCCGGGCGAGGGTGACGAGCAGCTGGTGCGCTGGTCGCTCTGGAGCAAGGGGCGGGCGGTCGTCTCGCACGCGACCGCCCTCGCCGTCCATGACCTCGGTACGGCCAACCCGTCTCGCATCCACCTCACCGTGCCGCGTCGCTTCCGGCAGAAGTCGGACGCGGTGATTCTGCACCGTGCCGAGCTGGCGGATTCGGACGTCGAGGACCGGACGGGCTACCGGGTGACGGTCCCGTCGCGTGCGATCGCCGAGTGTGCGGCGGACGATGACGACCAGGACGTGATCGACGGTGCGGTGGCCGATGCGCTGGAGCAGGGGATCGTGACCCGCCGGAAACTGCTGCATGCGGCACAGCTGCTGGGCGCACGTGCCGAACTGGGTGTGGAGCGAGCTTTGGGGGCACTGTCGTGAGCGGTCGCTACCGCGATGCCACGGACCTGCGCCGGGCGCTGGAGGCGCGGCTGAAGCAGGACGCGGACGCATCCGGCACGGACCTGAGCCGTCGCCGTCGCCTCGTCGTCTTCGACCGGATGGCGGCGCGTCTAGCGGAGGACCCGGTCGGCGGCTGGGTCCTCAAGGGCGGTGCGGCGATGGAGTTCCGGCTGACCGGCCGCGCCCGCACCACCAAGGACCTGGACCTGGCGCTGCGGCCCGAGGACGGTTCGGACGCCGACGGTGACGAGGTCAGGGAGCTGCTGATCGAAGCCCTGTCCGCCGACCTCGACGGGGACTGGTTCCGCTTCCGTGTCGGTGTGCCCGTCCCGCTGACCGCGGACACGGCAGGGCGGGGAGGCTGGCGGTTCTCCGTCGAGGCGCATCTCGCGGGAAAGCTCTTCGCGGGCGTCCGCGTGGACGTGGTGGACCGGGGCGAGGAGATCGCCCGGACCGAGCGCCTTCCACTCCCCAACGCCCTCGCCTTCGCCGGCATGCCGCAGCGGACGATAGAGGCTGTGGACCGCCGCCAGCACTTCGCGGAGAAGCTGCACGCTTTCACCCGCGACTACGGGGGCCGGCCCAATACGCGCGTCAAGGATCTCGCGGACCTCGTCCTGCTGGCCGAGGACGGCCTGCCGGGGGACGCGGCGCTGGTTGCGGCCGTACGACATGTCTTCGCCGTCCGGGACACTCACGACGTTCCGGACGCGCTCCCCGACCCTCCGCCCCGGTGGCGCGAAAGCTACCCGGAGCTGGCGCAGGAGCTGACCACAGGCATCCCGCCGACGCTGGACGCGGCACTCGCGCTGGTGCGCGGACTGTGGGCGGAGGCCCTCGCCGATGAAGCACGTTGACGAACTACCTACCTTTTCCCGACCCGAACAGAGAGACCGGCTGAGCTGACATGGCAGCGACCACGAAGAAAACGGCGGAGAAGTCCCCGGGCACATCCCAGGCACGCCTCGCCTCCCTGATCAAGTCCGCGCGCGACACGATGCGCAAGGACGCCGGGATGAACGGCGACCTGGACCGGCTGCCCCAGCTCTCCTGGCTGCTCTTCCTCAAGGCGTTCGACGAGCGCGTGGAGCAGGAGGGCGAGGCGCTGGACCCGGACGGCTACCGGCGTGCCATCGAGGAGCCCTACCGCTGGGAGGACTGGGCGACCGACCCGGACTTCAGTGGCGACGAGCTGAAGTTCTTCGTCAACGAGAAGCTCATCCCGCACCTGGCGGGCCTGGTCGGCGATGATGCGGAGGACCCGCGCAACGTCATCTCGACCATCTTCAAGGACGTCGTCAACCGCATGCAGTCGGGCACGCTGCTGCGGGATTTGGTCAACATCGTCAACCAGATCCACTTCGTCTCGACCGACGACATCCACACCATGGCGTTCGTCTACGAGTCGATCCTCAAGGAGATGCGGGACGCGGCCGGCGACTCGGGTGAGTTCTACACTCCCCGTCCGGTCAACCGCTTCATGGTGCAGCAGTCCTTCCTCGAACTGGGCGAGTCGATCCTCGACCCGGCCAGCGGCACCGGCGGGTTCCTGGTCCAGGCGTACGAGGCACTGAAGGGCCGGGTCAAGACGGACACCCAGCGCAGGCAGTTGCACAGGGACATCCGGGGCATCGAGAAGAAGCCGCTGCCGTACCTGCTGGGTTCGATGAACCTGCTGCTGCACGGCATCGACGCGCCGCACGTACGGCGCGGCAACTCGCTGCTGGAGATGCGGAACTCCAACGCCGCCGACAAGGTGAACGTGGTCCTCACCAACCCGCCCTTCGGCGGTGAGGAGGAAGCGACGGTCGTCAAGGCGTTCCCGGACGGCTTCCGCACCCAGGAGACGGCCTGGCTCTTCCTCTACTCGATCCTCGACCAGCTCAAGCTCGGCGGCCGGTGCGCGATCGTTCTGCCCAACGGCAGTCTCTTCGCGACGGGGGAGAACTCCATCGGCGCGAAGATCAAGAAGAAGCTGATGAAGGACTGCAACCTTCACACCGTCGTCCGCCTCCCGCAGGGCGTCTTCGCTCCCTACACGCAGATCCCGTCCAACATCCTCTTCTTCGAGAAGACCGGCCCGACGCAGGAGGTCTGGTTCTATGAGGTCCCGCTCCCGGAGGGGCGCCGGGGCTACACCAAGACGAAGCCGATGCGGTTCGAGGAGTTCGAGCCGTGCGTCGAATGGTGGGGCGGCAAAGAGCGTGCGGGGCGCGAGGTGGGCGAGCAGGCGTGGGTCGTTCCCGCGTCGGACATCGTCGCCTCCGGCTTCAACCTGGACATCGCCAACCCGCACGTGGGGGACGACTTGCAGCACCGGACACCGGAAGAGCTGGTGGACGAGTTGGTGAAGACGGAGACCGAAATTCTGAAGCTGCTGAAGGAACTGCGCGCGGGGCTGGGGGAGCAGCGATGACTTCCAGCACACGTAATGTGCGGATGGGCGATGTCCTTCGCCTATCGAGGAACCCTGTTGAAATTAACCCGGATCAAGAATATGTGGCTCTGGGTATGCGGTCTTTCGGTAAGGGTGTAATCCGATACGCTCCTGTCATGGGGAGTGATCTGACCAAGCTGCGACACTTCTCTTTTGATGCTAACGCGTTGGTGTTGAGTAACATCAAGGCTTGGGAAGGCGCTATTGCCGTCACGTCCGAGGAAGATGTTAAAGCAGTTGCTTCCAGCCGTTTCCTGTTCTATGTACCTCAACGTGATGACGTGGAAATTCGTTACTTGCGGTACTATTTTCTAAGTGCACGCGGTTTGGCTCAGATTGGGCAAGCGTCACCTGGTTCGGCGGACAGGAATCGAACTCTGAGTATGAAGTCGTTTGAAAATATCGTGGCACCGCTTCCTGATCTGGCTGAGCAGCGTCGCGTCGCCGATAAGCTTGACGATGCCATGAATCGAATTGCGCGAGTGGGGAATATGAAAAATGCGTCGACCAGCTTGACTCTTCAACACGCCGACGCGCTGTTTCGTTCCATCGAGCAGGCCGCCCCATTGGCCAAGGCTCTGCTGGCGGATAATAAGTTCATTGATGTCGAACCGGATTCCACTTATCTCATCACCGGAATCTACAGCTTCGGGCGTGGCTTGATTAAACGCCCAGCCATTCAGGGCAGTGATACGGCGTACACGCGCTTTGCGCAGATTCAGGCGGGCCAGATTGTCATGAGTAAGCTGAATGCTTGGGAGGGTGCGCTTGCCGTGGTCAGTGATGACTTCGCCGACACGTATGTCTCGCCAGAATATCCCGTCTTCAGCTTGATCGAAGACGCAGTTGATAGTGAGTACATGGAACACCTGCTGGCTTGGCCCGAACTGTGGGCCAAGCTGACGCCACGTGGGTCCATGGTCCGACGCAAGCGGACTACTCCGGCCACGTTGCTGGCAACTGAGGTCCCGCTTCCGAGCCTCTCCGAACAGCGACGCATCGCGAAACAGCTCACCCTCGCCCGCAGGGTGGCTGACGGCGGCGCAGCGCAGGTGGAGCAGCTTGCCACGCTTCGGCGGACACTGCTCGATGCCGCCTTCTCCGGGCGGCTGTAGCCAGAGACACGCTTCACTCGGGTGGCACCCGCCGCCACCCCCCGTCCGTGACCACCACGTGGTCCAGGAAGCGCAGGCCGACCGCCGCAGCACCCGCAGCCAGGCGGGTCGTTGCACGGCGGTCGGCCTCGCTGGGGTCGGTGCAACCCGTGGGGTGGTTGTGGGCCACGCCGAAGGATGTGCCGCCCGCCGCGAGGACCAGGGCCAGGACATCGCGGACCGGGATCAGACTGCGGTCCGTCGCGCCCTCCGTGAGGACGGCCGTGCGCAGGACCGAGCCCGACCCGTCGCAGACGACCACGACGACGCGTTCGTGCCGCAGGCCGTGGAGGAGGGGAGCCGCGATCATCGCTAAGTCGGCTGATCCACGCACCCGTTGCCGGGCCGAAGGCGACGGTGGCGCGGCCCGGCGGCCCAACTGGAACGCCGCAGCGACCCGTGCTGCCTTCGCCGGGCCGATTCCGGGCAGGCCGGCCGCCAGCTCGTGCGCGGGGAGCCGGGACAGTGCGTACAGGCCGCCGTGCCGGTGGATCAGTTGCCCGGCCAGTTCCACCGCGTCCTGGCCGGGGACTCCCGCGCCCAGCAGCAACGCGAGCAGTTCACGGTCGGACAACGCCTCCGCGCCCCGCGCCAACAGCCGTTCGCGCGGCCGGTCCCGGGCCGGAACGTCCCGCATGCGCACCATTGCCCCGCACCTCCTCAGTCCACCGAGTCCCGGTCGAGGGGCTCTGAGTTGGCAACTACCGGCGGGTCGGACTCCAGGTCGGGCGAAGGAGCGGACGCGTCTCCGTCTCCGCTGCTTCCCGCCGCCGAGCCGATGAGCTCCATGAGTCGGCGGTGCAGCGTCTCCGACCGGGCCCGCAGGAAAGCGTCGTAGTCGTCACGCAGCGCGGCCTGGTAGGCGTCCTCCTCGATCAGGCAGGTGCGCAGGCGCTCCCGCAGGACGTCCTCGCCGTGCCAGTCGGCCAGGTCCTTGAGGTAGGCGGAGGGGTGGCGGTCGGAAATCCAGTTGTTGGTGATCGCGCTGAGCATGATCAGGTTGCCGCAGACGTTGTCCCTCCCTGCCTTCACTCCTTCCTTCTTCAGGTACGCACGCGGGAAGAAGTGGTGGAACTGCTTCCCGTTCTGCCAGGACAGCGCGTCGGCCACGTCGATGACGAGGCCCGTGTTCAGGTCGACCGGCTTCTCGTACGACATCAGCAGCACCAGAAGCTTGCTGGGGGCGTTCTGCCGGGAGAACTGCGCACGCTGCCAGAGGAGGGCTCGGGGAAGCGCGGCTGCCGTCTCCACCTCCGTCGAGCGCCCCGCCGCGAACTCGGTGACGGCCGACAGGTCCGGCGCCATCTGGGCCCCCCGCCACCCCTTGAAGTACTCGCTGCTCGCCGTCAGCCAGAACCATCGCGTCACGGCCTCGTACTGGGCCGCGGTCGGCTTGGGCAGCTGCCTGAACAGCTCGACCAGGACGGCGAACTGGTTGTAGTAGGGCAGCGCTTCGGCCTGCGGTGTGCGGATCTCGGTGGAGAGGAAGTCCACGGCTCGTGCAGCAGCCTTTCCCGCATCGGCGACAGCGTCCTGGAGCTGCTGACGGCTGAGGCCGCGCAGCTGGTGGATGGACTTGGTGGAGAAGCCGAAGCCCGCCGCCGCCGAGATCGTCCGCAGCATGGTCTTGGCGTCGACCCGGCCGTACTTCTTGGCGTCGAGCACCTGGAGAAGCTGCTCGATCTCGTCCTTGAGGTCGAAGTCCTTCGACCAGGTACCGGCCCGGATCAGGTCGACGATGTCCATGGACGTGCCCGTGCTGTTGATCCGCTCGAAGATCCGGGCCGAGTCCTCCTCGGAGACATCGAGCAGTGTCACCATCGGCACCTGGTAGTGCGCGAACTGCTCGCTCAGCGCCTGGGCGCGGCGCTGAAGCTCGCTGCTCGGGTTGTCCCGTTGGATCCACGTGAGGATCGCGCCGACCGAGGTGAGGTCCCGGACCGGAAGGATGTGCGGCCCGGTCGGGGCGTCCTCCGTGAGGTGCAGGAACTCCTCGCGCTCCAGGTCGTACGCGATTTCCCATATCGCCCCGGAACCGTGCAGCGCGCCGACGAGGCTGGCTAGCCGCTGTTGCCCGTCGAGGACGTAGTGCACCGGGGCGCCCTCGTGCTGGGGCACGGTGTCCAGGCCCGCGATCTCATGTCCGCTGGCCAGCTTGGCCGTCGTACGCCACATGAGAAGGCTGCCGATGGGGTAGTTCCGGCGCACCGAGTCGAGCAGGTACAGGATCTGCTGCGGGGTCCAGACGAACGCCCGCTGGAACTTGGGTAAAACGATGTCGCCCGACAGAACCCGTGAAGCGAGTGAGGTGATGGGTGCGATCGTGGGCTCGGGCGCGCGCACCCGAGCCGCAGACGTCGACGACGTTCCCACCGCATGTCCCCCTACCTGACGACCTCCGCCGCACGAGCGGCCACGCAGTCGAGAGTAGGGGGAGGCACTGACAGTCGAGCAGGTCTGTGGATTACCGCAGTCCGTCGACGAACGCCTGCCAGGCGCTGGCGCCGACGGTGACGACCGGGCCGGACGGGTTCTTGCTGTCGCGGACGGGGACGGAGCCGGTGCGGCAGGTGGCGGCGACCTCGACGCAGTCGCCGCCGGTGTTGCCGCTGTGGCTGGACTTACGCCACGGGTTGTTCCTCGGGCTGGGGGCGGTCTCCATAGCGGTCCTCCATCAGGCGGGCGATCAGTTCCGCCGAGTCCTCCACGGAGAGGGCAGCGGCCTGCACGCGAGCGTAACGGAGCGCGGCCTCTTTGATGGTTTCGGAGTTGGCCGTCATGTGGCCGGAGATGACGTCCTCTGTGTAGACCACATCCAAATCTTCTTCGAAGCGGAGGAAGTTGAACGAGCCAGCGAGGCTGGCGTGTTCGCCAGCCTTGTTCGGCAACACCTGCACATGCACCCATCGATGACCGGTGAACCTCAACAAGTGAGCCAGTTGGCGTCGCATGACACCAGTGCCGCCGATCGGCCGGTGTAGCACCGCCTCATCCAGAACCACCCAGACCAGCGGCGGCTGTTCTCGTTCCAGGATGCGCTGGCGTTCCATCCGGGCGGTTACTAGACCTTCCAGATCATCCGGTGCTCCGGTGGCGAGCACCGCCCGCGCATACTCCTCCGTCTGCAACAGCCCGTAGACCACCTGCGCCTGGTACGTCGAGATGTACGCCGCCTTCGCCTCCATCTCCGCGTACGGCTGGAACCAGGTGGGCAGTTGGCTGCGCAGTACCAGGCCGATCAGGCGGGAGAACAAGCCGTCCGTGCCGAGGGCCGCGTCCACCCGTTCGGAGAAGTCGCGGGTGGGGACCTTTTTCGTGGTCTCGATCTGACAGATCAGCGAGCCCGTGCAGAAGATGATCTCGCCGAGCTGGCCCTGCTTGAGACCGTGGGCCTCGCGCTGGCGGCGCAGTTCCCAGCCGTAGTAGTCGAGGGGGGACGCCGTGGGGTCGAGCGTCTGGATGTTGGCCACGGTGGTGCCTCCGGCCTGAAACGCCTCTCGGCGTTGATTTCCTTGCGTAGTCGAGCGTATGTGCTGCGTTGCAATCTGGTGGTGTGAATCACGCAACTGGTCCGCATATGACGGACTTCGAGACGCACTATCGGGCCGAGTTCGCGTTGGGTGAGCACTCGGTCCGGCATCTGCGCCGCATCCTGCGGCTCTATCTCAAGGGTTCGGGTCTGCTGGAGGTGGCCGATGCGGCCGAACTCGCGGTGTCGGAAATCCTCGCCAACGTCATCCGGCACGTGCCCGACCGTCGTTGCGGCATCTGCTTCCTTCTGTTGCCGGGCGCGGTGAGGGTGGAGGTCTCCGACAGGTGCCCGCGACTGCCGGTGCCGGCGGGCCGGGACGTGCTGGCCGAGGGCGGGCGAGGGCTTCTGCTCGTCGAGGCGGTGACCGACCGGTGGGGTGTGACGTCGTCTCCGACCGGTGGTGGCAAGACCGTGTGGTTCGAATGCGACGTCAAGCCTGCACCTGTCCGCGATGGTGGCGGGCGGGCGTTGTCGTAGCCTTCCGGGATGACGCAGCATCCCGCGCCGGACCGGCGGCGGCCCGCGAACCCCGCGAACGAAGAGCGGCGGCCCGCCAACCACGGGCCGAAGGCCGCCGCCCGCAACCGTGCCGCGCTGGTCGTCGCCGCCCGGGAGATCTACGCGGAGCACGGCCTGGACGCCCCGCTGTCCGCGATCGCCCGCCGCGCCGGCGTCGGGCAGGGCGTCCTGTACCGGCACTTCCCCGACCGGGCCGCCGTGACGACCGCGGTCCTGGAGGAGAACGTCCGCCAGGTCGAGCAGGCGGCCGCGGCCGAGGACGCGACCCTCGCCGGTGTGCTCGGTGTCCTCACCTGGCATCTGAAGGAGTCGGCCGCGTTCATCGGCCTCCTGCACGCCGACGGATCGGACCGTCACTCCGGCGTCCGCGCGCACGCCCTGGCCCTGTCCCGGCGGGTCGAACGCGCCCTGCGCGCCCACCTGCCCGACGACGACGGCGGCCATCGGCCGGCCGCGGCGGACGACCTCATGCTCGCCGTCGCCATGGTCTCCGGCGCCGTCACCGGCCCTTCCCGCGAGGAACGGGAGCGCAGGGCGCTGGCGGCCTGGCGGCTCCTCGGCGTCGAGGTGGGGCCGGTGCGGCCCTACTCGGGGTGAAGCCGGTCGCCGTCAGCCGCCGTTGGACTGCCGGGTGCCCTTCGCCAGCGCGTCGAAGGTGTACAGGTACCCGCCCGCGGGCCCGCTGACGGTCATGTACGCCTTGGTCCCGCCGGGCGTGATCGCCACGTTCGTCGCCGACTCCAGGCCCCCGGCGGCGCGCGCGGGCACCTCGACCGTCGCCAGGCGCTCACCGTGCCGGTCGTACACGACCATCGCGGGCCGGCCGTGCAGCGCCTGGTAGAGGTTGCCGTCCGCGTCCACGGCGATCGAGTCGGTCGTCGCGATCCCGCCGTCGACCCGGATGGCGGTGTGCCGGGCGGTGACCCCGCCCTTGGCGCCGACGGGGAGGTACGAGATCCGGTTCTCCGTCAGCTCGCTGAACCACAGCCCGCGGTACTCCGCGTCGAACGAGATCCCGTTCGTCGCGGCGAGGCCGTCGGCCAGCACGGTGGCCTCCTCGCCGTCGCGGTCGATCCGCACCACCCGGCCGAGCGCCTTGCCCTCGGTCAGACCGCGCGAGTCGCTGACGTACAGGTTGCCGTCCTGGTCGAAGGCGATGTCGTCGGGGTTCATCGGCGCCCCGTCGACCTCACCGGAGAAGAAGGTCCGCAGGTCGCTGTCGTCCGGGTCGTCCGGGTTCAGGCTCACGACCTCGCCGTGCGCGAAGTCGGTCAGGTAGAGCCGTCCGTCGTACGGGCTGAACTGCGCCGAGGTGTACGCCCCGCGCCCGTCGGTGTGCACCGCCCGCTTCGTCTTCTTCCGGACGTCGACGCGCATCACCTTGGGCTCGCCCTCGGGCGCGGTGACGTCGACGACGAACAGAGAGCCGTCCGCACCGAAGGTCGGCCCCTCCAGCAGCGTCATCCCGGTCTGCTCGTGCACCTCCGTCAACTGCATCACCTGCTGCGCGCGAATGCTCCGGCCGCCCGTGCCGGGAGCACCGGCGGTCTGCTCACCGGCGTCACCCGTCTGCGTACCGCATCCGGTGAGGGCGAGGGAACCGATGGCGGCGAGCACGGCGAGGGAACGGAGGGGAAGTCGTCGCATGGGGGGTCACTCTTCCTGTCGGCTGTGTGGGGGGTGGGGGGAGTGGGGTCGAGGGTGCCGGCGGCAGTGAGGCGGAGACGGGCCGGTACGCGCCACCGCGCGTCCGAAATCCAACCGGACAGTGCTGTCCGGTAGTTGTTACCGTAGCGGAGCCGACGACCGCACAGGTCGGCGCGGCCGGAACAACAGAGGATTGAGGCAGGTCCCCCCACATGACGATCCCTCACATGCCGCCCTACCAGGCTCCGTCCCGCGAGGAGCTGGACGCGCTGAGGCAGCGCTACCGCTCCGAGCGCGAGCGACGCGTACGCCCGGACGGCGCCGCCCAGTACCAGGCCCCCGAAGCCGAGTTCGGCTACTACGCCGCCGACCCCTACGCCGGTGAGGTCGTCGAGCGCGAGCCGCTGCACGACACCGTCGACGTCGCCGTGGTCGGCGGCGGATTCGGCGGCATCCTCGCCGGAGCGCGGATGCGGCAGCAGGGCGTGGAGTCCGTCCGCGTCGTCGAGACGGGCGGCGACTTCGGGGGCACCTGGTACTGGAACCGGTACCCGGGCATCCACTGCGACATCGAGTCGCACGTGTACCTGCCGATGCTCGACGAGACCGGATACGTCCCGGAGTGGAAGTACGCCCCCGGCGAGGAGATCCGCCGCCACGCCGTGCGCATCGCCCAGCAGTTCGGCCTCTACGAGAACGCCCTGTTCTCCACCTCGGTCACCTCGCTGACCTGGGACGAGGCCAGTGAGACATGGCTCGTGACCACCGACCGCGGCGACGCGTTCCGGGCTACGTACGTCGTCACCTCCACCGGCACCCTGTCCACGCCGAAGCTCCCCGGGATCCCCGGCATCCAGGACTTCAAGGGCCACACCTTCCACACCTCGCGGTGGGACTACGCCTACACCGGCGGCACCCCGGACGGCGGCATGACCGGCCTCGCGGACAAGCGGGTGGGCGTCGTCGGCACCGGCGCCACCGGCATCCAGGCCATCCCGATGCTGGCCGAGGACGCCGCGCACGTCTACGTCTTCCAGCGCACCCCCTCCACCGTGGACGTCCGCGCCAACCGCCGCACCACCGCCCAGGACGTCGGCGCCGACCGCGAGGGCTGGGCGCGCGAGCGCCGCGAGAACTACCTCCGCATCGTCTCGGGCGAACCGGTCGGCCAGGACCTCGTCGCCGACCGCTGGACCGAGTCCGCCGGCCTCCTGGAGAAGCTCCTGCCGAGTTTCCGCCGCCAGGACGACCGGGAGGCCTTCGAAGCGGCCTACGAGGCGGCCGACGCCGCCAAGATGAACGAACTCCGCACCCGCGTCGAGCGGACCGTCACCGATCCGGACACGGCGGAGAAGCTCAAGCCCTGGTACCGGTACGCCTGCAAGCGCCCCACCTTCTCCGACAAGTACTACCAGGCCTTCAACCGCGACAACGTCACTCTGGTCGACACCGCCGACACCCACGGCATCGAGCGCGTCACCGAGAACGGCGTGGTGGTCGGCGACACGACGTACGACCTGGACTGCCTGATCTTCGCCACGGGTTTCTCCGTCGGGACGTCGGGCGTCCTCTCCGGCAAGCTCCCGGTGCACGGCCGGGGCGGCACCCAGCTCCTGCACGCCTGGGCGCAGCAGGGCCCGCGCACCCTGCACGGCTTCACCAGCAACGGCTTCCCGAACCTGATCCAGATGGGGTCCCTGCAGAACGCCAGCAGCGTCAACTTCACCCACGTCCTGGACGAACAGGCCGTCCACGCCGCCGCCCTCGTCGCCGCCGCCGAAGCCAAGGGCGCGCTCGTCGAACCGCCCCGCGAGATCGAGGACGCCTGGCTCGCCGTCCTGGCGAAGGACGCCCCCGACCACGAGTGGTTCCACGCCGAGTGCACCCCCGGCTACTACAACCTGGAAGGACGGGGCCGCCCCAACGGCCCCACCGCCTACCCCCACGGCGCCCACGCCTTCCACCGACTCCTCGAGCAGTGGCGCGAGGACTCGATCGACGACATCCTCCGGCCGAGGATGCCTGCCCGGGAGCGGTGAGCGGGCGGAGGTGAGGGCATCACCGGCGCGGATTTTGTGAACACATCGAGCCCGACTGCGTACCGGGTGCTCAGGTGAGCGCCGGCCGGCCGGGACCCGCGCCGGTGATCACGACAGCGACGCAGTGACCGGCAAGCACGGCGAGCGGCGAGGCCGCGCGCTGGGCCGTCAGGGCCGGGACGGCAGGCTCAGTCAGTCGCGCGGCCCACGACCTGGGGGCGCATGACGATCTTTCCCACGTGATCCCTGCGGGCGAGCTCCTCCTGCGCCCGAGCGGCCTGGTCCAGGGGGAACGTCGCGGCGACGACGGGCTGGATCTCGGCCCGGCGAGCCAAACCCATCAGGAGGTCGAAGTGCGTGGGCGTGTGCATCGAGGAGCCGATCACCTGCGCGTTGTGCAGATAGAGCCGGCGCACGTCAAAGGTCACGTCGTACCCGCCGAGTGCACCGGCGACGACCCACCGGCCACCTTCGCGCAGCAGTGGCAACCCCTCACCCACCAGGTCCCCGGCGACGACGTCGAGTGCGACGTCGACGCCCCCCGGGGCGACAGCGCGGATCTGCTCGGCGACGTCTCGTGCGCGGTCGACGACTTCGTGGGCGCCCGCCTCGCGCACTGAACCGATCTTGGATCCGCTACTGATGGCGATTACCCTCGCGCCGCGCGCACGGGCGATCTGCACCAGCGCGATGCCGACACCGCCGGACGCTCCCGAGACCAGGACGGTCTCCCCCTCCCGCAGCCGGCCCCGCTCGATCATGCCCAGAGCCGTGCCGTAGGCGGTCGGCAACGTCGCGAGCTGATCGTCCGTGAGGGGGGATTCCGTCACGTCATGCACACGCTCCGCCGACGCGGTCACGTACTCGGCGTAACCGCCGTCGCGTTCGCTCCCCATCAGGCCCACCGGGTTCGCGTCCGGCCCTTCGCTGTCGTAGATCGCCGGGTCGACGACCACTCGGCGACCGACGAGGTTCTCGTCCACATCGGCGCCGACTGCCACGACCCGGCCGGCCACGTCGGCGCCCTGGATGCGCGGGAAGTCGATCGGGCCCCGCCATCCCGACAGCGCCTCCGGGTCTCCCGGACGGCCGTAGGCACCCTCCCGGGTCCACAGGTCGGTGTTGTTCAGCGCTACGGCGCTGACCCGGACCAGCACCTCTCCTGCCTGCGGGGCGGGCACGGCCACCTCCGTCAGCTCAAGGACCTCCGGCCCTCCGTGCTCTGCGATCCGCACCGCGCGCATGGTCTCGGACACACCCATCACTCAGACCTCCTCATGGGTATACCGATCTGTAAACTTTTGGCCACGGTACACCGATCGGTAAAGAGGCGTCCGATGCAGGAAGCGCAGCCCATGACACCGGCGGGCCGCCGCATCGTGGCGGCTGCCGAGGAGCTGTTCTACAACCGCGGGATCACGGCGGTCGGCGTGGATCTGATCGCTGAGCACTCGGGCGTGACCAAGCGGACCCTGTACAACCGGTTCGGTTCGAAGGACCACCTCGTGGCGATCTACCTCGCGGAACGCGACCGGCGCTGGCAGTCACTCGTCCGGGCCGCCGTCGATGCCTGCGACGACCCCGTCGAGGCCGTCACCGCGCCCTTCCGCGCGCTGCGGACCTGGAGCGAGACCAACCTCCGCGGATGCGCGTTCATCAACGCGCTGGCCGAACTCCCGGACCCCTCGCACCCCGCGTACCGCATCGCCGCGAACCAGAAGCTCTGGCTGCGGAACCTGTTCGAGGAACTCGCCACCGCGGCGGGCTGCTCGAAGCCCGCCACCCTCGCCACCCGGCTCCTCGTGCTGCACGAGGGCACTCTCGCCACGCAGCCGCTCCCGCTCGACACCCTTTCGGAAAGCACCGACCTGGCACGAGCCCTCGTCCGAGCCGGCGCACCACCGCGCCGATGAGCGGCGCCGAGCGATTCGCGCCGATCCGCACCCCTGTGACCCTTGTCCGTGAAGCGCTTGATGCGTGCTTCGGCTGAAGCGCCGATGACGTGGGGGCGCGTGCTCCGGTGAATCTCCACGAGTGCCGGAGGATTGCCGGGGAGTATTCATCGTCCCCAATGGCGTACCGAGTGGCTCAACGACCTTTCGGGTGCCCCGATCGCCGAGCGATGGATCCGGGCTCGGACGGCCAGGTGGGAAAGGGCTCACCTTCGCCGTGGCGGAGGTTTTCGCCTTCGATCAAGGTGGGGGCGCTGTGGGAAGTCTGGTGTTCACGGAATTCGTGATACGAGGTTGGCAGATCGGATCGGCTGACGTTCGAACTGATGTCTGAGGTGGGTGCCGGAGTGACGCATGACCGGGACGTGCGAAACATGCTGGCCGGCGCGAGCCGGTTCCCGGCTTCGCCATGACCGCGTTGATCGCGGCGGACTCGGTCGGGTAGTCGTCACGGACCTCGGCGACCATGCGCACCACGCGCTTGCGCATCTCAGGGGGGAGGAGGAAGGACGTGCCACGGCTCTGATCCGTACATGGAACTGGGTCTCCATTCGAACCGGAACGGTTCATGCGCGACGCCCTGGCATGCGTCCATGCGCGACCGGAACACCCCTGGACCACACAGACCCGGGCCGCCGCGACGAGCGTCTCCCGGGCGACGCTGTCCAGACACTTCCGCTCCGCCTTCGGGCAGACGTCGGCCGCGTACGTGACACCACAGTGGCGCATGGACCTGGCGTCCGTCCGGCTCCGCGATACGGATGAGCCGGGCGAGTGGACAGCCGGTGCGGTCGGATACGGCTCGCCGCACACCTTCAGCCGTGCCTCCCGGCGTGCCCGAGGCATCGCCCCGGGCGAGTACCGTTCTCGACTTCGCGGGTGATCGCAGGGTCAGCGGGTGTCCTCCGGGGTGGTGGCGTCGATCCGTGCTGTGAGTTCCTCGCGCACCGACCGGCGCAGTATCTTGCCCGAGGGATTGCGGGGCAGCGCGTCCACGAAGTGGTACGCGGCAGGAGTCTTGTAGTCGGCCAGTCGGCCGCGCAGGGACAATAGGAGTTCGCGCGGAGAGGCGGTCGAGCCGGGACGCAGGACGACGCAGGCGTGCACGGCCTCGCCCCAGCGCGGGTGGGGCAGTCCCACGACGGCGGAGTCCTGGACGGTCGGATGGGCGGCGAGCGCCTTCTCGACCTCGGCCGGATAGATGTTCTGCCCGGCGACGATGATCGTGTCGTTCATCCGGTCGCACAGATGGAGATAGCCGTCGTCGTCGAAGTAGCCGGCGTCGCCCATGTGCAGCCACTCGCCGATCAGGGTCCGGTCGGTGGCCTCCGGCAGGTTCCAGTAGCCGAGCATCCGCGAGGGTGTGCGGACGCAGACCTCACCGATACCTCCGGGCGGCAGTTCGGCGCCGTCCGGGCCGATCACCTTCACCTCGTTGCCCGGGCACGGTCTGCCCACCGAGCGCAGCAGCGCGGCATCACCGCGGTGGTGGTCCTCCGGAGGCAGGCACACGGCGACACTGCCGGTCTCGGTGCTGGCGTAGATCTGGGCGAACTCGCAGGTGAACATCTCCATGCACTGCTTCAGCAGCGCTTCGGACATCGGGGCGGCACCGTACGCGATCTTGCGCAGGGAGGTGAACGCCTCGGGGGTCGCGCTCCGTTCGCCCAGCATGGCCTGGAGCATGGCCGGTGCAGCGAAGGTGGTGGTGACCCGGTGGACACGGATCAGCCGGACCGCCTCCTGCGGGTCGAACTGCGGCATGACCACGTTGGTGCCGCCGGCGTTGAAGGTGTGCATGAACCACCCGATGCCGGCGATGCCGAAGCCGGGCAGCGAGACGAGCGCGACATCCTCGGGCAGCCAGTCGATCCAGTCGACCCCGTGCTCACGCATCGCGTGCGGCAGGGTGAAGAAGCTGCGGTGTGCGAGCACCGTTCCCTTGGGCAGCCCGGTGGTGCCGCTCGTGTAGATCTGCACGGCGGGGTCGTCGGGCCCGGTCCCCGGGTCCAGGTCGGCGTCGGGGTGTCCGGCGGCCCAGGAGCGGAGCCCGGCGCCCCGCTCCGGCGTGGCGGTGCCGTCCCTGTCCACGCTTACGATCGCGCGAAGTCCCGTCAGCCGGCCGAGGGCCTCGTCGGCGGTCTCCCGGAATCCGGCGCCGACGAAGAGGAGGGCCACCTCGGAGTCCCGGAGGATGTGGTTGATCTCGGGCGGGGTGAGCCGCCAGTTGACCGGTACCAGGACTGCCCCGATCTTCACACAGGCGAGGATCACCAGGTAGTAGTACTCGGACTCCTGACCGAGATAGGCGACTCGGTCTCCTCGCCGCACCCCGGCGGCGCGCAGCGCCCGCGCCGCCCGGTTGCTTTCACAGTGCAGCGTGGCGTAGTCGGTGCTCCGGCCGTCGCAGACGATCGCCGGATGGTGCGGACGGATGCCGGCGTGCTCGCGGGAGGTGTGGTGGAGTGTCCAGCTTCCCGTTTCTGTCTTTGGAATGGGTCCTGTCCTTCGTCTGTGGGGGCCGCAGACGGCGGCACGCCAATGGGGGAGACCAAGAGGCCTTTCCCGGGGACGCCTCGGCGGCGCCGGGATCTGAGGTGAGAGGGGCCTGCGGGTTCGGTGAGCGGTCGGCGGTGCGGCGCACTCGCGCGGGTGGATCCACCGGTGATGAAAGCAGTGCCTGCTGACGGTCGGCTGACGTTTCATGGAGCCGTGGCCGGTCAGGCGGGTGTCAGGGGAGAGTCAGTTCCGGCTGCCACGATCGGTTCGACTCGACGAGGGTCTCGCCCTCTGCACAGATGATCACGGATTCGACTGGTTCCCCCCGAGGAGTTCACGACGGGCTCCTCGGACGGATGCACCACGACTTCCCCCACGGAGTTGCGCAGCGGGATGCCTGGTGCGACGGCACGGGCCGCCTCCTGACCTCCACTCGCACGACTGCCGGACCCGGACCGCCGAACGGGTCTCCGCCGGCCGCCTCCCCCTCCTGAACGCGGCGGGGCCGGGCAGCGGCAGGCACGGGGTGTCGTCCAGGCCGGCCGCGCAGTTTCGGGCGCCCCGACGGGGGCGCCGTACCGCTCCATCTCATTGAATCCCCGGGAGCTGATTGATTTATGGACCACGAAACCCCCACCGGGACACCGCACGGCCTCGCACAGCACCGCGCCGATCAGTGGCGGAGGGACGTGCGATGAGCACCGCAGCCGCCGTACGCGACGCCCGCGGGCCGGTGCGTCAGGACCCCGCGGAACGCCGGCGGGGCATGTACCACCTGGCGTCCCCGGTGTCGGTGCTGACGGTCGCCACCGAGGAGAGGATGCACGGCACCACGGCGAGCACGGTGACCCTGGTGTCCCGCCATCCCCTGCTGGTGGGGGTGGTGCTGCGGACCGGATCGTCCTTCGCGCGGCTCACCGCCCGCGAGGGCCGCTACGCGATCACCGTGCTCGGCGCCGAACAGGCCGACGTGGCACGCTGGTTCGCCGACAGCGGCCGCCCCGGGGGCAGCGAGCAGTTCGACGGACTGCGATGGCAGCCGGACTCGTACGCGAACGCCCCGCTGCTTGCGGGGGGAATCGCCCATTACAGCTGCCGTTTCCACTCCAAAGTGGCGGTCGGAGAGGGCGAGTTGCTGCTCGGCTACGTCGTCCGTGCCAGGACCGCCGACGGACCTCCGCTGCTCAGCTACGCGGGTGATCTGTACGCCGGTCACCTGAAGCCGGCGCGGGTGGAGCCCTTGCTCTGAAGCGGCCCGGGCCGGGGGCGCCGTTCCCGGCCCCTGTCCGGCGCGGTGGCCCCGGCCCGGCCCAGTCGCCTGTCACCGGCCCGTGCGGCCGCGTACGCCCGGGTGCGCCCGGGCGTCGCGCGTACCCCCGTGCCCACCATGCCCCACGCCCGTACGCCAACGGCGTGCCCGCTACTTCGCGCTCATCCCAGGAGATCTCGTGCATGACCCCAACGAGCTGCTCGCTCAAGGGCCGGCGGCCGTGGAGCGGTTGGCCCGCCGCCGGTACGTCCTTGATCCGGCGGTACTGGAGAAGGCGACGCGTGCCCGCGCCGAGACCCAGGCCGAAGTGACCCGGCTGAGGACCGAACTGAACGCCATCTCGCGTGCCCGCGGGCGCACGGGGCCGCCCTCGGAGGCGGAGAAGGAGACCGCCCGGGCCCTGCGGGCCGATGTCCAGCAGGCGGAGGCCGCCGCTCGGACGGTGGCGGCCGAGCTCCACGAGATGCTGCTCGGCATTCCCAATATTCCTCTGGACGCGGTTCCTTCGGGCAGCAGCGAGAAAGAGGCGGTGGAGGTGCGCCGGGGTGGGCCACCGCCGCGCGAGACCGGCGCCCGCCACCACACCGACATCGGCGAGTCCCTGAACATCCTGGACGCGCAGGCTGCGGCAGGCCTGTCCGGTGCTCGCTTCAGCGTCGGCCGCGGTGCCGGCGCCCGGCTGGAACGGGCCCTGGCCGACTTCTTCCTCGACATGCACACGTCGGAGCACGGCTACACCGAGTACTCCGTGCCCTATCTCGTCAGCCGTGACACGATGACGGGGACGGGGCAACTCCCCAAGTTCGAGCAGGACCTGTTCCGCACCCGGGTCGGTGACCGGGAGATGTTCTTGATACCCACCGCGGAGGTGCCGCTCACCAATCTGCTGGCCGGCCGGATCCTGGACACCCGAGACCTGCCGTACGCCTTCACCGCTTGCACCCCGTGCTTCCGCGCGGAGGCGGGCGCGTACGGGCAGGACACACGGGGGATTCTGCGGCTGCACCAGTTCGAGAAGGTCGAACTGGTGCGGATCTGTGCCCTCGATGACGCGCAGGAACAACTGGACCTCATGGTCGGTCACGCGGAGGAGTGCCTGCGTCGCCTCGAACTCTCCTACCGGGTGATGCTGTTGCCTGCGGGAGACCTCGGCTTCTCGGCCCGGATGACGTACGACATCGAGGTGTGGCTGCCGGGCAGCGGCACCTTCCGCGAGGTCTCCTCGGTCTCCGACTGCGGCACCTTCCAAGGGCGCCGCGCCGACATCCGCCACAACGGGAAGGGCGGTCGCAAGAACCCGGTCGCCACACTCAACGGCTCGGCGCTGCCGATCGGCCGTACCGTCGCCGCCCTGCTGGAGCAGGGAGTGCGGGAGGACGGCTCGGTGCGCATCCCCGAGGCCCTCGTCCCCTACACCGGGTTCCGCGAGATCACCCCGGAGGAGGCGACGCGGTAGGCCGGTCACTGGGAGAGGCGACGCGGGACGGCCGGTCGGCGGGGAAGCGTGCGGTGCCGGTCGCCGGAGGACGTGAGGGAGGGCGGGGCCCGGGAGGACATCCGGGCCCCGCCCTCCCTCACGTCCCCGTGAGGCGGATGCTCAGGGGACGGCGGGCAGGGTCTCGCTCAGGCGGGTGTCGAGTGCCTGGACGACCAGGTCGGCGGACTTCGCCACGTCCTCGTCGTCGGGGGCCCCGATGATGGCCATCAGCTTCTCGACCATGGCGTGCTGGAGGGTCTCGGTCGTGGTGTTCCCGTCGCTGTCACTCACTGCTCTCGGCTCCTCGTCCGGGGGGATCGTACGGGCGGTCACGTTCGGTGAAGCGGCGTCAGAAAGCTTTGCACGCACGGAAGATGTGAGCGAAGGAGGAGAGCGAGGCGCGCGGGCCGTCGAAGGCGACGTACTCCGGGATCACCGTGTCCGGCGCCCACTTCTGCTTGTACGCGAGCTGCGTCTGCGCCGGGTAGAGAGCCGCCCCCTCCGCCCACAGGGCGTGCATCAGCCACTGGAACGCCGGGCTGTGGGAGTCGAGTTCGTGACGGGGGTCCAGACCGGTGAAGGGAGTGAAACCGAAGTGCAGCCACCGCACCCCCTCGGAGCGGAACACCTCGATCGCATGTGCGTTGACGGCTTCCATCAGCCCGGGCGAGCCTCCCGGGATCCGCCGGCTCAGATCGTGCATCCAGCCCGCCCGTTCGCCGTAGACGGGCGAGTACGAGATGTACGCGACCGGGGCACCGTCGATGGTGCCGGTGAACAGCCTGCGCAGCGGTTGCACCGCGCCACCGATCTCACCGACCAGGAACTCCAGTTGGCCGGCTCCGTCCTTGCCGCCCAGCCACGCCTTGTCGATCGTCGCGAGTTGGTCCGGCCGGTCCGCGGCAACGACCTCCTTGATCACCAGGCCGTTGCGGTGCGCCCGCGAGATCTTGTTGCGCAGCTGCATGAAACGGGTGCCGCGCAGACTGAAGTCCTCCAGGGCCACGGCCCAGGACGCGCCGATCTGATTGACGGTGAATCCGTGCCGGGCGTACCGCTCGGCGTCGGCGCGCTGGAGCTGGACACCGACGAGACTCAGACCCTCCTCCTCCATCTGCCGGCGAAAGGAGGCGAGCAGGGGGTCGTATGCCTCGTCGGCCGCGAACGGGCCGCCGAACTGGACCGCGTGACGGCCGGTGCGGCGATAGACGATCACGCCGTCCAGGCCGGGCGCGGTGAATGTACTGTTTCCGCTGTTGAGCGCAAGGAAGGCGCTTGGATTCTCGCTTCCGGTATGTGAACGGACGGCTCTCAGAAGCAGATCGTCCGTGGTGGCGGTAGTCATTTTTGTTCTCCCTCCGGAATCGCCATGGTTCTGCGAGTAAAACACCGGAGGATCGTCCGGCGGAAGACCGGAAAAGAAGTCCCGAAGGACGTCAGGAGCATGTCAGGGATCTGTCAGTTGCTTCCGTCATCGTTGTTCTTGTGACCGGCGGACGGATACGGAAACCGGAAACATGGAGAGGTGCCCGGAGTGGCTTATCGGGAGCCTGGAGCTGGTCTTCAGGCGGGGCTTTACGGCCTGCGCAGGTTCGAATCCTGCCCTCTCCGCCCTTGACGGGGCCACGTGCCCGCCTCCCGGGACCGAGTTCCGGGGAGCGGGCACTTTCGTGCGCCGGGACGGGTGGGCGGCCGCGCGGCCTCAGCCCGCCCGCATGAGCCTCGCCATGCGCAGGACGTCCTCGCCCTCGGGCGCGTCGATCTCCACGTCCACCACGGTGCACACCCGCGCCACCAGGAAGTAGAACCCGACCAGGATCAGGGTCTCCACCAGTTGCTCATCGTCGTAGTGGAGGCTCGCGCCCGCATAGACCGCGTCGCTGACCTGCGGACTGTCCGCAGCCGCAGCGGCGAACCGGAGGAGCCCTCGCTGGGCGGGGCTGAAGGCGGCCGCGTCGTGGTCGCCGCGGCGCAGCGCGGCCCGCTGCTCATCGGTGACGCCGGCGGCCCGGGACAGCGGGACGTGCTGGGCCCACTCGTACTCGGACTCGTAGCGCATCGCGCAGGTCAGGATGACCAGTTCCCGGTCGACCGGGCCGAGGCCCCCCGCGGCCAGGAGCGCCGCGGCGACCCGGGCGATCGGCTCCACCGCGTTCGGTGCGTGAGCGAGGACCTTGAACAGATTGATGATGCGTCCCTCGTCGAGAGAGCGCAGGGGTTCGGGAAGTGCCTCGGGGCCTAGGCAGGGAATGCGCTGCATCGTGGGTGCTCCTCAAGATCGAATGCGTCGGTGGTACGGAAAGAAAGTACATCGCGTCGACCGCGCCGGTAAACGGGCTGAGTTCGGGACCGGGTGCGGGCGTGTGCTTGTCAGTGATGTGTCATCGGCATATCAGGGGTCATTGTTTGTATGAGGCGCATGGTGTTCATCCGAAGGTCGGAGGAAAAGTGTCTCGGCCGGTTCCTGTTATGAGTGAATTGGTGCTCATGCCTGCACATGAGCGTCGGGAGATAATCGAGGACCTGGTGGTCAGGGAACTCAAGTCCGTACTTTTCATGGCGGACGAGGATGAATTGCCGCTGGAGTCCGGATTCTTCGATCTGGGACTCACCTCGCTGAAGATGAGCGAGGTGAAGGCGACGCTGGAGCAGAAGCTCGCGTGCGAGATCCAGACGACCGTGCTCTTCCGCCGGCCGACCCCCGAGCAGCTGATCGACCATCTGACGGACTGAGGCGACCGCCCGATCCCGGCTGGAGGAGAACCATGGCACAGACGTCGGAGGGGGCCCAGGAGGAGCTGGCCGCCGCGCTGAGCGAACTGCGGAGCAAGGACGAGCAGCTCGCCGGCCTGCTGCGCGAGAAGTACGAGCCCATCGCGGTGGTGGGGATGGGGCTGCGCTGTCCGGGCGGGAACGACGACGTCGACGCCTTCGCCGACTTCCTCCGGGAGGGCCGCTCGGGCATCGGGCCGTTGCCCGCGGGTGAACGCAGGGAGATGACCCACGACGCCGATTCGGGCGCAGGCCTGCTGGACGGCCCCCCGTGCGGCGGATTCGTCGAGGGCGTCGACCAGTTCGACGCCGCCTTCTTCTCCGTGTCGCCGAAGGAGGCGCCGTACGTCGCTCCTCAGCAGCGGTTGGCCCTCGAGACGGCCTGGGAGGCACTGGAGCACGCGGGCATCGACCCGCTCGCCCTGCGGCACAGCGACAGCGGGGTCTTCATGGGGGTCACCTCGCTCGACTACGTCTTCGAGGCGACCGACCTCGCCGCCGCCGACCTCACCCCGTACCTCGCGCCCGGACTCACCCACAGTGGTGTGTCGGGGCGGCTGTCGTACGTCCTCGGGCTGCGCGGACCCAGCATGTCGATCGACACCACGTGTTCGTCCTCCCTGGTCGCCGCCCACCTGGCTGTGCAGGCGCTACGCGCGGGGGAGTGCGGCATCGCGCTGGTCGGCGGGGTGAACGTGATACACAACGCCCGCAGCCAGGCCGTCCTGGCCCTCGGCGGGATGCTGTCGTCCGACGGACAGTGCAAGACGTTCGACGAGGCCGCGGACGGATACGCCCGCGCCGAGGGCTGCGGGGTGCTCGTCCTCAAGAAGCTCGGCGACGCCCGGCGGGACGGCGACACGGTGCACGCCGTGATCCGCGGATCCGCCGTCCGGCAGGACGGCGAGAGCGCCGGCCTGACGGCCCCGAACGGCGCCGCGCAGGAAGAGGTCATGCGGGCCGCGCTGACCAGGAGCCGGCTGACGCCGGGAGACATCCAGTACGTCGAGGCGCACGGCACGGGCACCGCGCTGGGCGATCCCACCGAGACGGACGCGATCACCGGAGTCTTCGGGGCCTCGCACAGCGGGAGCGACCCGGTGCTCGTCGGGTCCCTGAAGACCAACATCGGCCACATGGAGGGCGCCGCGGGCGTCGGCGGGCTCATCAAGACGATCCTCCAGCTCCGCGAACGGACGGTCTACCCCCACCTCAACCTCACCGCCCCGTCCCCCTTCATCGCTTGGGACGACGCCCCCTTCGCGGTCCCCACCGAAGCAGGACCGTGGCCGGGCGACGGGGCGGGACGGGCCCTGGTCAACAGCTTCGGCGTGACCGGCACCATCGCCTCGGTCGTCCTGGAGGGACCGCCCCGGGACCGCGCACCGGAGGCCACCACCGCCGACGCGGACACCGTCGCCGACGCGGACACCGTCGCGGCGCGGACCGTCACCGAGGCGCCGTCCAGCGACGTCATCACGCTCTCCGCCAAGAGCCGCACTTCGCTGCGCCGGCTCGTCGAACGGCACCTGGAGCACCTGGAACGGCACCCCGACGTCCCCGTCGCCGACCTGTGCCGGACCTCCAACACCGGCCGGGCGCACTTCCGCCACCGTGTCGCCGACGTGGTCCACGATCGCGACGACCTCGCGCGAACCCTCCGCAAGCGCCTCGCGGACCTTGGGAGCGCCGAGCCGGGCGGGCGGTCCGCGACCCCGAAGGTCGCCTACCTGTTCTCCGGGACCGGAACGCAGTATGCGGGGATGGGCGGGGCTCTCTACCGCCAGTACTCCGTCTTCCGGGACGCGATCGACGCCTGCGACCGGGTCTTCACCCCGCTGACCGGCCTGCCCCCCGGCGCGCTGATACGCGGTGAGGACGATGCGCCGGGACGTGTCCACGAGGCGCGTCATCTGCAGCCGGCCCTGTTCAGCCTGGAGTACGCCATGGCACGGCTGTGGCTGTCCTGGGGCGTCCGCCCATCGGTGCTCGTGGGACACAGCCTGGGCGAGTACGCCGCCGCCGCGACCGCCGGACTGTTCTCCCTGGAGGACGCGGCACGGCTGGTCGCCGCCCGCGGACGGCTGAGCGGCCGCCTCCAGGGCAAGGGCGGCATGGCGGCGGTGGGGGCCCGCGCCGCCGACGTCGAACCGCTCCTGGAACGCTACCCGGACCTCGCCGTCGGAGCCGTCAACGGCCCGGCCCAGTGTCTGCTCACCGGCGGTACCGCGTCGCTGGCCGACGCCGGGCAACGCCTGGCGGAGCAGGGCGTGAAAGTGACACCGCTGCGGGGCGCGGCCCCCTACCACTGCGACCTCATGAGCGAGATCACCGACGAGTTCCGCGCCGAACTCGCGACAGTGGAGTTCCGCACGCCCACCATGGCCGTCGTCTCCAACCTGACGGGCCGGGTGGCCAGGACCGGCGAGATGGGCACCCCCGACTACTGGATACGCCACCTGCTGGAGCCGGTGCAGTTCGAGGCGTGCGTCCAGGCGGTGGAACGGCGCGGACGCCACGTCTTCGTCGAGATGGGCCCCTCCACCGCCCTCACCTCACTGGCCAGGACCACCGCGACCGACCAGGAGCACGTCTGGCTGAGCAGCACCTTCCGCGACGACAGCACCGGCGACATGATCCGGCGCTCGCTGGCCGGGGCATACCGGGCCGGGGTGCCGGTCGCGTGGACCAGCTATCACCGGGACGCGCCCCGCACCCGGGTCCAGTTGCCCACCTACCCGTTCGACCGCAAGCCGTACTGGCTGCCCACCCCGCAGCGCCGGCAGGCCGAGGCCGCGTGGGCGGCCGAGCGGAACTCCAGCCCCGGGGCCGACGCCGTGCTGCCGCTCCTCCACGAACAGCACTGGGTCGCCCGGGCGGTCGGTGAACCGGACGGCAAGTGCGGCGTCCTGCTGCTCGGGGCCCCCGGGGAACTGCGTTCCCGTGTCATGGACCACGCCCTGCGGGCGGGTGTCGAAGCGAGCTGTCCGGCGGACCTCGACGAACTCGCGGTGGCACTGCGCGACGGCCCGCCCCGCGACGTGGTCTGGTTCTGGCGCCCCGCCCCGGAGGACACCACGGGCGTGGAGCGGCTGCGGGCCGAGTGCGCGCTCAACTACAGCGAACTGCTGGCCCTGCTGGACGTCCTGGAACGCGAGCGGTTCGGGGACGGACGACGCCTGTGGCTGGTCACCGAGGGCGCGCACATACTGCCCGGCGACCCGGGGACGGACGGACCGCCCGCGGTGTCGGCGGCGGCCACCCTGTGGGGGTTCGCCCGTGGCCTGGCCGCCGAGCGTCCCGCGTACCGGGTGAAACTGATGGACCTGCAGTCCGGTGCGGAGTCGGCGCGTCCGCTGATCGACGAGTGGTCGTCGACACAGGACACCGAGTTCGAGGTGGCCCACCGGGACGGACGGCGCTGGGTACGTCGGCTGCGCCCGGCCGGGCCCGCGCCGGATCAGGACCACCCGATCGGGATCCGGCCCGACCGCACCTACGTGGTGGCGGGCGGACTCGGCACCGTCGGACTGCATCTCGCGCGGCGGCTCGTCGCGCTCGGGGCCCGCGATCTGCTGCTGCTGAGCCGCACCGGGGGGGAGGCGCCCGAGCTGGGCGACGGCGTCACCGTGACGGTCCGCCGGTGCGACATCGGCTCGGCCCCGGACGTCGACCGGATCTTCACGGAACTGGCCGACACCGGGCGGACGGTGGGAGGCGTCGTACACGCGGCGGCGGAGAGCGCCCACCTGCCGGCGACGGAACACACCTGGCACCACCTGGACACGGTCTTCACGACCAAGGTCTACGGGGCCTATCTGCTGCACGAGGCGACGGCCCGGTCGCACCGTCCGGACTTCTTCCTGCTCTGCTCCACCGCCGGCGCGACGATCGGCTCGGCGCTCGCTGCCGGTCCCAGCGCGGGCGATGCCTTCCTCTCCCACTTGGCGGCCCTGCGCGCCTGCGCGGACCTGCCCGCGCTCGCCGTCGACTGGGGCCCCTGGGCCCCACGCGATCCGGGCACCGCGCCGGTCAGGAACTGGGCGGCACAGGGCATCGTGCCCCTCGACGCGACGGAGGCGACGGGCCTGTTCCCCGGTCTGCTGGACGCGGGACGGACCCATGTCCTGGTGGGCCGCTGCGACTGGGACCGCTTCGTCTCGCACAGGCCCGCGAACGCGCTCTTCGACGAACTGGTCACCGACCGGGCCACGACCGGCGGATCCGGCGACCCCGGCGCCCTGCCGAAGACACCCGGCCCGGCCCGGACCGCCGCGATCAACACGATCGTGCGGAGCACGATCGCCGACGTGCTGCGCTTCGGCGACGCCGACGACCTCGAACCGGACGCCGAACTGGCCGTCCTGGGAATGGACTCCCTCAACGCGGTCGACATCCGCAACACCCTGGAGGCGACGTTCCGGGTCACCCTGCCCACGTCCGTCGCCTTCGAGCAACCCCGGGTCGATCTGCTGAGCGCATACATCGAGACGCTGTTGCCCACCGAGGCCGCTCCGCTCCCGTGACCGGGCCCACGGCACTCCGACGGGCCGGGTGACCGCGCGGAACCGGCGGCCCTCGCGGGCCGTGGCCCGGGCCGGCCGGAGACCGCGCGCCGCACGGCACCGCACACCGCACGGCACCGCACACCGCACGGCACCGCAGACCGCGCGACCCCGCACCGGGGCCGCGCGGTCTGCGGCGTCCCGCCCGGGCCGGACGCCCGGAGCCCCGAGGAGACCCCATGTACTGGATCGACCACACCCGCCTGTGCGACGACATCCGCCGGCAGTGCGCGCACCTGTTCACCGCGCTGGGCCGGGTCGACCCGGAAACTCCGGTTCCGCACTGCCCGGGCTGGGACGCCGCGCACCTCGCCGCACACGTGCACGCGGCCTTCACCTGGGTGGCGGGCCTGCTGAACAGCGGGACGGCCGAGTTCAAACCCCCGCACGAGTTCCTGCGGGACATTCCCGACGACGCCATGGACTCCGAGGCTCCGTGGCCGGTGTACGTCGACGGCCTGACCCGAGCCCACCGCAAGACACCGCTAGGCGAGCGCATCGCCGGGGAACACACCGGCGACCCGCTCGCCGAGTCGGCGGACGCCCTGGTCGACGCGCTCCTGGCCGGCGGTCCGGACCGTCCGGTGTGGACCTGTGTCGGCGAACCGCGGTCCCGGTTCTGGGCCGCCTGGGGCGCGCTGGAGGCGGGGGTCCACCGCCTGGACGCCGAGGCGATGCTCGGCGTCACTCCCGAGCTCGACCGCGACGTGGCCGAACAGTTGGCCGGCTTCACACTCGAAGTCGTGGCGCACCCGTCCTCCACCCCCTTCTTCGACCCGCGGTTCGCACGGCTGCGGAAATCCGGCGAACGGATCCTGGTGAGAGCCGTCGGCTCCACCGGGGGCCCGGAGAGTGGCTGATCCACCTCGCCCCCTCCGGCCCCGTCCTGCTGGAGCCCGGCTCCGGACGGCCCGACGTCACCGTGGAGGCCCCGGGCGAACTCCTGCTGCCCCTGCTGAAGCGACGTGTGCCGCTCTCCGCACCCGGTGTCCGGACGACCGGCGACGGCGACGTGATGGCGGACTGGCTGGAGCACGTCGTCAGCTGACGCCCGACGCGTCTCGCGCCATGGCCGCCCGTACATGGGGCGGGGCCCTGCCCTCCCGCCGGTCAGGCCGACCGCACGGCCTGCGACTGAATGGTCAGGCCGACCGCACGGCCTGTGTCGTCGATGAGGTCCGTCTGGACGACGATGAACGACGCACCCGTGTGCAGCGGCCGTGCCACCGCCTCGAGGGCGCCCGAGCGCACTCCCCGGAAGAAGTTCGTCTTCGACTCCACCGTGGAGGTCGTCGCGCCGGCCGGCAGGTTCAGGTACGCGCACACCGCCCCCACGCTGTCCGCCAGCGTCATCACCGCACCGCCGTGGAGCACACCCATGGCCGTGCACAGTTCGGGCGCCCACGACAGGCTGCCGCGGACCAGCGAGGCGCTTGCCTCCGTCAGCCGCACTCCGGTGGTCCTCGCGTACGGCATCAGGTCGAGCAGGTCGTCCAGAGGCGCGGCGGGCTGGGTCACTGCGGGCTCCTCGCGGTTGTACGGATGTCTCCCGGCCGGGGAAGGGCCGACTCTACTGCAGCTGACTGACCTCCAGCTGACTGTCAGTAGCCCGTCAGGCGGGGCTGGTTGGATCGTGACAACCGTTCTTTTGATCGAAGAAGGAAGAGGTGCGCGATGGGCGTCGTCCGTCAGCCGGTCCGTACAGGGGTCCTGCTGCCCACCCGAGAGCAGGCGATACTCGGCGACTACAGTGCCTCGCCGCTCCTGGACTTCGCCCGGCGGGCCGAGGATCTCGGCTTCGACTCCCTGTGGACGGGGGACTCGCTCACCGCCCGCCCGCGGCTGGACCCCCTGGTGGTGCTGTCCGCCGTCGCCGCGGCGACCCGCGGCATCACCCTGGGGACGGCCGCGCTGACACCCGCGCTGCGCCACCCGCTGATCGGCGCCAACATGGTCAGCAGCCTCGACCACGTCAGCGGCGCTCGACTCGTGCTCGGTCTCGGATCGGGGTTCCCCGTCCCGGAGACCGAGGACGAGTTCGCCGCGGTGGGCGCCTCGTTCGCCGGCCGGGCGGGGCGGCTCGACGAGATCGCCGCCTTGTGGCGCACCTGTTGGGCGAGCGACCGCCCCGGCGCCCCGGAGGCGTTCGAGGGTCGCTACTGGCAGGCCACCGGCCTGGACCGGCTCGTCAGCCCGCCCCGTCCCGACGGCCCGCCCCTGTGGCTCGCGGGCAGCGACACCCCCCGGGTACTGGACCGGGTCGCCCGGCTCTACGACGGCTGGATGCCGTTCCTGCCCTCGGCCGAGGCGTACGGAGTGGCCTGGCGGCGCATCGAGGAACTGCGCCGGGCGGCCGGCCGGCCCGAGGGCGCGGTCACCCCCGGCCTGTACGCGACCATCAGCGTGGACCCGGACGAGCGGCGGGCCCGAGCCGGTCTGGAGGACTACATCGAGCACTACTACGGCCGCTCGCTGGAGCAGATGTCCACCATCCAGGCATACGCCTGGGGGTCGAGCGAGAGCTGCGCGGAGTGGCTCGCGGGCTATGTGCGCCAGGGCGCCCGTCACATCGTGATCCGGATCGGCTCGCTGCGCCCGGAGACCCAGTTGAAGGAGATCGCCGAGGTACTGCTGCCCGCCGTCCGGCAAGCCGTACCGGAGGGAGCGTGAGCGCCACCGGGGGCCCGTCCCGGGCCCGTTGGTTCACCGGCTCGGAGGCCGGCCACGACACGCCGTACACGGTCTTCGTGTTCCCGCACGCGGGCGGTTCGGCGGCGCAGTACCGCTCCTGGTCGGCCACCCTGCCCCCCGAGTTCGAGGCCCGCTTCGTCCAGCTGCCGGGGCGTCAGGAACGCCTGCGCGAAGAGGCCATGGACGACCTGGACTCGATCGTGGAGGTGCTCCAGGACCCCTTCGAGGGGGAGCTCGACGGCAGACCGTACCTGCTCTTCGGACACAGCTTCGGCGCGCTGCTCGCCTACCGGCTGGCGGTCGCCCTGGTGGCCGACGGAGGTCCCGCTCCGACCCTCCTCGGGGCATCCGGCTGGGCTCCCGGGCCCGGGATGGGGCCGCCCCGGGAGAGCGTGGCCGACATGTCGGACGAGGAGTTGCTGGACCGGGTGGCGGAGCTGGGGATGATGCCGCGCGGGGCGACCCTCGACCCGGCCGTGCTGGCGACCGTCCTGCCGGCCCTGCGCGGGGACCTCCTCGCGGCGGGCGGCTTCCAGGACGACCTGGCGCCCGCTCCCTGCCCCGTCGCCGCGTACGGCGGAACGGACGACCCGCTGCTCCCGGCCGGGGGCATGGACACCTGGGCGCGGCGCGGTTCACCCTTCCTCGGCTCCACCCTCTTCCCGGGTGGGCACTTCTACCTCTTCGACCACGCGGTCGCCGTCCAGCACAGTCTCGGCCGCCATCTGCGGCGCCTGGTTCCGACGGTGTGACACCGCACAGGGCGGGGGGGGGCCCCCCCCCCGGCGCCCCCCCCCCCGGGGGGGGGCCGCCCCCCGCCCCCCCCCGGGGGGGGGCGCCCCCCCCCCCCCCGCCCCCCCCCCCCCCCGCCGCCCGGCGGCGGGCGGCGGGGGGGGGGGCGGCGGCCCCCCCCGGGGCGCGGCCGCCCCCCCCCCCCCCCCCCCCCCCCCCGCCCTGTGCGGTGTCCCGTCCCGGCGGCCCTCCTCGGCTTGTCGCGCCGCCCGCGCCCGGTACGGCCGACCACGGCGGCCGCCCCCGAGGCTGCTGCTACGTCGTGTCAAGCTGATCGAGGAAGCCCTTCTCCGTCCGGACGGCTCCTTTGTCCGAGGATCTTGAAGATCTGGCGGCAGATGCTGTGCTCGGGGCGTCGCTGCGCACCGCGAGGGCTCCTGCCCTCGCCGATACGGCGGGCGAGTACGTCTTCGTGGCGGGAGCGAGCCGCATCCTGATCAGGGTGATCGTGTGCATCGCTCGGTTCGGCCGGCGGTCGCCGCCACGGTCGAGCCGGTGCTTGTCGGTCAGGCCCGACGAAGCCGGGACCGGTGCGACGCCGGCGAAGGAGGCGAAGGCGGCCTCGGAACGGAACCGGCCCGGATGTGACCGGCCGACCAGGATCTGAACTGCGGTGATCGCACCGACGCCAGGCACCTCCAGGAGTTCGGGTGCCTGTCGGCAGACGAGCTGGAGGAGCTCGTCCTCCAGCGCATCAGCGTCCCGTCCGCCACGCTCCGCGACTGAACTTCCACGGACCCAGGAGCCCCCGGCCCGCTTGACGGAAGACATGGGAACCCCTCAGACCTCGGACAGAGAACGGGCACGGGTGAGGACCCATACGGGCATGGGCGCGGATCCGCCAGGCCGGGTCGGTATGTCGGACGGGGTTCGGAACGGGCCGGCCGCGCGCGCCGGTTCCCTTCCGGGCGAGGTCAGCGGCGGTTTCGCGGAAACCAGGGCAGGCGGCGTGCCCGGGCAGGGTCGCCCGTGCTCCCGGGGGTCCTCGGGCGGCGCGAAGTACGGGGTGCGAAGTAAAAATAATCATTACCCGAATCGGACACGAATCGCTTACATAACCACAGGGAAGTCGGGTTTCCGGGCGCGAGGAATGCGGACGCAATCCTTCGATTCGCGTCGCGTGGACGGATGGGCTGATGGAGGAAGTCCTGTCCTGAATGGTCCTTTGAGTGATCGGGGGTTGATGATCTAGCGAATTGTCCGTCGTCAATTACCTGAGAGGTAATTGGGAGGGTGTTTACCGTCCAGCGGTCGGCGGGGTGCCCGAATCGGCCAATCGCCGTCGTGAAGGTTTTGGTCAAGTTGGCCTGATTGGGGTGTGTATTATTCCGGTTTTTTCCGGAATGTTCGTGCGGACTCGGCATCCGTATCAGGTCCAGGCCGGAGCTGTGCTGTCTGGTTAGCGTCGTGGATGGCATTCTTCCTCTTGTGGGCACCGAGTTCTGCGGAGTCAATGGAGGAGTTATCCGTGTGGCGTGATCGGAGGAAAGAAAAATGCACCATTTTTGCCGCCTCGATAATTCGAATAAAGGAAGCGCTGCAATGTCCGCGGTGCATCCCGAACGACGCGACGCCCGCGGGGCCGGCCTGTTCTTTCGTGTCCTGGGGCCGCTACAGGTGGACGCGGGAGAAGGAACCCACACGATGACCGGCAGCCTGCAGCAGACTCTGCTGACGTCCTTGCTGATCAACCCTGGCCAACCGCTGGCCGCCAAGCAGCTCTACCGCGAGCTGTGGGGCGAGAATCCGCCGCTCACCGTCGAGAACTCGCTCCAGGCCCACGTCTACCGATTGCGCCGGACCCTCCAGAAGCTGGCCGGACCCACCCGAACCGCCCCGGAACTGCTGACCCGCCCATCGGGATACGCGCTCGATCTGCGAGCCGACGAGATCGACACCGAGATCTTCCGGGACCTCGCCTCCCGTGCCCGGGAACACATGCGAAGGGAGCCCGAACGGGCCTACCGGATGTTCGGCGAGGCGCTGTCCCTGTGGCGCGGCGAACCGCTCCAGGGGGTTGCCCAGGGGCCCATGTGCCAGAGCACGGCCCTGGCACTGGCGGAGGAGCATCTGGCCGTCGTCGAGGACACTCTCTGGCTGGGCATGCAGCTCGCCGACCTGGGCCACACGATCAGCGAGCTGAAACGGATGAGCGCCATCCACCCCTGGCGCGAGCGGCTGACCGAGATGCTCATGCTGGCCCTCTACCGGGCCGGTCGGCAGGCGGAGGCCGTGGAGGCCTACAACAACGCCCGCCTGCGGCTCGTGAACGAACTCGGTCTGGAGCCCTCGGTCAAACTCCGCAGGCTCCTGCAGGGCATCCTCAACCAGGACCCGGCCCTGGACGTCGGAGGCCTCGTACCGGGCGCCACCTTGTGACCCCGTCCCGCCGGACGCCCACGGTCGTACCGTGTCCCGTCCACCGGTGGGACGCGGCGGGCCCACTCCGGGCCACCGGCGGCTCCCGGAGCACCGCTGTGCCGCCGGTGCGGCGGTACCCCGCACGGAGAGGACCGTGGGGTACCGCCACACCGGCGGCACAGCGGAGCGAGGAGGAGGGGGAGCGGGGCCCGTCCTGCGGACACGGAGCCCGCAGGACGGGCCGGGGGAGTGCCGGGGGCCCGGCCCGGGCCGTTGTCAGGCCCGGGCCAGGGCCAGGACGGCGTTCTGGCCCCCGAACCCGAAGGAGTTGCTCAGCGCCAGGCCGTCCGGACACGCGGTCGGGGCGGTCGCGACCTCGATGTCCAGCTCCGGATCGAGTGCCGAGAGATTGGCGGTGGGCGGCACCACGTTCTTCTCCAGGGTCAGTACCGTCAGCGCGGCCTCGACGGCCCCGGCGGCGCCGAGCATGTGGCCGGTGACCCCCTTGGTGGAGGTCACCACCGGTCCGTCGGTGAACAGCCGGCCGATCATCCGGCCCTCGGCGAGATCGTTGAGCGGTGTGGAGGTGCCGTGGGCGTTGACGTGGCCGACGTCCCCCGTACCCGCTCCGGCGTCGGCCAGCGCCGCCCGCACCGCCGCTTCGCATCCCGTGCCCGCGGGGTGCGGGCTCGTCATGTGGTGCGCGTCCGCGCTGGCGCCGTAACCGACCACCCGGGCCCGGATCCGGGCCGAGCGGGCCCGCGCGTCCGAGGCTCGCTCCAGCACCAGCACCGAGGCGCCCTCCGCCGCGACGAAACCGTCCCGCTCCGCGTCGAACGGACGGGAAGCGGTGGCCGGATCGCCCTCCCGGTGCGACAGCGCCCCCATCCGGGCGAAGCCGGCCATCACCAGAGGCGTGATCATGGCCTCGCCGCCTCCGGCGAGCACGACGTCGCAACGGTTGAGGAGCAACAGGTCCCGGGCCACCCCGATGGCCGTGGCCCCCGACGCGCAGGCCGTCGCCACCACCAGATTGGGACCGGTGACACCGAACTCGATGGCGGTCTGACCCGCCAGCATGTTGGGCAGCTGCATCGGCAGCAGTAGGGGGGAGACCCGGTGCGCCCCCTCGTCGAGCATCGTCCGGTGCTGGGCCTCGACGGTGCCGGGGCCGCCGTCGGCGCACCCCAGCACCACACCCACCCGCGCCCCGTCCCAGCCGGCCGGGTCGAGACCCGCGTCCGCCACCGCCTCGTGGGCGGCCACCAGGGTGAACCGTACGAAGGGATCGAGCCGCAGGGCCCGGCGTGCCCCCAGCAGCGCGTCGGCGTCGAAGCCGGACACCCGGCAGGACAACCGGACCGCGTTTCCCTCCAGTTCGGGATCCAGGGCCGCGGTGGGCCGCCCGCCGAGGACACCGGCCCAGGTCCGGCCGGCGTCGCACCCGGCCGGTGTGACCAGGCCCAGGCCGGTGACCGCGACATCGGCACCGGAGGTCATGCCGAGGCGCTCCGCTCGGTCATCAGGTCCGCCATGTCACGGATCGTCGCCGCCTCCAGCAGTTCGTCGTCACTGATCTGCAGCCCCAGCTCCTTCTCCAGCAGCAGCGAGAGCTCCACGATGGCGAGCGAGTCGAGTTCGACGTCCTCGCGCGTCGCCTCCGGGGTGACCTGCTCCGGAGCGACCTTGAGCTTGCTGACCAGCATTTCCTTCAGTGTCTCGAACACGTGTCATCCTTCGCTGTCCGGTCGGTCCGCTGCGCGGCCCGACGCCGTGGTGCCGCCCGGTGCGGCGTGATGGGCAGGGGGTGACGCCGGCAGGTCGCCGCGTCCGTCAGTCGTCGACCGTCTTGAGTTCGGGCCACAGGAGGGCGGTCGCCCCCCAGGCGAGACCTCCGCCGAAGGCGGTCAGCAGCGTCTTGTGGCCGGCCGCCAGCTCTCCCCGCGCGGTCGCCTCGGCCAGCAGGACCGCGAGCGACGCCGCCCCGGTGTTCCCGGTCCGCTCGATGTTGGACAGCCGTCGCTCCGGCGGAATACCGAGTTCCTCGGCGACGGCCGTGAGGATCCGGCCGTTGGCCTGGTGCGCGGCGAACCGGTCCGCGGCGAGCGGACCGTCCCAGCCGGCCGCCGCGAGCGCCGTCCGCGAGGACTCCGTCATCCGGCCCACCGCGTGCCGGAACGTCTCACGTCCCCGCATCCGGAAGAACTCCTCGCCCGGCTCGGCGGCGACCCCGGAGGACCGCTGCCGCGACCCTCCCGCGGGCACCTCGATCAGCCCGCCGAGCGAACCGTCACTGCCCAGGACCACCCGGCCGACGGCGCCCGGCTCGTTCGGCCGCCCGGACCGCAGCAGCACGGCGCCCGCCCCGTCGGCGAAGATCACCGCGGTGCTCCGGTCGGCGGGATCGATGATCGTGGTGAAGGCGTCCGCCGCGATCAGCAGAACGTTCTCCGCCGTGCCCGAGGCGATCAGTCCCGCCGCGGTGGCCAGCCCGTACAGGAAGCCGCTGCACACCGAGGAGACGTCGAACGCGGCGACCCTCCCGAGCCCGAGCCGGTCCGCGACCAGCGGCGCCGTGGCGGGGCAGGGCTGGTCCGGAGTGGTCGTCGCGAGCACCACGGCCTCCGCGTCGCCACCGCCCGCCGAGGCCAGGGCCCGCCGGCCCGCCTCCACCGCCAGGTCCGAGGTCGTGACACCCGGCGCGATCACACGCCGGGAGGCGATACCGGTGCGTGACCGGATCCACTCGTCGGAGGTGTCGAGCCGTGCTGCCAGATCGTCATTGGTCACCACGTCCGGCGGGAGATACCGGCCGATGCCCGCGATCACCGCCGCGGGTGCGGCGGCCCGGCCGGTCATGCGGGGCTGCCGCCGGTCAGAGCCTCCACCGGCAGCCCCATGTAGGCCATCCGGACCTCGGCCATCTCGTCCGTCCACCGCTCCGCCATGTCGTAGCGCTGCTCCGGTGTGGTGTCCAGCATCCGCACTCCCGGCCAGAGCTCGTAGTCGCCGATCAGGTCCGCCTGTTCGGCCATGCCCTGCTGGAACAGCTCCTCGCGGTGGATGACGTACTCCCGGTCCGGTACCTCGTCCCACAGCTTCACCCCGGCCCGGATGATCTCCAGGATGTGGTCGCGGGACTCGGGGCTGCGCGCCAGGTGGTCACGGAGGATCGTGCTGGCCACGGTCAGATGGCGGATCTCGTCGATGCCGGTGCCCCGGGAGATCTCGCCGGTCGCCGGGGAGAGCGGGGTCCACTTGCGTTCGCTCAATTCTGCGGCGGGGGCGAGTACGCCCTCGATGACGATGGCGAAGACGGCGACCCCGCCCATGAAGTCCTGCTTGTCGCGCACCATGTCCAGGGTGAAGTCCTCGACGGGCTGGAGGACGTCACGGCGGTAGTCGCCGGAAAGCGCCTCGATGTCCTTGAGCAACGAGTCGGCCGGCATGCCCAGCTCGACCAGATGGTTGCGGAACACCCGGGCGTGCCGGGCCTCGTCGATCAACTGGGTGGCGTAGAACTCCAGCTCGGGTATGCCGGGGGCGATCGGCACGTAGTGGCCGAGCAGCCGGGTGGCGATCTCCTCGGACAGGCTGCGGAAGCCGAACTCCAGGATCAGCGCCTCGCGCAGCGGACCCGGTTCGGTCAGGAAGCGGGGCACCGTCGCGTCCACGTGGTGGCCGCTCTCGCCCCGGTCGCGCAGGGTTCCCTGCGCGACGGAGGTGATCCAGTAGGCGAGGTCGCAGTCGTCCGGGCCCAGAGTGAGGCTCTTGGCGCCGTCGAGGAGACCGGGAGCGTCGTTCCAGTCGGCCTCACGTGCGATCGGCCGGGGAGCGCCGGCGGCCGTGGTGCTCGTGGTGTCCGGTGTGCGGTCGGTTCCGGTGGTCACAGCGGTGCCTTCTCCTTCGGTCGGTCATGGGTGTCGTGCGTCGCGGCGCGGTCGGTGCGGCGCTGCCGGGACCGGTCAGCCGACCGGCCGCGACGGGACCCGCGCCGGCGCGTGGCCCACCGGAGCCGGATCGGCCGTGTGCCCGACCGGCTTGGGGTGCGCGAGCCCCAGGTCGTCCAGCAGCCTCAGATAGCCCGGCTGCCGGACGGGCTCGAAGGGCAGCGCGTAGCTCTTCATGAAGTTGCCGAACAGGCCCCGGTCGCCGCAGAGATGGAACGGGATGACGAGCAGCGCCCACTCGGGGCCGATCAGCCAGCACCACAGCCCGACCACCGCGCCCTGGGTGATGAGACTGTGCATGAAGTTGTACAGCGCGTAGTACGCCTTGGAGATCGGCCGACCGTGGCTGCGCCGGAACGCGATCGCTCCCGGCAGATAGCCGATGACGTCGATGTACAGGAAGAGACCGACGGCCGGCAGCCAGCGGATCTCGTCGTAGTGGACGATCATCAGCACGGTCGACACCGCGAGCCCCACCAGGTACTCGGCGCGGTGCAGCGAGAACGTGCGTGGTGTTTCGAAAGGGTTGGCCTGGTCCATTGCTGACTCCTTCGGGTGTCGGTCCGGGGAGGCGGACCGGACGGAACGGAGATCGTGCTTCCTGGGTGCGGACGAGCGGAGTCCGGTGTGTGCACGCGCGGTGAGAAGGAGGACGTCGAGACGCCGGCGGTCTCTCCGGCCGCGCGGGAGGCGGGGCGGCCGGTGCCGGCCACCGGCGGTGACGCGGGCGATCCGGTGGCCGGACCCGTGCGCCGGCTCCGCGGACGGGGCCCGGCCTAGGCCGGGGTCGTGACTTCGGTCCGGGAGGAGTCCGGCCCCGCGACCTCGCCGAAGATCTCGGTGCCGGGGTGCATCCCCGCCACCGCCCAGGCGATCGTCTCCTTGACGACCCGTTCGGCTATCGGATCGAGGATGCCTTCCAGACTGGGGATGCCGAAGTCGAAGTCCGCCTCGAAGCGCACCGACACGTCCTCCCCCCGCTGGGTGAGGGTCCACGCGCCGCGGAACGTGTCGAAGTCGCCCTCGGTCTGCTCGAACCGGATCTCCAGCGAGTCGACGAGGAACTCGTCCCGCTCGGTCCAGCGCAACAGGCCGCTGCGGAAGTGCAGTTCCCAGCTGGATGAGCAGTCCGGCTCGGGATGGGTCGCGTGGACGGTGGTCGACTGCACGTGCGGGGCGAGTTCGGGATAGCGCTCCCATCGCCTGACCGAGTGGAAGACGCTCTCGGCCTTCTCCCCGGGAACCAGGGCTTCCAGCAGTACGTGTCGCATGGCGGATCATCGCCCTTCGGGCATGGTCGTCGAGTTGCGGATGAGGTCGCGGGTCGCCCTGTCGAAACCGTCGAGCAGGTGGCGTATGTCCGCCTCGTCGAGCACTGCGGGCGGAGTGAAGCGCACCACGGAACTGCCGTTCATCGAGTGGTTGGCGACGACCCCGTGGTTGAAGAGCTCGATCAGCAACTCGCCCGCCAGCCCTGCCTCGGCGAGTTCGACACCGATGAGCAGGCCCTTGCCGCGTACC
The DNA here is from genome assembly GCF_044540975.1 of Streptomyces sp. NPDC085927. Classification (NCBI taxonomy): domain Bacteria; kingdom Bacillati; phylum Actinomycetota; class Actinomycetes; order Kitasatosporales; family Streptomycetaceae; genus Streptomyces; species Streptomyces sp. NPDC085927. The sequence goes on from NZ_JBITSN010000002.1 coordinate 264,776, forward strand.
TCCACGAGGAGGTCACCCAGGTTGCGGTGGGCGATCTCCGAGATGGCCGGCAGCAGCCGGGCGCCCAGCTCCATGGCCCGGGTGACCAGCCGTCCTTCCTCGATCGCCCGGATGGCGCCCTGCACCGCGGCCATGAGCAGCGGCTGGCCGGCGAAGGTGCCGGTGTGGATGTAGGGGTCCAGGTCGAACGGCTTGAAGGCCTTTCGGGTGGCCACCACCGCGGACACCGGGGCCACCCCACCGCCCAGCGCCTTGCCGGCCAGCAGGACGTCGGGGACTATCCCCTCGATGTCGGCACCCCACCACTCGCCCAGTCGCCCGAAGCCCGACTGCACCTCGTCGAGGACGAGGAAACCGTCGTACTGGCGCACCAGCGCTTCGACCTGGCGAAGGTAGCCCTTGGGCGGAATGATGACCCCGCCCTCGCCCTGGACGGGCTCCAGGATCACGCACACCTCGCCCGGGTGGGCGGCGAGTTCGTCCCGCAGGGCGTCCGCGTCGCCGAACGGCAGGTGGGTGAAGTCCGCAAGCAGCGGCCGGAAGGGCTTCTGGTAGACCTCCTTGGCGGTGGCCGACAGCGCGCCCAGGGTCTTGCCGTGGTAGCCGCCCAGCATGGCGACGGTACGGCGGCGGCCCGAGGCCCGTGCGAGTTTGAGGCCGGCCTCCACCGCCTCGGCGCCGGACAGCGCGAAGTGCACCCGCTCCAGACCGGCGGGCACCACGGACAGCAGCGCTTCGGCGGCCCGGGCCACCGTCGGCTCCAGCAGGATGCGGGTCGCGGTCGGATGGGTGTGCAACTGGCGGGCGACCGCCTCGACCACCAGCGGGTGCCGGGCACCCATCAGGAAGACGCCGTAGCCGCCGGCGTTGAGGAAGCGCTCACCGTCGCTGGTGGTGAGCCAGGCACCGGAGGACTCGACCTCCATGTGGCTGCCGAAGAGTTCGGCCACGGTGGCTCGGCCCTTGCTCAGATGAGCCCGGTACAGGCCGAGGATGTGCTTTTCGGTGTCGGGGGCAGATGTCTCGGTGCTCAGGACGGTCATGACGGTGCTCCAGAGAGGGGGGGCGGAGGTCAGGAGAGTTCCAGCGGGCCGCCGGTGAACCACGACAGCAGCGGCCCGGCGGCGGACGACCGGCCCGGCGGGTGGAAGGCCAGCGGACGCACGGACGCGGCCAGGCGGGTGTGCTCCGGGCCGCGGATGAAGTCGATGCCGCCCAGCAGGTCGAGGGCCAGGTCCGCGGTCCGCACCAGGGCGCGTTGTGTGGCGTACCGCGCGACGAGGACCTCGGCGACCGCGGCCTCGCCGGTCAGCCCGTCCTGTACCGCGCGGGCCGCGCCCTCCAGCTGGGCGAAAGCCGCCTCGCTGCCGATGACCAGGGACGCGCGGTCGCCCTCGCTGCCGCGCCCGCGCTCCAGCACGGTGGCGACCAGCGCGGCCGCGGCGCCCGCGTAACCCGCCGAGATCAGCAGGGTGAAGCAGACGAACCCGGCGGTCTGAAGGTCGTCGAGCCGGCGCGGGTCCTCCGAAGAGGTACGGATGACCAGCTCGGCGGGGACGGGGGTGTTCTCCAGCCGCACCTCGTCGCTCTCCGCCGCGGCCAGCACGTCGTTGCCCCAGAAGGGGCGGACGGAGACGCCGGGGGCGTCGGCGGGCACCAGGGCCAGGGCGAGCTCGGGTCCGCCGGGGCCGGGGACGGCGATGCTCACCGTCAGCAGGTCCATCGAACCGGCCAGGCTGCACGGCTTCTTGCTGCCGGTCAGCAGGAAGCCGTCCGCGGAGGGGACGGCGGTCACGGAGGGCAGGAGGATGTTCTGCTGGGTTTTGCCCTCCGCCCAGCCGGACGCCATCAGCAGCCGTCGTGGCGCGATCCCGCTCAGCACCTCCATCTGTCGGTCCGTCAGGCGGCCGGCGGTGCCGGCGAGATCGAACAGCATGGCCGCGGTGAAGTGGTGCATGGCGGTGGCCGCGGCGAGCGACGGGGACACCGAACCGAGCGCGCGCTGGACACGGATCGCGTCCAGAAGGCCGGCCCCCAGGCCGCCGTACGGACGCGGGACCATCAGTCCGGCGCCTTCGTGTTCCCGGAAGAGCCCGATCACCGGACTGCCGGAGGACTCCCGCTCCGCAGAGGGAATGCTCTCCAGCGCCTTGATCAGCCCCGGATGGTACTGCTGGCACAAGTCTCGGGCGGTGTCGAGGGAACGCACGGAAGACCTCCGGTCTCGGGTGTGGACTCAGCTGCCGAAAACCGCGTCGCGCGGTCGGACGCCCCGCGCGACACTGACACCCTGGAGGTGCGAGGTCTTCAGCATCGGGTAGTTGGCCTCGCCGAACGCGCCGCCGGTCAGGCCGGTGCCACCGTGGCTGGGCAGATACGGCAGGAAGCCGATGTGCGAGTCGTTGATCTTGAGCAGGCCGCCGTTGCCGATCCGCTGGACGAACGCGGCGATGACGGACTCCGACTCCGCCCACAGCGAGTTGCGCAGCCCGTACTCGTTGGTGTTGACGAAGTCGATCAGATGGTCCAGGAGGTCCTCGTCCCCGGCGGGGGCGAGGACGACGACGGGCAGCAGCGGGAAGAAGGTCTCCTGCCGCACCACGTCGTGCTTCCTCGCGTCGGCCAGACCGTCGATCCTGAGGACGGTCGGCTGGAGGAAGACCCCCGTCTCGGACGGGGTGCCGTCCACCTCGACCCGGCGGCCGCCGGTCACCAGCCTGCCCCCCTGCTCGTAGGACTGACGCAGCAGGTCGAAGAACCGTTCACTGCGGCGTACCGGGGACAGCAGGACGCCGGAGTCCTCCGGGTATCCGGGACGGACGGCCTGGGCGCACGCGGCGACCTCGGCGATCAGCCGGTCCGCGACCTCGGGGTGCACCAGCACGTAGTTGGGCACCATACAGATCTGGCCGGAGCCGTAGAACGCCTCGCAGATCGCCTCCGCGGCCCGGGGGACGTCGGCGTCGCGCCAGACGACGATGCCGTCGTTGCCGGCCAGCTCCAGGATCGGCTTCTTGCCGCGAGCCACGCACTGCTCCTGGAAGCGCAGGCCCTCGGTACTGCCACCGATGTAGAAGATGTCGTCGATGAGCGGGTCTTCGAGCCAGTGGTTCAGCGTCCGGCCGGGATTGGCGCAGATGGCGTTCAGGACCCCGGGGGGCGCGCCGATCTCCTCCAGCAGGGGGCCGACCACGTCGCGCAGCAGCCACATGGTGCTCAGGGCGATGCTGCGCGGTGCCCGCACGACCACCGCGTTGCCGGCCATGACGGCCAGCACGGCCAGCGCGGCGCTGGGCGCCGGGGCGTTCTGCGGCGGGTGGAAGGCGACGACACCGTCAGGCTGCCGGCGGACGATCAGCCGGCGGTCGCCGTAGGCGATCTCCGTGTGCATCTGCTGCCGGTACCAGCCGAGGCTCTCGTCGCTGTAGATCTGCAGCAGGCAGCTCAGTTCCCAGCGTGCCAGACTCACCGGGTGGCCCTCGGCCACCAGCATGTCCGTGAAGGTCTGCTGCTGCCGGATCAGTGCCTCGCGGAACATCGATCCCAGTCGCATCCGCCGGTCCAGCGGCACCGCGGCCCATCCGGGTGCGGCGGCGGCGGCGGCCTCACTGGCCAGGGCGATGGCGGTGTCGCCGGCGACGGCGCAGCGCCCCGCCACGTAGGGGTGGTGGGCCAGCTCCGAGTCCGGGTTCCGTTCCAGTTCCCGCTTCAGGCCGACACTCGTGAAGACGTCCTCCAGCAGGGAGCGCGATTCTACGGTGTAGACCCATTCCTCACTGTCGACGTCTTTCCCCGCTATATAGAGTTTGTAGCTCCGTAATTTACTCTCCGGCACTCTCTCCTCCAGGGGCTACATTTCTTCCACAGGTTTCTCTTCGTGGATTCTGCCAGTTCGACCTGACGTCATTCTGATGCGGCCCTGACCAGGTTCTGACGGTCGTCCGTACTTCTTTTTTCTTCAATTCCGATCTGTTCTAATTTCCTTGTGTGTCCCCCGGGTGCATGGTGATCTATACGTTCTTCCGTGCACTGCCCGATTCGATTCGCCAAGGTTGCGCACGGAGTTCACGAAAAATCTCCGTACGCGGCCCCGTCCTGGGAGAATCCCTCATGTGCGCACACGCGAGCACCCCGTACAGCGACGGCGCGGCCGAACTCCGGCAAGCCTTCGTGTGGTTCATGGCGGCGGCCTTCGGGGTGGTGGACGACGAGGAGCCGGCCGACCCGCCGGTGGACTACTCCTCGGCGTTCACCGGGTGGCCGGTGGCGCGGTCGGCGAGCAGGAAGACCGCCGCCGCGAGTGTCCCCATGGCCGCCGCGATCGTCGCGAACAGCATCCCCGGACCGCCGTGCTCCAGGATCGGGAGCAGCACGAACGGCAGCGCGGCGGCGGTGAGTTTGGACAGCGAGTAGGCCGTCCCCGACGCCTGGGCGCGGATCGGGGTCGGATACTGCTCGGCCAGGAACACGTGCGACGCACTGGAGAAGACGTTGCTCACCAACGTGTAGGCGAAGCCGCAGGCGATGACCGTCCCGGGCGAGCCGGCGAAAGCGAAGCCCAGGCCGGCCAGCGCCATGCCGGTGGCCGACAGGGCCACCAGGGATCGGCGTTCGACCCGGTCCATCAGAGGCACCGCGAGCAGGGCCCCCACCGGGTAGCCGATGAAGACGGCCGCCGAGTAGCCCAGGCCCTGGACGATGTCATACCCCTTGGCGGCCAGCACCATCGGGGCGAGCGTGCCGAAGCCGTAGTAGCCGACCGTCGAGAGCAGGCAGAGGATCCAGGACTGCACCGTCCGGCGCCGATAGCGCGCGGAGAAGAGCTGCCGCAGGAACGGGCCGATCGGCAGGGCGGACACGGCGGGCGGTTCGTCCTGCGGCGTGTCGTGGAGCGGGTGCGCGGCGTCCCGGACGCCGGGCTCGGGCAGCTCCTTGCCGAGCCGTCGCGCCTCGTCCTCCAGGCTGGTGGTCAGAGCCTCGGCCTCCGTGTTCCGGCCGACCGCCGCGAGCCACCGCGGTGATTCGAACAGTCCCCGGCGCCACACCCACACCACCACCGAGCCGAGTGCGCCGAGCGCGAACAGCCAGCGCCAGCCCGCCACGCCGAGGGGTTCGAGGGGCACCAGCCACATGGCCGTCAGGCCCACCGCGGGCACTCCGCAGAAGCCGATGGTGTACGCCCAGGCCATCAGCCGGCCGCGATGCCGTGCGGGTAGGACGTCGGCGAGGTAGCTGTCGCTGAGCGTCTGTTCGGCGCCGATCCCGATGCCCGCGAGGAACCGGGTGGCGATCAGCCAGCCGACGGAGGGCGAGAAGGCCCCGGCCAGCGAGAAGAACGAGTAGACCGCCAGGTTGATCAGGAACGCCTGGCGCCGCCCGAAGCGGTCGGCGAAGCGGCCCATCAGGATCGCCCCGAAGAACTGGCCTAGGAACACGGACGCGAGGACCAGCTTCACGTCGGTCGCAGAGAGGGCGAAGTCCGAGTGGAGCACCTGCGACAGGGTGCCGGAGAGGTTGTTCTCGTACATGTCGAACAACAGGCCGACACCGATCACGGTGGTGATCCGGCGGTGCGTGGGCAGGACGGGAAGACGGTCGAGCCGTTTCGCGACCGACGCGGTCGGTCTGACCGTCCCGGAGGTGTCGTGGGACATGGTGATGTGCTGACCTTTCCTACGGGAGGGGCTCGGGGAGGCACGGTGGGGGAGGGCGCGGGGGCGATGGTGTGCGGCCGGGGGGCGCAGTCGGTGGGGGTGCACTCCAGCGACTCGGGGGCACGGCTGCCGGTGGCCGGTGGCCCGGTGCCCCGTGAGCCGGTGGACTGGTCGTCCATCGGCGCCGGGCGTCCTACGGTCCGTGGACCGGCCGCGGGACGGGGCGCGGCGGGGAGCGGTCGTGTCACCGCGGGCGTGAGCCGGACGGTGCCGTCCGCTGGGGCGGGCCGACCGGGCACGGTGAAACCCGGCGCTCGGCATCGATGCGCCGGGTCACCGAGAAGAACCGGATCAGGCGGCGGCGCGCTCCTCGCGGGCCGGCGCGCTGACCTCGTGCAGGAAGGTGGCGACCTCGCGGTAGGAGGCCCAGAAACCCACTTCGTGGTAGGGCATCCCGCGTTCGGCGCAGTACTCCCGGGTCAACTCCCTCGCCCTGCGCAGACTCCTCTGCGGCATCGCGGGGAACAGGTGGTGTTCGACCTGGTAGTTGAGCCCTCCGTAGAGGAAGTCCATCAGCAGGGAAGGCCGGATGTTGCGCGAGGTGAGCACCTGGCGGGCCAGCCAGTCCAACTCCTCCCGCTCGCCGTCCCGCACTGCCATGCCCTTGTGGTTGGGGGCGAAGATCAGCCCGAAGTAGACCCCGAGGACAGCCTGCTGCACCAGGATGAACACCACACCGAGCACCACCGGCAGCACCACGAACACACAGGTCAGGTAGATCGCGGCGCGCAGCACGATCAGCGCCACCTCCAGCCAGCGGCGGCGCACCTCGTTCCTCGCCAGCGTCGTCACCGCCGTCCGCTGCATCTTGTACGACTCCAGCACCAGCAGGACGAAGAAGAGCACCGACTGGTACCGCACGATGAAGCGACCGCGCCGGCTGCGGCTCGAGTACTGCTTCATGTCGAAGATCGCGGTCCGCCGGCCGATGTCCGGGTCCATCTCCAGGTGGTTGGGGTGGCTGTGGTGCCGGTTGTGGTGGTTGACCCACCAGCCGTAGCTCACCCCGTTGACGAGGTTCGCGTGGATGTACCCCATGAGCGAGGCCGTCCAGTGGGTGCCGAACATGGACTTGTGACCGGCGTCGTGCCACATGAAGGCGCTCTGCGCGCCGCACAGCCCCATCCACACCGCCACCAGCAGTTGCAGCCAGCTGTCACCGAGTGTGAAGAACGCCGTGAAGCCGATCGCGAGCAGCGCCGTGTTCAGTGCCAGCTTGCCGACGTAATAGCCCCGGGCGGGGTCCAGCAGCCCTTCGGCCTTGACCCGCTGCAGCAGCTCGGCGAAGGTCGCCGAGGCGCCCACGGTGCCGGCCGGAGCGTCGCGGACCCTTCCGGGTACGGCAGCCAGCGGCTTCGTGGGGCCCGCCCCCGAACGCTCGGCCAAGGCATCCTCGTGAGGTGATTGCATACCTCTTTCTCCTTGCAAGAGACGGTCCGTCAGGAATGACGGGACGGGGTCCCATGGTCAGACGGGCTCCTGACGGTGCGCTGACCAGTCCCTGACCGGACTTCGCCGCCGCCGGGTCCCGCCCGTCAGGGCTTCGTCAGCAGCACGTCAGGGCGGTCCGGCAGAGTCGTTCTCGTAGCCGGCGCCGGAGGAATCCGGAGCCGGGCTCCAGGAGAGGTGCCCGGAGCGGCTTATCGGGGACCGGCTCGCCGGTCGGGTGGCTAGCCCGCCTTCACAGGTTCGAATCCTGTCCTCTCCGCCGGACTGTCGTGCCGTCGCACCGCGTGGGCAGCGCGGAACGACGTGCCGCGCCCCGGGTGCGTCCGCACCGTGGGCGCGGTCGAGGCGTGCGCCCACGGTGCGGACGCTCTCGCACCGCTCGCTCTTCGACGGGAGCCTCGTTCTCATGACCACCTTCACGGCGCCGCCGCCCCGGCATGCCGTCGTCATCGCCAATCCGACCGCAGGGACCATGGACGACGTCCTCCTCGACGGCGTCCTCGCCCTGTTCGCGGAAGCGGGCAAGGAGGTGACGCTGCGCCGCACACGACGAGTGGGCGACGCAGCGGCCGCCGCCCAGGCAGCCTGCGAGCGACGGGATCCGGCCGCGGACCTGATCGTCGCGGTCGGCGGCGACGGCACCGTGCACGAAGTGGTCGACGGCATGACTCGCGCCCGCCCGGACCGGCCGGACCCCGGCCCGGCCCTGGCCGTCGTACCGGCCGGCACCGGCAACTCCGGCTACCTGATGCTCTGGGGCGAACGCCCCTGGCGGGAAAGCCTGCGCGACGTGCTGGCCGGGGACGCCGCGCGGCACCGGCTCGATCTGGCGCGGGTCGCCGAGACCGGCGCGAAGGTCTTCCTCGGTGCCTGCTCCGGCGTCATCGCGGACGCGCTGCGGGTGGCCCGCTCGGTCCCGCTCAGCGGCCGGGCCCGTTACGCCCGAGCCTTCGCCGAGACGGCCGAGGCCTTCACCCCGTACCCCGGGCGGGTGACCGTCGACGGGACCGTGCTGCACGAGGGCGGCACGGTCCTCGCCAACGTCGGCGGCGGACGCCACCGGGGAGGCCAGTACCGGGTACTGCCACGCTCCGAGTACGACGACGGGCTGCTCGACGTGTGCGTCGTCGACGCGAGCGTTCCCCCGCCACTGGTGCCCGAGCTGACCCGGAACGGGGAACACCTCGGCAGTCCCGGGGTCTTCTACGGACGTGGTCGCCGCGTCGTCGTCGAGCGGTTGGACGGGGTGCCGCTCTGTTTCGAGCACGACGGCGAACTTCAGCCGCCCACCCTGCGGCGCATCACCCTGGAGGTGCTGCCGGCGGCGCTGCCGGTGTGGGGCGGCCGAGGTGCCGCCGAGTTCTCAGCCGGCCACTCCCGCGCGTGCGCCGGACTCGACACCGCGGACCCGGTGTGACCGCGCTGACAGACCTGTGCGAATGGGCCGCCGGACTGGAGTACGAGGCCATCCCGGAACGCGTGCGCCGGCTCGCGACCAGCCAGGTGCTGTCGCAGGCAGCAGCCATCCGCACCGGACTCGACCACCCCCTGGGACAGCGGCTGGTCAAGGCGTTCGGACCGCCGTTGCAGGCCGACGCCCGGCAGAGCGCCGCTGTCCTCGCCGCGCTGGGCTCGTGGTTGAACCTCGACGACACCGCCTACGCGGGGCACCTGTCCAACTCCACGGTCGCCGTGCCCCTCGCGTTCGCCCATGGTCTCGGCCTGGACGGTGCCCGCCTGATCACCGCGGTGGTGGTCGCCAACGAGTGCGCGGCCCGCATGACCGCGGCGGCGACCCTGGGCCTGCTGCGGGGGCAGAGCGCCGTCCACACCCACCTGGCCGGCGCAGTCAGCGGCCGGTCGCACTGCGAGGGCGCCGACGCGGCCCACTGGACCGACGCGCTCGCTCTGGCCTTCGCGATGCCCCACCGGCCCCTGATGCGGGCCTTCCTCGCCAGCGACGCCCGGCTCCTGAACACCTTCACCCCGGTCCGCGCCGGCCTGGACGCCTGCGACGCCGCCGCCGCGGGTCTGCGCGGCGCACCGGACCTGATGGAGCACCCGGACGGCTTCCTGGCCGCCTTCTCCGATGTGCCGCTGGTCGGGGCGCTCACCGACGGCCTCGGCAGCCGCTGGTACACGGAGACGCTCTCCTTCAAGATGCGCCCCGGTGGTCCGGGCATCGACGCCGCCGTCGACTGCGCCCTCGAACTCCACCAGGCCCTGGGCCGCGTCGATGTGGACTCGGTGACCGAAGTGGTGGTGGAGGCATCGCTGTACACGCTGTTCGCGGGCCGCACGGCCGAGCGCTACGTCACCGGCCCCGACGCCCCGCTGGGCGCGCTGGTACTGCACACGCCCTACCCGGTGGCGACCGCGCTGCTGACCGGCCGGCTCGGGACGGCGGACTTCGAGCGCCCCCTGCTGGCCGAGCCGGACCGCTGGCGTCTGGCCGACCGCGTCCGGGTCGTGCACGACCCGGAGCTCACCCGCGCCCTGTTCCGGTCGCAGGCCCCCTTCGGCGAGGCGGTCCGGACGGCGGGGGACGCGGCGGGACCCTGGCTCCGGGCGTTCGGCGGGCCCGAGACCGAACTGCTCGCACGGCAGGCGAACGAGGGGCTGGGGCCGTCCGACTTCTCCCGGTCCACCAAGACGACCGGGGCCCGGGTGAGCGTGCGTCTCCGGGACGGGCGACTCCTGACGCGGGAGCGTCTCATCCCGCTGGGCGCCGCCGGGCCGCACACCCGCGAGCACCACGCGGAACTGGTGCGGCAGAAGTTCACCGAGCTGTGCGGCGGAGCCGACCTGGCCCGAGCCGCCGAGGGCCTGGCCGCCATGGACGCCGCGCAGTTGCGCCGGTGGACGGCGCAGGTGCTCGCCGGCTGAGCGCCGCTGGACCGAATGTTGGCATATTCCAATGGCAAAGGGAATGTGTTAAATTTAATTCATGCGTTATAACGGATGGTACGCCGGGCGCAGTCAGGACGTTGGGACCCTGCTGCGTGAGTGGCGGAAAAGGCGTCGTATGAGTCAGCTCGAACTCGCCTCCAGGGCGGACAGTTCGGCGCGGCACATCAGCTTCATCGAGACGGGGCGGGCCAGCCCGAGCCGCAGCATCCTGTTACGATTAGCGGACCACATGGACATTCCTATTCGCGAACGAAATGTCCTGTTGGTCGCCGCTGGATTCGCCCCGTTCTTTCCCGAGAACTCCTTCACGGAAACGGAAGATCTCAGCATTGTGCGCGAGGAGCTGAAGCGGCTGCTCGTCGCCTACGAGCCCAATCCGGTCTTCATCCATGACGCGCAGTACCGCGTCATCGAGGCCAACCGCGCCTTCCACGCCCTGGTGTCCGACGTGGCGGAACATCTCCTGCTGCCGTCGCCGAACATCATGCGGCTGACCATGCATCCCGAAGGGCTCGCGCCCCGGATCCACAAGTACCCCCTCTGGCGGGCGCACTTGCTGGGACGGCTGTGCCACCAGCTGACCATGAGGGGTTCGGCGCCTCTGAGGGAGCTGTACGAAGAAGTGAGCCGTTATCCGGCACCCCCGTCCTGGCGCGGTGAGAACACCGGACCGGACCGGGACGACGCCTTCCGCTTCCCCTTCGCGCTGCCGCTGCTGCTGGAGCACGAAGGGCAGGTGCTGTCCTTCGTGTCGGCGGTGATGAGCCTGAGCGCACCCACCGAGGTCACCGTCTCCGAGCTGGAGGTCGAGGTCTTCCTGCCCGCCGACCCGGAGACCGCGCAGGCGCTTCAGGTGATGGGAGAGAGGATCACGCGGACGGAACGCGGTCGAGGAATCCGCTCACCGATTTGATCCGTCCGTCCTCCGCCAGTGTGATCACGTCGGAGCCTCCCGCCGGGGACGACCCGTCGGCCGTCGACACCAGGTCCCACGAGAAGCGCGCGATGTGGTGATTGCCGTCGACCTCGCCCTTGAGCCGGAACTCGAAGCCGGGGAACTGCTCGTGCGCACCCTCGATGGCCGCCTGGATGCCCTCGTGCCCCTGGACGTCCGCCAGCGGGTCGGTGTACGTGCCGTCCTCGGTCCACGCCTCGGCGACGGCCTTGGCGATGGCCTCGGAGCCGACGGCGTTCCAGGCGGCCAGGTACCGGCTGACGGCGTTGTTGTACTGCGTCACGGAGTGCGTCCCTTCGGAAATGACGGAGCGGACCGACGTCGTGCGACGACGCCTGATCCAACTCTCCATCGAGCTGCCCGATCGGTCGATTACCCCTGAGGTAATGAAGAAAGCCGTCGGCTCTCCCGGGTGGCAGGAAGGACGTCGCCCACCCGGAGGATGCCGAACCGCACCAGCCCGCTTACGGCGGGCTCGGGCCGCCGGCCCTGCCCCGCTGCCGCACCTCGCCGCGAGTCGTCTCCCTCCTCGCGGTTGAGGCCGGTGCCGGCCGGTTCACCGAGGTGACCTGGCGGCAGGGCGGCAAAGGCGCGATGTACTCACGGTTCGCGGTCCTACCGTGCGGCCCGCGGGCAAGCAGTCCCCGGCCGCGGCCCAGGAGGCGGGCAGTGGCCGCACCCGGTGGAACGGCGTCCTGCCTGCCCGGACGCTCCTGGTGGAGTGGCCGGACGGCCAGGACGCCCCGAGGGGGTACTGGATATCGAACTGCCCGCCGCCATCCCGGTCGCCGGTCCGGTGCGGTGGGCGAGGAGGCGGCCGACTGACGCTCAAGACCGTCAGTCGGCCGCCGAAACCCTCGGGTTCCTCATCTTGCCCCCACCGCTGGGTGGCCGAACACCCGCCGACCGGGATCACGCACGCCCCGCCGACACGCACGAGACCACGAACGGTTCGCCCGGCACTCCGAACCGCTCGTCACCCGGGCTGCGATCACCCCCATGACCAGGTGCACCACCCGCAGACAGGCCAGCCGGACAGGGCAACCGTCATCTCACGAGAACGACGCAGACCGACGGTCGCCCGGACCACCGCCACCCCACTCAGGCCGCGTTCCCCGCACCCTCTTCCACAGCACCGGGCACTCACGAAGCGGTCCGCAACGTCACTGTGTGACTCGCGAAAGCGTTCCGCTCGTAAAAGCGAAGTGCATCGGTGTTGCTGGAGTACGCGGCCGCCTCGGCCGGTTCGGCCCCCACTTCCTTCACCCAGGCCGAGAACCGGGCGACCAGGCGCGCTCCGAGCCCACCACCGCGCCGGGCCGGCTGCACCTACATGCTCACAAGCGTCGCGACCTGGACCGGTCTCAGCGCAGATCCCTCGGCCACGGACCCGGCGAGGCGTCCCACGACCCGCCCGTCGCGGTCTGCGACGAGCAGAAGCCTGGTCGGGTCGTCTACGCCGGAGGCGAAGCGTTCAGGTCCGAACCCACGAGGCCGACGTGCGTCGACGCTCGGATCCCTCGTCCCGGCATCCTCTGCGAACAGTGCGCTCCCGCATGCCACCAGCCCCTCCACACCGGCCGGCTGAGCACAGTGGACGACGACCTCATGCCGTTGATCACTCATGCCGGACGACGCCGGCCCGACACACCGGTGGCCACGCGTGCTTCGAGACCGGTGCACCATCAGGAGATGTGAAACAGGCACTCGGCTTGTCATGTGACGTTCGGGGCCATCGTCGGATCCTTTGGACGTCCCTGTGCCCATGCCGCTCCGGTCTCTGCCCCGGGTGCCATCCCTCCATGAACAAGCTCAGGCCCGGATCTCCGCCAGGACCGCGTCCGTGAAGGGCGGCCAGGCCTCGACCGCCCAGGGGCCGAAGGCGCGGTCGGCCAGGGCCGCGCAGGCGACGCCCGCCGCCGGGTCGATCCACAGGAACGTGCCCGACTGGCCGAAGTGGCCGAAGGTGCGGGGCGAGGAGGAGCCGCCCGTCCAGTGCGGGGACTTGGAGTCGCGGATCTCGAAGCCGAGGCCCCAGTCGTTGGGGTTCTGGTGGCCGTAGCCCGGCAGGACGCCCTTGGTGCCCCGGTACTGGACCGTCATCGCCTCGGCGACGGTCCGCGGGTCCAGCAGGCGCGGGGCCTGCACCTCGGCGGCGAAGCGCAGCAGGTCGTCCACCGTGGACGTGCCGTCCTTCGCCGGGGAGGCGGTGCCCTCCAGGGACGTCGACGTCATCCCCAGCGGCTCCAGCACCGCCTGCCGCAGGTACTCGGCGAACGGGATGTCCGTCGCCTTCGCGATGTGGTCGCCGAGCTGCTCGAACCCGGCGTTGGAGTACAGGCGGCGCTCACCGGGGGCGGAGGTCACCCGGTGCTCGTCGAAGGCGAGGCCGGAGGTGTGGGCGAGGAGGTGGCGGACCGTCGAGCCCTCGGGACCGGCCGGCTCGTCCAGCTCGATCGCGCCCTCCTCGTACGCCACGAGCACCGCGTACGCCGCGAGCGGCTTGGTGACCGAGGCGAGCGGGAAGCGGTGGCCGGTGGGGCCGTGGGTCCCCAGGACGGTGCCGTCCGCCCGGACGACGCCCGCCGCCGCGGTGGGAACCGGCCAGTTCTCGATCAGCGCGAGGCTCTTGAGCGACATGCCCTCGAGGGTATGCGCTCACAGCCGCAGCTCGAGCAACGGGTCCGGCCTCCGGGCGAAGCCCAGGGAGGCGTACAGGGGCTCGGCCTGCGCGGACGCGGTGAGGCGGACACGGCGGGCGCCGCGCTCCCGGAACCACTCCAGCAGCGCCTCCATGCACGCCCGCGCACAACCCTGGCGGCGGGCGTCCGGGTCGGTGGAGACGCTGAAGACATAGCCGTCGGTGCCGTGCGGGTTGTACGCGCCGCCGATGCGGTACTCGATCGTGCCGGCCACCAGCGCCGACAGCCCGCCCCGCTCCGGCCGGTCCACGACGAACGCCGCGAACGGGCCGTCCGGCTCGGCGAGCTTCGCGCGCAGCACCGGCAGGGCGTCGGCGTGCCAGTCCGTGGCGGGGGAGGAACGGGCCATCGAGTCGATCATCACCTGGCGCAGGCGCAGTACTTCCTCCGCGTCGTCGGCCACCGCACGGCGTACACGAGGTACACGAGTCATGGCCGGCATGCTAATCGGCCAGGACGTCCGCCCTCCCGCCGTTTTCCCGCCGGTCGTGCTTGCCTGGAGTGCACTCCAGGGATCTAGCGTGGAGGGTATGACGGTGACGGAGACCACGGGTGAGAGCACGGGTGCCAGGACCGACACCTGCGCCGGGCCGCCGCAGGGCGACCGGCGGCCGGACGGCGCGGACAAGTACACGATCAGCGAGGTGGCCGCCCTCACCGGGCTGAGCGCACACACCCTGCGCTGGTACGAGCGCATCGGGCTGATGCCGCACATCGACCGGTCGCACACCGGCCAGCGCCGCTACAGCAACCGCGACCTCGACTGGCTCGCCCTCGTCGGCAAGCTCCGCCTGACCGGGATGCCGGTCGCGGACATGGTCCGGTACGCGGAGATGGTGCGGGAGGGCGACCACACCTACGCCGACCGCTTCGAACTCCTCAAGGCGACCCGCGAGGACGTGGTGGCCCGGATCGCGGAGCTCCAGGGCACCCTCGCCGTGCTCGACCGGAAGATCAGCTTCTACGCGGACGCCGGGCGGGCCCTGGCGTCGGAGAGGTCCCGATGACCCACGGCACCCCCGGCACTCACGGCACCGACGGCACGAACGGCAGGATCACGACGGCCCCACTGGGCGCGGGCGGCCCCGAGGTGGGCGTGCAGGGTCTGGGCTGCATGGGCATGAGCTTCGCCTACGGCCCTGCGGACGCGGACGCCTCCCGGGCGACCCTGGAGCGGGCCCTGGAACTGGGCGTCACGCTCTACGACACGGCGGACTCGTACGGGGCGGGGGAGAACGAGCGGTTCCTGTCCCCGTTCTTCGGGGCGCACCGGGACGAGATCGTGATCGCGACCAAGTTCGCGCTGTCGATCCCGCCCGACGAGCCGACCCGGCGGATCGTCCGCAACGACGCCCCGTACATCCGGCAGGCCGTCGAGGCGAGCCTGAAGCGCCTCGGCATCGACACCATCGACCTCTACTACATGCACCGGCGCGACGTGAACGTGCCGATCGAGGAGACCGTCGGCGTCATGGCCGAGCTGGTGCGCGAGGGCAAGGTCAAGCAGCTCGGGCTGAGCGAGGTCACCGCGGGCGAACTGCGGGACGCGCACGCCGTGCACCCGATCGCCGCGGTGCAGTCGGAGTGGTCGCTGTTCAGCCGCGACATCGAGGCGAACGTCGTACCGGCCGCCCGCGAACTGGGCGTGACCCTGGTGCCGTACTCGCCGCTCGGGCGGGGATTCCTGACCGGTTCCTTCGTCGACGCCGGCCAGGACCTCACAGCGGACGACTTCCGCCGCCAGATGCCCCGGTTCACCGGCGAGAACGCCGTGGCCAACGCGGCCCTGCTCACTCCGGTCCGCGCCGTCGCCGACGCGCACGGCGCCACGCCCGGCCAGATCGCCCTGGCCTGGGTCCAGCAGCGGTCGGCCGTGCACGGCCTGCCGGTCGTCCCGATCCCCGGCACCCGCAAGCCCACCCGGGTGGAGGAGAACACGGCGGCGACCCGGATCACCCTCACGGACGCGGAACTGGCCCGACTGGACCCGATCGCCGCCAAGGTGGCGGGCACCCGCTACCCGAACATGGCGTTCACGTCCGCCGGACGGGAGTAGCGCCACACCCGTACGACCGGCGGAGCGCGGCGGACCACCGCCACGGCCGGCGGAGCCCTACAGCTCCGCCAGCAACTCCGCCTTCTTCACGGAGAACTCCTCGTCCGTCACCAGTCCCGCCTCGTGCAGTTCCCCGAGGTGGCGTATGCGGTCGGCGATGTCCGCGGGGTCGCGGCGCACGGCGGCCACGGCCACCGCGGGCACCGGCGCGGTCGTCCGCGCCGCCGCCAGGACGGCCGCCGCGAACGGCAGCGACTCGTGCACCGGCCCGTAGCCCAGCCCGAACACCACGGCCCCCGGGTCCTGGTCGGCCTGCGGGGGCCGGGCGGGCCCGTCGCGGCGCAGCAGCCGCAGATGCCCTTCGAAGACCTCCGGGGAACGCCACTCCACGCCGCACAACTCCCCGACGGGGAAGCGCTGGTCGCCGGCCTTCCACTTCGCGGACGAGGCCCCCGTCCAGGACCAGCGGAAGGAGACCGCCTTCCCGTCGAAGGAGGCCCTGCCGTCGTACGCCTTGAAGTGCAGCGGTGTGTCCGGGGCGGACACCAGATGGCGCTCGGCGGGGCCCGACTCGGTGAGCAGGGAGAGGAGTTCGTCGGCGTAGTACTCGGCGAGCGTCTCGCGTTCGGCGGGCAGCACGAGCCGGTAGGGGTCGCAACTGTCCTTCAGCTGACCGGCCGCCGCCTCCATCAACGGGTCGGCGCCGGGCCGCGGCTCGATGCGCAGCACGACGGTGCCGCGTCTGCCGGGGGTCAGCGTCACTCCGGCGACGGCCTCCAGGGGGATGCGGCGTTCCCCGAGTGCCTGAAACAACTTGGGTGTTCTGATCCCCCTTTCGTACCGGATGAGCACGGAGTCGGACTCGAACTCCCAGGCAGCGTGAAATCCGGCCAGTACGTCACCCATGCGGCTCATCGTATGCGGCACGAGCTTTTTCGTCCCCTCCCCGGGCATACCGCAGTTCCTCCGTTCTCTACGCGCGTTCCGATGCGGCGGCACCGGACAAACCCGCCCGGCATACGCCGTTCTCGTGTGCGCAGTCCACCGCGCGGTATGCGCCAACACCGATCTCGGCGAAGTTGCGCAGACTGTCGGTGCCCGGCACGAAGTACCCGCTGTGTCCCCGGGCCTCACGCGCCGACAGCACGCGCGCTCCGAAAGCCGAGGACACCGGGTCGGCCCCGTGCCCCAGCCCGCCGACCTCCAGATAGGGCACGCCCTGGATCCAGTCGTCGGCGTCCCGCATCGCCCACACCCGCGCGTGGGTGCGCAGGTCGGTGACCGACTCGGCCCGCATGCCGGGGCTGCCGGCCACCGCTATGTCGGTCACCCGGCCGGGCAGCGTGGGCGCGGCGAGCCCGCACACCACGGAGCCGTAGCTGTGGCAGAACAGGGAGACGCGGGCCTCGCCGGGCAGGGCGCGCAGCAGCGCGCCGAGGCGTGCCGCGCCGTTCTCGGCGCGCGCCGCCATCGCCGACTCCATGCCGAGTCCGCTGGGCGCGGTGTAGTCGGCCCAGGCGATCACGGCGGTACGGGTCGAGGGGGCCGCCGTGTGCTCGGCCGCGTAGAGCGACTGGGCCATGCCGACGGGCGCCGCGTAGCGGCGGTGGCTGCGCTGGAAGGTGAGCAGGTCGGTGTCGACGCCGGGGACGACGACCGAGACCCGCTCGGCCTCGCGCAGGTCGCCGAACACCTCGGCGGCCCGGCCGGAGCCCGACGGGTCGAAGGAGAGGATCTGGCGGCCCGGACTCATCAGGGCCGTGAAGCGGTTCATCCGGCGGCCCGCCTGATGCTGCCCGGCGGGCGTCAGCCGTTTGTCGCGCATCCGTTCCCGTTCGATCTCGCGGGCCTGTTCCAGCGCGATGCGGTTGGCGCGGTAGCGCAGCGTGGCCGGGGCGCCGTTCATATTGCCGACCGCGAGCGGGAAGCGGTGGACGAGGCCCACCCGCTGCGCCTTGCTGAGGGAGGCGAAGAACCGGGCCAGTTCGGCGGGCGCGGAGTCGGGGTCGGGCAGCCGGTGACCTCCTATGTGCCCCTTCTCCCAGGCGGTGAGCGAGGCCGGGAGGGGCGCCGCGTCCCGGTGCCGGCGCAGTGCCGTCCAGCCGGTGGTCGCCAGCATCACGAAGACGACGGCCAGTGCGAGGAGCGCACGCCACACGTTCAGTTGCGGGGTGGTGTCGAAGGAAGTCACTGACAGGACACACTAGGAGAACGAGAGGGTCTCACGTCAACCGAGTGACGGGTATCACGTTTCGATGCGTCGATGGTGAGCAGTAGTCACCCGGAGGTGCGTCGGGCGTCGTTCCAGGACCCCGCCAGGGCGGGCCCCAGCTGGTCCAGGTGGGCCGTCATCAGCTCGCGCAGGGCGCCGAGGCCGGAGTCCCCGGCGGACCAGGACCGTTCCGCGACCCGGACCACGCCGCAGACCGCGGCCACCAGGATGCGCGGCCGGGGATCGGTGTCCAGGTCGACGCCCTCACGGTCGGCGATCACGCGGGCCAGCCGCTCCTCCAGTTCGCTCGAACGCCGCAGATGCGCGGCGAGCAGCGCGGGCGTCGACTCGATCACCCGGTACACCCGCAGGTGCAGCTCCAGCGGCACGACCTGCTCGACGACCTCGTTGATGCCGTCCCAGCTCTCCCGCAGGGCTCCGCGCAGCACGTCCAGCGGCGGCTCGCCGGGAGGGCGCCCCCGTACGGCGTCGACGACGAGGGACTCCGCGAGGCGCGGGATGTAGAACGCGACCTCTTCCTTACTGGCGAAGTAGCGGAAGAAGGTGCGCTGCGAGACGTGGACGGCCGCCGCGATGTCGTCGACCGTCGTCCCCTCGTAGCCGCGGGTCGCGAACAGCTCCAGGGAGGACCGGACCAGCGCGTCGTGGGTGAGCCGCTTCCTGCGTTCCCGCAGGCCCGGCGACGGCACCGCGCCGACGACGGTCCCGACCGTCTCCATCGTTCCTCCCGTGGCTCTCCGGATCGATTCCCCTGTGGTTCCCCGGAGTTCCCTGCGGTTCCCCGTGGTTCCCGTGGTTCCCCGGGACGCTTCCTGAACTGTTCTCCCAGTTCAGGCTATACGGGTGTGTCGACCGAGTTACCGATCGATGAATTGGTTTGTCAACTGTCAGTGGCTGTCACTAGCCTCGAACGCATGACTAGTCAGACCACCATCGACGCGACGGGACCCGGGGACAGGACACCTCCGGACGCCTCGTCGGACGCGGCACGCGGCAGAGGGCTGCGCGGCCATCCCTGGCTCACCCTCTTCGCCGTCGCCGTCGGCGTCATGATGGTGGCCCTCGACGGCACCATCGTCGCCATCGCCAACCCCGCCATCGCCAGCGACCTCGGCGCCAGTTTCGCCGACGTCCAGTGGATCACCAACGCGTACTTCCTCGCCCTCGCGGTCTCCCTGATCACCGCGGGCAAACTCGGTGACCGGTTCGGCCACCGGCAGACCTTCCTCATCGGCGTGGTCGGCTTCGCCGCCGCCTCGGGCGCGATCGGCCTGTCCGACAGCATCGCGTCGGTCATCGTCTTCCGCGTCCTGCAGGGTCTGTTCGGCGCGCTGCTGATGCCGGCCGCGCTGGGCCTGCTGCGCGCGACCTTCCCGGCCGAGAAGCTCAACATGGCCATCGGCATCTGGGGCATGGTCATCGGTGCCTCCACCGCCGGCGGCCCGATCCTCGGCGGCGTCCTCGTCGAGCACGTCAGCTGGCAGTCGGTCTTCTGGATCAACGTCCCGGTCGGCGTC
Organism: Streptomyces sp. NPDC085927; assembly: GCF_044540975.1. Lineage (NCBI taxonomy): Bacteria > Bacillati > Actinomycetota > Actinomycetes > Kitasatosporales > Streptomycetaceae > Streptomyces > Streptomyces sp. NPDC085927. The sequence goes on from NZ_JBITSN010000002.1 coordinate 284,312, forward strand.
GTCGCGCTCGCCCTCGGTGTGTGGATCCTGCTCGACCACCGCGCGGAGAACCGCCCGCACTCCTTCGACGTCCCCGGCATCGCCCTGCTGTCCGGCGCGATGTTCTGCCTCGTCTGGGCGCTGATCAAGGCCCCCGAGTGGGGCTGGGGAGACCTCAAGACCTGGGGGTTCATCGCCGTCTCGGTGGTGCTCTTCGCGGTCTTCGCGTTCTGGGAGAGGGGGGTCAAGGAGCCGCTGATCCCGCTGGAGATGTTCCGCTCCGTCCCGCTGTCCGCCGGTGTCGTGCTGATGATCCTCATGGCCATCTCCTTCATGGGCGGCCTGTTCTTCGTCACCTTCTACCTGCAGAACGTGCACGGCCTGAGCCCGGTCGACGCCGGTCTGCACCTGCTGCCGCTCACCGGCATGATGATCGTCGGCTCCCCGCTCGCCGGCGTGATGATCACCAAGGTCGGTCCGCGCATCCCGCTGGCCGGCGGCATGGCCTTCACCGCGCTCGCCATGTTCGGCATCTCCACGCTCCAGAAGGACACCGGCAGCGCCATGATGTCGCTCTGGTTCGCCCTGCTGGGCCTCGGCCTGGCCCCCGTCATGGTCGGAGCCACCGAGGTGATCGTGGGCAACGCGCCGCTGGAGCTCTCCGGTGTCGCCGGTGGTCTCCAGCAGGCCGCCATGCAGGTCGGCGGCAGCCTCGGTACGGCCGTGCTGGGCGCGGTGATGGCCTCCAAGGTCGACAACGACCTCGCGGACAACTGGGCGGACGCGGGACTCCAGCCGCTCACCCCGGAACAGGCCGCGCAGGCCGCCGAGGCCGTCCAGGTCGGTGTGCCCCCGGTGAGCGAGCAGATGCCCCCGGAGATGGTCGCGACGGTCACCGACGTGGCCCACGACACCTTCATCTCCGGCATGAGCACGGCTTCCCTGGTCGCCACCGGAGTCGCCGTCGTGGCGGTGGGCGTCGCCTTCCTCACCAAGCGCGGTGAGAACGCGGAAGCCGGCGCGGGCGTCGGCCACATCTGACGGGCCCGGACCCGGTGACCGGGGTCGCTCATCAGGGTGAACCGATGGGGTGACCCCTCCCGTTACGAGGGTGCCGCAGGTCACAGTGGGTCATGTCCTCCGCAGGGCCTGGGGGATGCGGCTGCGGCGCGCTGCCGGAGGGGGGCAGCGCGCAGGCAGCGGCCCGCCCGCCGTCGCTTCGGGGGCATTCACGCCCCGAGTGGGGGTACCCGCATGTCGAACCCCACTACAACTCCAATCGACCCCGGGGTTCAGGGAGTTGATGATGGCGAGCTTCGGAAACGGCACGCGCAGGCACCCCCGCTCACGTGGCCGGACGTGGTCACGGACCGGGCCGGATCGCGCGACGCTCGGAATCATCGGAGTCATCTGCGCGGTCGCCGGATTCTTCGTGCTGGGGATCGTCCTCGGCCCGGCGGCGATCGTCTGCGGCTGGCTCGCCATGGGCCGCAGCTGGGGCGGGTCCCGCTCGATCCCGGCGCTGGTCGCCGTGGTGCTGGGCGCCATCGACACGCTGCTGGCGGTCATCTGGCTGGCCGGAGCCACCGGCTCGGGCTACGGAGTGTTCTGACCACCCGGACGGCCCGGACGAACCGGGTGACCCGGACACCGGACGGAAGTCTCCGGAACGGAACGGACGAAGGGCCTCCGGCGAACGCCGGAGGCCCTTCGTCACGCGTCGCGCCCCCGCGTCAGGCGTCGCCGCCCGCCGGACCCGGGTCGGCCGCGGCCACGTCGAGCAGTTGGTAGCGGTCGATGGCCTGCTTCAGCACGGACCGGTCGACGTGCCCCTCGCGGGCCAGCTCCGTCAGCACTCCCACCACGATCGACTGCGCGTCGATGTGGAAGAACCGCCGGGCCGCCCCGCGCGTGTCGGCGAAGCCGAAGCCGTCCGCGCCCAGCGACTGGTACGTCCCCGGCACCCAGCGCGCGATCTGGTCGGGCACCGACCGCATCCAGTCCGACACCGCCAGGACCGGACCCTGCGCCGAGGACAGCTTCCGGGTGACGTACGGCACCCGCTGCTCCTCCTCCGGGCTCAGCAGGTTGAGCCGCTCGCACTCCACGGCCTCGCGCCGCAGCTCGTTCCAGGAGGTCGCCGACCAGACGTCGGCCCGGACGTCCCACTCCTCGGCGAGGATCCGCTGCGCCTCGAGGGCCCAGGGCACCGCGACACCGGACGCGAGGATCTGGGCCGGCATCGAGCCCGCCGTGCCCTCGCTGAAGCGGTACAGGCCCTTGAGGATGCCGTCCACGTCCACGTTCTGCGGCTCGGCCGGGTGCCGGATGGGCTCGTTGTAGACGGTCAGGTAGTAGAAGACGTCCTCGCCGTTCGGGTGCTCCTCGTCGCCGCCGTACATCCGGCGCAGACCGTCCTGCACGATGTGCGCGATCTCGAACCCGAAGGCCGGGTCGTAGGCCACGCACGCCGGGTTCGTGGACGCCAGCAGCTGCGAGTGGCCGTCCGCGTGCTGAAGGCCCTCACCGGTCAGCGTCGTACGCCCCGCGGTCGCGCCGAGGACGAAGCCGCGCGCCAGCTGGTCGCCCATCTGCCAGAACTGGTCGCCGGTGCGCTGGAAGCCGAACATCGAGTAGAAGACGTACACCGGGATCAGCGGCTCGCCGTGCGTGGCGTACGCCGAGCCGGCCGCGATCAGCGAGGCCGTGCAGCCGGCCTCGGAGATGCCGTCGTGCAGCATCTGCCCGTTCGGTGCCTCCTTGTACGCGAGCAGCAGCTCGCGGTCCACGGACGCGTACTGCTGCCCGAGCGGGTTGTAGATCTTCGCGCTCGGGAAGAAGGAGTCCATGCCGAACGTGCGGTACTCGTCCGGCGCGATCAGTACGAACCGCTTGCCGATCTCCTTGTCCCGCAGGAGATCCTTGAGGAGGCGGACAAAGGCCATGGTCGTCGCGATGGACTGCTGGCCCGAGCCCTTCTTCACGTTCGCGTACGTCTTGTCCTCGGGCAGTGCGAGGGGCTTCGAGCGCACCACACGCGTCGGCACGTACCCGCCGAGCGACTTGCGGCGGTCGTGCATGTACTGGATCTCCTCCGAGTCCCGGCCCGGGTGGTAGTACGGCGGCAGGCCGGACTCCAGCTCCCTGTCGGAGATCGGCAGGTGCAGCCGGTCGCGGAAGCCCTTGAGGTCGTCGACCGTCAGCTTCTTCATCTGGTGCGTGGCGTTGCGGCCCTCGAAGTTCGGGCCCAGCGTCCAGCCCTTGACCGTCTTGGCCAGGATCACCGTCGGCTGGCCCTTGTGGTCCTTCGCCGCCTGGTACGCCGCGAAGATCTTCTTGTGGTCGTGGCCGCCGCGCCCCAGGTGCAGCACCTGGTCGTCGGTCATGTTCTCCACCATGGCGCGCAGCCGGTGGTCGTCACCAAAGAAGTGGTCGCGGATGTACGCCCCGGACTCGGTGGCGTACGTCTGGTACTGGCCGTCCGGCGTGGTGTTCATCCGGTTGACCAGGACGCCGTCCCGGTCCTGGGCGAGCAGCGGGTCCCAGGAACGGTCCCAGACCAGCTTGATCACGTTCCAGCCGGCACCCCGGAAGACCGACTCCAGCTCCTGGATGATCTTGCCGTTGCCGCGCACCGGCCCGTCCAGGCGCTGCAGATTGCAGTTGACGACGAAGGTCAGGTTGTCGAGGTTCTCGCGGGCCGCGAGCGTCAGCTGGCCCAGCGACTCCGGCTCGTCCATCTCGCCGTCGCCGAGGAACGCCCACACGTGCGACTTCGAGGTGTCGGCGATGCCGCGCGCCTGCATGTAGCGGTTCATCCGGGCCTGGTAGATCGCGCTGATCGGGCCCAGGCCCATCGACACGGTCGGGAACTCCCAGAAGTCCGGCATCGACCGCGGGTGCGGATACGACGACAGCGCCTCGGGTGCCTTCGACTTCTCCTGCCGGAAACCGTCCAGCTGCCGCTCGCTCAGCCGGTCCAGCAGGTATGCCCGCGCGTAGATGCCCGGCGAGGCGTGCCCCTGGAAGAAGACCTGGTCGCCGCCGTCGCCCTCGTCCTTGCCGCGGAAGAAGTGGTTGAAGCCCACGTCGTAGAGCGACGCCGAGGAGGCGAAGGTGGCGATGTGGCCGCCGACGCCGATCCCGGGCCGCTGCGCGCGCGAGACCATCACCGCCGCGTTCCAGCGGGTCGCGTTGAGGATCTTGCGCTCGATCTCCTCGTTGCCCGGGAAGAACGGCTCCGCGCGGGTGGGGATCGTGTTCACGTAGTCCGTGCTGCGCATCTCGGGCACGGCCACGCGCCGCTCACGGGCCCGCTCGATCAGGCGCAGCATCAGGTAGCGGGCCCGCTCCCGGCCGCGTTCGTCGACGGCGGCGTCGAGGGAGTCGAGCCACTCCTTGGTTTCCTCGGGGTCGAAGTCAGGAACCTGACTCGGAAGGCCACCAATGATGATCGGGTTGCGATCGGATGCGGAAGCCACGCTGTTCCTTACCTGTCGAAGGGCCGTGAGGAGGCCGCTGCTTCACTGATGTAGCCGGGTCTGCGCGATCCCCATCGTCCACCCCGGGGCCGCACACGTCATCTCTACCAATAGGTAACCCGCACCCGACACCGGTACGGTGGCGTACGGAGCGAATCTCGGATTCATGCGAGTCTCGTACCCGTATACAGTTCCCAAACGCCCATTCGGGGCACAAGGGTGTGGTGTGAGTCACTGTGGGCCAGGATGATGTGCCTGGAGTTGCGGTGGCCCGGCCAGGATCGTCACCGTTTAGGCGGTCCGGGCGGCCGGGTACTTGCGCGATCCGCCCCGCCCGTGTGGACTACGGCCAACGCCGCGCGCCCGCGCGTGGCTGAGATATTCCCAAACCATGATCAGGAGGCAACCCGTGAGCGCGACCGCGGACCACGCGGAGGAGCGGACGAACCCTGCCGCCAGGCTGGGGTTCCAGCCCGGGCAGGTGGTCCAGGAGATCGGCTACGACGACGACGTCGACCAGGAGCTCCGCGAGGCCATCGAGGGCGTCATCGAGAGCGACCTTGTCGACGAGGACTACGACGACGTGGCTGACGCCGTTGTGCTGTGGTTCCGCGACGACGACGGCGACCTGACGGATGCGCTGGTGGACGCCGGCACGTACATCGAGGAAGGCGGGGCGATTCTGCTCCTGACGCCCAAGACCGGCCGTTCGGGATACGTCGAACCGAGTGACATCTCGGAAGCCGCCACCACCGCCGGCCTGACCGCCGCCAAGAGCGTCAGCGTCGGCAAGGACTGGAGCGGCAGCCGACTGGCCACACCCAAGGCCGCCAAGTCCCGGAGGTAACCACGGCGGCGGCCCGCTCCCGCGGCCGGCCGTATCCCGCTGTGTACCGGACGGGCTGACCAGCTCAGCCCGTCCGGCCCTTTGCCGTACCCCTTGCGTAGGGTGGTCCCAGGGAACAGAACCGGGCACAGCACCCCCCGAAGGGACGATCCAGGCGATGGCGATCCAGGTCGGCGAGCACGCCCCCGACTTCGAGCTCAAGGACAACCACGGCGCGCCCGTCCGGCTGTCCGACCACCGCGGCCGTCAGAACGTGGTGCTCGTCTTCTACCCCTTCGCCTTCACCAGCGTGTGCACCGACGAGCTGCGCGCCCTGCGCGACGGCCCGGCCCGCCTCGCCGACCACGACACGCGGCTGCTCGCGGTCTCCACCGACTCCATCCACACCCTGCGCGTCTTCGCCGAGCAGGAGCGCCTGGAGTACCCCCTGCTGTCCGACTTCTGGCCGCACGGGGACGTCTCGCGCGCCTACGGCGTCTTCGACGAGAACAAGGGCTGCGCCGTACGGGGGACCTTCGTCATCGACCGGGAGGGCCTCGTACGGTGGACGGTCGTCAACGCGCTGCCGGACGCACGCGACCTGAACGACTACGTCGAGGTGCTCGACACGCTGTGAGCACGCCCGACAGCGGTGATTCCTCGGCCCCGGGACCTGCGGTGGCCGGGAACCCGTTATTAGGATCGACTCGTTGATCCGACATCCGACGCACGACGGGGCTTCCCGCCCCCGGACATCAATGGAGGACTCGTGGGAGTCAGCCTCAGCAAGGGCGGCAACGTATCGCTGACCAAGGAGGCGCCGGGCCTGACCGCGGTCATCGTCGGACTGGGGTGGGACGTCCGCACCACGACCGGCACCGACTTCGACCTGGACGCCAGCGCGCTGCTGGTGAACAACACGGGCAAGGTCACCAACGACGCCAACTTCGTCTTCTTCAACAACCTCAAGAGCCCCGACGGATCGGTCGAGCACACCGGCGACAACCTCACCGGTGAGGGCGAGGGCGACGACGAGCAGATCAAGGTCGACCTCGCGGGTGTCCCCGCCGAGATCGAGAAGATCGTCTTCCCGGTGTCGATCTACGACGCCGAGAACCGCCAGCAGTCCTTCGGCCAGGTGCGCAACGCGTTCATCCGCGTCATCAACCAGGCCGGCGGCGCCGAGATCGCCCGCTACGACCTGTCCGAGGACGCCTCCACCGAGACCGCCATGGTCTTCGGCGAGCTGTACCGGCACGGTGCCGAGTGGAAGTTCCGCGCCATCGGCCAGGGCTACGCCTCCGGTCTGCGGGGCATCGCCCAGGACTTCGGTGTGAACGTCTGAGACATTCGTGCCCCGGGCGTCGACGCCCGGGTCCGGCCGTCTCGCACGGCTGTTCCGTCCGGCGCCGCACGGTTTACGTGCGGCGCCGGACGTGCAGGACCATCTGAGAAACATCACGGTCCTGTCTTCGGGTTCATCCCGGCTCCGAGAGACGGCACCTGGCAAAGCTCCGGTGAGCGGGGACCGGTGCGTGCAGCTGCAAGGCGGAGGAGGGAGTCATGGCGGAGCCATGGCGACCGACGACGACGCGGCAGATGTGCGTGCCGGGCCTCGCGTTCCCGGGAGGAACCGAAAGACAGGCCCCAAGGGGAGGGACCAGGATCATGGGCGTCACGCTCGCCAAGGGAGGAAACGTCTCCCTGTCCAAGGCCGCACCGAACCTCACGCAGGTGTTGATCGGGCTCGGCTGGGACGCGCGCTCCACCACCGGAGCCCCCTTCGACCTCGACGCCAGCGCACTGATGTGCAGCGGCGGCCGGGTCATGGGGGACGAGTGGTTCATCTTCTACAACCAGCTCCACAGCCCCGACGGCTCGGTGGAACACACGGGTGACAACCTCACCGGTGAGGGCGACGGCGACGACGAGTCCCTGCTGGTCGACCTCTCCAAGGTGCCGGACCGGTGCGACAAGATCGTTTTCCCGGTCTCCATCCACCTGGCCGACGACCGCGGCCAGGCATTCGGCCAGGTCAGCAATGCTTTTATCCGAGTCGTCAATCAAGCGGACGGTCAGGAGCTCGCCCGCTACGACCTGTCGGAGGACGCCTCCACGGAAACCGCGATGATCTTCGGTGAGCTCTACCGCTATCAGGGCGAGTGGAAGTTCAGGGCGGTGGGACAGGGGTACGCGTCAGGGCTGCGGGGCATCGCTCTAGACTTCGGAGTCAACGTTTCGTAAAGCCGACTACGGCAGCGGGGAGAGTCTCCTCCGGAGAGCGTCCGGGGGAGCCCCCAACACACGATGGGGTAGCCAGTGGTTCTGAAAACCTTCGGCTGGTCGTTCGCGGTCACCGCGCTCGGCCTGGTCGCAGCGATCCTCTTCGGGGGGTGGACCGCCTTCGGCATCGTGGCGATCCTCTCGATCCTCGAAATCTCGCTGTCCTTCGACAACGCGGTGGTCAACGCCGGAATCCTGAAGAAGATGAATGCCTTCTGGCAGAAGATCTTCCTCACCATCGGCATCCTGATCGCCGTCTTCGGTATGCGACTGGTCTTCCCCGTCGTGATCGTCGCCGTCAGCGCCTCGCTCGGACCCATCGAGGCGGTCGATCTCGCCCTCACCGACAAGGACCGCTACCAGGAACTGGTCACCGACGCCCACCCGTCGATCGCCGCCTTCGGTGGCATGTTCCTGCTGATGATCTTCCTGGACTTCATCTTCGAGGACCGGGACATCAAGTGGCTGACCTGGATCGAGCGCCCGCTGTCCAAGCTCGGCAAGGTCGACATGCTGTCGGCCTGCATCGCGCTGATCGTCCTGCTGACCGCCTCCCTCACGGTCGGGGCCAACGCCCACCAGCACGGCGGCCTGCACGTGGACAAGGCGGAAACCGTCCTCCTCGCCGGTATCGGCGGTCTGATCACCTACATGATCGTGGGCGGGCTCTCCGGCTACTTCGAGAACCGGCTCGAGGAGACGGAGGAGCGTGAGCACGAGGAGGAGGAACAGGCCGCGCGGGCCGGCAAGCCCAAGACGGCCCTCGCCATCGGCGGCAAGGCCGCGTTCTTCATGTTCCTCTACCTCGAGGTCCTGGACGCGTCCTTCTCCTTCGACGGCGTGATCGGCGCCTTCGCCATCACCAACGAAATCGTGCTGATGGCCCTGGGGCTCGGTATCGGCGCCATGTACGTCCGTTCGCTGACGGTCTACCTGGTCCGCCAGGGCACCCTCGACGAGTACGTCTACCTGGAGCACGGCGCGCACTACGCGATCGGCGCCCTCGCCGCGCTCCTGCTCATCACGATCCAGTACGAGGTCAACGAGCTCATCACCGGTTTCATCGGTGTCTTCCTGATCGGCCTGTCCTTCTGGTCCTCCGTGCGCCGCAACAAGGCCCACGCGGCGGCCGAGGGCGGCACGGGAGAGAAGACCGAGGTCTCCTCCGGGGTGTGACAGCCCTCCGGGTGAGGAACGCTCTGTTCGGGGCGGCCGTCGAGGACCAGTCCTCGGGGCCGCCCCGACGGCCGTCCTGGGCCCGCGCGGGCCCCGGGGCGACCCGTGGGGCGGGCGGGGCAGCGGGGGCGCCGACGGGGCAGCAGGGCGGCAAGGACCAGCGGGGCAGCGGGACCAGCGGGGCAGCGGGGTTCGACGAGTGGACTTGGGGCGGGAATGGGCTTCCTGGACGGACTGTGGCGCGGAAACGACGGCGCCTTCGACTCGGGCAACGCGGCGACCAACGCCATCGAGCTGACGAAACGGAATGCGCAGGTGTCCCTGACCAAACAGGGCGCGGCCACCGGAAACCTGCGGGTCAATCTGAGCTGGCGGATGCGGACCTCCGACCTGAGCGGCTCCCGGCGGGAGAGCCTGCTGCGCCATCCCCTCAAGGCGCTCAAGCCCCCGGAGGTCATCGCCCACAGCCAGAGCATGGTCAACGTCGACCTGGACCTCGGCTGCCTGTACGAGCTCCAGGACGGCACCAAGGGCGTGGTCCAGCCGCTCGGCGGCTTCCTCGGCGAGGTCAACGGGCCGCCGTACGTCAAGCTCAGCGGCGACGACCGGTTCGGTTCCGGGTCCGGGGAGACGCTCTACGTCAACCTGGACCAGCGCGAGAACATCAAACGCCTGCTGGTCTTCGTGTACATCTACGACCAGACACCCGCCTTCGACCGGACCCAGGCCATGGTCACGCTCTACCCCAGCAACGGCCCGCGGATCGAGATAAGCCTGGACGAACGCCACCCGCAGGCCCGCTCCTGCGCGGTGGTGATGATCGAGAACGTCAAGGAGGAGATCATCGTCCACCGCGAGGTGAAGTTCGTCTACGGTTTCCAGGGAGAGCTGGACCGCCTCTACGGCTGGGGCCTGCAGTGGGGGCGCGGCTTCAAGTCGAAGACGGGGCGGTGACCGGCCTGTGGAGGGGACCTACCGCCCGATGAACTGCGGCCCCTGCGGGGGCAGGCGGAAGTCGGGGTCGGGGGTGTGGGCGGCCGGGGGCGGATAGCCGTAGCCGGACGGGGCCGCCGCGGTGGCGGGCGCGGGGGACGTCTGGGGGTAGCCGTAGGCGGGACGGCCGGCCGGCTGCGGGTAGCCGTAGGCCGGCTGCGTGGCCGGCGGCTGCTGGGGCGGGTAGCCGTACGCGGGCTGCGCCGGGACCCCCGGCGGCTGTTCGGGCGGCATCGGGCCGGACAGATCGGCCGCGACGGGGGCGTGCGCCTGGGTCAGCGCCTCGGAGGGGGCCGAGGGCGCGGGCGGGGCGGCGTCGGCGTCGGTGTCGGCCGCGGGCGGTTCCTGTGCGGCCTCCGACTCGTCCACCGAGATCCCGAAGTCCGTCGCCAGGCCCTTCAGCCCGTTCGAATAGCCCTCGCCGAGCGCCCGGAACTTCCAGCCGTCCCCGCGCCGGTACAGCTCACCGCAGATCAGCGCGGTCTCCCGGCCCGTCTCCGGCGTGACGTCGAAGTACGCCAGCGCCTCCGTGTCCGGGGCCTGCGCGTCGTACAGCAGGATGCGCAGCGTGTCCACGGTGTCGAAGGTGACACCGTCCGCCGACGCCACCAGCAGAATCCGCCCGACGCCCTCCTCGACCCCGCCGAGATCCGTCTGGATCGTGTCGGTCAGGCTCTCGGCGACGCGCTTCTTGCCCAGCCGCCACACCTTGCCGGAGGGGTGCCGGGGCTGGTTGTAGAAGACGAAGTCCTCGTCCGAGCGGACCCGGCCGTCGAGCCCGAGGAGCAGAGCGGACGCGTCCACGTCGGGTACCCCCTGGCCGGGGGACCAGCGCAGGACGGCGCGTACCGTGGTGGTCCGGAGCGGGACGTTCGACCCCTTCAGCATGGCGTGCGTCATGCGGTCATCCTGCCCTCTCCGTCCTGGTCACGACAATGCGGGGTGCCGGCGCGCGCCGATGCCGCCCGGCACCGACATGACCGGGTCACCTGAAGTTCACGCCCGGCGGGAACCGCCGACATGGATACGTACGTACTATTACCGGCCACCTTCCGACATTCCACAGCCATTCCTCAGCATGCCCAACGGTCCCGGGGGAGTTCAATGCATCACTTCGGACAGATCGCCCCTGCGGTGCGGAAACGTCTCTTCTACCGGGAGCCTGGCCTGTTCACGGCCCAGTCGCCGGCCCGTCTGCTCTCCATGGCGCTCGGCGCCACGCTGTACAGCCCCGCGACCCGCCCCCGGCTCGCCGACGACATCGTCAAGCAGGCCGGGAACGGCGTGGTCTCGATGGTGCTGTGCCTCGAGGACTCCATAGGCGACGACGACGTGGCCGCCGGCGAGGCGAACCTTGTGGCCCAGTTCGCCGACCTGGCCGGCCGGCCGGGGGCCACTCTGCCGCTGCTGTTCATCCGGGTCCGCACCCCCGAGCAGATACCCGACCTCGTCCGGCGCCTCGGCCCCACCGGCGGGTTGCTGTCCGGGTTCGTCCTGCCGAAGTTCACCGAGGAACGCGGCGTGCCCTTCCTCGAGGCCCTCACCGTGGCCGAGGCCGCCGGCGGCCACCGCCTCTTCGCGATGCCGGTGCTGGAGTCGCCGGAGCTGCTCTACCGCGAGACCCGTGTGGAGACCCTCGAAGGCATCCTCCGCGCGGTCGACAAGTACCGCGACCGGGTCCTCGCCCTGCGCCTCGGCGTGACCGACTTCTGCTCCCCGTACGGGCTGCGCCGCGGTCCCGACATGACGGCCTACGACCTCCAGATCGTCGCCTCCGTGATCGCCGACGTGGTGAACATGCTGGCCCGGGTCGACGGCACCGGATTCACCGTGACCGGACCGGTCTGGGAGTACTTCCGGGTCCAGGAGCGCATGTTCAAGCCGCAGTTGCGGCAGAGCCCGTTCCTCGAGGTGCAGGCCGTGGAGCTGCGCCAGTCACTGATCGAGCACGCCATGGACGGCCTGCTGCGGGAGATCTCCCTGGACCGGGCCAACGGACTGCAGGGCAAGACCTGCATCCACCCCTCGCACGTCCTGCCCGTGCACGCGCTGTCCGTCGTCAGCCACGAGGAGTACAGCGACGCCCAGGACATCCTGCGGCCGGAACGCGGCGGCGGTGGTGTCATGAGGTCGGCGTACACGAACAAGATGAACGAGGTGAAGCCGCACCGCGCCTGGGCCGAACGCACCCTGCTGCGCGCCGAGGTGTTCGGCGTCGCGAACGAGGACATCGGGTTCGTGGAGCTGCTCGCGGCCGGCCTGGCCAAGTGACCCGAACCGACCGGACCGACGGCAAGGAATCCATGGAGAAGGCAGTGAACGAGGGAGTGCGCCGCGAGGCGCGCGACGGATCGCCGGCCGGCGGGGACGTACCGGCCGGGGACGCACCCGCCGGGGACGTCTGGTCCGGGAGCTGGGTCGCCGAGCGGCTGGGCGTCGAGCTGGCGGGCGACGACCGGCTGACCGGGCTGCTCGGGCTGGCGCTGCGCCGCAACCCCAAGCGGGCGCACCTGCTGGTGTCCCACGTCCTGGGCAAGCACGTACCGCAGTCGCCCGCCGTCGTGTACGGCCACGGCGTCGCCCTGGGCCGCCGGGTCCGCGAACTGCTCGGCGAGCAGGCGCACCGGGCGGTGGTCCTCGGGTACGCCGAGACCGCCACCGGCCTCGGCCACTCGGTCGCCGACGGCCTGGGCGTCGCCCCCTGCCTGCACTCCACCCGCCGACCGGTCCCCGGGGTCGCCACGGCGGGCGGCTTCGAGGAGTCCCACTCGCACGCCACCTCGCACCTGCTGCTCCCCGAGGACCCCGGGCTGCTGGCCGGGGACGGGCCACTGGTCCTGGTCGACGACGAGTTCTCCACCGGCAACACGATCCTGAACACCATCCGCGACCTGCACGCACGCCACCCCCGGCGGCGGTACGTGGTGGTCGCCCTGGTCGACATGCGCTCGCCCGCCGACACCGGCCGGCTGGACGACTTCGCCCGCGGGATCGGCGCCCGTGTCGACCTGGTGACGACCCTCTCGGGCACGGTACGGCTCCCGGAGGGCGTGCTGGAGAAGGGCCGGGAGCTCGTGGCCCGGCAGGAGGCGGAGACGGAGGCGGCGGCGCGGACGGCGGCCGGGACGGAGGCGCGGACCGGCCGGGTCGCGCGCGTCGGGCTGGGCTGGCCGGACGGGCTGCCCGACGGCGGGCGGCACGGGTTCACGCCCGCGCACCGCGCCCGCCTGGACGACGCCCTGCCCGCCATGGCCCGCCGGATCGCCGACGCGCTGCCCGACGGCGCCCGCCGCGTCCTCGTCCTCGGCTTCGAGGAACTGATGTACGCCCCGCTCCGCCTCGCCCACGCACTGGAACAGAGACTGGAGCAGGCACCGGCCGCACAGGAGGCCGGTTTCGAGGTCCGCTTCTCGACCACCACCCGCTCGCCCGTCCTCGCCGTGGACGACCCCGGCTACGCGATACGCACCCGGCTGGCCTTCCCCGCCCACGACGACCCCGCCGATGGCCCCGGCGAGCGCTACGCCTACAACGTCGCCGGCGCGGGCTTCGACACCGTCGTGGCCGTCGTCGACTCGGCCGCCGACACCCCCGCGCTGCACGCGCCCGGCGGGCTGCTGACCGAACTCGCCGCCCACACCCCGCAGGTCCTCCTCGCGGTCGTACCGTCGTACGTACCCGCCCCCTCCGACGAGGTGCCGGCCGGACCGGACGCCCCGGCTTTCCCTGCCGCCCCCGAAAGGCCCGCCCCCATGCTGCCCGAGCCCCTCCGCGGCCCCGCCTTCTCCTCGTACGCGCCCGAGGACGTCGGCTGGCTGCTCCAGGACCTCTCCGACGTCACCCTGGAGGCGCCGACCGAGGAGCGCGAGGAGGCCATCCAGAGCGGCGGCGCGCACTACGCCGAGTCACTGCCCGTCGAGTACCAGCCGAGCGTGGACTACCAGGAGCTGTTCCGCGCGGCCCTGCACACCTCGGCGGCCCGCCTCGCCCACGCGGTCGGCGTGGTCACCGAGACCGTGCTCGCCGAGAGGTCCCCGCGCCCGGTGCTCGTCTCCCTGGCCCGGGCCGGCACCCCCGTCGGCATCCTGATGCGCCGCTGGGCCCAGTACCGCCACCGGCTCGACCTCCCGCACTACGCCGTCTCCATCGTCCGCGGCCGGGGCATCGACGCCAACGCGCTGCGCTGGCTGGCCGCCCACCACGACCCCCGGGACGTCGTCTTCGTCGACGGCTGGACCGGCAAGGGCGCCATCACCCGCGAACTCGCCCAGGCTGTCCAGGAGTTCGAGAAGGCCCACGGCGTCACCGGCTTCGACCCGGAGATCGCGGTGCTGGCCGACCCCGGCTCCTGCGTGCGGACGTACGGCACCCGCGAGGACTACCTGATCCCGTCCGCCTGCCTCAACTCGACCGTCTCCGGCCTCGTTTCGCGCACCGTGCTCCGCGCCGACCTGGTCGGTCCGGACGACTTCCACGGCGCCAAGTTCTACCGCGAACTCGCCGGCGCGGACGCCTCGGTGGCCTTCCTGGACGCCGTCTCCGCCCGCTTCCCCGAGGTCACGGACGCCGCCTGCGCCCAGGCCAAGGAACTGCTCGCCGCCGACCGCACCCCCACCTGGGAGGGCTGGGCCGCGGTCGAACGCATCAGTGAGGAGTACGGGATCCACGACGTGAACCTCGTCAAGCCCGGCGTCGGCGAGACCACCCGCGTCCTGCTGCGCCGGGTGCCGTGGAAGATCCTCGCGCGCGCCGGAGCCGGCCACGACCTCGACCACGTAAGGCTGCTGGCCGACCAGCGGGGCGTCCCCGTCGAGGAGGTCGCCGAACTGCCGTACACCTGCGTCGGTCTGATCCACCCCCGGTACACGCGCGGCGCGACCGGCGCCGACGGCAAGGCGGTGACGGCCTGATGACCGTCCTCGTCGCCAGCGACCTCGACCGCACCCTCATCTACTCCGCCAACGCCCTCGCCCTGAGCGTGCCCGACGCCGAGGCCCCGCGCCTGCTGTGCGTGGAGGTCTACGAGAGCCGCCCGCTGTCCTACCTGACGGAGACGGCGGCCCGGCTCCTCACCGAACTCGGCGACGCCGCCGTGTTCGTACCGACCACCACCCGCACCCGCGAGCAGTACCGGCGCATCAGTCTCCCCGGCCCCGCACCGGCGTACGCGATCTGCGCCAACGGCGGCCACCTCCTGGTCGACGGCGAGTCCGACCCCGACTGGCACGCCCGGGTGACCGACCGCCTCGCCGCCGAGTGCGCCCCGCTCTCCGAGGTGCGCGGCCACCTGGAGCGGACCGCCGACCCGGCCTGGACGCGCAAGCACCGCGTCGCCGAGGACCTCTTCGCCTACCTCGTCGTCGAGCGCGAACTGCTGCCCGAGGAATGGGTGAAGGAACTCGCCGTCTGGGCGGAGAACCGCGGCTGGACGGTCTCCCTGCAGGGCCGCAAGATCTACGCCGTACCCAAGCCGCTCACCAAGAGCGCGGCCATGCGCGAGGTCGCCCGCCGCACCGGCGCCGACCTCACCCTCGCCGCCGGCGACTCGCTCCTCGACGCCGACCTGCTGCTCGCCGCCGACCGGAGCTGGCGCCCCGGCCACGGCGAACTGGCCGACGCCGACTGGACGGCCCCCGGGGTCACCGCGCTCCCCGAGCGCGGGGTCGTGGCGGGGGAGGAGATCCTGCGGGAGTTCCTGAGGGCGGCGCGCCCGCCCCGGTGAGGCGGCCCCGGTGGGGCGGCTCCTGCGAGGCGCTTCGGGTAGGACGGCGGCCTCGGTGAGGCCGCCGGGGAACGGTGAGCGGGGTCAGCCGTGGCGTCCCCGGCCGGCCAGGTCGTACCGGCCGGCGGGGTCGTCCTCCTCGGGGGAGTCCGAGGGCCGTACCTCTTCCGTGCCCGACTGCCGGTCGCGCCGCCTGCGGCCGGCACCCGGCCGCAGCATCCGCAGGACGAAGAACGCGAGCACCGCCAGCGCGGCCAGGCCGAGGACCACCTTCGAGTAGCCCGACACGACGGTCGTGACCTGCTGCCAGTTCTCGCCCAGCACGTAGCCCGCGAGCACGAAGACGGTGTTCCAGATGGCACTGCCCAGGGTGGTCAGGCCGAGGAACACGGACAGCCGCATGCGCTCCACACCGGCCGGCACCGAGATCAGCGAGCGGAAGATCGGGATCATCCGGCCGAAGAACACCGCCTTGGTCCCGTGCCGCAGGAACCACGCCTCGGTCTTCTCGATGTCCGAGACCTTCACCAGCGGCAGCCGCCCCGCGATCGCCACCGTCCGCTCCCGGCCGAGCAGCGCACCCACGCCGTACAGCGCGAGCGCGCCGATCACCGAACCGGCCGTCGTCCACAGCAGCACGGCGAGCAGGCTCATCCGCCCGCCGCTCGCGGCGAACCCGGCCATCGGCAGGATCACCTCGCTCGGCAGCGGCGGAAAGAGGTTCTCCAGCGCGATGGCGAGTCCCGCTCCCGGCGCACCCAGGGTGTCCATGAGGTCGTTGACCCACTGGGGTCCGGCTTCCCCGCCCGCTGCGACGGACACGGTGTGCGCTGCGATGGCTGTCATGCAGGCAACCGTACAAAGCCGTAGCTGAAGAGAACCTGAGGAAGATCCCCGGCGGCCCCGCGGTCGCGCCCCGGCGCCCGGGGGCCGGGGCGCGGGCCGTCAGCCGCAGCAGCCTCCGCCGCAGCAGCCGCCGCCACCGCCTCCGCCGCCCGCGCGGGGAGCGGCGGCCGGTGCCTGGGCGGCACCGCCCACGGCGACCGTGGACAGGAGTTTCACGGTGTCGTCGTGTCCTGCGGGGCAGGCGGCCGGGGCAGCGGATTCGGCCATGGGACGGCTCAGTTCGAAGGTGTCGCCGCAGGTCCGGCAGCGGTACTCGTAGCGAGGCATGCGCACAGGCTAACCGGCGGACGGCGGTCGTGGCCCGTGGTGGTGGCCGCCGGCCGAGGTTCGCGGGTCGCGGGTCGTGGCGGGGGAGGGGGAAGACGGCCGGGTCCGTACCGGTCAGCCGGCCGAGCCGCCCCGGTCCTCGCGGATCAGGGCCACCACCCGCGCCACCGACTGGCGGACCGCTTCCGTCTCCGTCAGGAAGTGCCAGTAGTCGGGGTGGCGGCCCTCCAGCCCGGCGACGGCCCGCTCCAGCCGGGCCACGGCGCTGTCCAGCGGGTGCGCGTGGCGCGGGTCCGGGGTGTGGCGGCCGGCCATGGCCAGGCGCTGGGCGTCCCGGATGGCGAAGCGGGTGCGCTCGATCTCCTGTTCCGGGTCCTTCTGCACGGCGTTCAGCTGCCGCAGCCGGTCTCCGGCGGCGGACACGGCCTCGTCGGTCGTGTTCAGCAGCGCCCGTACGGTCGACAGCAGAGCGGTGGCGTCCGCCCAGCGCTGCTCGTCGCGTGCGGCGCTCGCCTCGGCGAGTTTGCTCTCGGCCTGCCGCACGTTCTCCACGGCCACGTCGGGAACGCCCTGGAGGTCCTGCCAGCAGGCGGCGCTGAAGCGCCGGCGCAGCTCGCTGAGCGCCGGTTCCACCTGTTCGGAACGGGTGGTGAGGGCCTGCGCGCGGGTGCGCAGGGAGACCAGCCGGCGGCCGGTCTCGGCGGCCTGTTCCGGCAGCCGGTCGGCCTCCGCGCGGATGGCCTCGGCCTGGCGGATGACCCGTTCGGCCCGTTCCAGGGTCTGCGGCACGCCGTGCTGTCCGGCGCCCTGGTTCAGCTTGGTCAGCTCCGGGGAGAGCGCGGCGAGCCGGGCGGCGAGGTCATCGGCCCGCAGCCCCGCCGCACGGGCGGCGTCCAGCGCGTTCGACGCGGCGAGCAGTGCCTGACGGGCCCGCTCGACGGCGGGGGCGAGCCGGGCCAGCTGGGTCTCGGCCTTGCCGAGGAGAGGGCCGAGCCCGTCGGTGAAGCGGTCCAGTTCCCGCTTGACCCGGTCCAGCTCACCCTTGGCGGCGGTCAGTTCGGTACGGGCCCGGGAGGCGGCGGATGCCTCCAGGTCGTCGCGGTCGAGATCATGGGCGTCGACGGCCTCGATGTACGTGTGGCTGGCCTCGTCGATCCGGCGGCCGAGCGCCTCGAAGTCGGCGACGGTGCGACGGGCGGCGGGGGAGCTGTCGACGGCGGCGATCGTCTCGATGGAGATCCGCAGGTCCCGCTGGGCGGTGTCCAGCTCGTAGAACGCGGCCGCCGCCGCGTCCTTGGCGGCCTGTGCCTCGGCCCGCTGGTTCTCGGCCCGCCCGCCGAACCAGCGCCGGGTGCCGCCGCCGGCGAACGCGGCGGGCAGGGCCAGCGCCGCCACCAGCGGCAGGGCCGTCAGCGCGAGCGCGTCACGGAGCGGACCGGCGACCCGGCCCAGGGGGACGGGGCCCCGGGAGACGGGGCCCCGGGAGACCGGACCCCCGGACAGAAGACTACGCGTGCGGCCCACGCGTGGTCTCGACGGCGAGTACGGCTGCTCTGGTATCGCCGTCACATCCCTCTCCCGTACTGTCGTTCGCCCTTCCCGATGGCCATTGTCCCACCGGTGGAGGACGAACACACGGGTCGGTCAGTCCGCCGTACGGACCGTGAGACTCCCGTCGCCGGTGCGGACGTCCACCACATGGGAGCTGGTGTCGTCGCGGGACACCGACACCTTCTCGGCGCCGTCCCCGGTCCCGGACGTCACCCGGTAGGTGGCCCGGGGGAGCTCGACGGTGGCGGAACCGTCGCCGCTGCGGGACTCCACCAGGTCGGGTACGGCGCTCAGTTCCAGGCGGATCGAGCCGTCGCCGGTCCGGGCGCGCACCGTGCGGGACGCGACCTCGGCCCGCACCGATCCGTCGCCGGTCCGCAGGTTCAGGGGGCCGGTGGTGTCGGTGACGTGTACGGAGCCGTCCCCGGTACGGATGTTCAGCGCGTCGCGGAAGCCCCGGGCGCGCACACTGCCGTCGCCCTCCTCGACCTTCACGGCGATCCCGCGGGGCACCTCGACCCGGTGCTTGACGGAGCAGTCGGCGACGATGCCGGAACACTTGATCCGCAGCTTCAGCCGGTCGCCCTCCAGCGACCAGGTGGCCTTCGGGTCCGTGCCGAGGGCGACGGTGCCCTGGAACCACCGGGTGACCTCGACCTTCCCCGACGGCGTGCGGTCCACGGCGACGATCTCGAGTGCGGAGTCGTCGGAGTCGACGGTGAGGATGCTGCCCGGCAGGTCGAAGGAACGGCGGTCGGGGGCGGTGTCGTCCGCGGCGGACGCCCCGCAGGCCGTCAGCCCGCCGGCCAGCACCACGGCGGCCCCGCCGAGGGCGACCGCGCGCAGGCGCACGCCACGGGAGGAGCCGGCGGTGGCGCGGGCGGCGCGGGTCGTGCCGGTGGTGCTGGACGTGCGGGTCGTGCGGGTCATGACGGTCTCCCCCTGGGACGGACGGTCGCGCTTTCCGGCGCTCTACGACCGTACGGAAACGGGCCCCGCCGGGGGATCCGGGCCACTACCGGAACCAAGGTGGGGTTACCCCCCGGACGGAATGAGGGAAGAACCCGGAGGGGACCCGGAAGGAGCCCCGCCCGGACGGATGCGGAAGGACCCGGGAGCCGGGACCCATCCCCTGGCCATGTAGGCTGTCGACCGGCCCGGGCGGTGCGCCCGGGCCCCGGGTGCGTAGCTCAGGGGTAGAGCGCCTGCCTTACAAGCAGGATGTCGGCGGTTCGAAACCGTCCGCGCCCACCACATCGCGATCCCGTGGTCTCGCGGGAACAGGGCCCTCCGGAGCAGCTCCGGAGGGCCCTGTTCCGTTCACGGTGCTGTTCGTGGTGCCGTCCGTACCGGGAGTGTCCCTACGGGGACGGCTCCGTCCCGCCCGGCGACGGCGGTGCCTCGTGCGCGTGCTTCAGCCGGGAGCGGGCGTGGACGCGGTCGGCGCCGGTCAGCTCCGCCCAGTACCGATGGGTGCTGACGAACACCACCAGTTCGTGCTCCCGGCGCCGGAGCTTCTCCACCTCGGCCTGCTCGTCGTCCGTCCAGCCGGGGGAGGCGGGGCGCTCGACCAGGCGCCAGCCGGTGTCGTCGCTGAACCCGTCGAGCGGTTCCACCGACCAGGGAAGCCGCTTCAGCAGGACCGACAGTTCGGCCTGGACCTGACGCAACTCCTCCTGACCGGCGAGGAGGTCACTCGGGAAGTCATAGGTCGCAGCCACGCGCCAATCATACGCATGTTCGATTTTGGGGAGCGAGTCAACTCGGGGGTCTCCTCGTCCGGTTCATCCGGTCGGGTGAGTCCGGGTACGTGGTCGTCCGGTATGGCCGTCAGGGGCGCTCCGGGGCGAGACTGAGGGCATGTGCCGGAGTATCAAGACCCTGCGTCCGCCCGCGTTGCCCGAGGAGGCCACCGAAGACGAGATCCGGGCCGCCGCCCTGCAGTACGTGAGGAAGGTGTCCGGCTTCCGGGCACCGGCCGCCCACAACCGCGAGGTCTTCGACCGGGCCGTGGACGCGATCGCCGAGGCCACGGCCGGCCTGCTGGAGGGCCTGGAGGTGCGCGGCGCCGGCACGAGCACGGCCGCGGCGCGGCAGGCGGGGTAGCGGCAGGCGGGACGGACGAGAAGACGAGGAGGCGGGGAGACGGGACGGGCGGGACGGGCGAGGTGAACGACGGAGCGGGTGAAGAGGGGCGGTGCGGGCCCCCGTTGTCCCGTTACGACGCCTCCACCGGTATCGGCTGCCTGCGCATCAGGTACGCCGCCCCCGCGCCCGCCGCGAACAGCGCGCCGACCGACACCGCGGTGGCGATCCAGGTCGCGCCCAGCCAGTGGGCGCCGAGGTAGCCGAGGGCCACGCTGTAGGCGGCCCAGGACAGGCCGGCCAGCGCCGACCAGGGCAGGAAGTCGCGGGCCCGGCGGCGGGCGGCGCCCGCGCCGAGCGAGACCAGCGAGCGGCCGGCCGGGGCGAAACGGGCGAGGACGACCAGACCGCCGCCGCCACGGGCCAGCGCGGCGCCGAGACGTTCCTGCGCGCCGGTCAGGCGGCGGGACCGGGCGATCGCCCGGTCCAGACGGTCGCCGCCGCGCCAGGCGAGACGGTAGGCGACCAGGTCGCCCAGGACGGAGGCGGTGGCGGCGCAGAGCGTCAGGACCAGGATGTCGGGCACGTCGGTCGCGGTGCCCGCGGCGGCGGCCGTGGCCGCCGCGATCACGAGGACCCCGCTCGGCAGCACCGGCAGGAACACGTCAAGCAGGACCGAGAGGGCCACCACCGCGTACACCCATGGGCTGCCGATCAGCGACCCGAAACTCTCCACCCGAACTCCCCGTGGCTCCCCCGTCGGCCGGACCGTGCCGCGGTAGCGCGGAGAGCGGCGGGAACGACCGTTGACAGTCACTGAGAGTACGCCGGACAGGTGACGGAAAGGTCACGAAGAGTTCGTGCGTACGACGCCGTGCGTCCGTGTCGCCTTGGGTTCCCCCCGTACGTCACCCGCTCAGTTCGGTCTCCGTCACCCTTCTCAGCCGCACCTCCGGTCCCGGGCCCGGCTGCCCCGCGCCCGTCCCCGGTGCCGGGCGCTCCGCCGTGTGCGCGTGCTCCAGCCGCAGCACCGACGAGCGCCCGCGCATCGTCAGCGTCATGAGCTGGTTGCCGAACCAAGGCCCGCCGGTCCTGCGCCACTTGACCGGCGGCCGCCCCGAGCGCCCGTGCCGGGCGAAGATCCGGCCGAGGCCGCGGGCGACGGTGCTCCAGCCGAAGCGGAACCCGAGCCGGATCGACAGGGGAATGGAGTTGTGCACGGGGGAACAGGTCAGCTGCACCACCCGGGCCTCCGGCTCCCGCACCCGTCCCCGTCCGTCCCCGGACCCGCGTCCCCGCCCCTTCGCGCCCCAGCTCGGTTCCGCCACGTACGCGTGATGGACGTCACCGGAGAGAACACACACCGTCGCCGGCGCGTCCGGCCCCGTACCGGCCTCGGCGATCACCTCCGCCAGCTCCCCGAAGGACTCCGGGAAGGCCGCCCAGTGCTCCAGGTCCGCCGCGCGGCGCAGCCACTCCCCGAACCGCGCCCAGCGGGGCCCCTTGTCGCCCCGGGCCAGTACGGAGCTCCACTCCTCGACGTCGTGCACCAGATGCGGCAGCAGCCAGGGCAGGGACGTGCCGATGAGGAGGTGGTCGTACGCGCCGCGCTCGTCCAGCGCCTGTTCGTGCAGCCAGGCCGCCTCGGCCGGGTCGAGCATCGCGCGCTCGCCCTCCGCCAGGACCCGGGCCGCCCGGGTGTCCACCATCAGCAGCCGCACCCGGCCGAAGTCGCGCCGGTAACTCCAGCGCACCGAGGCCGCGTCCGCCTCGGCCTCCGCGGCGAAGGCCCGCAACACGTCCGTCCCGTCGGGGCGTTCCCGCACGGACGCGTACAGCGGGTCGGCCTCCAGTTCGCGCGGGGAGAGGTTGCCGAGATGCTGGTACACCCAGTACGACATCAGCCCGCTGCGCACCCGCTCGCCCCACCAGGACGTGGCCCGCATGTCGGCGACCCAGGAGGCGGAGGTGTTCCAGTCGTCGATCACGTCGTGGTCGTCGAAGACCATGCACGTGGGGACGGTCGACAGCAGCCAGCGCACCAGCGGGTCGAGCCAGGACTCGTAGTAGAGGTGGGTGTACTCCTCGTAGTCCGCCACCTGGTCGCCCGGCGGGTCCCCGAGGTCGCGGCGGGCGGCGAGATAGGCGCGCGTGGGGTCGGAGACCTCGTCCGCGTACACCTGGTCGCCCAGGAGGAGCAGCACGTCGGGCCGCTCGCCGCCCGGATCGGCGGCGATGCGCGCGGCCAGGCCGTGCAGTGCGTCGGGGCCGACGGGATCGGGCTCACCGGCCGGCGGGGAAGCCCAGCGACAGGAGCCGAAGGCGACCCGCACACCGGCGTCGGCTCCCGTGCCGGGAGTGGCGATGACGGAGGGCGGCAGCGACGCGAAGGCCTCGTCCTCGGCCGGCGGCCACACGCGGGTGCGGTCGAGGAACACCTCGTAGGGCGTCGTCGTGCCCGGGGACAGACCGGTCACCTCGACGAGCGCGTAGTGGTGCCCCGCGACCTGGAAGGTGCGGGCCGTCCCGCCGGACCCGTCGGGGCAGCGCACCTCGGCGGTGCCCGGCCGGCTCGTCTCGATCCAGACGGTCGCGGACGAATCGTCGATGTACCTCAGCAGCGGCCCGAGGCGCAGTCCGGTCATGGTGGTGCCCCCTTCCTCCGTCGCCCCGTACGGTACGGAACGACGGAGGAGAGCGGGGGATCTTGGGCCCGTTGCGGTGTACCGCGCGGTCAGCAGCTCGCGAGGTGGCCCTGCAGGGAGGACTTCTCGGCCGAGTCGACCGACAGGCCGTAGTAGTACTTCACCTGCACCCAGGCACGGACGTAGGTGCAGCGGTAGGCCGTGCGGGACGGCATCCACTCGGCGGGGTCCTTGTCGCCCTTGGACTGGTTGACGTTGTCGGTGACCGCGAGCAGCTGCGGGCGGGTCAGGTCGTTGGCGAAGGACTGGCGCCGGGACGTGGTCCAGGAGCCGGCGCCGGAGTCCCAGGCCTCGGCGAGCGGGACGAGGTGGTCGATGTCGACGTCGGAGGCGGCGGACCAGGTGGCGCCGTCGTACGGGGAGTACCAACTGCCGCTGGTGGAGGCGCAGGCGGAGTCGGTGACGACGTTCGTGCCGTCGCGCTTGAGGACCGTCTCGCGGGTGTTGCAGGTGCCGCTGACGGTGCTCCAGTGGGGGAAGAGGTCGCGGTTGTAGCCGGTGCGGTTCTCGGCGGACACGCTGAGCGAGGCGAGGTAGGTGCGGGCGGTGGAGGCGCTCACCGGGGTGGGGAGGGCTGCGGAGGCGCTCGGGCCGTTGAGTATCCCGGCGGAGGCTATGAGCGCGGTGAGCGCCGCGACTGTGCCCAGACGTCGACGCGCGTAGAACTTCGGCATGCGAACTCCCTTGTGGGGTGGGGCCGTTGGAGTGCGAGCAAGGGGAATGCTCGCCCCGGGGTGTTACGGGGAGGGGTGGGTTCGGTGAGAAGTTAATGACGTGTGCATGGCGCGTCTAGATGTGCGGCGGTGCCGATGTGGTGCGGATGTCGTGCGGGCGTGACGTTTTTGCGGGATCCCCGCCCCCGCGGACGGGGCGCGGGTGCGCGGAGGGGCGGGCGGAGACGTGCGCGGAGAGGTGCGTACGGCTGCCCGGCGAGCGCTCGGGCGGGTGTTCGGACCGGCCTCGCGTACGATGGGTGGCGCAGAGGGGGAGTAGCCCTTCGCCGGACCGTCGACATACTGCTCAGCTCGTCTGAGCCGGCGCCCGGAGGCAGGCCCCGTACAGGGGTCGGCCGGCGAGACCTTCGGCAAGCAGTGCACGCCCGTGCCCCTCGGCACGGGTGCCATGTGCGCTGCCGTGCCGAGGCGTCCCGTGGACACGCGCAGACTCTCGGCGGGGCAGCCCCGACCGATCGAGGAACCTTGATCAACCTGACCGTGACGGCCGTCGTGTTCGGCGTCGTCTTCCTCGCCGAGCTGCCGGACAAGACCGCGCTCGCCGGCCTCGTCCTCGGCACCCGCTACCGGGCCTCCTACGTCTTCGCCGGTGTCGCCGCCGCCTTCGCCGTGCATGTCGCGCTCGCGGTGGCGGCGGGCAGCGTGCTCACCCTGCTGCCGCAGCAGCTCGTGCACGCGATCACGGGCGTGCTCTTCCTGGGCGGCGCGGCGATGCTGCTGTTCAAGAAGGACGAGGACGACGAGGAGATCCGCAAGCCGGAGAACCAGTCCTTCTGGAAGGTGTCCGGGGCGGGCTTCATGCTCATCCTGGTCGCCGAGTTCGGCGATCTCACCCAGATCATGACGGCCAACCTCGCCGCCCGTTACGACGACCCGCTCTCCGTCGGCCTGGGTGCGGTGCTGGCGCTGTGGGCGGTGGCCGGGCTCGGCATCGTCGGCGGAAAGGCCCTGATGAAGCGGGTGCCGCTCAAGCTGATCACCCGGATCGCGGCGCTGCTGATGCTGGGGCTCGGGGTGTGGAGCCTGTGGGAGGCGGTGACCGGCTGAGCGGGGCGGGCCGGGCCGGCGGGTGGACCGGGGAGGGCGGGCCGGGCGGGGTGGCCGGCCGGTCGGCCGGTTCCGCCGGCGGCTGCGGGGGCGACGGCGCGGCCAACGATCCGTGAACGGTCGGCGGAGGAGCTGGCGGGATGCCGGACTTGTTTTGTATCGTGGATGAACAAAGTGGCTCCCGCCCGTTTCCCCTGACCGGCGGGCGGGGCCGCCTTGTTCCCCCTCCCCGGGAACCGCACCGGGGCCCCTCCCGGGCCCGCCCCGCGCTTTGGAGCTGCCGATGACGGCCACCGCCGTACTCACCGCCCGCGCCCTCCTGCTGGACATGGACGGCACCCTCGTCAACTCGGACGCCTCGGTCGAGCGTGTCTGGCGGCGCTGGGCCGAGCGGAACGGGCTCGACGGCGACGAGGTCATGAAGGTCGTGCACGGCCGCCAGGGCTACGCCTCGATGGCGCTGCTGCTGCCGGACCGGCCGATGGAGCAGAACCACGCCGACAACGCACGCATGCTCGCCGAGGAGACCTCGGACACCGAGGGCGTCGTCGAGATACCGGGCGCCCGCGCGTTCCTCGCCTCGCTCGCCGGCCTCCCGCACGCCCTGGTGACCTCCGCCGACGTCGCCCTGTCCACGGCGCGGATGGCCGCCGCGGGGCTGGAACGGCCCGAGGTGCGGGTGACCGCCGAGTCGGTCGGCGCGAGCAAGCCCGACCCCGAGGGCTTCCTCAAGGGCGCGGCGGAACTGGGCGTCGCACCGGCCGACTGCGTGGTCTTCGAGGACTCAGGGGCGGGCATCGCCGCGGGGCGCGCGGCCGGCATGCGCGTCGTCGGCATCGGCCCGCGCGCCGGGTTCCACGACCCGGACGTGGTCGTACGCGACCTGACCCGGGTACGGGTGGAGCGCGGCGCGGACGGGACGATCCTGCTGCACATCACGGACGCCGGGCACACGGGCTGACGTCGCCTGCCTGCCGCCGCGCGGCGGTGAGGCCGGTGCGGCACGTTCCGTCGCCTCAGCGGTTGCCGGTCTCCGCCTCCAGGCGGGCCCGGGTCTCCGGTCCGTACACGCCCAGCTCGTCGCCGCGGAGGCCCCGCGACC
Organism: Streptomyces sp. NPDC085927; assembly: GCF_044540975.1. NCBI lineage: Bacteria > Bacillati > Actinomycetota > Actinomycetes > Kitasatosporales > Streptomycetaceae > Streptomyces > Streptomyces sp. NPDC085927. Next base: position 310,169 of record NZ_JBITSN010000002.1, read on the forward strand.
ACTGGTAGGTGCGGACGGCGTCCTCCGTGCGGCGGTTGAACCGGCCGTGGACCGAGTCGTTGTACAGGTACACCCTGCTCAGGCGCTGCTGGAGGTCGGCGACCTCCGGTCCCTGGTCGCCGCGCCTCAGCGTGGGACCGGCGGTGGCGCCGTCGTCCAGCTCCTCCGCCTCCTCGGGGGCGTCGGCCGGGGCCGTGGTCGTCGGGGCCGCGGAGGGCTCCGCCGCGGCCGACGGGGTCGCCGAAGCGCCCGGCTCCGCCTCCGACTCCGAGGCCGACGGCGACGCCGACGGGCTCGCGCTCCCGGACGGCGGAGCCGAGGCCGACGCCGGGGCGGACGCCTCCGGTGAGCCGGACACGCTCGTGGCCGGTGCCGCCGAGGGCGCGTCGGACGGCGCGTCCGGCACGCTCGCCCGTACGTCCTTCGGCAGTGCGCCGTCCCGCGACGGCGTCTCGTAGGCGAACAGCCCGCTCGCCCATCCGGCGGCCCCGATCACCGCCACGACGGCTCCGGCGGCCACGAGCAGCGTGGTGCGACGGCGACGGCCACCGGAGGGCGCGGGTTCGCCGGCGTCCGGGGCCGGGCCCGCGTGCGGCCCTGCCGCGGCGGACACCGCCCCGAGCGGACGGGTGGAGTCGAACAGGTTCAGGTCGGTGGCGCTCGGCTCCGTGGTGGGCGGCGCGAGGGGCGCGGCGAGGGGCGGGGGCTGAGAGGCCGTCACCGGAGTGGCCGAGGGGAGCACGGACGTCGCGTCCGGGTCCTCGAAGGCCCCTGGGATCCCGGAGGCGACGGGAGTGTCCGGGGTCCCGGGCGCGGCGGGCGCGTCCGGGGTGATGGCGCGCAGTTGCATGGTCGCGTCGGCCGGCTGCGGTGCGCCGGGCGTCGTCCGCCCGTCCCGGGGAGTCCGCTCGTTCCGCGCCGCGAGCCCGTCGTGAGCCGCCGGCGCGTCCTGCCGGTCCGTGCCGGGCGGGGCGGGGGACTCTTCCGCCTCTTGTCCGGGCCGACCTGCCTGACCTGCCTGACCTGCCTGACCTGCCTGACCTGCCTGACCTGCCTGACCTGCCTGACCTGCCTGACCTGCCTGACCTGCCTGGCCTGCCTGGCCGGTCTGTCCGACCCGGCCGGCTCCTCGTCCGGCTTCCGGCTCCGGTGCGCGGTCGCCGCCCGGCGTACCACCACTGTTCGGCGTACCCGGTGCGGCCGTCGTGCCGTCGTCGAGTTCGACGTACGGACGGATGCGGAGCGGGGTGAAGTCCTCGGCCTCCGCCGCCTGCGCCGTACGGGCGTCGCGGAGGGCGTCGGACGCGCGCAGAGTGCAGGCGCAGGAAGGGGTGTTGTCCCTGTTCCTGGGCGCACCGCATGCCGGGCACGGGGTGCCCGTCGAATCGTCCACGTGTACTCCCTCCCCTCGCGATCTCCAGAGATTATGCAGATCTTCTCCACACGCCGACGCACACGCCCCCGGAATGCGGTCTTCCGGAGGGACTCGACAGGCCATAACCGGTCACACCGATCACGATGGAGCGTGGAGACGAGAACCTGTGGAGGTGGCCATGTCCGGGGACGCGCACGGCAGGGCAAAGAGGGCGGGCAGCGCGCGGCCCTCGCCCGGCGCCGGTTCCGGACCGCCGGCCCCCGGCGCCGGGCCGGGCGGTGAGGGTGAGCAGGTGCCCCGCAACGTCATCGTCTCGATGAGCGCACTGCTCCTCGGCCTGTTGCTCGCCGCACTCGACCAGACCATCGTGGCCACCGCGCTGCCCACCATCGTCAGTGAACTGGGCGGTCTGGAGCATCTGTCCTGGGTGGTCACCGCGTATCTGCTGGCCTCGACCGCCGTGACCCCGCTGTGGGGCAAGCTCGGCGACCAGTACGGCCGCAAGCGGCTGTTCCAGACCGCCATCGTCATCTTCCTGGTGGGGTCCGCGCTGTGCGGCGTGGCGCAGGACATGGCCCAGCTGATCGGTTTCCGCGCGCTCCAGGGACTGGGCGGCGGAGGACTGATCGTGCTGTCCATGGCGATCGTCGGCGACCTCGTGCCGCCCCGTGAACGGGGCAAGTACCAGGGCATGTTCGGCGCGGTCTTCGGCACGACGAGCGTCCTCGGACCGCTGCTGGGCGGACTGTTCACGGAGCACCTGAGCTGGCGATGGGTGTTCTACATCAACCTGCCCCTCGGGATCGTCGCCCTCGCCGTCATCGCGACGGTGCTGCACATCCCGCGCAGGTCGACCCGGCACGTCATCGACTACCTCGGCACCTTCCTCATCGCCTCCGTCGCGACCTGCCTGGTCCTGGTCGCCTCCCTCGGCGGCACCACCTGGGCCTGGGGCTCGCCGCAGATCATCGGCCTCGCGGTGCTGGGCGCCGTCCTCGCCGTCGCGTTCGTTGCCGTGGAACGCCGGGCCGTCGAACCGGTGCTGCCGCTGGGGCTGTTCCGGATCCGCACCTTCACGCTCACCGCCGTGATCAGCTTCATCGTCGGCTTCGCCATGTTCGGCACGAGCGTCTACCTGCCGACGTTCCTCCAAGTGGTCCAAGGCGCCAGCCCGACGATGTCCGGTGTGCACATGCTGCCGATGGTGGCCGGAACGCTGCTGGCCTCGACCGCCTCGGGACAGATCGTCAGCCGTACCGGCCGCTGGAAGGTGTTCCCGATCACGGGCACCGGCCTCATCATCATCGGCCTGCTGCTGCTCCACCAGCTCGACGAGAACAGCACCACCCTCGTGATGAGCGCCTTCTTCTTCGTCTTCGGCCTGGGGCTCGGCCTGGTGATCCAGGTCCTGGTACTGATCGTGCAGAACGCCGTCTCCTACCGGGACCTGGGCGTCGCCACCTCCGGCGCGACCTTCTTCCGCTCCATCGGCGCCTCCTTCGGCGTCGCCGTCTTCGGCATGATCTTCACGAACGGCCTCGGCGACAAGCTCGCCGCCGCCTTCCGCGGTGCCCGGCTCCCGCCCGGCGTCTCCGCCGACGCGCTGGAGGCCGACCCGCGCGGCATCCAGAACCTGCCCGCCGCCCTGCGCCCGGAGGCCGTCCACGCGTACGCCTCCGCCATCACCGACGTCTTCCTGTACGCGGTTCCCGTCGTCCTCCTCGGGTTCGTCCTCGCCTGGTTCCTCAAGGAGGACAAGCTGCGCACCTCGGTCACCGCGCCCGACGGCACCGAGACGCTGGCCAGCAACCCGGTGGAACGGTCGTCGTACGACGAGGTGTGCCGCGCGCTGTCCCTGCTCGGCACCCGCGAGGGCCGGCGTGACATCTACCGGAAGACCACCACCCGCGCGGGCTACGACCTGCTGCCCGCGACGAGCTGGCTGCTGCTGCGGATCAGGAGGCACGGCTCGGTGGAACCGGCCCTGCTCGCCGAGCGCAGTACCGTCCCGCTCGATGTCGTCATGGAGGCCGCCCGCCAGGCCGAGGTGCGGCACCTCGCCCGGCGCGAGGGCCTCGGCCTCGTCCTGACCGACGACGGGTTCGAGGCCGTCGAGCGGCTGGCGCGGGCCCGGGAGGAGTCCCTGGCCGAGCTGCTCGGCGACTGGTGGGGGCCGGACCGGCCCACCGATCTGGTGCACCTGGTGCACGAACTGTCGGGGGAACTGGGCGGATCGCGCGGGGAACGCCCGCACGCCGGCGGCGGGCGTCCGGGGGACGCGCGCGGCGGGCGACCGGGTACACAGGTCGGCTGAGCCCGCACGGGGGTTCAGCCGAGCCGTTTGGCGAACCAGTGCTCGGCGGTCGGTTCGCTGTTGTGCGGTTCCGTCTCGGTGAAGCCGAGCCGCGCGTACAGGGCGCGGGCCTCCACCAGATCGCCGCGTGTGTCCAGGATCAGCCGGGCGGCCCCCGACGCGCGGGCCGCGTCCTCGGCGGCGCGCACCAGGAGCGCCGCCCCGCCCCTGCCCCGCATCCCCGGGTGCAGGAAGACCCGGGTGAGTTCGGCGGTCGTACCGTCCAGCAGGCGGACCCCCGCACTGCCCGCCGCCTCGTCCCCGTACCGCGCGACCAGCAGATGCCCGCGCGGCGGCACGAGATCGGCGCCCGACTCCGCGGCGATCTCCCGCTCCAGCTCTTCCGGATCGGTCCGGCGTCCCTCGTGCAGCAGGTACCAGCGGTCGCTGACCTCCGTGTAGTACGCCCGCCAGAGCGCGGCGGCGACGGGGGAGTCGGGAGGTTCGGGATGGACGGTCCACGTCATGTCCGCATTCTGCGTCTGTCTGCCCCCGGACCCGCAACTCTGTTTGCGGGCGGGACTTCGGGCAACCCGAACGGAGAACCGGCGCGCGAGGAGCGCCGGTTGGCCGACGAACCGGAAGGCATCCATGTCCACTGGCCTGATCATTGCCTTGATCGTGATCGTGGCGGTCGTTGTCGTCGCGGCGGCCGTACTGACCCTGCGCGCCCGCGGCCCACGCCACGGCGCGCACCTGAAGCGGCGCTTCGGACCCGAGTACGACCGGGTCGTCGCCCGGCACGACGGGGACGCAGAGGCCGCCGAACGTGAACTGGCCCAGCGTGTGAAGCTCCACGGCGACCTGCGGACACGACCGCTGGAGACCGCCGAACGGGAGAGGTACGAGGCGGGCTGGACGGCCGCGCAGGAGCGGTTCGTCGACTCGCCGCGGGAGGCCGTCGCCGAGGCGGACCGGCTGCTCGCCGACCTCGCCGCCGCCCGGGGCTACCCCGACGGCGGACAGTACGAGGAGCAGCTCGCCGCGCTGTCCGTGCACCACGCCCACCACGTCGACGGCTACCGCCGGGTGCACCGGGTCACGCAGGCCCGCGTGAACGGCGGACACGAAGGCGGCGCCGGCACCGAGGAGATGCGCGAGGCCATGGTCGAGGCCCGCGCCCTCTTCGACGACCTGATACGACCGTCCCGCCACGACGGCGGAGACCACCGCGGCGAGCCGGACGGCCACCGCGTGCGGACCGCCGAACACGGCCGTTCCCACACGCCCTCACTGCTCCACCGGCGACAGGCGAAGGAGAGCTGAACGAGATGACCGACACGACCCGGCGCCCCGGCGGCGAACCGCTGACCGAGACGCCCCGCACCACCACCCGCACGTCCGTCCCCGGGACCCGTGACGGCGTCCACGGCGGCATCCACGACGGCATCCACGACGGTGCCCGCCAGGACCTGCACGGCGACCCCGGCGACCCCCGCCGTGACACCTACGAGGAGGGTGCCCGGGCCGGCGCCCCGGACCGGCACGAGGGCACCGGCGGCACGCCGGACACGCACACGTCCCTGGACGGGCGCCGCGACCGCCACGGTGGCAACCATGCCCTCGAGGAGGCGCACGGACCCCGTCTGCTCCCGCTCGACGACGGCGACAAGCTCTCCGCGCAACTGCAGCACGCCGTGGCCGGTTTCGTGGACACCCCGCGGGACTCCGTCGCGGAGGCCGACCGCGTGCTGGAGGACATCGCGGCCCGCTTCACGGACGCGGTGGCCGAGCGACGCCGTGCCCTGCGCCGGTCCTGGCAGACCGAGGACGTCGGCGAGGGCCCGAACGCCGCCGAGACCGGCACCGAGCAACTGCGCCTGGCCCTGCGGGACTACCGCGAACTGGCGGAACGGCTCCTGCGCGCCTGACCGGCTCCGCGCCCGGGGCCGCCGTCAGGCATCCCCGGGCGCCGGGCCGTCCGCCCCCGCCCGGCGCTCCCGCCACTGCCGTACGACGTCCTCGACGTCGTACGGCTTTTTGCCCAGCGGGGGGGGGGCCGGGCGGCGGCTTGTACATCAAGTCGCGGATCTTGACGTTGATCTCCGTGAGGATCCTCCGGACGATCCGCTCCGAGGGGGCCGCGTAGGCCGCCTCCAGGGCGTCCTCGGCCTCCTTGCGCAGGGCCGGCGTCGGCGGCAGCACCGAGTAGCCCTCGCGGGCCGGCTTCCGCTCGACCCACCACATCTCGTCGTAGGGGGCCTCCATGTCGCGCGGTAGGGGTCTGCCCGCTCCCGGCAGCCGCGCGAAGTCCTCGCGCGCCTCGGCGTCACGGATCTGCCGGTCCACCCTCCCCCACTCTCCACTCCGTTCGAGCGGGGGGACCCCCACCTCGAAATCGATGCCCGGCGGCTTTCGCTCGGTCATGAGGCCCTTGTGCCCGCCGGACGGCCGGACGGGAGGGAGCCGGGCGTTTTATCATGCGGCGACAGCGAGCCGTTCCGGCCGCCGCACCAGGCCGTTCCGGCCGCCGTCGGGCCGGCGCCGCCGGTCCGCCAGAACGTCTCAGGAGGAGCGCCCGTGCTCGAACTCACCATGGCCACCGTGTCGTCGGCGGAATCGGGGGCCACGGCCGGCATGCTCATGGCCGACGCGCCGTCCGAGCCGGGCGCCGTGCTGCGGGTGGGCCGGGACAGGTCGGTGTGCCGGCTCTCCACGCCGGACGACTGGCTGTTCGTGTCCAGGGTCCACCTGGAGTTCCAGTGCGCCCAGGACGGCACCTGGTACCTGAGCTGGCTGCGCGGTTCGCTCCCCGAGCCGTCCTCCGAGGTCCGGCTGACCATCGGCGACCAGGTCCACCCGGTCGCCTACGGCGGCAGCGTCGCGCTGCCCCGGGGCGGCAACGGCGAGATCGTCGTCCTGGACCGCTCGGCCCCGCGCAGCGTCAACGTGGGTTTCTACCACGAGGTGTGAGGCGGAAAGCCGCTGCCGCCAGGGCCCGCCGGCCCACTCCGGCACCCGTGCCGGGGCGGAACCGTCGTCCCCCTCGACGCCGGCCGCCCAGCCCGCCGTCCCGCGCGGGTGAACTCCGGGCCCGCTCCAGGAGGCGCCGGGCGCCCCGCGCCCGGGTCTCCCGTGTGACCCCTCCCACGTCCCGGCGGGCGCCCCGCCCCCTCCGACCACCGCCATCCGGCCAAAGCCGGACCAAAGCGGGACGGACGTCAGGTGAACCGGGGGTTGCCTGCGTCTCTTCCGGGGGCGGCGCGAGCCTCATAGGGTTCGCGGAGGGACCCTCACGCGCGGGGCGCGTGGGATCAATGGGGTGGGAGGCCGACGAGGCGTGGCAAACGCGGAACACAGGGGGCGACCGGCGGAGGCTTTCCACGCCGCGGCGGTCGGTGACATCGGATCACGCCTGCACACGGTGCGGCTCGGACTGTGGCTGCTCGCCGCCGTCCTCGCCGTACGCCAGGTCGCGGCCGTCCTGACCACCCCGCGCGGGGAGCGGCTCACGGACCTCGAGACCTGGTTCGGACACGACGGCGTGCTGCAGGTGAGCGGCTCGCTCTACGAATCGACCCGCTTCACCGGTACGCCGTTCGGCGGACTCGTCCTCAAACCCCTCACCCGGTCGGCTGAACAGGCGCTCGGCTGGGGCTGGACCTTCGGCACGCTGCTGCTGGTCGTCGCGCTCGGCCTGATCGCCGCCCGCGCCCTGCCCCGGCCGGTCGGCCGCCGCACCGCGCTGCTGGCCGCGCCGGTCGCGATCAGCCTGCTCATGCTGTCCCTGCCGGTGCGCAACACCCTGTGGCTCGGGCAGACCAGCATCATCCCGGTCCTCCTCGTCCTGCTGGGCTGCTTCGTCGCCCGCGGACAGCGGGCCGGCGGCATCCTGATCGGTGTCGCCGCCGCCCTCCAGCCGGCCCTGCTGCTCTTCGCCCCCCTGCTCTGGTTCACCGGCCGCCGCCGGGCCGCCGCCGCGTCCGGCATCACCTTCGCCACGGGCACCGCGCTCGCCTGGGCCGCGATGCCCCAGGACTCGCACACCTACTGGGTGCACCACATGGCGGGCGCCGGACTCGGCGGCCGGGCCGACGACCTCGCCAACCAGTCCCTGCACGGCGCCCTCCTCCGCCTGGGAGCCGAGGGCCCCCTGGAGATCGGCCTCTTCCTGCTGATAGGCGCGGCCGTCGTCGTCCTCGGCCTGCGCCGCGCGGTGCGCTACGCCCACGACGGCCAGTTGCTGCTCGCCGTCGCGATCACCGGCTGCGCCGCCATCGTCGTCTCCCCGGCCGCGTGGCAGCACCAACTGCTGTGGGTGCTGCTCACCGTCGTCGGCGTGGCCGGCAGACGCGCCTCCGACCGGCTGGTGTGGCCCGTCGCCGTCGTCCTGGCGATGACGCTGCCGGCCACGATGATCCTGCCGAACCTGCCGGTCCTGCACCCCGTCCGCGACAACATCGTCCTGCTCGCCGCCCTCGCCGCCGCCACGGCGGTCCCGTTCCTGTCGCGTACCTCGCCGTACTTCCGCACGCCCGTCCCGACCCGGTACGCCGAACCCGTCCCCACCCGCTTCGAGCATGTCCCGCTGCTGCCGTTCCTGCGCCGGGTCGTGACCCGCCCCAACCTGCTGCTGGAACTGCTGCTGATCCGCGTCACCTACGCCGCGTACTCCAAGGTGCGGCTCGCGGCGACCGGCGGCAGCAACACGGAGGGGCGGGCCCGCGCGGAGGAGCACGCCCACCAGATCCTCGACCTCGAGCGCCTGCTCCACATGGACATCGAGTACGCGGTCAACCACGCGGTCGTGGGGATCGGCTGGCTGCGGAACTTCTTCGACTTCTACTACACGTCGTTCCACTTCGCCGTCCCGCTCACGGTCCTCGGGCTGCTGTACTGGCGGCGCCCCGTCGACTACCGGTGGGCGCGGGCGAGCCTCGGCTTCACCACGCTGCTGGCCCTGGTCGGCTTCTGGCTCTACCCGCTGGCCCCGCCGCGCCTGATGCCGAACCTGGGGATCATCGACACCGTGCACGGCGTGCAGGACTTCTCCAAGCCGGACTACGGCACCCTCACCGCCCTCACCAACCAGTACGCGGCGATGCCGTCCCTGCACTTCGGCTGGTCCCTGTGGTGCGGCCTGGCCATCGCGATCATCGCGCCCAGGATGTGGATGAAGGCGCTCGGTCTGCTCCACCCCCTGTTCACCGTCGCCGCGATCGTCGCCACCGGCAACCACTGGGTGCTGGACGCGGTGGGCGGAGCCCTCGTCGTCGTGGCCGGTTTCGGTCTGACGTACCTTCTCCAGGGGCCGCGTGCCCGGACGGCGGTGGCCGCCACCGCCACCGACACCGCGTCAGGCCCCGGGACCCCGGGAGCGAAGCTGCCGGGCCCTGCCCCCGCACCGGAGGAACCGGCCCGGAAGTAGGTTCCTGCGCGGCCGGTCCGTCACAGGGCTCCGCCGCGCATGGCGAAAGCGGCGGTCCCGGGGATCTGGGGGCCGCCGCTTTCGGTATGGGGGGGGGTGGTGCGGGTGCTGCCGGGGTGGTGCGAGGGCTGGTTCCGGCCCGGTCAGTACCAGTTGTTGGCCTGCCAGAAGTCCCAGGCGGCGCACGGGCTGCCGTAGCGCTCGTTCATGTAGCCGAGGCCCCACGAGATCTGGGTGGAGGGGTTGGTCTTCCAGTCCGAGCCGGCCGAGGCCATCTTCGAGGCGGGCAGGGCCTGGACCAGGCCGTAGGCGCCGCTGGAGGCGTTGGTGGCGGTGTGGTTCCAGCCGCTCTCGTGCTGGACGATGTTCGAGAAGCACTGGTACTGCGCGGAGTCGCCGATCATCGCCTGCGCGGTCGCCTGGGCCGAGCCCGTGGCCGTGGTGGCGGCCTGCGCGGGGGCGGCGGTGATCAGCGCACCGCAGGTGGCGGCGGTGAGAGCGGCACCGACGAGGGCCTTCTTCGGGGTGGCGACGGTGCGGAGGATGGAAACGGCGGACATCTAGAAACCTTTTCTTCGGCTGCAGGGCGGTCGTCGTAGCTCCGGCCCCCGGAACACCTGGTGGTGCGTGGGGGTGGGGCATACGTCGGCGCCGCGGCCCGGGTGGGGCACGTCGGCGCCTGGCGACTGCTCCACAGAAACAGCTTTCGAGGTTTGTCCGCAAAGGTCCCTTTTACTAACCACGGCCGCATCTGGGGTGAGTGTCGGCCTGTGGCCGACGGTCATCCGCGCAGGCCGGAGCGGGCGGGCCCGGGGGCGGGGGAGGCCTCCGGGACTACGATCCCGCTTCGTATGTGAGCCGGGTCATGTGGGGCGCCTCACGACGGGCCGTCAGTTCCGTCACCGTCGGCGTGCGCGGGAACACTCAGGGGTGGCCGGTGAAGGTGACCGGTGTCTCGAAAGCCGCCCTGCGGGTGGCGCGGCGCAGGGCGCGGAGCACCGGGGGGCCCAGCGTCAGGGCCAGGACGACGGTCAGCAGGGCCCGGCCCAGGTCCCAGCCGAGGGACGTGGCCAGGCAGTACGCCAGGAAACGGGCCAGGTTGGCGGGGACCGACGCGTCCGGGTCGAAGGAGATGTTCGAGGCCAGGGCGGCCATGAAGGGCCAGCCCGCCATGTTCATCATCGTGCCGTAGGCGAAGGCCGCCAGGAATCCGTAGGCGGCGAGCACGCACAGCTCCGCCCGGCCCCGCAGCCGGTCCGGGCCCGGGAGCAGGCCCGCGCCCATCGTGAACCAGCCCATCGACAGCATCTGGAACGGCAGCCACGGGCCCACCCCGCCCGTGAGCAGCGCGGACGCGAACATCGTCACCGAGCCGAGCACGAAGCCGAAACCCGGCCCGAGGACCCGCCCGCTGAGGACCATCAGGAAGAACATGGGTTCCAGGCCGGCCGTCCCCGCGCCGATGGGGCGCAGCGCCGCTCCCGCCGCCGCCAGCACGCCCAGCATCGCGACCGCCTTCGGACCCAGGCCCGACTCCGAGATCGTCGCCGCCACCACCCCGACCAGCAGCACGAGGAGCCCCGCGAACAGCCACGGCGCGTCCTGCGCGTGGGCGTTGAGGGTGGAGGCGGGCGGGGCCAGGAAGGGCCAGCCGAACGCGGCCACGCCCACCGCGCTCACCAGGGCCAGCGCCACCAGCGAACGCGGACCCAGACGGACGGCCCGCGCCTGGCGCTGGGTGCCGGTGGCCCTGCCGGTGGTGCCGGTGGCTGTGGCCGCCTTGTCCGGGGCCGGGGTGGGTGCGGGTGTCATGACAGGGCCTCCCGGACCTGGGAGACCGTGAGCCAGTGCTGCGGGGCCAGGATCTTGGCCACCTGCGGGGCGAAGGACGGCGACGCGACGACCACGTCGGCCGCCGGACCGTCGGCGATGACCTCGCCCTCGGCGAGGAGGACGACCCGGTGGACGAGTTCCGCCGCCAGCTCCACGTCGTGCGTGGCCAGGACGATCGCGTGGCCCTCGGCGGCCAGCCCGCGCAGGACGGTCACCAGACGGGCCTTCGCCGCGTAGTCCAGGCCGCGGGTCGGCTCGTCGAGGAGGAGCAGCGGCGGGCGGGCGGTGAGGACGATCGCCAGGGCGAGGGTCAGGCGCTGTCCCTCGGACAGGTCACGCGGGTGGGTGTCGTCCGCGATGCCGGGCAGCAGCTCCGACAGCAGGGCGCGGCAGGTGCCCGGCTCCGCCTCCGCGTCCCGGTCGGCGGCGGTGCACTCCGCGGCGACCGTGTCCGCGTACAGCAGGTCCCGCGGCTCCTGCGGGACGAGTCCCACCCGGCGGACCAGGTCGCGGGGGCGGGTGCGGTGCGGTACGGCGCCGCCGGTGCGGACCGAACCGGCGGACGGTTCCACGAGCCCGACCAGTGCGCCGAGCAGCGTGGACTTGCCGGCGCCGTTGCGGCCCATGAGCGCGATCGTCTCGCCCGGGGCGACCGTCAGATCGACGTGGCGCAGCGCCCGGACGCTGCCGCGACGGACGGCCAGGGCACGGACCTCGGCCACATGGGCGGGTGCGGGTGCGGGGGCGGGAGAGGCCGTGGCTGTGTCCGGCCGCTTGCGGGTGAACAGGGAGAGGGGGGTCCTGCGGGTGGCGCGGGTGGTGGCGGTGGTGAGGGCTTCCGGGGCCGGCCGGGCGGGGTCCGGTGCGGTCGTCGCCGCTGACGCCGCCGTGACGGATGCGGCCTCCGCCCTCGCCTCCGCCCTCGCTTCCGTCCTCGCCTCCGCTTCCGCCTGCGCGAGGCGCTCGCGCAGGGGGGTCGCGCGGCGGCGGGCGTCGCGTACGGTCAGCGGGAGCGGGGACCAGCCGGCGAGCCGGCCCAGGGCCACCACCGGCGGGAACACCGGGGACACCGCCATCACCTCCGCCGGGGTCCCGAGCAGCGGGGGCTGGCCCGGCCCCGGCAGCAGCGCCACCCGGTCGGCGTACTGGACGACGCGTTCCAGGCGGTGTTCGGCCAGGAGGACGGTGGTGCCGAGATCGTGGACGAGACGCTGGAGCACCGCGAGGACCTCCTCGGCCGCCGCGGGGTCCAGCGCGGACGTCGGCTCGTCGAGGACCAGCACCCGGGGGTGCGGGGTGAGGACCGAGCCGATGGCGACGCGCTGCTGCTGGCCGCCGGAGAGCGTGGAGATGGGGCGGTCCCGCAGGTCGGCCAGGCCCAGCAGGTCCAGCGTCTCCTCGACGCGACGGCGCATCACGTCCGGAGGCAGGCCCAACGACTCCATGCCGTAGGCGAGTTCGTCCTCGACGAGATCCGTCACGAAGTGCGACAGCGGGTCCTGGCCCACCGTCCCCACCACGTCGGCCAGTTCGCGTGGCTTGTGGGTACGGGTGTCGCGGCCGGCCACCGTGACCCTGCCGCGCAGGGTGCCGCCCGTGAAGTGCGGGACGAGGCCGCTGACCGCGCCCAGCACCGTGGACTTGCCGACCCCGGACGGCCCGGCGAGCAGGACGAGTTCGCCCTCCGGGACCTGGAAGTCGACGCCCCGCACGGAGGGTTCGGGGGAGCCGTCGTACGTCACGGAGACGTTCTCGAAGCGGATCACGACGGCTCCTTGCCGGTGTCCTCGGGGGCGGGGGTGACGAAGGCGGGGAGCAGGCCGATGAGTACGGCCGCCGCCGGCCACAGGGGCAGGACGGGTGCGACCAGCGGCACCACACCGGGGTGCAGGGCCGCCGGGTCGCGTGCGGCGGCGACGGCCAGCAGCGCCGCGACCGCCGCGCCGGAGCCGGCGACCAGCCAGGCGCGGGTGTCCCAGCGGTCGGGTCGGTAAAGGGTGCGCGGGGAACGCCGTCCGCCCAGCCACAGCCCCGCGAGCGCGGCGGCCAGACCGGCCAGGAGCACGGGGACGCCGTACGCGGCGCCTTCGGCGGTGAGCAGACCGTAGGTGCCCGCGCAGACGCCGAGCAGCCCGCCGAGGGTGAGGACGGCGGTGGTGCGCCGGACCCCGGCCGGGACCTGCGCCGTACGGCCGTACCCGCGGGCGTCCATCGCGGCGGCGAGCGCGACCGAACGCTCCAACGCGCCTTCCAGCACCGGGAGTCCGACCTGGAGCAGACCGCGGACCCCGCGGTCGGGGCGGCCCCGCAGCCGACGGGCGGCGCGCAGCCGCTGGACGTCCGTGATCAGACTCGGCGCGAAGGTCAGCGCCACGACCACGGCCACACCCATCTCGTACAGCGCGCCGGGCAGGGACTTCAGCAGGCGGGACGGGTTGGCGAGGGCGTTCGCGGCGCCGACGCAGATGAGCAGCGTGGCCAGCTTCATGCCGTCGTACAGGGCGAACGTGAGCGCCTCGGCCGTGACCCGGCCGCCCAGGCGGATGCCCTGCGCCCAGTCGGGGAGCGGGACTTCGGGCAGGTCGACGAGGACGTGCGCACCGGGGAGGGGGGAGCCGAGGACGATCGCGAAGAGCAGCCGGACGAGGATCACGGCCAGCGCCAGCTTGACGAACGCGCCGTACGAGCGGGCCCAGGGGGCGTTCGGCCGGCGGGTGGCCACGACGTAGGCGGAGACCATGACGAGGAGGGCGAGCAGCAGGGGGTTGGTGGTGCGGGTGGCGGCGACACCGAGGGCCAGCGCCCACAGCCACCAGGCGCCGGGGTGCAGGGGGGTGCCCTGCCGGCGACGGGGGGCGGGGGCGGTGCGTTCCCGTGGCCGGCTGCCGCCGGACTCAGCCACGACGGCGTACCTGCCAGAAGGCCGCCGCCCCGAGCAGCGCCATCACGGCGACCCCGGCGAAGAGACCGAGGGACGGACCACCGCCGTCCCCGGACGCCGAGGAGTCAGGGGAACCGGCCCCCTCGGACCCGCCCTCCGTCCCCTTCTCGGGCGCCGAGGCGCCCGTGCCGGACTCCGTGCCCGTGCCCGTCCCCGACACCTGCTCCCCGCACCCGCGTTCCGGGTATCCGGCGATGGCGCACAGCAGGGCGCTGCTGTCGTAGCGCAGGGGCTCGGCGACGGAGGCCAGTGCCTCGGCGGTGCTGGCGTCCGGGGCGACCCGGGCGCAGGCGGTGCGGTGCGCGGGCGGGGTCTCGCCGGACGGGGCGTCCCCGGCCGTGCCGAAGTCGATGACGAGGGCGACCCGCTTGCTGCCGTCCTTCGCGGGGGTCTTCGCGCAGATGCCGGCGAAGTCGGCGGCGCCCCGGGGCTGCGCCGAGTCGTCGGCCTCCTCGCTGACGGCGAAGCGGAAGCCCTGGACGTCGCCGTCGGCGGGGCGGGCGACGGACGGGCCCTGGGTGGCGTACGTCCAGCTGTCGCCGTCGAGGTCCCAGAACGACCAGTACCGGTAGCCGGCGGCCTGCGCCTGGCCCGCGCCCGTCAGCAGGGGCAGGAGCGCGGCCAGGAACAGGACGACGGCCCGGCGGATCACGGCTGCTGCCTCTTCTTCCGGCTGCTCACCAGGATGCCGACGCCGGCGCCGGCGACCAGGCAGACCCCGAGGGCCCACCAGACGCCGGAACCGGCGCCCGAGTCGTCCTTCTCCTTCTCGTCCTTCTGTTCCTGCCCGTTCTTCTCGCCGGACGTGCCGGCCGCCGGGGCGGCGGGCCCCGTGGCGGTCAGCTGCTTCACCAGGTCGGTGCCGCCGAAGGCGCGCGGGTCGGTGCCCGTGGCGTGGGCGGCGAAGATCAGCTGGGCGTAGGCGGCGGGACCGCTCTGGGCGGCCCAGTCGGCGGCGTTCTTCTCCAGCCAGGCCACGGACTTCGCGGCCGGCCCGGTGGCGCCCTGCGCCGCGAGCGCGACCACCGCGTCGGCGGTGTTGCCGTAGTCGGGCTGGTCCTCGGCGCCGGGGAGCGCGGAGACGAGGTGACCGTCGGCGGCGAGCGCGTCCGTGAGGTGGGCGGCACCGTTGGCGGCGGCCTGCTCGGGCGTGCCGGCCTTCTCGCACGCGGCGTCCGCCGCCCCGTCCTTGCCCTTGCCGGGCTCGACCACCAGGCCCGCGCCGAGGGAGCCGGCCACGCCGGCCGCGGTGGCGTCGGTGTTGGCGACCAGCTCGCCCTTCTTGTCCGGCTGGAAGGCGAAGGCGCCCGCCCCGTCGCCCTTGGCGTCGCACGGCAGCGCCAGCTTCAGCAGGGCGTCGTAGGGGGACTTGCCGCCCTTGACCACCTCGGCCGGCTTCTCGCCCGCGGCGGCGAGCGCGCCGACGACGACGGAGGTGGAGTTGGCGTCACTGGCCCCGCCCGCCGTGTAGCCCCAGCCGCCGTCCTTGTTCTGTACGGACTTCAGCCAGCCGAGGGCCTTGCCGGTGACGGCGTCGTGCCCGCCGAGCGCGGCGAGGGCCTGCACGGCGGCGGCGGTCTGGTTGGTGTCGACCATGGTCTTGGCGTCGCACGCCGTGCCGGTGTCGGCGCGGAACGGGGCGAAGGACCCGTCGGCGCACTGCTGGCCGGCCAGCCAGTCGACGGCTTCCTCCGGCGGCTCGGCGCCCACCGTGTGCTGGGCGAGCAGGGCCAGCGACTGGCGCCACACGCCGTCGTACTGGGGATCGCTCTCGCCGTACAGGGCGGAGGGCAGGGCCTGCTGGGACGGCGAGGGGGACGGGGACGAATCGGCGGTGGCCGGTGCGGCGGCGCCGATCACGGCTATCGCGGCCAGGACCGCTGCGCTGCTGCGGACGTTCATGATCGGCGGGGGCCTCTCCCTGTGAGGGAGTCGGGCAGCACGGGACACCCCGGCGGCTCGGCTCCGTATACCTCGACGGTGCCGCGCACCGGCGGACCGCCGGGCGCGTGAGCCGGTCACGTTCCGTCCGGGGCATTCCGGCTCGCCGTCCTGGCGGACGGCTCACGGTTGCGGGTCAGCGCCGGAATTGCACCGGCTTCCCCCCGTACGGGTGTGATGACGACGTCGCCACTCTACCCGCCCGTAGGAAAGCGGTCAGGGGTGGCCCGAAGAGGGTGGCCGAGGTCACCGGCGGCGTACGTCACCGCTCACACCGCCGCGTACGCCACCGGCCCGCCCCCGTGGGTTCCGGGGCGGGCCGGCGGGTCTGTCCGTGGTGCCTGTGATGCCGGGACGGGGTGGTCAGGACGCGGTGCAGGTGCCGACGCTCGGTGGTGTCGTGTTGCCGTTCGTCATGACAGTGAACCCGAAACTGGTCGACGCCCCGGCCGCCAGTGAGCCGTTGCCGCTGGGCCGCATCGTCATCACGTTGCCGCTGCCGTCCCAGCTGGGTGAGCCGTTCCAGGTGGCCGAGACCTTCTGCGGGGACGTCACCGTGACGTTCACCGACCAGTTGCTGATCGCCGAATTGCCCGCGGTGATGGTCACCCTGCCGTTGAAGCGGTCCCCCCACACCTCCGCCCTGCTGTAGACGGCGGTGCAGCTCGCGCCCGGGTTCCCGGGGTCGCCGCCACCGCCGTCGGAGCCCCCGAGCGCGCTCAGGACCGCGTGGTAGGCGGGCTTCTTGGTGTAGTTGTCGTCGAACAGCAGGGGCGTTCCGCTCGCCCGCCACGAGTACTTGTCCGGGATGCCCCACACCGTGATGCCGGTGCACCGCGAGACCGCGAGGCAGGCCGTGACGACGTTGCCGTAGTGGGTGGCCTGGGTCGTGCCCGAGCCCTCGATGTCCAGCTCGGTGATCTGCACGTCCACGCCGAGGTCGGCGAAGCGCTGGAGGTTGGCCCGGTAGTCGGACGGGACGGGGGACGCGCTGTTGAAGTGGGACTGGAAGCCGACGCAGTCGATGGGCACGCCGCGGGACTTGAAGTCCCGGACGAGGTTGTAGACGGCGTTGCTCTTCGCGTTGACGCCGTCGGTGTTGTAGTCGTTGTAGCAGAGCTTGGCGTTCGGGTCGGCCGTGCGGGCCGTGCGGAAGGCCTCCTCGATGAAGCCGTTGCCGAGCCGGTCCTGGAAGGGCGAGCTGCGCCGGGCGCCGCTGTTTCCGTCCTGGAACGCCTCGTTGACCACGTCCCAGGAGTGGATCTGACCCCGGTAGTGCGTCATGACCTGGGTGATGTGGTTGTTCATCGCCGACCGCAGATCGGCGGTGCCGAGGCCGGAGACCCAGCCGGGCAGCTGGGAGTGCCACACCAGGGTGTGCCCGCGGACCGCCATGCCCCGGCCCCGGGCGTGGTTCACGATCCGGTCGGCGTTGCCGAAGCTGAACGAGCCGCGGCTGGGCTCGAGGGCGTCCCACTTCATCTCGTTCTCGGGCGTCACCGAGTTGAACTCGGTGTTGAGCGTGGCGGCGTACTGCGTCTCGCCCAGGTGGTTCGCCGCGACCGCGGCGCCGAAGTAGCGGCCCTTCTCGGCCGCCGCCGCGCCCAGGGTGTCGGCGGCGTGTGCGGTGCTCTGGGGGAGCGCCACGAGCGCGGTCACGGTGAGCAGCGCGGTCGCGGCGACGGCCAGGGGGCCTCGGGCCGCTTTGGCTCGTACCTCTCGGACTCCTAATTTGATCATGCGCATGTCATCCCTTCTCCGGTGGGGGTGCCGTGATGGTGCGGATGGCGGGGATCGTCTGCTGCGGTGTTCTGCGCCGAGGCGCTCGAAGCGCGCCCTGCGGTTTCGAATGTTTCGGAAGAAACTCCGAATGGCAGCGCAGACGATATGAATGAACGGAGGGGTGGTCAACCGTTCGCGCGCAATCGGGCCGCGTATGGCCGAAGGGTGACAGGTGCGGGAGAGGTGAGTGGCCGAGGAGAAGGCTTCGAAAGTTTCGAACTCGTCAGCCGGAATCCTTCGATGTCGACGGAGGTGCCGCCAGATCGATCAGGCGGCACACCGTCTCTATGTCGATCTTGACCTGGGCGATGGAGGCGCGCCCCGACAGCCAGGTGATGAGCGCCGAGTGCCAGGTGTGCTCGATGACGCGGACCGCCGAGAGCTGGTCCGGCGTGGGGTTCTCGAGGCCCATGGAGTCCAGGATGATCGCCGTCGTCTGGCGGGAGACCTGGTCGACCTCCGGGCTCACGCTGCGGTCCGCGAACGTCAGGGCGCGCACCATCGCGTCGGCCAGCTGCGGCTCGCGCTGGAGCGAGCGGAAGGCCCGCATCAGGGTCTCCGCGACCCGCTCGGCGGCCGTCTCGCCCGTCGGCGGCTTCTTCCGCAGGGTGCCGTGCATGTGCTCCAGCTGGTCCTGCATCGTGGCCACCAGCAGGTGGACCTTGGACGGGAAGTACCGGTACAGGGTGCCCAGTGCCACCTGGGAGGACTCCGCGACCTCGCGCATCTGCACCGCGTCGAAGCCGCCCCGGCCGGCCAGCTGGGCGCTCGCGCGCAGGATGCGCCGCCTGCGCGCCTCCTGTCGCTCGGTCAGGGGTGAGGCCGGGGAGGTTCGAGTGGTGCCGGCCTTCATCTTCGCCGCCTTGTCCGCCTTGGCCGGTTCACCCGGCTTCGCCGCCTCGGCCGCCTTGTCCCTGTGGGCTTCCGCGGGCATGGGCCCCATTCCGTGACCGTCGGTGAGGGTTGATGATCGGACAGCATGGCACGCATCCCGTCGTGGCGTGAATCACCTGATCCACTGCCCGCCGCGTCCCTACCTGCCGGTAGATTCGGAGCCTCCGAACGATCAACTCTGAAACTTGTTCTAGGTTAGCGTCCCGACATAGAGTCGCGGGACCGTGCAGGGAGAAGGGGGCCCAGAGTGACCGCTGAGGCCAGTCAGGCCGGGCTCTCGCAGGGTCCGTCCTCCGACGGCTTGCGACCGCTCCGCATAGCGCTCCTCACCTACAAGGGGAACCCGTTCTGCGGCGGACAGGGTGTCTACGTCCGACACCTCTCCCGCGAGCTCGCCCGCCTCGGACACCAGGTCGAGGTCATCGGCGCCCAGCCCTACCCCGTCCTCGACGAGGGCTACGACAGGCTGAGCCTGACCGAGCTGCCCAGCCTCGACCTCTACCGCCAGCCGGATCCCTTCCGCACCCCGGGCCGCGGCGAGTACCGCGACTGGATCGACGCGCTCGAGGTCGGCACCATGTGGACCGGCGGCTTCCCCGAGCCGCTGACCTTCTCGCTGCGCGCCCGCCGTCACCTGCGGGCCCGGCGCGGCGACTTCGACGTCGTCCACGACAACCAGACGCTCGGCTACGGCCTGCTCGGTGACGTCGGCGCGCCCCTGGTGACCACGATCCACCACCCCATCACCGTCGACCGGCAGCTGGACCTGGACGCGGCGGAGAGCAGGCGCAGGCGCGCCTCGGTGCGCCGCTGGTACGCGTTCACCAGGATGCAGAAGCGGGTCGCCCGCCGTCTGCCCTCCGTGCTCACCGTCTCCGGCACCTCCCGCGACGAGATCGTCGGTCACCTGGGCGTACGCCAGGACCGCATCCACGTCGTCCACATCGGCGCCGACACCGACCTGTTCTCACCGGACCCGTCGGTGCCCGTCGTGCCGGGCCGGATCGTGACGACGTCCAGCGCGGACGTGCCGCTCAAGGGCCTGGTCTTCCTCGTCGAGGCGCTGGCCAAGGTCCGCGTCGAACAGCCCGGGGCGCACCTCGTCGTCGTCGGCACGCGCCCCGCCAAGGGGCCCGTCGCGCAGGCGATGGAGCGGTACGGGCTCGGCGACGCCGTCGAGTTCGTCAAGGGCATCTCGGACGCGGAACTGGTCGATCTCGTGCGCTCCGCCCAGGTCGCCTGCGTACCGTCGCTGTACGAGGGCTTCTCGCTGCCCGCCGCCGAGGCGATGGCCACCGGCACCCCACTGCTCGCCACGACCGGCGGCGCGATCCCGGAGGTCGCCGGCCGCGACGGCGAGACCTGCCTGGCCGTCCCGCCCGGCGACGCGGAGGCGCTGGCCGCCGGGCTGAACCGGCTGCTCGGCGACCCAGAGCTGCGCGCGCGGCTCGGCGCCGCCGGACGGGAACGGGTGCTGCGGCACTTCACCTGGGCCCGCGCGGCCGAGGGCACGGTCGCCCGCTACCGCGAGGCGATGGCCCGCACCGGCGGGACCGCAGCGGCCGATCCCGTCGCCGCCGCTCCCGCTCCCGCGGCCGGCCCGGCGCCCGTGGCGGCCGGCCCGGCGGCCGAGGGTGCCGCCGGCCCCGGGGCGGTCCGGACGCCTGCCGCAGAAGAACCCGTCACCTCCCACCGTGAAAGCAGGGCCACGTGCTGACCGTCGACTTCTCCCGGTTCCCGCTCGCCCCGGGCGACCGTGTCCTGGACCTCGGATGCGGGGCCGGCCGGCACGCGTTCGAGTGCTACCGGCGCGGGGCGCAGGTCGTGGCGCTGGACCAGAACGGCGAGGAGATCCGCGAGGTCGCCAAGTGGTTCGCCGCGATGAAGGAGGCCGGGGAGGCGCCCGCCGGGGCCACCGCCACGGCGATGGAGGGCGACGCCCTCGCCCTGCCCTTCCCCGACGAGTCCTTCGACGTCGTGATCATCTCCGAGGTCATGGAGCACATCCCCGACGACAAGGGCGTCCTCGCCGAGATGGTCCGCGTGCTCAGGCCCGGCGGCCGCATCGCGGTCACCGTGCCGCGCTACGGCCCCGAGAAGGTGTGCTGGACCCTGTCCGACGCCTACCACGAGGTCGAGGGCGGCCACATCCGCATCTACAAGGCCGACCAGCTGCTGGCCAGGATGCGCGAGGCCGGCCTGCGCCCCTACGGCACCCACCACGCGCACGCGCTGCACTCGCCGTACTGGTGGCTGAAGTGCGCCTTCGGCGTGGACAACGACAAGGCGCTGCCGGTACGGGCGTACCACAAGCTGCTGGTCTGGGACATCATGAAGAAGCCGCTGGCCACCCGCCTCGCGGAGCGGACCCTGAACCCGGTGATGGGCAAGAGCTTCGTGGCGTACGCGACCAAGCCGCACCTGCCGCGCGCCGCGGCCGGAGCCGTGGCGGAAGCCGGGGCCGGAGCGGGTGCGGACACCGCGACGGCTGCCGAGGCCGGGGCGGCCACCCCGTGACGACCCCCCGGACGGAACACCTCGTCCTGCCCGAGGTCCTCACCGCCGAGCAGGCCGCCGCGACCGTCGCCGGCATCCTCGCCGTGCAGCGTGAGGACGGGGCGATCCCCTGGTTCAGGGGCCACCACCTCGACCCGTGGGACCACGTCGAGGCCGCGATGGCCCTGGACGCCGCAGGCGCCCACGAGGCCGCCGAGCAGGCCTACCTGTGGCTGGCCAGGCACCAGCTGGCGGACGGATCCTGGTACGCGGCGTACGCCGACGGCGACCCCGACGACGTCACCGACCGGGGGCGGGAGACCAACTTCGTCGCCTACGTCGCCGTCGGCGTCTGGCACCACTACCTCTCCACCGGCGACGACACCTTCCTGGACCGCCTGTGGCCCACCGTGTACGCGGCCGTGGAGTGGGTGCTGCGGCTCCAGCAGCCCGGCGGGCAGATCGGCTGGCGGCGCGACGACGACGGCACACCCACCGCGGACGCGCTGCTCACCGGCTGCTCCTCCGTCCACCACGCGCTGCGCTGCGCCCTCGCCATCGCCGAGCAGCGGGAGGAACCGCAGCCGGACTGGGAGCTGGCGGCCGGCGCGCTCCGGCACGCGATCCGGCACCACCCGGAGCGGTTCCTCGACAAGGACCGCTACTCCATGGACTGGTACTACCCCGTGCTGGGCGGCGCCCTCACCGACGCCGAGGCCAAGGAGCGGATCGAGGAGGGCTGGGACCGCTTCGTCGTCCCCGGGCTCGGGGTGCGCTGCGTGGCCCCCAACCCGTGGGTGACCGGCGGCGAGTCGGCCGAACTCGCCCTGGCCCTCTGGGTGATGGGCGAGTCCGACCGCGCGCTGGAGGTGCTCCAGTCCATCCAGCACCTGCGCGATCCGGAGACCGGCCTGTACTGGACGGGGTACGTCTTCGACGACGAGGCGATCTGGCCGGTCGAGCTGACCGCCTGGACGGCCGGCTCGCTGCTGCTGGCCGTCGCCGCGCTCGGCGGTCACGAGGCCACCTGCGCGGTCTTCAGCGGTGACCGCCTCCCGAGGGGCCTCGACCCCGACTGCTGCGCCGGGGTCTGACACCGGAGTCCGACCGGAGGAACGGCCGCCGGGGCGGGAGCCGCCCTCGGTCCGGCGGCCGCGACCCGGCGGACGACGGACGAAGAGCCTCGACCTCAGCGCCGGTGGAGGCTGTTGGCGATGCCGTGGCCGATGAAGAGGTGGACCACGGCGGCCAGGCCGTATCCGGCGATCACCCGGGCCCAGTCCTCGTCGAAGGTGCTGTGTTCTCCGGGGGACACCCCCAGACCCCCCTGGTCACGCGACCGGCCGCTCGGCCGGTCGGGTCGTGGGCGGAGGGGCGGGGGCCGTGCGGGGTGGGGGTCAGCGCCGGTGGAGGCTGTTGGCGATGCCGTGGCCGATGAAGAGGTAGACCACGGCGGCCAGGCCGTATCCGGCGATCACCCGGGCCCAGTCCTCGTCGAAGGTGAACAGGTCACGCGACCAGCCTGCCAGCCAGTTGGCCGCGTCATGGACGAACTGGACCAGTTCATTGGCCCGGTTGGCGTCCAACAGGTACATCAGAATCCAGAGTCCGAGTATGGCGGCCATGATGTCCGCGATCACCGCGACGACCGTCCCTGCGGAGCTGGAACCACTGCGAGTTCGTGGGGACATGGTGTCCGTCTGGCCTCGAAACCGCGATTGAAACCCGACGGCCGGGCAGGCGCCGTCAGGTCGGCCGGTTGGCCGGCCGTCAGGTCAGCCGGCCGGTGGGTCAGCCGCGCGGGCGTCGACCGTACGACAACGGCCCCTCGTCCAAAAGGACGAGGGGCCGCGTGCTGCGGAGCGGGTCAGCCGCGCTGGATGCCCGAGGTGTCCTGGAGGACGCCACGACGGCCGTCCTGCGTCTGGGCGACGAGGGCCGGACCGCGCTGCTCGACGGCCAGGTACCAGGTGCCGGGGGCCAGTTCGGCGATCGGAGTCTGCGAACCGTCCTCCGGGAACAGCGGCCGGGGCACCGGCACGGCGAACCAGAACGGCGAGAAGTCGGCGGCGGGCGGTGCGGCCGGCTGACCGGGCTGCTGGCCGGCGAATGACTGACCGGGCTGACCGGGCTGGCCCGGCTGCGGCTGACCGCCGAAGCCGGCCTGCTGCGCACCCGGGTAGCCGTAACCGCCGGGCGGCTGGGCGCCGTAGGGCTGCGGGGCTGCGGGACGGGCCGCCGGCACGAGCGAGCCCTTGAGGGCCGGGACCAGCGGGGTGGCGACGGCGGCGGCGGCCATGATCAGCGTCGCGACGAGGGCCAGGATGAGACCGATACCGGAGTCGGGCCCGTCCGTGGAGGAACCGCTGGTGACGTTGTTGGCGCCGCCGGCCGGGTCGAAGATGTTGCCGAGTGCGCTCCAGGCCGCGAAGACGATGAACGCGACGCCGAACTGGCCGAGGTCCAGGCCCGCGACCTTCGGCGGCTGCGGCAGTCCGCGGGACACGACGACGAGCGCCGCGCCGATGATGCCCGCCAGCACGACACCGAACACGACCGGGCCGCTTCCCCACAGGCTGGGGATGACGTCGTCGGGGGCGCCGTCGATCGAGTAGAGGTCGAGGAACGACGCGATGAACAGCAATACCGCTGCTCCGATCACCACGCCGTCGCCTCGAGTGAGGGAGCGGATATTCACTTCAGGTCCTTCTCGGTCGTCTCGTCGTCGGCAGAGGCGTCGCTGTCACCACGTCGCCCTCGGGGCCCGGTGTGAAGCGCGGGGGTGACCCCTCATCGTGGGGACGACACTATCGTCCGCACGATCTGGCTGTCCGCCCGGATCAGCCCACCTACCCCTACCCGCGCAGGAAACTCACGATTCCCTCGGAGATTCCCTGCGCCGCTTTCTGCCGCCAGGCACCGCTGGTCAGAAGTGCCGCGTCCTTGCTATCGCGCATGTTGCCGCACTCGATGAACACCTTGGGAACCGTTGACAGATTGAGACCGCCCAGGTCCTTACGCGTGACGAGACCGGTACCGCCGCCCACGTAGTTGGACGGCCCGTTGCCGGTGGCGCGTACGAAATTGCCCGCGATGCGCTCACCGAGTTCGCGGGACGGCTCGACGATGGCCCGGGTGTCGGCGGCGCCGGAGTTCACGGAGCCGGGAAGGATCACGTGGAAACCGCGGTTCCCGGTGCCCGAACCGTCCGCGTGGATCGACACGACGGCATCGGCCTTCGCCTCGTTGCCGATCCGTGCCCGTTCGTCGATGCACGGCCCGAACGGCCGGTCGTCGTCCTGCGTCAGCTTCACCGTGGCGCCCTGCGCCTCGAGGAGCGCGCGCATCCGGTGGGCGACGTCCAGGGTGAACTTCGCCTCGCTGAAACCGTCGTTGGTGGACGTGCCGGTGGTGTCGCACTCCTTGGAGTTCGTCCCGATGTTCACCTGGCGGTTGATCTCGGCGGTGTGCTGGAAGTTGCCCGGGTTGTGCCCGGGGTCGACGACCACGACCTTCCCCTTGAGCGGCCCGGTCCCGGCGGGCGCGGACGCGGACGGGGAGGAGGACGCGGATGCGGAGCCGGGGGAGGCGTTCGGCTTCTTGCCGTCGGACTCGTCGGACTCGTCCGACCCGCCCGAGGGCGAGGCGCCGGCGGAGGACGGTGCCGGGGAGGAGGCCGAGGCGGACGCCCCGGCGGACGTGCTCGCGTCGCCCCCGTCGTCCCCCGATCCGCCCACGGCCGCGTAGACGGCCCAGCCGAGCAGCGCGCCCGGCACGAGCGCGGCGAGCGCCACGGTCAGGGGTCCACGCCGGAAGCGGCGGGACGGCGGCGGATCGAAGTCGGGGCCTGTGTACGACACGCAGCCACCCTAACGGCCGCCCGCACCCGCCATCGTCCTGATCGTCCGGACGGGCGGCCTTCGCCTCAGATCCCGTCTCCGGTACGGCGCAGGACGCGCAGCGAGTCCGTCGCCGGGAGTTCCGTGAAGGCGCCGGAGGCCAGGGCGCGGAGGTAGACGCGGTACGGGGCCTGGCCGGTGAACTCGTCTACGGGGTCGGGGAAGACGTCGTGGATGACGAGGAGACCGCCCTCGGCGACGTGCGGGGCCCAGCCCTCGTAGTCGGCCGTGGCGTGCTCGTCCGTGTGGCCGCCGTCGATGAAGACCAGGGCGAGGGGGGAGTTCCACAGGGCCGCGACCTTGGGGGAGCGGCCGACCAGGGCGACCACATGGTCCTCCAGGCCCGCCCGGTGGAGCGTGCGGCGGAAGGTGGGGAGGGTGTCCATCACGCCCAGCTCGGGGTCGACCGTCTCTGGGTCGTGGTACTCCCAGCCCGGCTGCTGCTCCTCGCTGCCCCGGTGGTGGTCCACGGTGAGCGCGGTGACCCCGGCCTCGCGGGCGGCACCGGCGAGCAGGATCGTGGAGCGGCCGCAGTAGGTGCCGACCTCCAGCAGGGGGAGGCCCAGCCGTCCCGCCTCGACCGCCGCCGCGTACAGGGCCAGACCCTCACCGACGGGCATGAAGCCCTTCGCCGCCTCGAACGCGGCCAGGATCTCGGGACCCGGTGCCGGGGGGTTCGGCGTCGGAGTCGGAGTCGGGGTCGGCATCGGTTCCGGCGTCCTCTCGGTGGTGTGTCCTGGACGCATGGCCCGGGACGCATGGCTGGAGCGCATGGCCCGAGCACATGGCTTGAGCGCATGGTTCGGGGTTCCCATGCTGCCGTACCGCCTGTCGTGCGGTGCGGCAGGGGTGCCGGCGAGAAGCAGCGGGGAGGGGTACCGGCGAGAAGTACCGCGGAGGAGCGGCGCCGGTCCGGCGGTCAGGCCGAGACCGGTCCGCGCAGGGCCTGCTCCGCGCGCTCCAGGTTGGCGTCCTCCTCGCTGCTCGCGCGCAGCCGCAGGGAGTTCGACGGGCGCCGGCCGGGGATGAACAGGGCCAGGACCAGGCCCAGGGTCACCGCCACCGTCGCGATCATGAAGGAGAGGCGGAAGCCGTGCATGCTCGGGATCTCCACCCCGCCCACCGTGTTCGCCGTACTGGCCAGCACCATCCCGACGACCGCGCTCGACATCGACGTACCGATCGAGCGCATCAGGGTGTTGAGGCCGTTGGCCGCGCCCGTCTCCGAGGCCGGGACCGCGCCGATGATCAGGGCGGGCAGGGAGGCGTAGGCCAGACCGATGCCCGCGCCGATGACGACCGAGATGACGACGGCTCCCCAGACCGCGTCCAGCAGGCCCAGACCGCCGGCGTAACCGGCCCCGATGATCAACAGGCCCAGGACGAGGGTGACCTTGGGACCGTAGCGGGCGGACAGGCGGGCGTAGACGGGCGCCGTGAACATCATCGTCACGCCCAGCGGCGCCACGCACAGCCCCGCCACCACCATCGACCGGCCGAGGCCGTACCCGGTGGAGGCGGGGAGCTGGAGCAACTGGGGCAGCACCAGGGAGATGACGAAGAAGGAGACGCCGATCATGATCGACGCGAGGTTGGTGAGGAGGACCTCGCGGCGGGCGGTGGTGCGCAGGTCCACCAGGGGCGCGGACACCCGCAGTTCCATCAGGCCCCAGAGCAGGAACACCACGACCGCCGCCCCGAACAGGCCGAGCGTGGTCCCGGACGTCCAGCCCCAGTCACTGCCCTTGGTGAGGGGCAGGAGGAAGAGGATCAGCCCGGCGGACAGCCCCAGCGCGCCCGGCAGGTCGAAGGTGCCGGGCGCCCGCGCCGGTGACTCCGGTACGAGGGTCAGGGTGAGGGCGATGGCGAGGACACCGAGGCCGGCGGCGCCGAAGTAGAGAACGTGCCAGTCGGAGGTCTGGGCCACCAGCGCGGCGGCGGGCAGCGCGAGGCCGCCGCCGACGCCTATCGAGGAACTCATCAGCGCCATCGCGGAGCCCAGCCGCTCCGGGGGCAGCATGTCGCGCATCAGCCCGATGCCGAGCGGGATCGCGCCCATCGCGACGCCCTGGAGCGTACGGCCGGCGATCATCAGCAGCAGGTCGCTGGTGAGCGCGCTGACGAGGGCGCCGGCCACCATGACCGAGAGGCTGGCGACCAGCATGCGCCGCTTGCCGTAGAGGTCGCCGAGGCGGCCCATGATGGGGGTGGCGACGGCACCGGACAGCAGCGTCGACGTCAGGACCCATGTGGCGTCGCCGGGCGTGGTGTCCAGCAGGCGGGGCAGATCCTTGATCACCGGGACGAGCAGGGTCTGCATCACCGCGACGACGATGCCCGCGAAGGCGAGCACCGGGACCACGGCTCTGCCCGCTCCGTCCACTCCGCCCGCGGGACGGTCGTTCGTCGACTGGGTCATGGAAGAGGGCCTCCAGGCCGAAGCGTGAGGTCGGTACGGGACAGTCGGTACGGGGCAGGGGATGCCGGATACGTGCGTACGGAACCTGTGTACCGGGGCAACTATTCCGATGCTTTGGCACACTAACGATTTCTTGACCAACCCTTGGGCCACCGCGGACCACCGGACCATCCTGCGGGATGCCGACGGGTGCGGGCCCCTTCCCGGCCGCCCTAGGACGGAAGACCGAGGACCCGCCCGGCGAAATCCCGATGCAAGGGGCACCGGACGGTTGAGACCATGACCCCCATGCTCGGAGCCCCGGACGCCGCCCTCACCGCCCGCACACCCCGTCGCCGCACGCCGCCCCCCTGGCTGGCGGTGGCCCTCGCGTGCCTGGGGCAGTTCCTCGTCGTACTCGACATCTCCGTGGTCAACGTCGCCCTGCCGTCGATGCGTACCGGCCTCGGGCTCAGCGAGCAGGGCCTGCAGTGGGTGGTGAACGCGTACGCCATCGCCTTCGCCGGGTTCATGCTGCTCGGCGGACGCGCCGGCGACCTCTACGGGCGCAAGCGGATGTTCCTCGTCGGCCTCGGCCTGTTCACGCTGGCCAGCCTGGCGGGCGGGCTGGCCCAGGACGACTGGCAGCTGCTGCTGGCGC
This sequence comes from Streptomyces sp. NPDC085927, assembly GCF_044540975.1. NCBI lineage: Bacteria > Bacillati > Actinomycetota > Actinomycetes > Kitasatosporales > Streptomycetaceae > Streptomyces > Streptomyces sp. NPDC085927. Next base: position 338,110 of record NZ_JBITSN010000002.1, read on the forward strand.
GGGCGGTGCAAGGGCTCGGGGCCGCGGTCCTGGCACCGTCCACCCTCACCATCGTCACCTCGGCGGTCCCGGAGGGCCCCGCCCGGGCCCGCGCCATCGCGACCTGGACCGCCGTCGGCGCGGGCGGCGGCGCGGCCGGCGGTTTCGTCGGCGGGGTGCTGGTGGACACCCTGTCGTGGCGGTGGGTGCTGCTGATCAACGTGCCGATCGGGGTACTGGTGCTGGCCGGGGCGGCCTGGTGGCTGGCGGAGGGCCGGGCCGGGGACGGACGGCGGCTCGACCTGCCCGGCGCGATGCTGGTGACGGCCGGCCTCGCCACCCTGGCCTTCGGCATCTCCCAGACCGAGGCCGAGGGATGGACTGCACCGCCCACCCTGGTGCCGCTGTGCGCCGGACTCGCCCTCATCGCCCTGTTCCTCCTCGTCGAGGCACGGACCAGGGCCCCGCTGATGCCGCTGGGACTGTTCCGGGTGCGGTCGGTCTCGTCGGCGAACGCGGCGATGTTCCTGAGCGGCGCCGCCATGTTCTGCATGTGGTTCTTCATGACCCTCTACGCCCAGAACGTGCTCGGCTACACCCCGCTCGAAGCCGGATTCGCCCTGGTGCCCAGCTCGCTCGCGGTGGTCGTCGGCTCCAAGGTCGCGCCCCGGCTGATGCGCGCCGCCGGAGCGCGTGCCGTGGCCGTGCTCGGCACGCTCGTCGCGCTGGCCGGCTTCGCCTGGCAGTCGACGATGACGGCCGACGGCACCTACCTGACCGCGATCATGTTCCCCGGCATCCTGATGATGCTGGGCGCGGGCCTCGCCGGAACCCCCCTCGCCGCGCTCGCCACCTCCGGCACCGCGCCGGAGGAGGCCGGTCTGGTCTCCGGCCTGATCAACACCTCGCGCACGATGGGCGGTTCGCTCGGTCTGGCCGTCCTGTCGACCCTCGCGGCGGCCCGTACGGGAGACAGTGCCACCCCGGAGGCCCTGGCCGAGGGCTACGCGCTCGCCTTCCGCACCGGAACGGCGATCCTGGCCGTCGGCCTGGTCCTGATGTGGCTGTGGCTGCCCCGAAAGGCCGCTGCGGCCCACTGAGTTCCTGGGGGGACGGGTGAGCGGGGGACTGAGGGTTGGGGGGCGGGGGAGGGATCCGACCGGCCGGGCAGTTGACCGACCGACCGGCCGTCTCAGACCCAGCCCAGTCTGCGGGCCTCGCGCAGGGCCTCCGTGGGGTGGGAGGTGCCGGTCCTGGCGAGGGCGCCGGCGAGGTGGGCGGTGACGGCGGCCTCGGAGAGGTGGAGCCGGGCGGCCAGGTCGGCGAGCGGTGTGCCGTTCGCCGCGGCATGGAGGGAGGCGCACTCCTCGGGGGTGAGGGCAGGAGGGCCCGCGCTCCGGGCCGCGGCGGCCAGGACGGGGTCGATCACCGTCTCCCCGGTCAGCACCCGGCGGATCGCCGAGGCCAGCTCGTCCACCGAACCGTCCCTGACCAGGAAACCGGCGGCCCCCGCGGCCGTGGCCCGCTGCAGATGGCCGGGGCGGCCGGACGTGGCGAGGATCAGCACCCGGCAGTCCGGCACCTGGTCGCGCAGCACGGCGGCGGCGTCCAGGCCGCTCATGCCGGGCAGTTCGATGTCCAGGAGGGCGACGTCGGGGCGGTGGGTGAGCGCCGCGTCCAGGATCTCGTCCCCCGCCGCCACCTGGGCGACGACCTCGAGGTCCGGCTCCATCCGGAGCAGTAGGGCCAGCGCCCCGTGCGCCGTCCCGCCGTCCTCCGCGAGCAGGACCCGTACGGACTTGGCGGGCCGGTGGTCCGCGGGCATCTCGTTCACGTAGGAAGCTTAGGACGGATGGGGTGGTATGTCCCTGTCAGGGCGTATGGTCCACTCGACGTGGGAGTCTTCGCAACGGTCGGGGACTGGGCTATACAGGGGACGCCGTGCGGGAACGCGTTCTGCAACCGGCGGGTCCCCGCGGCCCGTGACGACCCTGGTGCGACCGACGGCACGGACGGCCGTACCGGGGCCCCGCCGAGGTCTTCGAGCCCGGCGTCCTTCCGGCGATCAGGAGACCCATGCCCATCGACGCAGCCAAGGCGCTCGCCGCGGAACCCCGGATCGGCGAAATCTCCTGGAGTCACAAGGACGTCCAGCTCTACCACCTCGGCATCGGCGCGGGCGTCCCCGCCACCGACCCCGACGAACTGCGTTACACCCTGGAGTCCGGGCTGCACGTCCTGCCGAGTTTCGCCACCGTCGCGGGAGCCGGATCCCCGGGGGTGATCGGCGGACTGTCGATGCCCGGCGTCGACGTCGACCTCGCCCACGTCCTGCACGGCGGCCAGTCACTGACCCTGTACCGTCCCCTGCCCGCCGAGTGCACCGCCGCCTCCACCACCAGCCGTATCGCGGCGGTCCACGACAAGGGCAAGGCGGCCGTCCTCGTGATGCGCACCGACGTCGCCGACGCCGACGGCCCGCTGTGGACCGGCGACGCGCAGATCTACGTACGCGGCGAGGGCGGCTGGGGCGGCGACCGCGGACCGTCCCTCCGACGGGAGGCGCCCGCCGGGCCGCCGGACCGGACCGTCGAGCGGCCGATCCGGGAGGACCAGGCCCTGCTCTACCGCCTCTCCGGCGACCGGAACCCCCTGCACGCCGACCCCGGCTTCGCGAAGCGCGCCGGGTTCGAGCGGCCCGTCCTGCACGGACTGTGCACCTACGGCATGACGCTCAAGGCGGTCGTCGACACACTGCTCGACGGGGACGTCACCCGTGTCCGCGGCTACACCACCCGGTTCGCCGGGGTCGTGTACCCGGGCGAGACACTCCGCATCCGCATGTGGCGCGGCGGCGACAGCGGTGACGGTGGTGCCGACGGCGACAGTGACGGTGACGGCGGCGAGGTGCGGGTGGCCGTGAGCACCGTCGAGAGAGGCGACGCGCCCGTGCTCGCCGACACGGTCGTCGCACATTCCTGAACCAGCCGGCTCACAGGCCGAGGGGAGCCCGGCCACGCGCGCCGCCGTGGGCATCGACGGACAACCGCTCGTTGTGCCCGACGGCAGGGACGCGGCCACGGATCGGCCCCGTTCGTCCACGACGAACGGGGCCGATCAGCTGTCCACTCGGCGCCTGAGCGCGTACCCGAGTACGTGCCCGACGTGACGTCAGGCAGCCGTCTCCACGTGCTCGTTCTCGCCGGCAGGCCTCCGGTGGCGGCCACGAGGGGCCGTCGTGGTGTCCTGCCGGGACACCGGTCCGCGGTGCTTGCCGTGTCCGACGGCGATCTGCCCGCCGTCGACGGTCCGTGGCTGGTTGGTGCTCGCATCATTCATCGGAAGGAACTCACCCCGTAAACATGATCTTTCCTACAGCCGGGCGAGTTTAACCGGGGGAACAGGGGGCGAATCCAGGCGGCCACGCCGACCGCCACTACTTCGTTACAAGCCGTCCCAGGGGCGCCTGTTGCAGGGGGACGGGACGAGGTGCGGCCGGTCCGGCCGGAGTCGTGGACTCCCCTTCCGGAGAAGGCTGTTCGGGCCTCGCGGAGGAGTTCTCCCGGTCCTCCTCCCGGTCCTCCTCCCGGTCTCGCTCCGGCTGCCGTCCCAGTCCCGGCGGGTTCAGCACGGCCACCCCGCACGGCATCGCCGGGGTGGCGCACGGCAGGCGCAGCACCCCGTCCGCCGTCCACAGTCCGGTGCCGGTCAACCATCCTTCGGGCGCCGGGAGATGGTGCAGCTGCCGCTGGGCCGGCCGCCACACCCCGACCCAGCTGCCGAGTGGCCCGTCCACGCGCAGCGCCACCGCGCACCCCTCCGGCGTCAGCGCCTGGCCGGGCTGGATCGCGAACGGCGTGACCGCGCAGTCCGCCGGCCGCAGGCAGGAGGGGAAGCGCACCGGCAGCGTGCTGCCCAGCACCCCCCAGCCCAGCCGGTCCTGCCCCGGCGAGGGCGCGTCCGAGCGGATCAGCAGCAGGCCGCTGTCCGGGTCGGCGAGCAGGACCCGGTCGTCGCTCTCCTCGGCGATCTGCAGCAGCGGCGACACCTCGCCCCCGCGCTCCAGGTCCACGACGACCGCCTTGGTGCGCCCGCCGGCCTCCCGGTCCAGGGAGAGCATCCGGCCGGTGCGGTCCAGCCACACCCCGCCCGAGCAGCGGCCCGGGATCTCGGCGACGCGCTCGGGCCCGAAGGCGCCGCCCGCCACCAGCCACAGGGCCGTCGACCGCGGGCCCACGGCGACGGCGTACGCCCGCTGCCCGCACGGCACGGGCGGCAGGAGCCGCAGCCGGGTCCCCCCGTCCGGGCATGCGACCGCGCCGAGCGTCACCTCGCCGGTGCCGGGACCGGTCGGGTACAGCAGGGAGAACGCGTGCCTCCCGTCCACCGGTCGGCGGATGAGGACCCGCCCGTCGCCCATGGGCTGTACCTCGGTGCCGGGCTCCTCGGGTTGGCCGGCGCGCAGCGGCACCGCGTAGGGCTCGGGGCCGTCCAGGGTCCAGCGCTCCGGGAACAGGAAGTCGCCCTCGCGGGCGAGGCGTGCACCGTACGAACCGTCGGCGCTGAGGACGCAGCCCGGCGGCGCCGCCACCGCCACCGCCGTCCTCTCCTCGTGCCCGGTGTCCTCGTGACCCGTGACCCGAGACCCCATGACCCCGGACCCCGAGACCCGTGCCCCGAGACCCGGGACCCCGTGATCCGGAGCCTCCCGGCCCGTGGAAGGCTCGGTCGCACGCATCGTCATCGTTGTCATCGTTCGGTCACCTCCGGCGACGAACGTAGTTTTCGTACGCGCGGACGGGAGACCCACCGGACTCCGCTTCACACATAAGGGTGTTCCAGGAACGATTCGCCCGAGGAAGCGGAGGCGTATGTGCTGGCCGGGGCGGGCGCGGTTCCCGTACCCGCTCCGGTACTACCGCGCCATACGGGCAGGTAGCCTTGCGATGTGCCCCGTCTGTCTGAAGTCATCACCGCGCTGGAGACCCTGTGGCCCGCCGAGCGGGCCGAGTCCTGGGACGCGGTCGGTACCGTCACGGGCGACCCCGACCAGGAGGTCGGCCGGGTCCTGTTCGCGGTGGACCCCGTCCAGGAGATCGTCGACGAGGCGGTGCAGCTGGGCGCCGACCTGCTCGTCACCCACCACCCGCTCTACCTGCGCGGCACGACCACCGTCGCGGCCACGACCTCCAAGGGCCGCGTGGTGCACGCGCTCATCAGGAACGGCATCGCGCTGCACGTCGCCCACACCAACGCCGACACGGCCGACCCCGGTGTGAGCGACGCCCTGGCCGGCGCCCTGGACCTGCGCGTCGTCCGGCCGCTGGTGCCGGACACCACGGACCCCGAGGGCCGCCGCGGGCTCGGCCGCGTCTGCGAACTGGACCACCCGCTGACCGTCCGCGAGCTCGCCGCCCGCGCCGCCGAGCGCCTGCCCCGCACCGCGCAGGGCATCCGCGTCGCCGGCGACCCCGAGGCGCTCGTGCGCACGGTCGCGGTCAGCGGCGGTTCCGGCGACAGCCTCTTCGCCCATGTCCGGGGGGCCGGCGTGGACGCCTACCTCACCGCGGACCTGCGCCACCACCCGGCATCGGAGTTCGCGGCGGAGCACGCCGTCGGCCGGCCTCCCGCGCTGCTCGACGCGGCACACTGGGCCACCGAGTGGCCCTGGTGCGAACTGGCCGCGGCCCAGCTCGACACGATCTCCGACCGTCACGGATGGGGCCTCCGGGTCCACGTCTCCGCCACGGTCACCGACCCCTGGACCGCCCATGCGCCGTCCGCCCACCCGTCGCCCGCCACCACCCTTCCAAGGAGCGCTTCGCGCGCCCCTTCCGACACCGATACATCGGGAGCCCCCAACTGAACGCCGAGCCCGCCGACCAGATCCGACTCCTCGACCTCCAGGATCTCGACGTCCGCCTCCAGCAGCTCGCGCACAAGCGGAAGTCGCTCCCCGAGCACGCCGAGATCGAGTCGCTGACCCGGGACCTCACCCAGCTGCGTGACCTGCACGTGGCCGCGCAGACCGAGGAGAGCGACTGCGCCCGCGAGCAGACCAAGGCCGAACAGGACGTGGACCAGGTGCGCCAGCGCGCCGCCCGCGACCAGAAGCGCCTCGACTCCGGCGCCGTCTCCTCGCCCAAGGACCTGGAGAACCTCCAGCGCGAGATCGTCTCCCTCGCCAAGCGCCAGGGCGACCTCGAGGACGTCGTCCTGGAGGTCATGGAGCGCCGTGAGTCCGCGCAGGAGCGGGTCGGCGAACTGGCCGAGCGCGTCACCTCCGTCCAGTCGCGGATCGACGACGCGACCGCCCGCCGGGACGCGGCCTGTGCGGAGATCGACGGCGAGACGGCCACGATCACCAAGGAGCGCGGGGTCGTCGCCGCCTCCGTCCCCGCGGACCTGCTCAAGCTGTACGAGAAGCTGCGCGAGCAGCAGGGCGGCGTCGGTGCGGCGAAGCTGTACGCCCGCAGCTGCCAGGGCTGCCGCCAGGAACTCGCCATCACCGAGCTGAACGAGATCCGTCACGCAGCGCCCGACACCGTGGTGCGCTGCGAGAACTGCCGCCGCATCCTGGTCCGCACGTCGGATTCGGGACTGTAGGAATCCAAGGAGATCCGAGGAGATTTCCCGGTGCGGGAGTTCATCGTCGAGGCGGACGGCGGATCGCGGGGCAACCCGGGACCCGCCGGCTACGGGGCCGTGGTCAGTGACGCGGCGACGGGGGAGACGCTGGCGGAGGCGGCCGAGTACCTCGGCACCACCACGAACAACGTCGCCGAGTACTCGGGCCTGCTGGCCGGCCTGCGGGCCGCCCGCGAGCTGGACCCGCAGGCCGCGGTCCACGTCCGGATGGACTCCAAACTCGTCGTCGAGCAGATGTCGGGCCGCTGGAAGATCAAGCACCCCGCCATGAAGCCGCTGGCGGCCGAGGCGGCACGCGTCTTCCCGCCGGACCGGGTCACGTACGAGTGGATTCCGCGCGAGCGGAACAAGCACGCGGACCGCCTGGCGAACGAGGCGATGGACGCGGGGCGGCGGGGCGAACTTGGGGTCTCCCCTGCTCGAACGGAGTCGGGCGTGCGGGGAGCCGGTGGCGTCGGAGCCGGCGCGGGCGACGCCCCCGACGGGAAGAACACCGCCGACCTGCGGGCCGCGCAGGCAGTGGCCGCCCCTGGCACCGGGGCCGCCGCCGCCCGCGGTCCCGAGCCGGCGTCGGCCGCCACCCCCTCCTCGGGCTGGGCGCCCGCCGACATGGGACCGCCGGCCACCTTCGTACTCCTCCGGCACGGCGAGACACCGCTCACTCCGCAGAAGCGGTTCTCCGGCAGCGGGGGCAGCGACCCCTCCCTCTCCGACGCCGGCCGCGAGCAGGCCGAGAGGACCGCCGAGGCGCTCGCCCGGCGCGGCACCGTCCAGGCCGTCGTCGCCTCCCCCCTCGCCCGCACGCGCGAGACCGCCGGCATCGTCGCCGCCCGGCTCGGCCTGGAGGTGAGCGTGGAGGAAGGGCTGCGCGAGACCGACTTCGGCGCGTGGGAGGGCCTCACCTTCGGCGAGGTGCGCGAACGCCACCCCGACGACCTGAACGCCTGGCTCTCCTCACCGGACGCCGAGCCCACCGGCGGCGGCGAGAGCTTCGAGGCGACCGCGACCAGGGTCGCCGCCACCCGGGACAAGCTCACCGCCGCGTACGCCGGCCGCACGGTCCTGCTCGTCACCCACGTGACACCGATCAAGACCTTGATCCGGCTCGCCCTGGGCGCCCCGCCCGAGGCCCTGTTCCGGATGGAACTGTCGGCGGCCTCGCTCTCGGCGGTGGCGTACTACGCCGACGGCAACGCCAGCGTCCGGCTGTTCAACGAGACGTCCCACCTGCGCTGAGCCCCGCCGCCGCACGGGCCAGCCGCTCGATCCGCGCCCAGTCGCGCGCCGCCACCGCGTCCGCCGGGAGCATCCAGCTCCCGCCGACACAGGCGACGTTCTCCAGCGCGAGATAGTCCGGCGCGGAGTCCGGGCCGATCCCTCCGGTCGGACAGAAGCGGGCCTGCGGAAGCGGCCCGGCGATCGCCTTCAGATACGCCGTGCCGCCCGCGGCCTGTGCCGGGAAGAACTTCATCTCCCGCACCCCGCGCTCCAGCAGCGCCACGACCTCCGAGACCGTCGACACCCCCGGCAGGAACGGCACCCCGGACGCCCGCATCGACTCCAGCAGGACGTCCGTCCAGCCCGGACTGACCAGGAACCGCGCCCCGGCCGCCACCACCTCGTGCACCTGCCCCGGCGTGATCACCGTGCCGGCCCCGACCACCGCGTCCGGCACCTCGGCGGCGATCGCGCGGAGGGCGTCCTGCGCGGCGGGTGTCCGCAGGGTCACCTCGATCGCGGGCAGCCCGCCGGCGACCAGCGCCCGCGCCAGCGGCACGGCGTCGGCGGCGTCCTCGGCCACGACGACCGGTATGACGGGCGCGAGATCCAGGACGGAGGAGGTGGCGGCGGTGGCAGCGGAGGCGGGGGCCGACGGGGGCAGGGGAGCGGAGGGCAGGGGTGAGCTCATGGCGACATCCTGCCCGCGGCGAAGCACCCTGCGCAAAGGGTGTTGCGGAGAATGCAACGCGCAAGGTTCTCGGTGGTTGTCAGTGCACCTCGTCCACCAGCACGTCCAGCGCCCACGGCGTCCCCGCACGGCCCGGCGCCCGCGCCTCCACCACGTACCCGAGATCCCGCAGCGCCTCGGCCAGCGCGGCGGGATCCTCCGGCGCGGCCCCGTCCGTCAGCAGACTGCGGACGATGCGCCCCTTGGTCGCCTTGTTGAAGTGGCTGACCACCTTCCGGGTCGGCGCGTGCAGCACCCGCACGGTCGCCGTACGGGCGGCCACCTCCCCCTTCGGCTTCCACGCCGCCCCGTACGCGGCCGACCGCAGGTCCAGCACCAGACCGCTGCCCGCCGCCTCCGGCATGACCGAGGCCATCGGCGTACGCCAGTACGCGCCCAGCGCCCCGAGCCCCGGCAGCCGTACGCCCATCGAGCAGCGGTAGGAGGGAATCCGGTCGGTGACCGCGACCGCGCCCCACAGCCCGGAGAACACCAGCAGCGAGCGGGCGGCCCTGCGCCGGGCGGCCGGGTCGAGGGAGGCCAGGTCCAAGGCGTCGTACAGCACCCCGGTGTAGATCTCCCCGGCGGGCCGGGCCCCGGCGGTCCGCAGTTCCAGGTTCTTCGCGACCTCGCCCCGCAGCCCCTCGCTCAGCCCCAGCACCTCGCGCGCCTTGTCCTCGTCGGCGGCGCACAGGTCCACCAGCTCGGCGAGAACGGCCTCCCGGGCGCCGGCCAGCCCCGGCAGCGACAGGGACTCCGGCTTCAACGGGGCGCCGCGGCCGGAAGCGGCCTTGCCTTCGGACGGCGGCAGCAGGACAAGCACGCGTTTACTCCTCACGGTAGAACTCAGCCGCCAGGGTACGGTGCCGGACCTTACGCCCGAGCGGCCCACCGCCCCGCCGCCAGCGCCCGGACCAGGGCATCGGGTTCGTCGGCGTGGAGCCGTACGACGCACACGTCCCGGCGCCGCCCGAAGAAGGTGACGTGGGTGACCGGCTCCGTGAGTTCCAGCGTGACCGTGGTCTGCGCACCGACCTCGACGTTCAGCTCCCCGTCGGCCCGCTCATGGCTCATCCGCAGCTCACGCCGTACGGAGGCGATCCGCTCCAGCGGTATCCGCAGATCGACGTGGACGGCCCGGCGGATCCGCAGCGTGCCCGAGTCCGGGTCCAGCACATGGGGCCGTACGACGCCCGCCGCATGCAGCGCGACGACGAACACGACGGTGTACACGTCCAGGAACAGCACCACCGCGTGAACGGTCGGCCAGTCCAGCAGCAGCACGGACAACGCCACCGTCTCGACCACGCACACGAAAGCGAACCCGAACATGACCGCGCCCTGGCCCCGCGCGTACCCGAAGGCCGTCCCGCCCCCGACGCCATGCGTCCGCCGCGCCAGCCACAGCACGAGGCTCACCATCAGCCGCAGCTCGTGCCGGGCGAGAACCCAGCCGCCCCTGACGGCCTTCATGACCGCCCGCCCTCCATGGCGATCCGCAGTGTCCGGCGGATCGCCTCCGCCTGGGCGGGGGCGAAGTCGGCGTAGAGGGCGCGCAGGAAGCTGTCGTCCTGGTCGATGACGGCGTCCTCCGGCAGCAGACCGGCCGGCAGACACGCGGCGAGGGCATGGGCGGCCTCGTCCACCCGGGGATCGTCCGATGCGGCGTCGGCGAGCGCGTCGAGCAGCGCGTACGCGGCGAGCGCCCGCTCCACCCCGCCCGGCGCGCCCATCGCACCGCTGAACAGACCCATGAACCGCTCCCGCTCCTCCGGGGTCGCCGTCGTCTCGATCAGCGCGAGCACCTCCCGGTCCTTGGCGGCCATGGGTGAGCCCGACACGTCCGGCATCTCCCGGAAGATCGTGGCCAGTTCGGGGGAGACCGGCCCCTCCGGGGTCAGCCCGCCCTCCGTCTCCAGCAAGGCCCGCAACCGCGCCCGACGCTCCCGGACCGCCGCCTCCTGCCGCGCCAGGTCCTCGTCCAGCTCGGTCAGCACCTCGACGAGGTCCTTGCCGGCGTCGTCCGCGAGCACGTCCCGCACCTCGGCCAGCCCGAGCCCCAGCTCGGTCAGCCGCCTGATCCGCGCCAGCACGACGGCGTGCCGCAGCGTGTAGTCCCGGTACCCGTTGGCCCGCCGCTCCGGCTCCGGCAGCAGCCCCAGATGGTGGTAGTGCCGCACGGTCCGCGTGGTGACACCGACGGCCGTGGCGAGTTCTCCGATCCGCATGCCCCCAGTAGAGACGTTGACGTCGCGACAGGGTCAAGCGAACGCGGTCGAGTAAAAGGAACCGCATGTCACTCGGAGTGCCCCCTGCGGGCCTCAGCCTGGCGAATGAGTGAAAGGGAGGCGCCGCATCGTGCTGACCTACACCCCGAGCTCGGAGAAGCTCCTGCTGGACTGGTTCGTCGTTCCCGACCCGCCGGAGGGATTCCGGGCGGAACTCATCGAGACGGAACCCGGCGTACAGCCCGACTCGTCTGCCATTGATCTGCTACCCGGGAATGAGCTTCCCCGGCGGGTTGTGCCGCTGCCGGGCACGACCCGCGCCACCGCCCACGGCCGCGACGAGATCCTTCCCGAAGGGGCCGACCGCCCGTTGATTCGTATGCCGGATGGGGGTTTCTCGGCACCAGTGCCCCAGCTGATCACTCGCAAGCTCTCGCCCATGGGATCGCCTTGGCTCAAGCAAGTGGCATTGGTCCCTCCGTGTGGGTGCGGAATTGCTGACGCTTCTCCTGGGGAACACATCAGTAAGCAACATCCCGAACTGTTCTGAACAACTGTCCGGGATGGAGTTCGCGACGCATGGTCGAATGTTGAAAAGGTGAACGACAAGGGTGGGATCCTACGAGTCCATTGTCCGGGACCGCCGGCTCGTCCGGGGTCGGCTCCTGGCTCCGGCGGATTTCCGTCGATGCGGGAGCGTTTCTGGAAGCGGACCACCGTCGGGCGAGGAGTGTCGAGAAACTTCCGGAAATCGGCTGAACGGGTTTATTTCACGGATCATCTGAGATATCGTCTTTAGCATGGCGAATGTCAGCCGAGGCGGAATCGTGCCTGCTCGCGTCGGGCGTCATCGGGCAGCGACGTCGCCATGATCTGGGAAATTCTGGTCCTGGGTTTCGTACTCAGTCTTGACAATTTCCGGGTATCGATCGCGCTCGGCACCGTCCCATTCGGTCTGAAGCGCGCGGTGCAGGTCGCGCTGACCTTCGGGCTGTGGGACGCGGTCATGCCCCTTGTCGGGCTGTTGATCGGTCGCCAGATCGGGGAGGCCGTCGGGGGCGTCGCCGAGCTGGTGGGCGCGGCCGCGCTCGGCGGGTACGGTCTGTACCTCGTCATCTCGGCCCTTCGCAACTCCGAGCCGGACGAGTTGGACCACCCATGGGCGCTGTTCGGCATCCCGTTGACGCTGAGCCTGGACAACCTGGTCGCCGGAGCGAGCCTGGGGATCCTCGGGCTCTCGCCGTGGTTCTCGGCCGCCGTCTTCGGTGTCATGACGGCGGCGATGTCGCTGATCGGGCTGCGGCTCGGGCGGGCCGCGGCGCGTCTCATCCGGATCCGTTCGGACCTGCTGAGCGGGGTCACCTTGATCATCGCTGCTGTGGCGCTGCCGTTCGTGTTCGGCTAGCCCGCTCACTCAATCCCGGGAGCGGGTCGGCCGGCGAACCCGGTGCGGGCGGGGGATCAGCGGAAGACCGTCGGCCCGCGGGTCGGCGTTGGCGGCCTCGACCGCCCGGGCGACCAGGTCGTGGTCGGGGGACAGGTGGCAGACCGGGTCGGTGCGGGCGGCGTCGCCGGTGAGCAGGAACGCCTGGCAGCGGCACCCTCCGAAGTCCAGCTCCCGCCGGGGGCAGCTCCGGCAGGGTTCCGGCATCCAGTCCGTCCCCCGGAACGCGGTCATCACCGGGGACTCGGCCCAGATCCGCTCCAGCGAGTCCTCCCGCACGCTGGCCCGCGGCAACGGCAGGGACTGGGCGGCGGGGCAGGGCAGGACGTCGCCGTTCGGCGTCACGGTCAGCTGCCGGGAGGCCCAGCCGCCCATGCAGGGCTTCGGGTAGCGGCTGTAGTAGTCGGGGAGGACGTAGATGACGTCCATGCGGTCCCGCAACCGCTCGCGGGCGGCCCGCACAACGACCTCGGCCGCCTCGAGCTGGGCCCGGCTCGGCAGCAGCGCGTCACGGTTTCGCCAGGCCCAGCCGTAGTACTGGGTGTTGGCCAGCTCCACCCGGTCGGCGCCCACCTCCTCGGCCAGCCCGAGCACGTCGGCGACGCGGTCGATGTTGAGCCGGTGCAGCACCACGTTCACGGTGAGCGGCCAGCCCAGCTCCTTGACCACGCCCATCGCCTCGATCTTGCGTTGGAAGGACGGGGTCCCGGCGATCCGGTCGGACACGGCCGGCTCGTCGGACTGGATGCTGATCTGCACGTGGTCCAGGCCGGCGGCCCGCAGCTGCTCGGCCCTCGGACGCGAGAGTCCGAGGGCGCTGGTGATGAGGTTGGTGTAGAGGCCCAGGTCGTGGGCTTCCGCCACGAGCTCCACCAGGTCGCGCCGCAGCAGCGGTTCCCCGCCGGACAGGTGGCACTGCAGAACCCCCAGCTCACCGGCCTCGGCCAGCACCCGCCGCCACTCGTCGGTGGTCAGCTCGTCCTGGTAGCCGGCCAGGTTCAGCGGGTTGGAGCAGTACGGGCAGGCCAGCGGGCAGCGGTAGGTGAGCTCGGCGAGCAATCCGAACGGGCTATCCATCGGAGAGCTCCACCCAGCGCCGGGCGACGAGCCGGGTCAGGAACTGCCGCACCTCGTCGTCGGGGACGGTCCGGTAGCGCGCGCCCAGCTCGGCCACGATCTCGGCCACGGTGTGCCGCCCGTCGCACAGCTCGAGGATGTCCGCGCCGCTGCCGTTCAGAACCACCACCGTCTCGGGGAGCTGCAGGGTCTGACGCTGCCTGGTCCGGGAGAAGGTCAGCCGGACATGGCGCGCCAACCGGGGCCGGTCCGAGCCGGACACCCCGACGCCGGGCCGGGCCCCGGTTCCGGTCCGGGTCGTTCCGGTAGGGGTCGGGTCCATGGTGGTCACTCCGGGTAGGCCTGGTCGATGGCGTCCATCAGGCTCCACAGGACGTCGCACTTGAACGACAGCGCGTCGACGGCGCGTGCCTGGGACTCGGCGGAGAGGCAGTGCGCGGTGACCACCTCGAGGGCGTGCTCGCAGTCGCGGGGGGCCTGTTCCAGGCGGGCGCGGAAGTAGGCGAGGCCCTCGGGGTCGATCCACGGGTACCACCGCTCGAACGCGGCCAGCCGCGCCGCCATCAGGTCGGGCGCGAACAGCTCGGTGAGCGAGGACGCCACCGCCTCCACCCACGGGCGGGTCCGGGCGAAGTTCACGTAGGCGTCGACGGCGAACCGCACCCCGGGTACCAGGTGCCGGTGGTCCCGGACCTCCTCGCGGGTCAGTCCGGCGGCCTTGCCGAGGCGCAGCCACGCCTCGATACCGCCCTCGCCGGCGGCGGTGCCGTCGTGGTCGATGATCCGTCGGGTCCAGCGGCGGCGGACCTCGGGGTCGGGGCAGTTGGAGAGGATCGCGGCGTCCTTGCGGGGGATGTTCTCCTGGTAGTAGAAGCGGTTGGCCACCCAGCCCCGGATCTGCCGGCGGCTCAGCCTGCCGGCGTTCATCCGGACGTGGAACGGATGCTGGTCGTGGTACTGGCGCGAGTGGGCCCGCAACGTCTCGACGAAGGCGTCGGCACCGGTTCTCGTGGTTGTCGTCATCACGGCTCTACACCTGGACCTCGAGGCCGTCCATGGCCACTTCCATGCCGCTCTCCTCCACGATACGCCGCTCGGGCGTGTCCTCCAGGAGGACCGGGTTGGTGTTGTTCATGTGCACGAAGACCGTCCGCCCCACGCCCAGCGACGGGAGCTGCGCCAGGCTGCCGTCCGGGCCGTCGATGGGCAGGTGGCCCATCTCCCGGGACGTCCTGCCGGCCAGTCCGAGCCGTACGAGCTCGTCGTCGCGCCAGCAGGTCCCGTCGATCAGCAGGCATGCGCAGCCCTTGATCTCCACGCGCAGCGCCGGCGTCAGCGATTGCACCCCCGGCAGGTACACCAGCGTCCCCCCGCTGCGCTCGTCGGTCAGCCGGTAGCCCACGACGCGGCCGTGGTCCACACCGGATCCGAACCGATCGCGCTTGACGGTGGGCACGTCGAACGCCCGGCAGGACAGCCCGTCCGCCAGGGCAAGGTCGGTGCCGGGGCTCACCGCCCGCCACTCGACCGGGCAGTAGCGCTCGAGCGTGCGCAGAATCCCCGAGCCGGTACACAGGGTCTCGCGCACCGCCGGCGTGGCGTACAGCCGCAGGGCGCGGGCCTCGCGCAGCAGAAGCAGGCCCAGCGTGTGGTCCAGCTCGGCGTCGGTGAGCAGCACCGCCTCCAGCGGCGTCGTCCGGTCGTCGTGCGGGTGCAGGCCGGGGAAGGCCTCGATCTGGGTACGGACGTCGGGCGAGGCGTTGACGAGGAACCACCGGCGGTGGTCGGCGCTGACCGCGACCGACGACTGGGTGCGCGCGAGGCCGGGCCGGGAGCGGACCGCGGCGCACACCGGGCAGCCGCAGTTCCACTGCGGGGAGCCGCCCCCCGCCGCCGAGCCCAGCACCCGCAGCAACACGCCGGCACTCCGTTCATCGAGGAGCCGGGTCCGTCACCGGCCCGGCCGTCCGTGGCCGTCCCGAGCCCTCGGGCGGCGCCGGACCGGGTCCGGCGCCGCCCCGCGTCACTCGTCCTCCAACCGAGCGACGTACATGGTCACCTCGGCCGCGACTCCGATCTCGTCGAACTCGGGGGTCTCCCACACCGGGAGCTGGGACTCCATGGATTCACCTCCTCACGGTCCGCATTGCGGCAGGCTCCGGTCACGCACTACGACGATTCCGGGAGGGCGAAGACCATCAGGGCGCTTCCGTGCCCCGCGCCGAGCATGCCGGGGAGGAACCCCTCGGCCCATCCGCCCCAACCGACCGGCACGGCGATGTACTGCCTGTCGTCGACCATGTAGGTGGTCGGGTTGCTGTGGTGGCCGCTTCCGCACTGGAACTGCCACAGCAGCTCCCCGGTGCGGGCGTCGAGCGCGTTGAACTCCCCGGAGGGTTCACCGGCGAACACCAGGTCACCGCCGGTGGCCAGCGCCGAGGCGCACATCGGGAGTTCGTTGCGCCAGCGCCACTTCTCCTCGCCGTCGGCGTCGAACGCGCTGATGGACCCCGCCATGTCCTCGATGTCCACCTGAACGCCCGCGCCCCAGTACGGAATGCTCTCCTTGAACTCCCGGCGCCGCCGGGTGGCCGTGGCGCCGGTGTCCTGGACCGGGACGTAGAAGAGCCCGGTCTTCGGGCTGTAGGCCGCATGGGTCCATTCCTTGGCGCCGGCCGGGCCCGGGTAGAAGTGGACCGGTTCTCCCTCCTTGTCCGGGTACACCTTGGCCGTCACCTGGCCGTCCCTCGTGATCGCGCCCCAGGTGATGCGGTCCACGAAGGGGGTGATCCGGACCCTCTCGCCGTTCGTGCGGTCAAGGACGAAGAAGTAGCCGTTCTTGTCGAAGTGCCCGAGCAGTTTGCGCCCGTCCTGCTCGAACAGGATGCACTCGGCGATGCTGTCGTAGTCCCACAGGTCGTGCGGGGTGCACTGGTAGTGCCAGCGGATCTGGCCGCTGTCCACGTCGACGGCGATGACGCTGTCGGTGAAGAGGTTGTCGCCCTCGCGGACGCCTCCGTCGAAGTCGGGCGCCGGGTTGCCGGTGCCGACGTACAGCAGGTTCGTCTCCGGGTCGAAGGTGCCGGTGATCCAGCAGTTCGCCCCGCCCCGTGCCCAGGCCTCGCCGTCGGCGGGCCAGGTCTCCGAGCCGGGCTCCCCGGGCTTGGGCACCGTGTAGCAGCGCCACTGGTGCTCGCCGGTCTCGAGGTCGAACGCGTCGAGGTGGCCGCGTACGCCGAACTCACCGCCGGAACTCCCGACGATGACCATGTTCTTCACGACCAGCGGGGCGACCGTGGCGCTCTCCGCGGCCCGGACGTCTCCGTAGGTCCTGTCCCAGACCCGCTTGCCGGTGGTGGCGTCGAGCGCGAGCACACGAGCATTCGCCGTGACGAAGAAGACCTTCCCCTGAGCCACGGCGACCCCACGGTTCACGTTCCCGCAGCACAAGGACACGTCGAAGGGGACCGCATGCTTGTACCGCCAGATCTCCACACCCGTCTTCGCGTCAAGGGCCCAGACCCAGCCGTCCCAGCCGGAGAGGAACATGACCCCGTCGACGACGACCGGGGCGGCCTCGAACGAGTAGGTCGACGCGCCCGCGATCAGGCCGGTCGTGCCGGCCTGGAAGATCCACGCGGGGACGATGCGCTTGACGTTCTCCGTGTTGATCTGATCCAGCGGGCTGTACCGCTGCCCGTTGTAGGCGCCGTAGTAGGTGAGCCAGTTCTGGGGTTCCTCGCGGGCATTGAGTATGCGCTCGTAGTCGACGCCGGCCACTACCGGCGGCGCGAGCTCCCCGCCCGCGACCTTGCCGCTCAGGTTTCCCTGGTCGACAGCCTCACCCGCGTCCACGTATGCGACGGTCATTGCTTCCTCCTTTCTACGGCTGCGGCTGTTCGGGGCGGTCGAGGCGAGCCTCCGGCGGAGCGTCCCCCATGACGACGATGGCCCCGGTCAGCCCCCGGCCCTCGTCATTGCCCGTGGGCGAGCCGAACCAGTAGTAGCCGGGCCCGTCGAGGTTGAGGGTCGCCCGTCCTCGCGAATGGTTCACCAACCAGATGAACTTCCGGTCGCCATTGCTCGGCAGGAGCGCGCAGTGCGTGTTCAGGTCGTCATTGACGAGCTCGAGCTCGATATCGCCTCCGTGGGGCATGACCAGAATAGAGGGATCCC
The DNA here is from genome assembly GCF_044540975.1 of Streptomyces sp. NPDC085927. Classification (NCBI taxonomy): domain Bacteria; kingdom Bacillati; phylum Actinomycetota; class Actinomycetes; order Kitasatosporales; family Streptomycetaceae; genus Streptomyces; species Streptomyces sp. NPDC085927. The sequence continues at coordinate 355,610 of NZ_JBITSN010000002.1, forward strand.
AGATCAGCTCATCCGGGTTGATGCGAATGGTGGCCTGCATGCGGCCATCCGATCCCTCGGTGGCCTGCCCAATGCTTCCGGTTCCCAGCACTTGACCCAGTGCTGCTTTGTTCTGTGCGGCCAACCCGATCTTGTTCAGCAGGTCGACTCGCTCCTGCGCGGTCGTCATCGGGGCTTCACTCTCCTCGTCCCGAATCTCTGTGTCCACTTCGCATTTGCCGCGCTGACGGCGGCACGCCGCGACCGGTTCCACCTCCGCCCGGAAAAATGTTCTCCGAATTGACCTCGAAATTGCTTCTTTTGCGTCGTCCGCTGTCCAGCTGTAATCGGTAGTCAAAGGGTGCGCTATCTCAGATGAATCACACCGGAAAGGGCGAAGAATCGGTATTCAAGAAGCACGCTACGCTGGGCGGATCACCGCAACAAGGGTGAGCGCCGGTTCGGACCGGCTCATGCCGTTCGTCCGCGACCGGCTACCGTTCGTACCGGATGTGCCACCGTTGGGAGGAGCCGGGCTGCACCGCGTCGCGCCGGGGCCGGCAGTCGCTCCGATCGATCGTCGCCGATCAACACCGGCTGACCGGTCACGACGCCTCTCCCGGCATCCGGGCTCCGACGGAGGGTCGAGCGAGGTCGTACCGATCGAGGTTCATGACCTTGTCCCACGCGGCGACGAAGTCCTGCACGAACTTCTCCCGTGCGTCGTCGCTCGCGTAGACCTCCGCGACGGCACGCAGTTCGGAGTTCGAGCCGAAGACGAGGTCGACGCGGCTACCGGTCCACTTGACCTCGCCGGTGGCGCGGTCGCGACCCTCGAAGGTTTCCGCGGCCGCGGATGTCGGCTTCCATTCCGTGCCCGTGTCGAGCAGATTCACGAAGAAGTCGTTGGTCAGCGACCCGGGCGCCGAGGTGAAGACGCCCAGCGGTGACTGCCGGTAGTTGGCGCCCAGCACCCGCAGGCCCCCCACGAGGACGGTCATCTCGGGCGCGCTCAGGTTCAGCAGGTTCGCGCGGTCGACCAGCAGGTGCTCCGACGGCAGCCGGTTGCCCTCGCCGCGGTAGTTGCGGAACCCGTCCGCGGTCGGCTCGAGCGGGGCGAAGGACTCCGCATCGGTCCACTCCTGCGTGGCGTCCGTACGTCCCGGGGTGAAGGGGACCTGGACGTCATGGCCGGCGGTCCTGGCGGCCTGCTCGACGGCGGCTGCTCCGCCGAGCACGATGAGGTCGGCCAGCGAGATCTTCTTGTCCCCGGTCCGGGAGGTCTGGGAGCTGTTGAAGGATTCCTGGATCCCCTCCAGGGTGCGCAGCACCTGTGCCGGCGTGTCGGGGTCGTTGACCTCCCAGCCCCGCTGCGGCTCGAGGCGGATGCGCGCGCCGTTCGCCCCGCCGCGCTTGTCGCTGATGCGGAACGTCGAGGCCGACGCCCACGCGGTCGAGACGAGCTGGGAGACCGACAGCCCGGAGGCGAGGATCCGGCTCTTGAGCGCGGCGATCTCCGCCGCCCCGACGAGCTCGTGGTCCACGGCGGGGACCGGGTCCTGCCAGCGCAGTGTCTCCCGGGGGACCAGCGGTCCGAGGTAGCGCCGGCTCGGACCCATGTCGAGGTGCGTCAGCTTGAACCAGGCCCGGGCGAACGCATCCGCGAGCCGGTCCGGGTTCTCCAGGAAGCGCCGCGAGATCGGCTCGTAGACCGGGTCCAGCCGCAGCGCGAGGTCCGTCGTCAGGATCGTCGGGGCGTGTGTCGTCGAGGGGTCGTGGGCGTCCGGCACGGTACCGGCTCCGCCGCCCTCTCTCGGGATCCACTGCCACAGACCGGCGGGGCTCAGCTCCAGGTCCCACTCATAGCCGAACAGCGTCTCGAAGAAACTGTTGTCCCATCTCGTCGGGGTGGGTGTCCACGTACCCTCGAGCCCGCTGGAGATGGCGTCCGCGCCCTTTCCGGTGCCGTAGCCGCTCTTCCAGCCCAGGCCCTGCTCCTCGAGGGGGGCGCCCTCGGGTTCGGGGCCGAGGTGGGCGTCCGGGTCGGCCGCGCCGTGGGTCTTGCCGAACGTGTGGCCGCCCGCGATCAGCGCGACGGTCTCCTCGTCGTTCATCCCCATGCGCCGGTGCGTCTCGCGGATGTCCCGGGCCGCGGTGAGCGGGTCCGGAACGGTGTTCGGTCCCTCCGGGTTGACGTAGATGAGGCCCATCTGAGAGGCGGCCAGAGGGCTCTCCAGCTTCCGGACGCCGCCGTGGCGTTCGTCGCCGAGCCAGGCGCGCTCGGGACCCCAGTACACGTCCTCGTCGGGCTCCCAGACGTCCGCCCGGCCGCCGGCGAAGCCGAAGGTCGTGAAGCCCATCGTCTCCAGGGCGCGGTTGCCCGCGAAGACCATCAGGTCGGCCCAGGAAACCTTGCGGCCGTACTTCTTCTTCACCGGCCAGAGCAGCCGGCGCGCCTTGTCGAGGTTGCGATTGTCCGGCCAGCTGTTCAGCGGCGCGAAACGCTGCATGCCGGCGCCCGCGCCACCGCGGCCGTCGTCGATGCGGTACGTCCCGGCGCAATGCCACACCAACCGGATCACGAGCGGCCCGTAATGGCCGAAGTCGGCCGGCCACCACTCCTGCGACGTCGTGAGCACCTCGTCGACGTCCCGCGCCAGGGCGTCGAGATCGAGCGTCCGGAACTCCGCGGCGTAGTCGAAGTCCTCGCCCATGGGGTCGGCCATGGCGGGGTGTTTCCGGAGGATCCTCAGGTCGAGCTGGTTCGGCCACCAGTCGCGGTTGCTCGCGCCCCCGACCGGGTGACCGCGGTGCCCGGCCGGGGCCCCGGCCGGGACAGAGAGGCCGAGGCCGCCCGCACTCCCCGCGTTCGTCTCGCCGGCAACGGCGTCCGGACTGTCAGACACGGCGATTTCCTTCCGGGAAACTCAGAGATCCAGCGCGCGACGCACGGCCGGCGCGTTTCGCCGGGAAACGGGCACCAGCTCGTTCGTCCGGTCATCCATGACCAGAGACAGCTCGCCCTTGGGGCCGCGCTCGATCTCCCGGATGCGGCTGAGGTTGACCACATACCGGCGGTGCACCCGCAGGAAGCCGACATCCGCCAGCTCACCGTCGAGCTTGTCCAGGCTCGGAGAAGCGGCTCGCAACCGCCCCTGATCGGTGGAGAGCCACACGTCGTTTCCCTGCGATTCAGCGAAGGAGACTTCCGGCAGCCGCAGCAGCACCATCCGGTTGTCGCGCACCGCGACCAGTCGGCGGGGCAGCACCCGGGGGTGCGCGGGCCCCTCCGCCCGGGGCAACTGCGCCCCGTCGGAGGCACCGAACGAGACCAGGTTCCCGATCAGGTGTCCGGACGAGAAGACGGGGCGGATGCTGATCGATGTCGGCTCATCGGCGAGCGGGGCGAAGATCTGCGTCGAGCCGACCCAGTCAGGATTGTGGGCTGCCTGCCCAGCGGCATACCGGGCGGCTGCGATCAATTCCGGCAGCCCGGCGTTCCATCGCAGCGTGGGGTCGACCGCCGGGGTTGATGCCGGGACGCCCAGGAGCATGCTTGCCATGTCGTCGGCTATCACCACCTTGCCCCCGGCGTCCACCGCGGCGAGCGCCGCACCGGAGCGTGTCCTGGCCCGGGTGTAGGCCGCGACCAACTCGGCGCCGTTGTCCCGGGCGCGCCTCTTCAGCGGGTGCTGGGTCATGGCGACCGCGTTCGCCAGCCAGCTTTCCGCGGCCGCGGGAAGCAGGCTGCGCCAGCAGCAGATGTTCAGGACCGCGATCGGTTCCCTGGTCACCACGTCACGCACCGCGATGCCCGCGCAGACCCAGTTGTGGAACGCCTGGCACCAGTGCTCCGCACCCCTGATCGGTACCGGGCCGTGCGCCTCGAGCGCCGTGCCCATGCCGTTCGTGCCGACCGCACACTCGGACCAGCAGAACCAGGGTGCCAGATGGGAGTCGCCGGCTCTGGCGAGCGTGGCTTGGTCACCCCACTCGGCCAGAATCCGGCCAGTGGCATCGGCGACGGTGACGACGCCACCGAGGTTGCCCACCTCATGTGCCACGGAGGCGGCACGAAAACCCAGCTCGGCGAATACGACATCGTGCTCGGGCGTACGGTCGGGCGCCGCGACGGCCACCGGAGCCTCTGTGAGGTGAGGATCGACCCGGTACTGCTCCCGGCTGCGATGCCAGGAGATCGCCACCAGGGGCCGGACACCAGGGACCTGATCCTCGCCCTGCACGAACCGTTCCCACGCCGCGAGCACGGTGCCGCTGCCCAGGTTCGCCGAGACGGGCTCGAGCCGATGTGCATCCCTCATGGTTCAGAACCGCCTTTGGTCCATCCCCAACGCCCGACGGCGTGCGCGGTCCGCGCCGGTCGCCGGTCGCCGTTCGTCGCGGCCGGGCCGGCAGCGGACCGGGCACTGCGTCGCGCGTCTTCCTTCTTCCTACTTCGTCACTCGTTCCAGGCCGTGTCACAGGCCTGCACTCCCGCACCCCCCACCCTAGGTACCGTTGCCGGGCCGCGCACGTCCCGCTCCGGGCCGCGTGTGCGAAATGCCGCTTCCGGGCCGGCCTCGGACAGCGCACCCGGGGGCCACGGGCAAGGCGGGCGGCTCGCAGCGGTCGGTCCACCCGGTGGATCGGTACCCGGAGCCGCGCCGGCCCGAGCCCCGGCTCGGTCAGCCGCCTGATCCGCGCCGACCCGACGGCGTGCAGTCCCGGTACCCGTCGGCCCGCCGCTCCGGCTCCGGCAGCAGCCCCAGGTGGCGGTGGTGCCGCACGGTCCGGGTGGTGACACCGACGGCCGCGGCGAGTTCTCCGATCCACATGCCCCCGGTAGAGACGTTGACGTTGCGGCAGGGTCAAGCGAGTGGTCGTGGCATCTGACGAGGGCCGTGATCCTGTGCCACGATCGAGTGGACGATTCCCGATATCACGGACAGGTGATCAGCCGATGTCCCAGTCTGACGGGCGACAGAAGGAGGGGCGTGACATGACTGCCATGGCCCACGAGCCGCTCACGCAGGAAGACGTCCTGCTGGAGGGTTTTCTCGCCCTGGACACCCCGGAAGGTTTCCGGGCGGAGCTGATCGAGGGGGAGATCGTTGTGACACCGCCACCGGACGGGGATCACGAGGATTACATCGGGCTGATCGTGACGCAGGTGATCAGAGGATCCCAAACGGACATGCAGTTCTCAGGGAACAAGGGCCTGAAGTTGAAGAGCGGAGGCTCCTGCCCGAAGAACCACGCGATCCCGGACGGCACCTTCGCCCCGACACGACTGCGGCTCTACCGTGGCGCCGACCCCTGGATGCCCTGCGAAGGCGTCGCCTTGGTCCTTGAGGTGACGTCCACCAGACCCCAGGCCGACCGAGAAGCCAAACGCCGCTGCTACGCCCGAGGCGGCATCCCTCTCTACCTCCTGGTCGACCGTGAGGCCTCCTCGATCACGCTGTTCAGCACCCCGGAACGGGACGACTACCGCGAGCAGTGCACCCGCCCCCTCGGCAAGCCCCTGTCCCTCCCCGCACCCTTCGATTTCGACCTGGACACCGCCGACTTCCTCTGATCCCCTTGATCCCCTGGGATCGGGAGGGGGTGCGAGGTGACGAACGTACGGGAACAGGCCAGCTGGACCAGGGCGCGGCTCGGGCGCTGCGGGCCGCCGGTCGACCTGCTCACCGCGCGCTTCGACCGGCACGAATACGCCCCGCACGCCCACGACGAGTTCACGGTCGGCGTGACCGTCGGCGGCCTGGAGGCCATCGCGTACCGCGGCGGGCGCATCGTCTCCGGACCCGGCACCATCGTCGTCCTCGAACCCGGCGAGATGCACACCGGAGGCCCGGCCGCCTCCGACGGCTACTCCTACCGCGCCCTCTACGCCGCCCCCGCCCTGCTCACCGACGGCACCCACGGCACCGGCCTCCCGCACTTCCGTGAGCCGGTCCTCGACGACCCCGAGCTGGCCGGCGCCCTGCGCCGCGCGCACACCGAGGTCACCGCCTGCCCCGACCCCCTGGAGGCGGAGTCCCGCCTGCCCTGGCTGCTCACCGCCCTCGCGCACCGCCACTCCACCGCCCGCGCGGACGCCGGCGCGGTCCCCGGTGCCGGGCGCATCGCCCTGGCCGTCCGCGACCGCCTCGCCGACGAACTGCTCGCCCCGCCCTCCCTCGCCTCCCTCGCCACCGACCTGGGCCTGTCCCGCTACCAGCTCCTGCGCGCCTTCCGTACGACGATGGGGATACCGCCCTACGCCTGGCTGGCCCAGTACCGGGTCACCAGGGCCCGTGGCCTGCTGGAGGCCGGGCTGCGTCCCGCCGAAGTGGCCGGACTCGTGGGCTTCGCGGACCAGGCCCATCTGACCCGTTGGTTCCGCCGCGTCCTCGGGGTGACCCCGGCGGCGTACCGCAACAGCGTTCAAGACACCGGACGCTGACCCGGCCGAGACTCGCCGCATGACTGCACGCGGCTGGTTCCTGTTCTCCCTGATGGGAGTCGTCTGGGGCGTCCCCTATCTGATGATCAAGGTGGCGGTGGAGGAGGTGTCCCCGTCCGGGGTCGTCTTCACCCGCTGTGCCCTGGGCGCCCTGCTCCTGCTGCCCTTCGCCCTACGGCAAGGAGGCCTCACCGGGACCGTCCGCGCCCACTGGCGCCCCCTGCTCGCCTTCGCGGTCATCGAGATCATCGGCCCCTGGTACACCCTGACCTCCGCGGAACGCCATCTCTCCAGCTCCACCGCCGGCCTGCTGATCGCGGGCGTCCCCATCGTCGCCGTGACGCTCGCCAGGCTCTTCGGCGACACGGAGCGCCTCAGCGCCCGCCGCCTCGCCGGCCTGGGGCTCGGCCTGGGAGGCGTGGCCGTCCTCACCGTCCCGCACCTGACCGGCGGCAACGCCCGTTCCCTGGCCGAGGTGCTGGTGACGGTACTGGGCTACGCCATCGCCCCGCTGATCGCCGCCCGCCATCTGAAGCAGGTCCCGTCCCTCCAGCTCACCGCGGTCTGCCTGACCCTGGCGGCACTGGTCTACGCCCCGGCCGCCGTGCTCACGCGGCCGGCCGAGATGCCCTCGGCCGGCACCCTGACCGCCCTCGCCGGCCTGGGCGCCGTCTGCACGGCGATCGCGTTCGTCGCCTTCCTGGAGCTGATCAGGGAGGTGGGGCCGACCCGGGCGAGCGTCATCACGTACGTCAACCCGGCGGTCGCCGTGACGGCCGGGGTACTCCTCCTCGGCGAGTCCCTGACCGCGACGGTCCTGGCCGCCTTCGCCCTGATCCTCACCGGCTCCGTCCTGGCGACGGCCGCGGCACCGAAGCCCCGCCCACGCCCGGTACCATGGTCGACACGGCAGACGAGCCGGGCGGACGGCCGCGTGGAGACCCCCTGACGGGGAGCTCCCCGAGGAACGTCCGGGCTCCACAGGGCAGGGTGATGGCTAACGGCCACCCGGGGTGACCCGCGGGACAGTGCCACAGAAAACAGACCGCCGGAGGCTTCGGCCCCCGGTAAGGGTGAAACGGTGGTGTAAGAGACCACCAGCGCCTGAGGCGACTCAGACGGCTAGGTAAACCCCACCCGGAGCAAGGTCAAAAGGAAACACCCCGGTGTTTCTGCGCGGACGTTCGAGGGCTGCCCGCCCGAGTCCGCGGGTAGACCGCACGAGGCCGGCGGCAACGCCGGCCCTAGATGGATGGCCGTCTCCCCGGCCGCCGCGAGGCGACCGGGCGACAGAACCCGGCGTACAGCCCGACTCGTCTGCCGCGCACACCTCGCTCATGCAGTCTCTGCCAAGTAGCTCCGCCAGTTCGTAGCGGCCGTCGATCAGCTCGCCCGTCGCCATGTGCTGGCTCCTCACCGGCCTTTCCCGCACGCCATCGACGACCCGGGCTGCCAGTGGCCTCGGAGAGGCCGTGCACCGGAACGACCGGGTGACGTCTGTACCCGCCGCCGGGACTGAATCCCCCGACGCGTCGGGTCCGGACGAAGGGAGCGTCACCCCGTGGTGGTGATGAGCTCGTCGAGTATCTGCTCCAACAGGCTGTTGTCGCCGAGGAAGCTCTTCACCGAGGCGTCCTCGTTGCGCTGAGGGTCCATGCCCGACCAGTTCAGGTCGTATCCCGCGTCGACGCTGAGCTGGGCCAGGAATGCCCGCTGGGCACGGCCATTGCCCTCGCGGAACGGGTGGAGGACGTTCATGTCGCCGTACAGCTCGGCCAGCCGGATGACGAATTCCTGCCGGGGGAGATCCCGCAGATGACCGGCGGAGGCGAGACGGCCGAAGACCTCTCCGGCGTAGAGCACCAGGTTTCTCGCCGGGCAGAACGGCGTGCGCTTGGCGATGTTCACGGTGCGTAACTCGCCTGCCCACGGATAGATATCGCCGAAGATCGCGGCATGGAACGCCTGGAGATGGCCGAGGTCGTACGCGCCGGGCAGAAGGCGCTCGGCGAGCATGACGAGGCGCGCCCGGGTGATGTCCGCCTCCGCTGCCGCGAGCAGTTGAGGGTCGGTGATGCCGAGCTTGTTGCGCAGCACACCGTTGGGCATGGCGTACGGATCGTTCACCCCGCCCGCCGCTGCGAAGTCTGTCGGTGGCGGGCGACCGCGCGGGCGACGAGGGTGTCCGCGTCGAGGTCGCCCTTCATGTACGCCTCGGTGTCGTGGTCGGAGGCCTCGGAGGCGTGCAGCCCCTCGGCCTCGATGGAGCCGGTGGCCGAGGCGACGGCCGCACGCCGTGCCGCTCGGCCGCTCAGCGCCTCGAAGGCCTCGACGGACAGAAGGACGCCCTGGGGCTTGCGGTGGGCGCCGATCAGGATCGGGTCGGCGCCCGCGCCGGACTCCGACAGGTCGGTCAGGATCCGTGACAGTCTCGCGCGCGCGTCACTGACAGTCATGACCTCGGGGATCTCCATACCGTCACCGTACCCCTATAGATGCTTGATTCTGTACAGATTCTAGTACGGGTTGTGCTGGGATGCGAGGTGTGGTGATCGAGGCATGGCTCGCTGCTGCCGCGCCGTGCCCATCCTCGTTCCGGACAGCCGCACCGGGGCAGCCGGCGGACGTGGTGGTGATCGTCCACTCCGAACCCGGCGGGTTCGGACCCGTGCCGCGTTTGTCCAGCACAAGGCCCTTGGTTCTATGGGTTGTTGGGGAATGGATTCGAGTAGGGTGTCGGTGATGTTTATATCGCCTCTCTTTTTTGCCCGGATCTGGCGCTGACCTGTCCGTTTGTGGCGCTATGGAGGACGCGACGGTCGTCAAGGGCTGGGCGTAGGAGCGAAGGGGACGTGAGGGACCGGTGCTGTCCGGTATTCCTGATCGGCAGGCGGACCAGGGCTCCGGACGCCTGATCGCCGACCGTTATCTGCTGCACGACATCCTCGGCAGGGGCGGCATGGGCACCGTCTGGCGGGCCCACGACCAGCTGCTGGACCGTCAGGTCGCCGCCAAGGAACTGCACATCGCCACCGACGGCGACGAGGACCACCGGGTAAGGATGCGCCGTGCGGTCCGTGAGGCGCGTGCCGTCGCCCGGGTGCCGCACCCCCATGTGATCGGGGTGCACGATCTGGTCGAGTACGAGGACCGGCTCTGGATCGTCATGGAGCTCGTACAGGGCCCCTCGCTCGCCGACCACGTGGCCCGCTCCGGACCCCTCACCCCGCAGCGCGCCGCCACCATCGGCCTCCAACTGCTCGGCGCGCTCAAGGCCGTTCACGACGCCGGGACACTGCACCGCGACGTCAAACCGGCCAACGTGCTGCTCCGCCCGGACGGCGGCGCCGTGCTCACCGACTTCGGCATCGCCGCCCTGGACGACGGCGAGTTCCTCACCTCCACCGGTCAACTCGTCGGCTCCATCGAATACATGGCACCGGAGCGGGCGTTGGCGCAGGAGTCCGGACCGGCGTCCGACCTGTGGTCGCTGGGCGCGACCCTGGTCACGGTCTGCGGTGGTCGGTCCCCCTTCCGCCGGCCCGCCTACCCCGCGACCCTGCACGCGGTCGTGTACGACGAGGCCGTCCTCCCGGAGCGGCTCGGCCCGCTCCGCCCCGTCGTCGAAGCCCTGCTGCGCAAGGGGCCGGGTGAACGGCCCACCACCGCGGACGTGGAGATCGCGCTGCGGCGGGTCGCGGCGGGGGAGACGGACATCGATCCGTTGCCCGCGGCCGATCCTCGTACGTACCGGCCGGCGACGAGCACCGTGAGCGCGTCCGCGGGCACGGGCGGCTCCGTGAACGACGCGGTCACCGTCACCGACCTTCACCGGCAGCCCGTCCGGGCGGGGGACACCCTCCTCGTGCCCGCGGGCGGAACCGGAGGCGGAATCGGGGGCACCGCGGTCCACCCCGCCCTGCCGGTGCCCGCGAGCCGGCCGAGGCACAGGAAGTGGCTGGTACCGGTGATCGCCGGTGCCGCCGTGCTCGCCGTGGGGGTGGGCGGCGGGCTGTTCCTCGTGGGCGCGCCGCCGTTCCAGGGCGAGAAGCAGGGGCAGGAGGAGCAGGCGAACGACCAGGGGAAGGCGAAGGGGCAGGGGCAGGAAAAGGCGAACGACCGGGCGAACGGTCAGGAGCAGGAGCAGGAGAAGGGGACGGAACTGCCCGTGGTGACCTCCGTCGTGCAGGCCGTGGGGTCCGACGTGGGCTGGCAGTCGGTGGAGAAGGCGGTGGCCCGGGAGGGCGACAGCGTCACCGTGAGGTTCCAGGAGGGCGAGTGGTCGGTCGACCGTGCGCAGATGCCCATGACGGGGCCCGCCGGCTACGACGCGGAGAACGACCGGCTGCTGGAGTTCGCGGAGCACTGCAAGGTCGCCCCGGAGGCGCCGTTCGGCACCCTGCTGACACGCCTGTCGGGTAAGGACGCCGCGCCGGTCCTCGCCGTCGGGGACGCCGTCACCTTCCAGGCGGCCGGCGACGGAGTGGTGGAACTGCGCATCAACGACGACGAAGGCTGCCTCCATGACAACGAGGGCGAGCTGACCGTGTCCGTGGAGGTCACCCACACCCCGTGAGGGGGCCCCGCCGGCCGTTCCCGCCCGTCAGCCCCGTGCCCTGGGACCGGTCACCCGAAGGGAGTGCGGGTCACAGCGCGGTCCGAACGACGAGGAACACCTCGAACGGCGCTCGTCAACGGCTCCCCGGTCGGGCCGCGGCAGTGGATCCGGTGCCGGGCCACCTGCGTACCGGGACGGCCATGGGCGCGCTGCCCTCGCGGCCGGAGAGTCCCGCGTGCCGCGACCTCACGGCAGCACGTTCGAACAGCTCTCGGAACACCGCCGCTTCAAGCCCCGGACGACCGGCTGAAGCCTTCCGTGTTCGTCCGACCACAGACCGTAGAGTGCGGGACGGCAGTGTGGCCGGGGGAGGACCGCGACGAGAGTGTGGGGATACGAGAGCGCCGATGAAGCCGTTGGACACCAATGCGGACCCGCGTGTGGTGGGGCCGTTCGAACTGCTCGCCCGGCTCGGCGCGGGCGGCATGGGCGTCGCCTATCTGGCGCGCGAGATCCCGCTGGACGGTCTCTCCGACGAGATGGTCGCGGCCTACCGGCTGGTCGAACCCGACCGTGATCGTGGCCGTGACGAGGCGGCCGACCCGTCGCGGCTCGTCGTGGTCAAGATGATCCAGCCGAACCTGCTGGACCAGTCGCAGGCCCGCGAGCGGTTCGCGCGGGAGATCGACGCCGTCCGCGCAGTGGTCAGCGACCGGGTTCCGGCGCTGCGCGCGGCGGACCCGGAGGCCGGAGAGCCGTGGTTCGCCATGGACTACATCGCCGGACCGTCGCTGCACACCATGGTGAAGGAGTCCGGTCCCCTCCCCGTCGGGCCGTGCGCGGCGCTCGGTCTGGCCCTCGTGGACGCGTTGGCCGCCATTCACGGTACGAGGCTGCTGCACCGCGACCTCAAACCGAGCAACGTCGTGCTCGGCCCGGACGGGCCGGTGGTACTGGACTTCGGCCTGGCGGCCGTGGCCGAGCGCCAGTCCAGTCAGGCACTCACCCGGACCGGCGACCGCCTGGGCACGTGCCGCTACATGCCCGTCGAGCAGTTGCGGGACACCAAGCGCGTCGAGGCGCCCGCCGACGTGTACGCCCTCGGCGCCACTCTCTTCTTCGCGCTGACGGGCCGGGCGCCGTATCCCTACATGCCGTTGACGGTGCCCCCGATGTGGGAAGGCGTCGATCCGGCCTTTCAGCCGCTGCTGGGTCGGGTGATCGTCGCCGAACCGCTCCGGCGTCCGGGTCTCGACGGTGTGCGGGAGAGCCTGTCCGCCCTGCTCGCCGAGGCCGGTCTGCCCCCGGAACAGGCGGCGGCGCAGCTCCGGGAGCGGGTCGCCGCCGCCGGTCTGACGCCGGTACTGCCCCCCGAAGCGCTCGTCGGCCGCGCCGATCCCGTCGTACGGGAGCTTGCGCAGAAGGCGGTCGACGAGGGTGAGGCGCCGGACGCGCCCTGGGCGGAGGGCGACCCGGGCTTCTACGGCGTCGTGACCGTGGAGGAGATCGAGTGGGCCGGAGGGTGGGCGGACAGCCATAGCGGCCACCCGCTCACGCTCCTGGACGACGGCACGGGGTGGACGCCCACGGCACCGACGATCCCGCTGCCCGCCTCCGAGCATCGGGTGGACGCCGGGCCCGCCGTCGGTCACCCCTTCCTGCCCCCGCGGACGGGGAAGGCCCCGACGGTCCGGTGAACCGGTGAACCGGTGAGCCCGGCAGGGTCGGTGGACCTCCTCCCGGGCTCTCCGCCGACCCTGCCCGGCCGCATCGACGGCACCGGCTGTACCGGTTGCACCGGTCCCGCTTGTCCGTCGCGTGCATCCCTCGTGGCGACCCGACCAGCGGTAATTCATATGACCGATCAAGGGAGTTGAGATAGGTTCCTCCTGTTCGAAGGGGGACCAGTGACCAGGCTGAACCAGATCATCGCCGTCGAAAAGGGCGTCAAGAGCAAGGCCGTCCAGGACGTCAACGGGGCGCACCAGAAGGTGCAGAAGCCCGCGCTGCTCGCCGGTATCTCGCGCACGTACCAGCCGAAGGACGAGGAGGGCGAGCAGTTGCCGCCCGAGTCCACGCGGGTGCAGGTGCAGGGCGAGGACGTGCTGCGCGAGATGGCGGCCTCGCTGACCCGGCTGTTCGACGTGACGGCGACCAAGGACTGGGCGAACTGCACGGCCCGCGCGGACGTCGCCGTCGAGGGACGGACCGTCCTCGCCGATGTCCCGGTCAGCTACCTGCTCCTCCTGGAGAAGCAGCTCACCGACCTGCACGCCTTCGTCCGGAAGCTGCCGACCCTCGACGCCGCCGAGTCCTGGTCCCACGACCCGTCCACGGACTGGTGGAAGACGGACCCGGTCCGCACGATCCGCACGAAGAAGGTCCCCCGCAACCACGTCAAGGCCGAGGCGACCGAGAAGCACCCGGCACAGGTCGAGGTGTACTACGAGGACGTGCCCATCGGGTACTGGACGACCGTGAAGTTCTCCGGCGCGCTTCCCGCGCGGCGGGTGAACGAGCTGGTGGAGCGGGTGGAGAAGCTCCAGCAGGCGGTCAAGTTCGCCCGCGAGGAGGCCAACGCCACCGAGATCACCGACCGGCGGGCCGGCGACGCGGTGTTCGGCTACCTGTTCGGCTGACGCCGGACCGGTAGCCTCCATGATCGCCCCCGCGTGCGAGCGCGGGGGTGCGCGACAGCGCGGGCCGGACTTGAGGACCGGTTCGCGTGACGAGCGCAAGCTGAAACTGACGTTCAGCCTGAAGAAACGGCGTTCCGCACGTGAAGGCCGTATCAATCTCAGACTCTCGCTCCAGTCTCAGCATCGCTGCCGATCGCCGGAACGACCGGGGAAGGACGATTGCCGTCGGATGCGAGTTCAATTCTCGCCTGCACCTCTGCCTGGTGCGGTAGTTCAAAGGAAGAACACGACGGCCTGATGACTGATCCTCCCTCTTAAACGCGCCGGCGTGCGCAATGAGGTGGCATCCCCAGGGGCCCGGGAGCTGGATACGACTCCCGGGCTCCGTCACGTCCGGGGACCGGGGCCACGGTTGTCCATGGCTCGGGCGGCTGCCGGGAGCGGAGGGGGCGGCAGCTTGATCATCCAAGGTACGTATGCTCACCGCATGACTTCGGGCTTCGTGCGGATCAGAGGGAACGGCATCGCGTGAACGCCCGCCGCCGGATCGTCGCGGGATGGGCCGTGCTGTGCCTGACCGGTCTCGCCGCCACCCTCGCCCTCGACGCCGAGCCGTCCACGGACGCACCGGAGTCTCCCGCCGGGAAGGCGACACCGGCCGGCACGTACGCCGTCGACTGCCAGGAGATCGCCGACCGCGTCGAACAGGCCCGCGCCGAGGCCGAGCGTGAGCGGCGGGAGGCGCCCGACCCGGCCGCGGCCCCCGGGCGCCCGAACGCGACGGTCAGAACCGTGGCGGTGCCGGAGGAGTGCGCGGACGAACTCGAGGACCGCGGCCTGAAGGAACACTGAGGGGAGCGACCACGCCCGACTCCGTGCTCCCGGCGAGCGGTTCGGTGGAAGGACTCGGGCCGGCTACACGGTGAACGCGCCGTACACGACGCACGCGATCGCGGTGAGGGTGATGAGGCCCAGTCGCGACACTGCCGGCAGCAGGCCTGCTCGCCGTGCGCCGTCCTTGCGGCTGCGCAGCACGGTGACGCTCGAGGCCAGGGAGCCGAGCAGGATCACCGCTGCTGCCAGGAAGCCGGGGGCCGAGGGGGTGAGACCGGCGTCGTAGTCCTCGGTGAACGCCGGCATCAGCAGACCGATGCCGGCCAGGGCCAGGGCGGTCACGCAGGTGACGACGAAGTCGAGTGAGACGGCCACTGCCCGGAGGACCGGCATCCGTTGTCCGGCTGGGGAAAGGACTTTGTGCTGCATGGCGCCGTGTTCTCCGTGGATCGATGGTGACGGAGGGCGCGGGCGGCCGGGGCGACCGGTTCCGCGCCCTCCGGTGGTGGAAGGGCCCGCGTGATCAGCGCGTGGCCGGTTTTCGATCTTCCTGCTTCGTGTGTTCATCCGGTCGTACAACTTTTTCTCCGTCATGCACGTCTCCCGTGCGGCCACCTCATTCGGATGGTCGGCCTCCGCTCGGCTCCACCCTGATGAAGAAGGACTCTGCGACTGTCATGCGCACTCCACGTCACTTCTGGAAGACGGCCGCTGTCGTCGCGGCCGGACTGTCCGGGGCACTCGTCCTGCAGAGCATGACGGGCCAGCAGACCGCCGGCGATTCCTCGGCGGGCGCGCCGGGGCCCGTGACCAGCAAGGCCGAGACGAGCGCGCTGCGCGTGTCCGGGGACGGTACCTCCGCGTCGCTGGGCAAGCGGGACACCGGACCGTTCAGCATGCTCGGCGTGACCTGGTCCGCCCCGTCCGCCCGCGTCGCCGGCACGGTCGAGGTCCGCACCCGGCAGGCCGGTACGCAGACCTGGTCGTCGTGGCTGAGGCTGGACGGCGACAGCGGTCAGGGGGAGAGCGGCGCGCTGCGCGGTGGAACCGAGCCGGCCTGGACGGGCCCGTCCGACGGCGTCGAGGTGCGCGTCGACGGCGAGGGCACCACGCGGCTGCCGAAGGGCCTGCGGCTGGACCTGGTCGACCCCGGCAGCGGGGAGGTCACGGCGCTGGACCCGGCGGCGTACTCGCTCGACGAGGACGAGGACGAGAGCGAGACGCCCGAGCCCTCGGTCTCCGAGCCGGAACCGGGCACGGACCCGGGTGCCGATCCGCAGCCGGACACGACCGTCTCCGAGCCCCCTGCCTCCGACAGCTCCGAGCCGGTGGTGCCCGAACCGTCCGCCTCCGACCCGTCCTCCTCCGCCCCGTCGGAACCGGAACCCTCGCCGTCCGAGCCGTCCGCCTCCTCCTCGCCCACCGCCTCGCCCAGCCCCTCGGTGAGCGTGCCGCCCGCACCGCCGTCCACCGCGCCGAGCCCGCCCATCACCACCCGTGCCGCCTGGGGCGCGGACGAATCGATCAGCCCGGAGGAACCCGGCTATCTGCCCGGCGGCCAGGTCAAGGCGGTCGTGGTGCACCACACCGCCGAGTCCAACGACTACACCTGCGCTCAGGGCCCGGCCGTGGTCCGCGGCATCTACGCGTACCACGTCAAGCAGCTCGGCTGGAAAGACCTGGGCTACAACTTCCTGGTCGACAAGTGCGGCACGGTCTACGAGGGCCGCAAGGGCGGGACGGACCGGCCGGTGATGGGCGCCCACGCCTACGGCTTCAACGCCGAGACCACCGGAATCTCCGTCCTGGGCACCTACACGTCCACCGCGCCCTCCGCGGCGGCCATGACCTCCGTCGCCCGCATCGCCGCCTGGAAGCTCGGCCAGTACGGTGTCGACCCCGCCGGCACCGCCACCCTCACCGCGGGCGACAGCGGACGCAACTACTTCGGGAAGACCTGGGCCAAGGGCGCCCAGATGTCCCTGCCCGCGATCCACGGCCACCGCGACGGCTACAACACCCAGTGCCCCGGCGACGCCTTCTACAACAAGCTCGCCACCGTCCGGGCCTGGGCCGGCGGACCGGTCTCCGGCCTCACCCTGAAGTCGGTCACCGGCGCCGGGACGGTCGGCTCGACGACCTACACCAAGAGCTCGGTGACCGTGAACTGGGCGGCCACCACCCCGGCCGCCCTCCTCGCGAAGTACGAACTGCTGGTGGACGGCAAGGTGGCCGCCACCACGGCCGGCACCGCCACCTCCGCCAAGGCCACCCTGACCGCCGGCACCCACAAGGTGGCCGTCCGCGCCGTCCACCAGTCCGGCAGGACCACCACGACGGCCGCCGCGACCGTCGTCGCCGAGACCACCGCCCCCGCCTTCACCACCAAGCCGAATCTGGCCCTGCGCACCGGCACCGTCAACACCACCGCCGTCCCCCTCACCCTGAAGTGGAAGGCCACCGACGCTGCCGCGCTGAAGGAGGTCCGGCTCACCGCCCCGACCGCGAAGACCTACGGACCCACCATCACCAGCGCCCAGCACGCCGCCAAGTCCGCCACGGCCACCAAGTGGTCGCTGAAGGCGTACGACCGGGCCGGCAACACCGCCACCGCCTCGGTCACCGGCACCCCGGTCGTCCTCCAGGAGACCTCCGCCACGAAGTCCGGGAAGTGGACGGCCAAGTCGTCCGCCAGTTACCTCGGCGGCAAGTCGTACACCAGCTCCGCCAAGAACGCCTCTCTGAGCTGGACCTTCACCGGCCGTTCCGTCGCCTGGGTCGCCTCCCGCGCCGCCACCTCCGGCCAGGCGCACATCTACGTCGACGGCAAGAAGCTCACCACCGTGGACCTGAAGTCCTCCGCCACCAAATACCGTGACGCCCTCTGGACCAAGACCTGGAGCACGAGCGCCAAGCACACCGTCAAGATCGTCGTCGTCGGCACCAGCGGCCGGCCGACCGTCACCACCGACGGTCTCGTGTACCTCAAGTGACCACCACCCGCCCCGGCGGAGCACAACGGCGTGGGGCCTGTTCGCACGCGCGCGAACGGGCCCCGGGCGAAACCCGCTGACACCTCGTGGGGCCCGGGAGCGGGATGCCGCTCCCGGGCCCCGGCGCGTCCCGCGGTGCCGTCCGCCGGGCGGTCACATCGGGGGGTTGCCGTGTGTGCGTTCCGGGAGAGGGGTGTTCTCGGTGCGGGGCATGGCGAGGGAGCGGACGAGGACCGTGCGGGTCTCCGCCGGGTCGATGACGTCGTCGACCAGGCCGCGTTCGTCTGACCCGCCGCCTGGGCGTCTGATCCCCACCCCGCAGTTCCCACCCCCGCAGTCCTCACCTCCGCAGCCCGCGTCCGGTGTCCCGCCCGGTGGTAGTGCCCGCGCTACCCCGGACCGGGGCACTGGCGGGATGGGACGGCCGGGCCGGGAGTTCTAGCGTCGTGTTGTTCCCGCTTCGCGCCCCGCCCGGAAGGCGTTTCACCATGTCAGTGACCTCGGCCGACGTCGCCGTCAGCCTCGAACACGTACGGAAGACGTACGGCGGTGATCAGCCGGTGGTGGCGTTGGACGACGTGGACGTCCGCTTCGCACGGGGCACGGCGACCGCGGTGATGGGGCCGTCGGGCTCCGGGAAGAGCACGCTGCTGCACTGTGCGGCGGGCCTGGACCGGCCCGACGCGGGGACGGTACGGATCGGGTCCACCGACCTGGCGTCGATGCCGGAGAAGCGGCTGACCGAACTGCGCCGCAGCCGGGTCGGCTTCGTGTTCCAGGTGTTCAACCTGGTCGGCGCCCTGAACGTGGAGCAGAACATCCTGCTGCCCTCGCGACTGTCCGGGCAGCGTCCGGACCCGGCGTGGGTCGTCGAGGTCGTCGACCGGGTCGGACTGGGCGACCGGCTGCGGCACCGGCCCGCGCAGCTGTCCGGCGGCCAGCAGCAGCGGGTCGCGATCGCGCGGGCGCTGGTCACCCGCCCCGAGGTGATCTTCTGCGACGAGCCCACCGGCGCCCTCGACACCCGCACCGCGGCCGAAGTCCTGTCGCTGCTGCGGTCGGTGGTCGACCAGGCCGGACAGACCGTCGTCATGGTGACCCACGACCCGGTCGCCGCGTCCTACGCGGACCGGGTCGTGGTCCTCGCCGACGGGCGGATCGTGCAGGACATGCCCCAGCCCGGCGCCGAGCGGATCGCCGAGCACCTCGCACACCTCGGCAGCCGGCAGCCCGTCGCACCGTTCGCCGCGCAACCCGCCACACGGCCCGCCGCGCAGTCCTTCGCGCGGGCCGCCGCGCAGCCCGCCGTGCGCGGGGAGGGCTGAACCGTGCTCACTCTGGCCGCGCAGATGCTGCGCCACCGCAAAGGAAGTTTCACGGCGACGTTCGTCGCCCTCGCCGCCGGCGTCGCCGTGCTCATGGCGTGCGCGCTGCTCGCGGAGTCCGGCTGGCGTTATCAGGGCCAGTCGCAGCGGTACGCGAAGACGGTCGCCGTCGTCGCCGACCGGGACCTGACCGTGTCCACCGAACTGTTCGGAGAGACCGAGCGCACCACCGTCACCCTGCCCGAACGCGGCAGCGTCCCCGCCGCGCTGGCCGGCAGGCTCGCCGCCGTGCCCGGCGTGGAACGCGCCGTCGGCGACCGCTTCCTCGCCGTCACCGCCACGAGCGCACCGGACGTGCCGGCCACCGGCCACGGCTGGGCGAGCGCCGCCCTCGCCCCGTACCGGACGGTCGAGGGCGGCCCGCCCCGCTCCGACGGGGAGATCGCCGTCGACGCCCGCCTCCTCGCCGGCACCGGACTCGGCCCCGGCGACTCCACGGAGATCGTCACCGGGGGAGCGAGCCGTACGTACCGGATCAGCGGAGTCGTCGAGGCGGCGGGCGACGGCACGCCGGGCGCCGGCGCCTCCGGCGGCGCGGCGCTCTTCTTCACCGACGCGCACGCCGCCCGGCTCGACCCACACCGGGGGCGCTTCGACGCCATCGGCGTCCTCGCCGCACCGGACGCCGACCGTGACGCCCTCCTCGCCGGGATCCGCGAGGTGACCGACGAGGCGGAGGCGGCGGTCTACACGGGCGGCGACCGGGGCCTGGCCGAAGAGCCCGAGGCCAGGACCGCCCGGGACTTCGTCCTGCAGGCCGGCGGCGCCTTCGGCGGCTACGCCGCGATGATCATCGTCTTCGTCGTCGCCGGCACCGTCGGCCTCTCCGTGCGGCACCGCCGCCGCGACCTCGCCCTGCTCCGCGCCGTCGCCGCGACCCCCGGCCAGGTGCGGCGGATGATCCTCGCCGAGGTCGGCCTGCTCGCGCTGTTCGCCGCACTGGCCGGCGTTCCCCTCGGACTCGTCGCCACCGGTCGGATCCGCGACGAACTCGTCGCCCGCGGGTTCGCCCCCGACAGCTTCACCGTGCAGGGCGGCCTGCTGTCCGGCGCGGCGGTCACCGTCGCCGTCGCCGCCCTGGCACTGACGTCCGCCTGGATCGCCGCGCTGCGCACCACCCGCATCCGGCCCACCGAAGCGCTCGGCGAGGCCGCCGTCGAACCCGGCCTCGGCAGCAGGGCACGGAGGGTGACCGGCCTGGTGTTCCTCGCCGGGGCCGTGTCCCTGATCGGCCTCACCGGCGCCACCGACGGCCAGACCGCCCTCGGCGCCGCGGTCGGCATGCTCTACACGTTCGTCCTGGCGACCGCCCTGCTGGCTCCCTGGATCAACCAGGCCGCGGCCCGGTTCCTCGGCCCCGTGCTCCACGCCGTGTGGGGCGACAGCGGCTACCTCGCCGCCGCGAACCTGCGCGCCAACGCCCGGGGCACGGTCGCCGTCCTGACCGCGCTCGTGCTCTCCGTCGGCCTCGGCGGCTCCGTCTGGTTCCTCCAGGACAACCTCCGGCGCCAGACCGTCGTGCAGAGCCGCGACGGCACACTCGCCCAGCACGCGCTCGTCTCCCGCACCGGCCTGCCCGGGTCCGCCGCCGAAGAGGCCCGCCGCATCCCCGGCGTGGCCGCCGCGACGGGCGTGCGCCGTACGTCGGTCGTCGTGAAGGGCGACCTCGAGTCCCAGATCGTCGTCGCGCAGGGCATCGACCCGCGGGGCGCGGACCGCACCCTGGACCTGCGGGTACGGTCGGGCAGTCTCACCGGCCTGGCGGAGGGCACCGTCGCGGTGTCCACCGCGCAGGCGGACGCGGCCGGCTGGGAGCTCGGCGGCAGGGCCCGGCTGTGGCTCGGCGACGGCACCCCCGTCACGCTGAAGGTCGTCGCACTGTACGAACGCGGCTTCGGCTTCGGCGACGTCACCCTCCACACCGCCACCCTCGCCGGACACACCGTCACCGGACTCGACGACCAGGTCCTCGTCCGCACCGCCCCGAACGCCGACGCCGGCACCCTCGAGGCCCTGAGCGACCTCGCGGCCCGGTACCCGGCCGCCTCGGTGGCCGGCACCGACACCCTCACCGGCGAACTCGCCCGGGACCTGGCCATCAGCGGCTGGCTCAACAAGCTGCTCATCGCCGTCCTGGTCGGCTACGCGGTGCTCGCCGCCGCCAACACCCTGATCATGGCGGCCCTCGCCCGGACCAGGGAACTGTCCCTGCTGCGCCTGGTCGGCGTCACCCGCGGCCAGGTCAAACGGATGGTCCACGCCGAACAGGCCGGCCTGCTCGGGGTGGCGCTCGCCATCGGCGGGACGATCGCCGCCGTCACCCTCACCTCGGTCGTCAACGCCGTCGCCGGGCAGCGCATCCCGTACGTCCCGGCCGCCGGCTGGCTCGGCATCGTCGGCGGCACCGTCGCGCTCGCGCTGATCGCCACGATGCTGCCCGTCGGCCGGCTCCTGCGCACCCCGCCGGTCCGGGGCATCGGCATCCGCGAGTGAGAAAAGCGGGCTGAGCCGGAACCGGTGAACCGGCCCCGTCGCCGCGGCGACGGGGCCGGTCCCGTACCGCCGGGCGGCACGGTGTCCCCGCGCGCCGCACGCGGTCTCCCCGCGTCCAACCGACGGATGGGCGCGCACGGGACCGCCCGCGCCCCCTATCCTCACTGCTCCGGAAGGTGTGCGCGGGGCGAGGGCAGGCGGTGCAGATGGGGACGCACGACCCGTCGAGGAGGACGGCCGACACCCCGGCGCGCCCGAGACCCGCCCCCACGCCGTCACCGGAATCCGCATCCGCTTCCGCCGCGTCGGCACCCGCGCCCGTCTCCGCCCGCGCCCGCTTCGCGCTGGACGCCCTCGAACACCTGGTCAGCGGACTCGGCACCGGCATCCTCGCCCTGGTCGTCCTGCTCTGGCTGGCCGTCACCGCCGTCGCCTGCTTCGTCGGGGTGGGCCTGCTCCTGCTGCCCTCCGCGCTGCACGCGGTGCGCGCCGTCGCCGACCGGGAGCGGGCCCGGCTGTCCCGCTGGGGCCCGGAGATCATCGGCCCGGCACCGCTCCCGTCCGGGCTGCGCGCCGCCGTCACCGACCGCACGGTCCGGCGCGAGGCGTACTGGGTGGCCGCGCACGGCACCCTCGGCATGTTCCTCGGCGCGGTCGGGCTGACCCTGCCGCTGAACGCGGCCCACGACATCGGCTTCCCGCTGTGGTGGCAGCTCGTACCGGAGAGCGCGGCCACCGCCGCCGCGGGCTGGTGGCCCGTACGCGACTGGCCCGGCGCCCTCTTCGTCCTGCTGATGGGTGCCGGGTGGCTCGCCGTCATCCTGCTGTGGATGCCCGCCCTCGCCCGGCTCCAGGCGTGGCCCGGCCGTCGGCTGCTCCGCCCCGACGCCGACACCGACCTCGTCCTGCGGGTCGCCGAACTCACCGCCACCCGCGCCGCCGCCCTCGACGCCCACGCCACCGAACTCCGGCGCATTGAACGCTCGTTGCACGACGGCACCCAGAACCGGCTGGTCGCCGTCACCGTCCTGATCGGGGCCGCCCGCCGGGCCCTGACCCGCGACCCCGCCGATGCCGACGCCGCCCTCGACCGCGCCCAGGACGCCGCCGAGCAGGCGCTCGCCGAACTCCGCGCCGTGGTGCGCAGCATCCTCCCGCCGGTCCTGGCCGACCGCAGCCTGCCCGACGCGCTCACCGCGCTCGCCGCCGACTGCCCCGTCCCCTGCGACATCGACGCGGACGTGCCCGGCCGGTGCGCCGTGTCGGTGGAGGCGACCGCGTACTTCGTGGTCGCCGAGGCCCTCACCAACATCGCCAAGCACAGCGGCGCGAGCCGGGCCACCGTCACCGTCCGGCGCCGCGACGACCGGCTGTGCCTGACGATCCACGACGACGGCCGCGGCGGCGCGGAGGAGACCGGGGGGTCCGGCCTCACCGGCATCCGCCGGCGCACCGAAGCACACGACGGAACCATGGAGTTGGCCAGCCCCACCGGCGGCCCCACCACCCTGGAAGTGACCCTGCCATGCGGATTGTGATCGCCGAGGACGACGCCCTGCTGCGCGAAGGGCTCGCGCTGCTGCTGCGCGCGGAGTCCCTGGACGTCGTGGCCACGGCGGGGGATCCCGACGCCTTCCTCGAAGCCGTGGACGCCGAACGGCCCGACGTCGCCATCGTCGACGTCCGTATGCCGCCCACCCACACCGACGAGGGCATCGTCGCCGCCGTGGAGGCCCGGCGGCGCCGCCCGGACCTGGCCGTCCTGGTCCTGTCCGCCTACGTCGAGCAGGCCTTCGCCACCAGTCTCCTGGTCCGGGGCAGCGCCCGGCTCGGCTATCTGCTGAAGGAACGGGTCGGCCGGGTCGAGGAGTTCCTCGGCGCCCTGCACCGGGTGGCGGAGGGCGGCACCGCCATCGATCCCGAGGTGGTCGCCCAACTCCTCGCCCGCAGCCGCCCCGACGAGCGGCTGCGACGGCTCACCCCCCGCGAACGCGAGGTCCTGGCCCTCATGGCCGAAGGTCTCGGCAACGCCGCCATAGCCGAACGCCTCGTCGTCTCCGACGGCGCCGTCCACAAGCACATCCGCAGCATCTTCGCCAAGCTGGACCTGGCCCCCACCGACCGCACCGACCGCAGGGTCGCCGCGGTCCTCCACTACCTGGAGGGCGACGCCGTCCGGCGCTCCTGACCAGCGTCACGGGCGTCCCCGCCGAGCGAGCGCGCGGCGACCTTCGCCACGTGCCGCGTGAAGACCTCACCGGCGTCGGGAGTGAGGGAGCGCAGGGCGACGAGCGCCGTGAGAGCGACATCGCACAACTCCGAACCCACGTCGTCCCAGGAGTGCGTGGTGCCCTTGCGCGGGTTCTGGCCGGTCGCGCCGATCACCGCCTGGGCGACCTCGCCGACCTCCTCGGACAGCTTCAGGACGCGCAGCAGCAGGGCTTCCCGGCCGTCGACCGCACCGTGGGCGTCCAGCCAGGCGTGCAGTCCGTCGACGGAATCCCAGAGACCGCCGGACGACGAGGACGACGAGGACGACGAGGAAGACGGGGCAGGGGAGAGGGGCGCGGGCGGACTCGGCATCGGCATCGGCATCGGGCTCGGGCTCGGGCTGGGCATCGGGCTGGGATCGCTCATACCGCAGACCCTGGCACAGGGCGCCGACCACGTCCGGCCCCCGGCCTTCCGGGCGGCGTCCGACCGCCGTGGGCACGTCGGCCGTCAGTCGAACAGAGCCTCCTGCTCACCCTCCCGTGCCTTGCGCAGGCGCCGGCTGCGCGCCCCCACGACCACCGCCGTGGCCGCCGCGGTCGCCGCGAAGGCCACCGGGACCATCCAGCCCCGGTTGACCGTGTGGCCGAGGGCGTGGTCCAGCGAGAGGCGGCCGGGCCCGGCGACGGCGAGGCCGGCCGCCGTCAGACCGAGGGTCGCGGCGTGCTCGTAGCCGCCCTCCTGGTTGAAGAAGCCGTTGGGCGCGTGCACGGCGGCCGCGCCCGCCATCGCACCGGCCGCCGCCGCACCCGCCGCCGGTGTGGCGAGGCCGAGCGCGAGGAGCGCGCCGCCGCCCGCCTCCGCGAGGCCCGCCGCCGTGGCGCTGGCCCTGCCCGGTGCGTAGCCGATGGTCTCCATGAACTGGCCGGTGCCCTCGATCCCGCCCCCGCCGAACCACCCGAACAGTTTCTGCGCGCCGTGTGCCGCCAGTGCCCCGCCCGCCCCCAGCCGGAGCAGCAGCAGGCCCAGATCACCTCGGTCGTAACAGGTCACGTCGTCTCCCGGAGCAGTCGCTTGGCGTGACCACCGTCGCACCCCGGAGTCCGGCCCGGCCTGCGGCCGTCCGCCGTTCGGGTGGCGCGGCTGGCGCCGTGCGGTGGCCGGGAGGACGCTGCGGACATGACGATTCAGACCACCCGCCTCAGCGACCCCACCGTCCGCGCCTTCGTCGGCGCCGTCAACAACCACGACCGCGAGGGCTTCATGGCCCTTCTCGCGCCCGGCGCGACCATGACGGACGACGGCTCCGAGCGGGACCTCACGGACTGGACCGACCGGGAGATCTTCTCCTCCCACGGTCACATGGACGTCGACCGGGAGTCCGACGGCGGCCGTGCCCTCGTCGTCCGCTACCGGAACGACGTTTGGGGCGAGATGCGGACCCGCTGGAGTTTCACCGTCGACGGCGACGGCAGGATCAGCCACTTCGCGACCGGACAGGCGTGACACGCCGATCCGGCCCGACGCCATGGCTTGACGCGGCAGTCGTCCCACCTGCCGGCGCGTACCCCGCGGTCCCGCGGGACCGCCCCCCTGCCGGTGCGGTGGAACGACTGCCGCCTCCTCCCCCTGGATGTGGCCTGCGGAGTCCGCGGAAGCTGCCCACTTCATATGTGAAGCTTTGGTGCAGGAGAGTTGAGCATATGTCCGCCACCGGCCGCGATGCTGCGGACTGTTGAATTCCGCTTGTGAAGCCTGTGAAGTCTGTGGAGCCGACGGTCACCTGAGACGGCGTGCCGGCTCGCTGGCGCCCGGATCGCTCAGCGGGTTTCCCCCGGGTAGCGGACCCCGATGCGCTCCCGGATCGCGTCGAGCGTCCGCATCACCGCGAGCGTGCCGTCCAGCGGGACGAGCGGGGACTCGGTCTCACCCGCCCGCAGGGCGCGCATCGCCTCGGCCGCCTCGTGCTTGAGGCTGTTGCGGGCCCCGTCCGCCGGGTCGGCGACGAACTCCTCGGCGTCCTTGCCGTCCCGGTGCAGTACGAACCGGTCCGGGAAGAAGAAGCCGTACGGGATGTCGATCCGGCCCGCGGAACCGGTGACCGACGCGGACGTCGACGTACCGCCGACGATGGAGCAGTGCACCGACGCGATGGCCCCGTTCTCCCAGGAGAGCAGCGCGCCCGTCTGGAGGTCGACCCTCTCCTCCGAGAGCGTGGCCTTCGCCACGACGTCCGACGGCTCCCCGAGCAGCAGCTGCGTGAACGACACCGGATACACGCCGAGGTCCAGCAGCGCACCGCCGCCCAGCGCCGGGTCCCGCAGCCGGTGCGACGCCGGGAAGTCTCCCGCCAGTCCGAAGTCGGCCTGCACCGTACGCACTTCACCGATCGCGCCGTCGTCGATCAGTGCCTTCAGCCGCCGCACCATGGGATGGCAGTACATCCACATGGCCTCCATCAGGAAGCGCCCCCCGTCGCGCGCCAGGCCGACCAGTTCCGCCGCCTCGCGCGCGTTGAGGGTGAACGGCTTCTCGCACAGCACGTTCCGCCCGGCCTCCAGGCACAGCCCGGCCGCGGCCCGGTGCGCCGAGTGCGGAGTGGCGACGTAGACGATGTCGATCTCCTCGTCCCGCGCGAGCGACTCCCAGTCGCCGTACGCCCGCGGTATCCCGAACCGCTCGGCGAACGCCTTCGCCGGCTCGGGCGACCGCGAGGCCACCGCCACGATCTCCGCGTTCGGCCCCGCGGCGGAGCCGCTGTTCGCCGCAGCCACCAGATCCGCCGTGAACGTCGCGGCCATCCCGCCCGTCGCCAGAATTCCCCAGCGCACGTTCTGCCCTGTCATCCGCCCCACCTTGCTCGTTCGTCGTTCGTGGTTCGTGGTTCGTGCTCTCGTGCGAGCGTCCGCGCCTTTCCGTGGAAGCGCTCCCATGACGTCTTCGCGAACATCTTCACCCGAGACCGCCGTCCCTGACGAGCACCCCGTACGGGCTGAGAACATAAGGAGCGCACGACTCGAAAAGGGAGGGGCCACATGTCCGAGGGCGAGGCGTCCATGTCCGGACCGGATTCCGGACCGGCGTCCAGGCCGGAATCCGGACGGGTCACGGCAACGGCATCCGGACCGGCGTCGAGCACGGCGCCGGCAACGGCCGCTCCGCCACCCGCCGCCGGCAGGGGGAGCCGGAGCGGGGAGCCCGGGACCCCGGGACGGGCGACCCTCCTGGTCACGCTCATCCTGGGCAGCCTCACCGCCACCGCCCCCCTGGCGATGGACATGTACCTCCCCGCGCTCCCCGAGGTCACCCGGGCGCTGGGGTCCACCGCGTCCACCGTCCAGCTCACCCTCACCACCTGCCTGGCGGGCATGGCGCTCGGACAGCTGGTGGTGGGCCCGATGAGCGACCGGTGGGGGCGCCGCCGTCCGCTGCTCGCCGGTCTCGCCGTCTACATCGTGGCCACCGCGCTGTGCGCGATCGCGCCCACCGTGGAACTCCTCATCGCCTTCCGGCTGGTTCAGGGTCTCGCCGGCGCGGCCGGCATCGTCATCGCCCGGGCGGTCGCCCGCGACCTGTACGACGGCGTGGCCATGGCCCGCTTCTTCTCCACCCTCATGCTGGTCTCCGGCGTCGCCCCGATCGTGGCCCCGCTGATCGGCGGGCAACTGCTGCGGGTGACCGACTGGCGGGGAGTGTTCGCCGTCCTCACCGTCCTCGGCATCCTGATGGCGGCCGTGGTGTGGCTGAAGCTGCCGGAGACGCTGGAGCCCGCCGACCGTCACCGCGGCGGGGCCGGCGAGGCGCTGGGCTCGATGCGCCGGCTGCTTGCCGACCGGGCCTTCAGCGGCTACGTCCTCACCGGCGGCTTCGCCTTCGCCTGCCTCTTCGCCTACGTCGCCGCCTCCCCGTTCGTCATCCAGGAGATCCACGGCGCCTCCCCGCAGACGTTCAGCCTGCTGTTCGGGGTCAACTCGGTGGGGCTGATGGTCATGGGCCAGATCAACGGCAAGGTGCTGGTCGGGCGGGTCCGGCTGGACCGGGTGCTCGGCCTCGGCCTCCTCGTCGTCGTGGCCGCCGCGACCGCGATCCTGCTGATGGCGCTGGGCGTCTTCGGGGACGTCGGGCTGGCGCCGATGGCCGTGGCGCTGTTCGTGCTGATGTCCGCCATGGGCATCACCATGCCCAACACCCAGGCGCTCGCCCTGATGCGCACCAAGCACTCCGCGGGCTCCGCGTCCGCCCTGCTCGGCACCTCGTCCTTCCTCATCGGTGCCATCGCCTCCCCGCTGGTCGGCATCGCGGGGGAGGACACCGCCGTCCCGATGGGCATCGTCCAACTGGCCGCCGCTCTGGTGGCCCTGGCCTGTTTCATGGGAATGTGCCGTCCCTGGGGCGGACGAACGGACACGGGCGACGGGATCACCCTCCGCCGGCGCACAACCGGTGCGGCGGGCGGAGCCGACGCGGCGGGCGGACCCGACGGGACCGACGGAACCGGTGGACCCGGTGGAACCGAGAGAGCGGGGGCGGACAGCTGAGCGCACCGAGACTGCGCCACGGCACACCGGAACGGGCCGGGCTCGACCCCCGCGAACTCGCCGCCCTCGTCCGGGAGGTCCGCGCCCGTACCACCGGGGAAAACCCCTGGGCCGCGGGCGCCGTGGTCGTCACCGGCCGTGGCCCGGTGCTCGCCGTGCAGGAGGCGGCGGGCTGGGCCGTACGGTACGCGGCGTACGACGAACGGACCGGCACCGCGGTGGAACTGCCGCCCGGCGACCGCGTGCCGATGACCGTGGACACCCCCTTCGACCTGGCGTCCCTGACCAAACTGTTCACCTCGGTGGCCGCCGTGCAGCAGATCGAGCGCGGCACCCTGGGCATCGACGCCCGCGTGGGCGCGTATCTGCCGGACTTCCCCGCGGCCGTGCGGCACGGCATCACCGTCCGGCAACTGCTCACCCACACCTCCGGGCTGCGCCCCGAACTCCCGCTGTACGACTGCGCCGACGACGCCGAGCGCCTGGCCCGGCTCCGCGCGGAGCAGCCGATCGGGGTGCCCGGCACGTACTGCTACTCCGACCTGAACATGCTGCTGCTCCAGCACCTCCTGGAGCGCCTCACCGGCCGCACCCTCGACACGCTCGTCCGCGACGGCATCACCCGGCCGCTCGACATGACCGCGACCGGCTTCGGCCCGTGTCCGGGCGCGGCGGCCACCGAGGACCAGCGGCGACCCCGGGCCAAGGCGGACCGGGGCATGCTGCGCGGTGAGGTGCACGACGAGAACGCCTGGGCGCTCGGCGGCGTCGCGGGCCACGCCGGCCTCTTCTCCACCGGCCCCGACCTGGCGGTCTTCTGCCGCACGCTCCTCGCGGGCGGCTCGTACGGCCCCGCCCGCATCCTCGGCCCCGACTTCGTGGACCTGCTCCTCACCCCGCCGGGCCTGGGCTTCGCCCTGGACCAACCGTGGTTCATGGGGGAGTTGGCGGGCCGGGGCGCGGCCGGTCACACCGGCTTCACCGGCACCTCCCTGGTCCTGGACCGCGCCACCGACACCTACCTCGTCCTCCTCGCCAACACCGCCCACCCCCGCCGCCCCCGCGCCCCGGACAACACCCCGCGCGCGCAGGCGGCGACGCGGGTGGCGCGGGCGGTACGGGAAAGGTGAGAGCCGTGGACGGGGAAGCGGCGAGAGGAGGAGGGGCCGGCGCCCCGGCCGGGGCCGCTCGCCGGTGAACCGCCGCCGCCCCGCGCCATAGAATCGCGAGGTGAACGTCCCCGCTCCCGCCTCTTCCGCCTCTCCCGCCGAGACCCTGCGCAGCGCGCTCGCCGGGCTGCTCGACGGACTCCCGCCGCGGCAGGCCGCGCAGGCCGTCGAGCGGCTGATCGCCACCTACCGGGGCGCCACCCCGACCGCGGCGCCCATCCTGCGCGACCGCGCGGACGTCGCCGCGTACGCCGCGTACCGGATGCCCGCCACGTTCGAGGCCGTACGGTCCGCGCTGGCGGCGTTCGCCGACGCGGTGCCCGGGTGGACCCCCGGCGACCACCTCGACATCGGCGGCGGTACCGGCGCCGCCGCCTGGGCGGTGAGCGCCACGTGGGACGGGAAGCGGCCGGTGACCGTCCTCGACTGGGCCGAGCCCGCCCTCGCCCTCGGCCAAGAGCTCGCCGCCGCCCACCCCGCCCTCGCGGACACCCGCTGGCAGAGCTCCCGGATCGGCACCGCTCTCACCCTCGACAGCGCCGACCTCGTCACCGTCTCCTACGTCCTCAACGAACTGACCGACCGGGACCGCGCCGCCCTCGTCGACGCCGTCGCCGGGGCCGCGCGGGCCGTCGTGATCGTCGAACCCGGCACCCCCGACGGCTACGCCCGCGTCATCGAGGCCCGCGACCGGCTGATCCAGGCCGGTTTCCGGATCGCCGCACCTTGTCCGCACAGCGCCGCCTGCCCCATCGTCCCCGGCACGGACTGGTGCCACTTCTCGGCCCGGGTCAGCCGCTCCTCGCTGCACCGCCAGGTCAAGGGAGGATCCCTCGCCTACGAGGACGAGAAGTTCAGCTACGTCGCCGCCACCCGCCTCCCGGTGAGCCCCGCCCCCGCCCGTGTCGTCCGCAAGCCGCAGATCCGCAAGGGCCAGGTCCTCCTCGATCTGTGCGAGACGGACCCGGCCCTGCGCCGCACCACCGTCACCAAGCGCCACGGCGACCTGTACCGGGCGGCCCGGGACACCGACTGGGGCGACGCCTGGCCGCCGCCGTCGCCGTCGTCGGCCGACGACGAGGGGTAGCGCTAGGCCCGCTTCCCGGACCCTTTCTCCTCGCCTCCTTCACTGCCTTCACTGCCTTCCTGTCGCTGCCCCTGTTCCTGCTCCCGTCGCTCCTGGAGCCTGCGCAGCAGTTCGCGCTTCTGGGCCCGGGCGTCGAGCCCGCCGCCGATGCGGCCGTCGCGGCCGCCGCCGCGCAGGGCCTTGCGGCCGAGGTGCTGTCGGGCACCGCCGACGCCCAGCATGTTTCCGGATCCGCCTCGGGACATGGTGATCTCCGTTCTTCCGGCCGTTGCCGGCCGTTGAGGGCCACTGACGACCACTGAACCATGGGCGAGACGTGCCGTCTCGTCACGCTCACCACTCTCAAGCGAGACGCACCGTCTTGTCAACCTGGTAAATTCGGCCCATGGCCTCGAACAACCCCGCACCCCCCGACTCCACCCGCCGCAGCGAGCGCTCCCGCCGTGCCATCTACGACGCGGCCATCGCCCTGGTCGTGGAGGTCGGCTACCCGAAGACCACGATCGAGGGCATCGCCGCCCGCGCCGGTGTCGGCAAGCAGACGATCTACCGGTGGTGGGGATCGAAGGCGGACGTCCTGCTGGAGGCCTTCCTCGACCTGAGCGAGCAGGCCGCCCGCACCGCCGCGCAGGAACGCGAGGACCGTGAGGGGCAGGAGGATCGTGAGGGGCAGGAGGGCCGAGCGAGCCAGGAGAGCCAGGGGATCCCCGACACCGGAGACCTCGCCGCCGACCTCAGGTTCGTCCTGCGCGCCACGGTCGACGAACTGCGCGACCCCAAGTTCGAGGCGCCGTCCCGCGCGCTGGCCGCCGAGGGCGTCGTCAACGAGGAGCTGGGCCGGAGGTTCGTCGCCCAGTTGCTGGAACCGCAGCTCCAGCTCTACGTCGACCGGCTGCGCTCCGCGCAGGAGGCCGGCCAGGTGCGCCCCGGCATCGACCCGCGCATCGCCCTGGAACTGTTCGTCTCGCCACTCGCCCAGCGCTGGCTCCAGTACACGGGGCCGATCACCTACGAGTACACCGACACCCTCGTCGACTACGCCCTCAACGGCCTCGCCCCGCGCTGACCAGGACCGATACCGAAGGGCGACCGCGCCTGGCGGGCATACCTTTCGCCCCGCGGAGCGCCCCTCGTCACGTCCGGGTCCCGCTTGTCCCGGCTGCGCCGATTATGTGCCCCGGCCCCCCGAGGCGCAGGATGGTGGGACGATAAGGCATGCTGGGGGCACGACGGCGAGGCGAGGAGCTAGATGAGCGCGGAGTTCGGCGGTAGGACCGGCAGGCAGGGCAAACTCTCCCGGTGGCTGCGCGGACGCCGCCCGGAGCCGGCCGTCGTCGACGAAGGCGACCGTGAGGCTCTGCTGCTCGCCGCCGCCGGTGCGGGACTCCCGCTCGCGCCCGCCGCCCACCCGGCCGGATACGGCTGTTCCTGCGACCGGGTCGGCTGTCCCACTCCCGCCCGGCACCCCGTGTCGTTCGCCTGGCAGACGCAGTCCACCACCGACCGCTCCCAGATCGAGCGCTGGGCCCGCCACCAGCCGCAGGCCAACTTCATCACCGCGACCGGCATGGTGCACGACGTACTCGACGTGCCCCTCGAGGCCGGTCGCGAGGCGTTGGAGCGCCTGTCGGAGGACGGGGTCGAGGTCGGCCCCGTCGCGGAGAGCGACGACGGCCGCATGCTGGTCTTCACCCTCACCCGGGGCACCCCCGAGGACGAGGACGAGTGGTGGCCGTGCGAGCTGGA
This sequence comes from Streptomyces sp. NPDC085927, assembly GCF_044540975.1. Lineage (NCBI taxonomy): Bacteria > Bacillati > Actinomycetota > Actinomycetes > Kitasatosporales > Streptomycetaceae > Streptomyces > Streptomyces sp. NPDC085927. The sequence continues at coordinate 387,690 of NZ_JBITSN010000002.1, forward strand.
CTGCCACCCCGAGACGATGGACGAGCATCCCGGCCTGCGCTGGCACTGCCGCGGTTCGTACGTCCTGGTACCGCCCGCGCGACTGCCCGGCGACGACAACCGGTCGGTGCACTGGGTCCGCGGCCCGGAGCATCCGCTGCCCGATCCGCTGAGCCTGCTGGAATACCTCACCGACGCCTGTGCCCGCCACGCCGGCGAAAACCCCGAACAGGCGGCCGCCGCGGCCTGGCCCCTGCGCCGCTAGGGCCTGTCGTCCCGGTCCACCCGGTCCACTCCACCCCGGTCCGGTCCGGCCGTCCCGGTTGTCCCGTCCCGGCCGTACGGCCGTGGCCGCGTCACTCGCCCTTCGCCGAGGTCAGCCCCTGGATCCGTCCCAGGATCTCCACCTCGCCGTCGCCCGGATTCAGAGCCACCTCGTTGGACACGAACTCCATCGTCAGGGTCTGCCGGATCTCGCCGGTGGTCAGCGCCAGCACATCCTTGTTCGGTGTCGGCACGGACGCCCCCGCAGCGGCGGTCTGCTTCTCGAAGTAGCGCGTGGTGAAGAAGACCAGCGCCCCGCCGTCCTCGGTACGCAGCGCCAGCGGCGCGTAGTCGCCGTTCGTCATCGGCTCGTCGATGTACTGCGTGGCCAGACCCGGCCGGGCCGACTTCTTCGTCCGCAGCGCCCGCCACGCGCTGGTGTGCGGTCCCTCGGCGAAGGCGGCGTCGCCGTCCCCGCCGGCCTTGCCCTCCTTCAGGTACGTCGCGTAGGCCGCGCTCAACTCCCCCGGCGGTACGGCCAGGCCGGCCGCGTTCGCGGGCACCGCCTCGGCCCACCCGTCCTTGTCCACCGCGAACTCCGGCAGGACGTCCGGGGCGACCAGCGTCAGATACGCCGCCTCCCAGGTCTCGTCCAGACCACTGCGCGTGAACACCAGCAGCCAGCGGGAGTCGCCGCCCTTGTTGCCGGCCGCGTCCGCGAGGAACCAGCGGGGCCAGCCGGCCTTCTTGGGGATGGTGAACTTCGCGTCCGTCAGCTTCAGCGGCGTGTGCCGGGCATTGCCGTCCGGGCTGTTGGCCTTCCCCGCCGTCAGCCGCGCCGAGTCGATGTCGGCGAGCGCGCCGGTGGTGTACTCGGCGTCCAGGGAACTGTCGTACGCCTTGTCGGCCTTGTTGTAGGCGGCCGTGAACTCCTGGAGCGCCGTGGCCGCTTCGGCGCGGGTGGTGGCCGGAAACACCTCCCGCTCACCGTGCACCACCACGCAGCCGCTCGTCGTCAACGACAGCGCGGTCACCGAGGCCGCGATCAGCGCGCTCCGGCCGGACCCGCCGAACCTGCCGAACCCGCGGAACCCGTGGAGCCTTCGAAGGCCGAGATACCTGCTCATCCGGTTCCTTCACCTTCCCCTTCCCGGAGGCGAACCCTACCGGGGCGAGATGCCGCGGGAACGCCGGGACCGGATACAGCGGCCACACCGTGACCCGGCGCGGAACACGCCCAGGTGAGGGGCGGGAGGGCAGGGGGAATCGGAGGGACCGGGAGGATCGGGGGCGGGGCGGGACGGGGGCGGCCGGCCTGGCCCGGGACGGACATCGGCCGTCCCGGGCCGGAGCGAACCGTGGGACGCGAGGGTCAGCCGTCCCGGTTCGGGAGGACCAGGACGGCACCCGTCCGGGGATGCGGAAGCACCTCGACGGGCTGGTCGTACACCTCCGACAGCAACCGCTCGGAGAAGACCTCGTCCGGCGGCCCGTCGGCCGCGACCTCGCCGGCGCGCAGGATCGCCACCCGGGTCGCGTAGGCCGCCGCGAGTCCCAGATCGTGCAGGACGACGACCACCGCGTCCCCGGCGAGCGCCCGTTCACGGCACAGCCGCAGCACCAGCTCCTGGTGCCGGAGGTCGAGGGCGGCGGTCGGTTCGTCGAGCATCAGCAGGGGAGCCCGCTGGGCGAGCACCCGGGCGAGGGCGACCCGGGCCCGCTCACCGCCGCTGAGCGCGGAGAACGGGCGCGCGGCGAAGCCGGTCACCTCGGTCGCGGCCATCGCCTCGGCCACGGCCGCGTCGTCGTCCTCGGGACGGGTCGAGGCCCAGGGCGCCCGGCCCATACGGACCACCTCCTCCACCGTGAACGGGAAGGACAGCGACGCCGACTGGGGCAGCACCGAGCGGCGCAGCGCGAGTTCGGGCGCGGACCAGGCCGACGCCGGACGCCCGTGGATCCGTACCGCTCCCGAGGTGGGCGGGAGATCGGCGGCGAGGACGCTCAACAGGGTGGACTTCCCGGCCCCGTTGGGGCCGACCAGGGCCAGCAGTTCACCGGCCCGGACGGCGACGTCCACTCCGGTGAGCACCTCACGGGCACCGAGCCGGACGGACAGCCCCGCCGTCTCGGCGAGGACGTCACCGGGCTCCGGTGCGGACGGCGGGACGAGACGACGACGCAGGCGGATCACGCCCAGCCTCCTTGCTTGCGGCGGGTGCGGCGCAGCAGCCAGAAGAAGAACGGGCTGCCGATCAGCGCCGTGAGGACACCGAGGGGAAGTTCGGCGGGCTCGGCGACCGTACGGGCCGTCAGGTCGGCGGCGAGCAGCACCAGCGCGCCGAGCAGAGCGCTGCCCGGCAACAGGAACCGGTGCCCGGGGCCGGCGGCCATCCGCAGCAGATGCGGGACGACGAGACCGACGAACCCGACGACTCCGGAGACGCTCACGGCCGCCGCCGTCAGCAGCGCGATGACCAGGACGAGGATGATCCGCAGCCGCTCCACGTCCACGCCCAGGTGCCGGGCGGGCCGTTCGCCGAGCGCCAGCAGGTCCAGCCGGCGGGCGTACAGCGGGGCCACGGCCAGGCCCAGTACCGCGCACGGCAGGACGGCGAGGACCTTCGGCCAGGTGGCCTGGGACAGCGAGCCCAGCTGCCAGAAGGTGATCTGGTTGACGGCCGCGGTGTCGGCGAAGAAGAGGAACAGTCCGATCAGCGCGCCCGCGAAGGCGTTCACGGCGATACCGGTGAGGATCAGCGTCACCACCTCGGTGCGGCCTCCCGAGCGGGACATCACGTACACGAGCAGCACGGTGACGAGGCCGGCGACGAACGCCAGGACCGACACCGTCCAGTTGCCGGCGAAGTTCAGCCCGAGCGCGATCGCGCCGACCGCGCCCACCGCCGCGCCGGAGGAGACGCCGATGACGCCCGGTTCGGCGAGCGGGTTGCCGAACACGCCCTGCATCAGGGCGCCCGCGCAGCCCAGGGAGGCGCCGACGAGCAGCGCGAGCACGATCCGCGGGAACCGTACGTTCCACAGAACCGACTCGGCGACCCGGTCCAACGGGGTGCCGCCGAGCCCGGCGCGGTGCTGGATCGAGGCCAGGACGTCACCGACGGGCACGTGGTAGGCGCCGGTCGCGGCGGCCACGGGGATCAGGACCAGCAGGCCGGCGAGGAGTCCGGCGGTCAGCAGCCAGGCGGTGGTGCGCCGTTGCCGGGGCTTCGCGGGGGAGGGGGAGGAGGCGGCGGTGGGCGGGGGCGCGGAAGCCGGTCCCGGTCCCGGCTCCGGTCGCGGCTCCGGTCCCGGCTTCGGTCCCGGTCGCGGCTCCGGCTCCGGTCGTGCGGGCTTCTCCAGGAGCGTCACGCGGCACCGTCCGTGTCCGTGCCGTACAGCTGCTCGACGACCGAGGTGAGGACCTGGTCGGTGCGGGGACCGTAGTTGAGGAGCACCCCGTCCTCGACGGAGACGATGCGCCGGTCCATCCCGGCCGGGGTCTGCGCGACACCGGGGATCTCGACCAGCCCGTCCACGCCGCCGACGGACTCGAGTCCCTTGGCCATGACGAGGATCGCGTCGGGCGCCGCCTTCACGAGCGCCTCGCTGGTGATGGCGGTGAAGTCCTTCTCCAGTCCGGACTCGGCACCGGCGTCGACCGCGCCGGCGGCCTCGATCAGCGAGGTCGCGCCCGAGCCCTTGCCGCCGATGAGGTAAACGGAGGCGGAGCCGCGCAGGTAGAGGAAGGCGACCCGGGGCCGGGGCTCCTCGTCCGGGACCGAGCCGGTGACGGCGCCGATCCGCCGCTCGGAGCGGGTGGTCAGTTCCCTGCCCGCGTCCGGTACGCCGAGCGCCTCGGCGACGGCCCGGATGCGCGGGCCCACGTCGTCGAGACCGGCCGCCGGATCGACGACCAGGATCCGGATGCCGGCGGCGCGGATCTGGTCCATCGCCTCGGCCGGTCCGGTGGTGGCCTCGGCGATCACCAGGTCGGGGCGCAGCGACAGCACGCTCTCCGCGGAGACGTCATGTCCCCTGGTGACGACGGGGAGTTCGGAGGCCTCCTCGAAGGTGGCGGTGACGTCGCGGGCGACGACCCGGTCCCCGAGGCCGAGGGTGAACACGATCTCGCCGAGGCTGCCGGAGAGCGGAACGAGCCGGTCGGCCCGCTCGACGGCCACCTTCCGGCCGTCGGCGGAGCGGACGGTGACCGGGAGTTCGGGGCTCGGGGTGCCGGCCAGGGGCTCCAGGCGGTCGGAGACCGGGGAGCTGCTCCGGGAGCCCCGCGAGGAGCCGTCCGCCCCGTCCGCCGTCGTGCCGGAGCCCGTGCCGGAGGGCCCTCCGCAGGCGGTCGTGGTGAGGGTGAGGGCGAGCACGGACAGCAGTGCTCCCGCCAGTCGGGTGCGCAAGGGTCGCACGGTTCCGTCCGTTCCTTTCGTCACTGCGGATGTTGCCTGTGATGCAGCTTAGGTTAGCCTTACCTTGCTTTCTACTGGTCGTCGCCCCGGAGGACTTGCCATGCCCACGCGCCTGCGTGCTCTCGTGACCGTGCTGTGCGCGGCCGTCCTGGGAGCCCTCCTCCCGGCCGCCACCGCGCACGCCGAGAGCCGCACCGTCCAGGGCGGACGGCTCGACTGGGGCATCAAGTCGTCCTTCCAGAGCTACATCACCGGGCCCGTCGCGAAGGGGAGCTTCTCCCTCACCGGCGGCGCGGCCACCGTCGGCGGCAGCGGCTTCCGCTTCCACTCGGCGACCGGCACCCACGACGGGGACACGGGAAGCTTCCGCGCCTCCTTCTCCGGCGGAGTGCGCTTCCTCGGGCACGCCACGGAATCCGGCGGCCACCAGCTCGACCTCACCATCAGCTCGCCCACCGTGAGCGTCTCCGGTTCCTCCGGCACGCTCTCCGTGGACGTCGTCAGCAGGGCGAGGGACACCGGGGCGGTCACGACGTCCCGTCAGGTGCCCTTCGCCTCCCTCTCCCTGGGCGGCATCGACCTGCGCGGCGGCGGCACCTCCGTCGTCCTCGACAACCTGCCCGCCACCCTCACCTCCCAGGGCGCCCGGTCCTTCGCCGGCTACTACACCGCCGGCACCGCACTGGACCCGGTCAGCCTCTCGGCGGACGTACAGCAGGCGGCCGCCCGGCCGTCGAGCACGCCGGAGCCGAAGTCGCCCGAGCCGAAGACGACGGAGAAGGCGAAGAAGAAGCCGGCCGCGAAGGACAGGGCCGGACTGGCCGACGGCGCAGTGGACTGGGGCGTGCGCCGCACCTTCCGCGAGTACGTCACCGGCGACATCGCCCGGGGCGAGTGGACCCTCTCCTCCGGCGCCCTCGACGGCGGCGCCCTCTACCGCTTCCCCGGCGGCGAGGGCACGTTCGAGGACGGCGACCTGACCGCCGCCTTCGACGGCACGGTCCGCTTCACCGGCAAGAACGGCCTCGACCTGCGGCTGAGCGCCGTACGCGTCACCGTCGAGGACGACGAGGGCACCCTGTACGCCGATGTGAAGAGCCCGGACCACAGCGGGAAGAAGGTGCCGCTGGTCACCTTCACGGCGAAGGGCCTCACGGCGAAGGACGGCCTGGCCCTCCTGACCGAGGCCCCCGCGAAGCTCACCGCCGACGGCGCCGAGGCGTTCGGCGGGATGTACCCCGAGGGCACCGCGATGGACCCCGTCTCCCTGGCCGTCGCCCTCACCGACGACGCCGAACTCCCCGCCCTCCCCGACCTCGGCAGCACTCCGACGCCCGAGGCCGCACCGTCCGAGGCCGCGGCCGGTCCGTCCGCCGAGCCCGTCGCGAGCGCGGCGAAGGACGACGACGGCGGCCTCCCCACCCTCCCCCTCGCGGCCGGACTTCTGGCGGCGTTCGCCGCAGCGGCCGCGTTCCTCGTCCGCAGGCGCCGTGCACGACCGGCCACGGACACCACCCCGCAGGGACCTTCGCAGGGCACCTCGCAGAACACCCCGTAAGGCACTTCGCAGGACACCCCCGTAGGGCACTTCGCAGAACCACCGAACCCACAGCAAGGAGAAGCCCGACCATGCCCGCAAGACGACGCCGCTCCACCGCCACCGCCATCGCCACCGCCGTGGCCACGGCCGCCGCCCTCGGCACCACCGCCCTCACCGGTGCGACCTCCGCCGCCGCGGCCGAAGTCCCCCTCACCGGATACGAGTTGACCTGGGGCATCAAGGAGTCGTACCGGAACTACGTCGCCACCTACGCGAAGGGAACCTTCACCCCCGCGGACGGCGCGACCCAGGCCGCCGGCAACGGTGCCTTCACCTTCGTCAACGGCACCGGCAGCTACGACTCCACCTCGCACCGGACGGAGATCGGCTTCGAGGGCAGTCTGGCGATCGAGTCCACGGCGCACGGCTTCGCCCTCACCCTCTCCGACGTCACATTCGACAGCGCGGCCGCCGAGATCACCGCGGACGTGACCCGGGGCGGCACGACCGAGGACGACGTCCCCCTCGCGACCGTCACCGTGTCCCGCTCGATGACGGACATGGCGACCGAACTGACCGAGAAGGCCGGCGAGGTCTTCGGCAGCGCGAGCTACGCGGGCGCGGCCGGCGACCCGCTCACGGTCGTCCAGAAGACCAAGCCGACCCCCACGGAGCCGGAGCCCACCGAACCCGAGCCGACCGACCCGGAGCCCACGGACGAGCCCACCTCGCCGGAGCCCACGAAGGAGCCCACGAAGGAACCGACGGACGAGCCGTCTTCCCCGTCGCAGTCCCCGTCCCCGTCGGAGTCGTCCCCCTCCTCGTCCTCCCCGTCCCCGTCGGCGTCCACCACCTCCGACGCACCCGCTCCCGCGCCCGCCAAGGGCGAGATAGCCGACGGCACCCTGGGCTGGGGCGTGAAGGAGTCCTTCCGCTCGTACGCGGTGGGCCCGGTCGCCAAGGGCAAGGTCACCGCGTCCGACGGCGCGGCCCAGGCCTCCGGCAACGGCGCCTTCACCTTCACCGACGCGTCCGGCACCTACGACACGGACGCCGGCACCCTCAACGCCTCCTTCAAGGGCGCGGTGAACTTCAAGGGCCATGAGGAGAGCGCCGGCAAGTACGGCCTCGACCTCACCCTGACCGACCTGAAGGCGTCCCTCGACGGCGGCACGGGCAAGCTGTCCGCCGACGTCGGCAGCCTCGGTGAGAAGTCCGAGGACGTGGTCCTGGCCACCCTCAAGGCGAAGTCGTCCGCACTGACCGCCAAGGACGACGTCATCACCGTCGACGACGTCGCCGCGACCCTCACCGAGGCCGGTGCGAAGGCCTTCGGCGACTTCTACACGGCCGGTACCGCCCTCGACCCCGTCGACCTGGCGGTCGCCCTGAGCGACGACGCCGACCTCCCGGGCGGCACGGGCGGCGGCGGTACCGGCGGCACGGGCACCTCCGGCGGCACGGGCGGCACCGGTGGCACCGGTGGCACCACGGGGGGCACGGGCGGCGTCATCGGCTCCACGACCGGCTCCACCACGGGCGGCCTGAACGGCGCCCTGGCCAGCACCGGTTCGGACACCCCGGTCGCGGCCGTCGGCGGCGCGGCGGCAGCGGCGGTCGCCGCGGGCGCGGCCGTGGTCTTCGCCCTCCGCAGGCGCCGTACGACGACGGAGTGAACCGCGTGGATGCGGTCACCGCGTGACCGGGAAGGGTGCCCCTCGATCGGGGGCACCCTTCGTGCGTGGAGTCGAGTCGCGGACGCGCCCCGGGGAATCCCCTACTGGTTGAAGGCGGGCAGGGCGAACCGGGCGACGAGCGGGAAGCCGTCCTCCCGGGCGCTCTTGGCGTTCACCGAGTAGACCACCGTCCGGGACAGATTCCGGGTCGCGGCCAGCACGGTGTGGTAGCCGGGCCGGGACCCCGTCTTGCCCCAGATCTCCGTCCCGTTGTGGACGAAGCGCTGAAGCGCCATGCCGTAGGACGCGCCCTCGACGTCGGGGACGACGAACATCTGGTCCAGCAGCGGCTGCGGCACCACCTCGCCCCGGAACAGGGCCACCAGGAACCGCTCCAGGTCGGCGGTGGTGGAGATCATGTTCCCGGCGGCCCAGCGGTCGGACATGTTCCACTCCGTGACATCGGTGGTCCGGCCGCCGATGTCCGTGTAGGCCCGGTGGTGCGGGCCGTGGATGCGCGGGTCCGCCCCGGCGGGGAAGCCGGTGTGCCGCATGCCCAGCGGACGGAAGATCCGTACGTCCGCCTGGTGTTCGTAACGGTCGCCCGTCACCTTCTCGATCAGCAGAGCGAGCACGGTGTAGTCGATGTTCTGGTACTTCTGCCGCTCCCCGGGGGCGGACGCCGGCCCCTTCGCGACCGCCGTGGCCACCACCCGCTCCGGGCTGAGGGTCTCGAACCGGTGGGGGTACATCTCCTCGGTGGTCGAGCCGAGGTCCGCGCCGGGCTGCAGGCCGCTGGTGTACGTGAGCAGGTGCCGTACGGTCGGCGGCTCGGTGAAGGAGGCCGGCAGCAGGCCGGGCAGATACCGGGTGAGGGGCGCGTCGAGCTCGACCCGTCCCTCCGCGACGAGTTGGAGCACCAGCGCCGCGGTGACCACCTTGGTCGTCGACCCGGCCCGGAACCGCGCGTTCTCCAGAGCCGGCGCCCCGGTCCGCAGGTCCCGCACCCCGGCGGTCCCCGTCCACCTGCCCTTGCCGCCGACCCGGACGAGGGCGGCCGAGACGTCCCCGTCGGGGATTCCGGCGAGGGCCTCCTCCAGAGCGGCGATGTCGGGGCCACCGACGGTCGGGGCGTCCCCGGCGGACGACACGGCGGCGGGCGCCGCAGCGCCGGGCTGGGCGGCGCCGGCCGCTCCGGCGAGCGGGCCGAGGACCAGAGCGGCCAGCAGGGCGGAGGCGACAGCGGTGCGGGCACGAGTACGGGCGGTCATGGGCGGACTCCGTCTTTTCAGGGGGTGGCGCTTCGGACGGTCCCCATCCTGGTGATCACGTACGCCCTCCAGATCCTGCGCACAGAGGAGACCAACCCCTCATCTTCCGGAGCCAGTTCTCGGGGGTGACCCCTAGTTGCACGAACCGGTTGAACGAGTTGTTTAAAGCGATCCGTTGACATGGGGTTGTGTAGTGCCGCAGCCTTGTCCCATGCTGCCGACTCCCGAACAGCACCCCGTCCCCAACCCCAACTCCGCCCCCGACCCCTTCACGCCTCCGCAGCCCGAGCAGGCGCGGGCACAGCGCGTCCACGCCTCCCTGTTCCGTGTCGCCGAACGGCACGCGGCCACCGACGAGCAGCGCCGCCGGCAGGTCCACCCCACGGTCCTCGGCCCGCACGAGGCCGTCCGGCTGGTGTCATTCCTGCTCAGCGGGGCCGCGCAGCACGAGGACGGCGAACCGGAGGTGGACCGGGCCGACATCACCGCTGCGTTGAGCCTCGTCCCGCTGATGCGCGGAGAGATGGACGAACTGGAGACCGGGCTCCTCCAGATGGCCCGCGGCCGCGGCATGACCTGGCAGGACATCGCCTTCGGCCTCGGCCTCGGCACTCCGCAAGCCGCCAGGCAACGCTACGAACGCCTGGCCGACCGCACGGCGCCCACCGAGGAAGGCCCGGAGTAGAAGGGCCCGCCGTCCACCCTCCCGTGGCCCGTCCCCGGGGCTGCGGGACGCGCTCCAAGGAGTCCGATCAGACGGTCATCGTGGACTCAGCACCATTCCGATTCCGCGTGGTCCGCGATGATGTCCACGTGGAGAACGCCTTTCTCCAGGATCTCCACACTGAGGTATGCGGTCGTTCCGTCCACCGGCTTGGTGAAGCACTCCGGCACCTTCTCGCCGTCGGCCGTGGTGCGAGGCCGCCAACTGTCGGCCCGAGCTGCCTCCCGGTAGTGCCGCAGGGCCGTCTTCGGTGAACCGGCGTACTGGTACTGCGTCCCCACGGTCACGAAGAGATCGTCGTCGTCGCACCCCTGGTAGCGGCTCGCCCGGCCGGCCCCTTCCGGCGCCGTACCCAGTACCGCCTCGCCGGCTATCGCCTCGGCGAGCCGGTCCTCTTCCTCACCGCAGCCGTAGGCGGTCAGGAAGTACACCGCGGGCAACCCCACCAGCAGCAGTCCTGCAACGGCCACGACGGCAGTTGCAAGGGTTCCCGCCCCCATTCTTTTCATGACGCCGGAAGTTAGCGCACTTCTCACGACGGCAGGAGGAGAGGCAGCAGACGGTCGGCCGGTGCACCCCGACGGAGCTGCCTCTTCGTCCCGAAGTGGCGTGTGGGCTGCTTGAATGCCCCCGTGAGCGATTACGACGTGGTGCGCGTCTTCTGCGGCCCCCGGGGTGGGTACGGCAACGAACTCGGCGTCGTCCGGGAGGGTTCCTTCATGCCCGAGCCGAGCGAGCGCCAGATGTTCGCGGAGAAGCTCGGCTTCAGTGAGACCGTGTTCGTCGACGACCCCGAGCGCGGGGTGATCGACATCTACACCCCCACCCTGCGCCTGCCCTTCGCCGGCCACCCCTGTGTCGGCGCGGCCTGGCTGCTCGACGTCCCCGAACTGGTTACGTCCGCCGGGACGGTAGGGGCCCGGCAGGACGGGGAGTTCTGCTGGATCGAGGCGCGCGCGGAGTGGGTGCCGCCGCGCACCCTGCGCCAGTACGCCACCGCCGCCGAGGTCGACGACCTGGCCGTGCCCCCGAAGGGGGAGTGGATCTACGCCTGGGCCTGGGAGGACGAGTCAGCCGGCCGGATCCGCGCCCGCGCCTTCCCCGGCCGCGACGACGGCATCGACGAGGACGAGGCGACCGGCGCCGCCGCCCTGCTCCTCACCGACCGACTGGGCCGCGCCCTCAACATCACCCAGGGCGCCGGTTCCCAGATCCTCACGGCACCCCAGCCGCACGGCTGGACCGAGATCGGGGGCCGGGTGGTCCTGGAACGCTGACGTCAGCCCAGGTGCGTGAGAAAGACACGCCAGGCGTCGCGCCCGAACACGATCACCGGGCCGGCCGGGTCCTTGCTGTCGCGGACGGGGGCGAGAGCAGGGACACCGTGGGCGAGTTCGAGGCATTTGTTGTTGCCGCCGCTGTAGCTGCTGCTACGCCACTTCGCGCCTGACAGATCCGGCGTGCCATGGCGTGCGGTGTTCATGCCCTGTGCTCCTCGGCTCTGCGTCGGATGACCGTGCGGGATTCCACGGGGGAGAGCGCGGAAGTGCGGGCTGCGCCGAACAACTCCTGATAGCGGCCGACTTCGGCCTCTCGCTCCAGCCACATCGAGCCGGTGGGATTGTCCGCCGGCACCACGTCCAGCGCAGCTTCCTCGGGGAAGCCCAGCACTACGTACGGCCCGAACATATTCGCATGGGCTCCGCGGGAGAACGGCAGGACCTGGATGGTTACGTTGGGCCGCTCGGATGCGGTCAGAAGCTGTTCCAACTGCGCGGACATCACCTTGGGCCCTCCCACCTGCTGAAGAAGTACGGCTTCGGACAGCACCGCCCAGAGCTGGAGCGGTGAGTCACTGACGAGGCGCTCCTGACGGGCGAGTGCTCCGGATAATGTGGCGCCATGCGCATGGGGCAGTGCGGAGAGGAGGTGGCAGGGTGATCACACGAATCGAGATCGACGGGTACAAGTCGTTCGACGACTTCGCCCTCGACCTGCCGCCGTTCACCGTTCTGGTGGGAGCCAACGCCTCGGGCAAGTCCAATCTGCTGGAGGCCGTGGACCTGCTGGGCCAGTTGATCCGGGAGCCGACGAGTCAGACGATCGTCGACCACGCCCGCCGGGGAGGACCGAAGGAACTGTTCCGGCGTGGTCCGGACGGTGTACCGGTCGGGGCCATGCGGATCGCGGCCCATGTGCTCGTGCACGGCTACGCCGGGTACTGCCACCTCAGGGTGGAAGCGCGGGTGACGTACGCGGATCCGCCGGACCCCCTGCGCGTCGACACCGAAGTCCTGAACGTCCACGATCACTACGCGGGGGACGCGGACTGGATCCCGCCCTCACCGAACCTGAGCCCCGACGAAACCGGTCAGCTGCACTGCACGGAGGTTCCCGTGCAGGAGGCCGCATACCGCACAGAGCTGGCCGAGACCTCCGGGAACTGGCGGATCCTCGAACCCTCACCCAAGGCGATGCGTGTCGTCTCCTCCACCTACGACACCGCGCCTCTTGCAGAGGACGGAAAGAACCTCGGTGCCGTTCTCGGGCGGATCGCCCGGGACCCCGAGGCCTGGTACGACTTCCGTGCCGACGCTGTGGCGCTGCTCCCCGACCTCGTGGACATCGCGGTGGCGGCCAATGCCGAGTGGGGGCAGTGGGACGTCTGGCTTCAGCACAGGCACGAGCACCGTGTACCTCCTGGCGCGGCGTCGGCGGGCACCCTGCGCATCCTGGCTCTGCTCGCCGCCGCTCACGATCCCGCCCACGAAGGGCTCCTTTTGATCGAGGAGCCCGAGAACGGTCTCCATCCCACCCGGGTTCCGCACTTGCTGTCCCGGCTGAAGGCCAGGACCAGCGATCCTGCGACGCTCACCTCCGGTGACGGAAGGCAGATCCTGATCACCACGCATTCCCCGGTCGCGCTCGCCGCCGCACTGGAGGACGCTCCGGACTCGGTGGTGTTCCTGGACACGGTGACCCGGTTCGGTGACGGACTCCCGCCACGCCGGCTGACCCGGGCGCGGAAGGTGGCCGACAGCGGCGAGCGCGGGACGTTCGTCACCCCTCTCGAGGTACGGAAATACCTTGACCCCACAGGGCGGTACGCGCGTGGGGCGTAGGTATCTCAGTGTTGCTCTCCTGACCGAGGGGGCCAGTGACCAGTGGTTCCTTGTTCCACTCATCGACCGGCAGATCACCGAACTCGCCCTTGAAGCGCCGGCCGGCTTCGATTACTCGGGAGTGGATGTCGGAGAGTGCTTCACCGTGGCGCCCCGGGACCGGGTGGTGTGTGAAGTGACCGACCTGCTCCGCTACTTCGACATCGTGATGGTCCACCACGACCACAACGAGCGGAGCAAGGTCGATGCCGTTCGCGAGCGCTTCCCCGACGAGGCCCACCGGATCGTGGCCCTGGTGCCCGTAAGGGAGACAGAGGCGTGGATGCTGGCGGACCCCGAAGCGCTCAGGGAGGCGGCGCCCACGCGTGACGCCGTGTGGGCGGTGCCGGGTGACGTGGAGAAGGCCGCCGACCCGAAGGCCGTGCTGAGAACGGCCTTGGGTGGGCGGCGTGACGCGGAACGGGACTTCGGGCGGCTGGGGCAGACGGTCGCGCTCGACGCCCTGCGCAAGGTTCCCGCGTACCGGGCCTGGACCGCTGAGCTTCGCAGGGCCATGGAGCGATTGCGCTTCCTGTGATTCCGGCAGGAGTCATGTCGACGGGGTGACTCCTTGCCCGGGCCGGAGGGCGCGGAAGGCATCGGGGTTCGGGGAAGTGTCCGTCAGTCGAGGTCCAGGCCGCGTCGGCCCGTCTCGTTCAGCCGGCCGACGTCGAAGCGGTCGGGCCAGGTGCGCTCGTAGTGCTCCTCGGGGAAGTCACTGGGGCTGGAGCCGGTCAGGAACGCCTCGCGGACCTTCGCCGCGTACTCCTCGTTGCGGGGGCACCAGGGAGCGGCGGGGATGTACATGACGTTGCCCCAGCCCTTCTGGTCGGTGATCGGCGCGACGCTGTGGATCATGTCGCAGTGCCACCAGACGGAGTCGCCCGCCCTGACGTCGGGGATACCGGTGAGGGCTTCCATGAGGAGCGGGTGCCACTTCTCGTCGGCGGGGAAGACCTGGTTGGTGGTGACGCCGCACATGTCGTCGTCCGGGACGTCCGCGAGCAGCGGCCGCAGCATGAGGTACGCCATGGCCTCGGGGATCGGGACGGTGTGCAGGACGCCCTGGTCGTGGTCCATGTCCGACAGGGCGGTCCAGCCCTGGAAGGTGCGGAACGCCGAGCACATGGTGGTGCCGGGGTACTGGGGTCCGGCCGTGCGGTGCGCGGCGTCCCAAGGGTCGTACTCCTCGACGCTGCCGTCGAACAGGTGGCGGAACGCCTGCTGGTAGGCCTGCGTCAGCCACAGGTCGAGGGTGCCGGGGTCGAGGTGGGTGCCGAGCCCGTTGGAGTCGGCGCCCGGGGGGCGGCGGCGGATGCGGTCGGGGTACAACGCGTCGCGGTTCGGGTCGAACCACCGCACGCCCTCGGACTCGTGCTTCCATAGGGAGTTGAGGAAGGACTGGACGGTGGCCATCCGGTCGCTCTGGCGGGCCTCCATCTGGGCCTGCGACCAGTAGATGGGGTAGATCTCCGGCTTGGAGCCGACGCTGCCGAAGAAGTCGTCGCCGGGGCCCTGGTAGTTCTCGAAGAACTCGTTCCGCTCCACGTAGTCCACGATCGAGGCGTCCCAGGCGAGGGCCTGGTCGCGCTCGAAGTGGCCGCGGACCACGAGGCAGCCGCGGCGGCGGAGCTTGTCGAACTGCTCCGGGGTGACGGTGCCGTTCGCGATGTCCGCGTAGTCGATGACCGGCCACACGCTCTCGCCGCGTTCCTGGTCCGCCCGGATCTCGGCCAGGCGGGCGCGGACGCGCTCCTCGACGACGGCGAAGACCTCCTCGACGACGGCGAAGACCTCCTCGACGGTGCGTCCGGAGGACTCGATGCGGGCGCGCAGCGCGGGCTTGATCTCGCGGATGGCAGCGGCGAGGTCGTCGGGGACGGTCTCCCAGTGCGGCAGGACGGGGAGACCGGCCTGCTGTGTACCAGTTGCGAGCGTCATTGCTCGGCTCCTTTGGTCAGGACCCCTTACTAGATGGTCAACGTAGCCGCGCGCCCACATTTGGGCAAGACTCCTGACTAAAATTCCCGGCATGTCACTGGCCAAGCCGTCACTCGAAATGCTGCGCACGCTGACCGACGAGAACGTGCTGCGCGCGCTGATGGAGGAAGGGCGGCTGACCCGCGCGGAGATCGCCGCCCGGACCGGGATCTCCAAACCGACGGTCTCCGACAGCGTGCGGCGGCTGAGCGAGGCCGGCCTGCTCGCCGACACGGGCGAACGCACCACCGGCCGCGGCCGGGTCGGCACCTACTACTCGCTGGCCGCGGACACCGGGGCGGCGCTGGTGGCGAGCATCAGCCCCGACGGCGTCGTCGCGGAGACGGTCGACGCCTTCGGCACCGCCACCGCCCGCGCCGAAGTCGGCCTGGGGCGCGCCCCGGGCCCGCACGCGACCGCCCGGGCCCTGACCGAAGCGGTCACGCTGGTCCGGCCCCGGGTGCACGGCCGGCTGCGTACGGCCGTGATCAGCGCGGCCGATCCGGTCGACCGTGCCACCGGCCGTCTGGTGCATCTGCCGGACGCCCCGTTCCTGGTCGGGGACCTGGACCCGGCCGCGGTGCTGACCGGACTGGTGGACGGGGCGGTACTCGTCGACAACGACATCAACTGGGCCGCCCGCGCCGAGCGCGCCACCGGATGCGCCCTCGGTGTCGACGACTTCGTCTATGTCCATCTCGGCGAGGGACTGGGCTGCACCGTGGTCACCGATGCGGAGGTCCGCCGCGGACACCACGGGCTGGCCGGCGAGATCGCTCACCTCTGCACCGAGGGGCCCCGGGGCAGGGCGATGCCCCTCATCGAGGTCTTCGCCGCACTGGGCCTGCGCCGGGACGCGTCCACCGCCATCGACGTCGACGCCCTGCTGGGGGCCGCCCTCGGAGACTCCGCGACGGCGCGCCGGACCCGTGGCGCGCTCGCGCGCGCGGTGGGCGGAGTACTGGCGGCGGCGGTCGCCCTGGCGGATCCTCGGCTGATCGTCCTCGGAGGCCTCTGGGGCGCCGAACCGGGCATCGCCGAGGCGATCCGCGAGCACTTCGCCGGACTGCCCCGCAGCGTGCCGGTCGCGGCGGCACAGGTCGCCGAACCCGCACTCGCCGGGGCCCGCGCCCGCGCCGTGGAGGCGCTGCGCACCGCCATCATCACCACACCGCGCCCGGAAGCGTCCGGCTGACAGCCCGTTCCCCTCATTTCCGGCGGGGGCAGTGAGGGGAACGGGCCGTCGCCGGCCTCGCGCTTCCCGTGACTCCGGCAGGAGCCGCGTCGGCAGGAGTCACGCCGCCAGGAGTTACGCCGCCAGGAGTTACGCCGACAGAGGGAACTCCTCGCCCAGGGCGCGGAAGACGTCGGTGTTCAGGGCGAAGGCGCGCTTGCACTCGGCGATGACGCGCTGCTTCTCCAGGTCGTCCGCCTGGATGCCGTCGAGCAGTTCGCGGTACTCGCGCTTGAAGGCGGCCGGGTTGGATATGCCCTCGAAGACGTAGAAGCGGACGCCGTCGCCCTTCTTCGGGAAGCCCCAGGTGCGCTCCGCCTTGTCGCGGATGATCTGGCCGCCGGAGAGGTCGCCGAGGTAGCGGGTGTAGTGGTGGGCGATGTAGCCCGCGGGCCATTCGCTCGCGCAGTGCGCGACCCGGTCCGCGTACGCCTGCGTGGCGGGCAGTGCCGTCAGCGTCGCGCGCCACCCGGGGCCCCGCAGGTGGGCCAGGTCCTGCTCCAGGGAGGGCAGGCGCAGCAGCTCCGGGCGGATGAAGGGGCCGGCCACGGGGTCCGCCGCCAGCCGCTGCGCGCCGGACTCCAGCGCCTCGTACACGAACCACAGCTGCTCGGTGTAGCGCGCGTACGCGTCCATGCCCAGCCGGCCGCCGAGCAGGTCACTCATGAACGTCGAGGTCTCCGCCTCCACGTGCTGCTCGTGGGAGGCGGTGCGGATGAGGGTCGAGAAGGAGTCCATGAGTCCAGATCTTCTATGGTTAGGCTTACCTAAGTCAATAGCTTGCCGACGCTTTGTCGGTAACTTCCTACCCCATGACGGAACGACGAAAGCCCGCCTTCCGAAGAGAGCGGGCTTCGAAGCCGGGGGCCTGGGCTCCCGGTGCCGGTCACGGCAGGGTCAGGATGTCCGCGCCGGTGTCCGTGACCACCAGGGTGTGCTCGAACTGGGCCGTCCGCCTGCGGTCCTTCGTCACGACCGTCCAGCCGTCGTCCCACATGTCGTACTCGTGCGTACCAAGGGTCAGCATCGGCTCGATCGTGAACGTCATGCCGGGCTGGATGACCGTCGTCGCGTGCGGGCTGTCGTAGTGCGGGACGATCAGCCCGGAGTGGAACGAGGAGTTGATGCCGTGACCGGTGAAGTCCCGGACCACGCCGTAGCCGAAGCGCTTGGCGTACGACTCGATGACCCGGCCGATGATGTTGATCTGCCGGCCCGGCTTGACGGCCTTGATCGCCCGGTTCAGCGACTCCCGGGTCCGCTCCACCAGCAGGCGGCTCTCCTCGTCCACGTCACCCACCAGGTACGTGGCGTTGTTGTCGCCGTGCACCCCGCCGATGTACGCCGTCACGTCCAGGTTGACGATGTCGCCGTCGCGCAGCACCGTCGAGTCCGGGATGCCGTGACAGATCACCTCGTTGACCGAGGTGCACAGGGACTTGGGGAAACCGCGGTAACCGAGCGTCGACGGGTACGCGCCGTGGTCGCACATGTACTCGTGCGCCACCCGGTCCAGCTCGTCGGTGGTCACGCCGGGCGCGATGAGCTCGGCGGCCTCCGCCATCGCGCGCGCCGCGATCCGCCCGGCGGTCCGCATCGCCTCCACGGTCTCGGGGGTCTGCACCTCCGGCCCGGTGTACGGCGCGGGAGCGGGCTTCCCCACGTACTCGGGACGGCGGATGTTTCCGGGTACGGAACGGGTGGGAGACAGCTCCCCTGGGATGAGCAGCGACTGGCCAGACATGGCGGCGAGTCTAATTCAGTGCTTACGGGGGACCATCTTCCGTGGAGAAAGGAGCCGGTCATGCCCCTGTTCAAGAAGCGGACGGTCGGAAAGCCGGGCGAGTGGTACTACTGCCTGGAACACCAGAAGGTCGAGGAGGGCCCGGACTGCCCCAACAAGGACCGCTTCGGTCCCTACACGAGCCGCGCCGAGGCCGAGCACGCCATGGCGACGGCACGTGAGCGCAACCTCCAGTGGGAGAACGACCCCAGATGGCACGACGCCGACACCGACACCGGCGACGGCGATCGCGACCGCTGAGGTGAGGGCTGAGCCCTGAGTGCCGGGCGGGCCCGCTCCGGCTACCAGCGGGCCGGGGGCGGGGCCGTCAGGAGGTCGGCCAGGCGGGACATGCGGTCCCGGAAGCGGCGGTGGCCCCGCGGCGGCGGCAGGGCGTTCTCGCCGGCCGCCGCGCCGACCAGGTGCTGCACGGTGTCCAGGTCCAGCTCGGCGCCCGGCGGGACGGCCAGCGTCTCGTGGGCCAGTGCCGGCAGCTCGCCGTCACCGGGGCCCAGGGCCAGCAGGGTCGCGCCGGCCCGGCGGGCGTCGGACACCCGCTCCAGCAGCGGGGCCGTGGGCTCCCCGGGCGCCACCACCAGCAGCGTCTCGCCCCGCCGCGCCGCCTCCAGCCGGCCGAGGCCCACCGCCAGATGCGCGGGGTCCGAGGGGCGCGCGTCGTGCCGTACGAGCGTCGGGACCAGCTCCGGCGTGCCCGACCAGGCCGCCTCGTCCACCAGATGCGCCGCCAGGTGCCACGGCTCGTACTCCCGCGTGCCCACGAGCAGCAGCCCGCCCCCGTGCGACACCACCGACCCCCTCAGGGCTCCCGCGAACCGCCGGGTGGCCCCCAGCCACTCGGTCCCGGCGAGCACGTCCCGCAGCAGCGCGACCCGTACGGCATCCATGGGCCGCACCCTGCCCCCACCGGACCTTGGGGATCCGGTGTTCGACCCCGATTCACCCGACCGAGGGGTGCCGGGAGGCGCAGTGACGGGGCTCACGTGGGCCCGGGTGAGCCGGAAACGGGCGCCCCGCGCCCGTAGAGTCGGGCCATGACCTCCAGTACCCCCAGCGACAGCGCACAGCAGCCTCAGAACGCCCCCGCGAAGGCACCCGCCAAGGATCCCTGGGACCTGCCCGACGTCTCCGGGCTCGTCGTCGGCGTGCTCGGCGGAACCGGGCCGCAGGGCAAGGGACTTGCCTTCCGGCTCGCCAAGGCCGGCCAGAAGGTGATCATCGGTTCGCGCGCCGCCGAACGCGCGCGGGCCGCCGCCGAGGAACTCGGCCACGGCGTCGAGGGAGCCGACAACGCCGAGACCGCCCGCCGCAGCGACATCGTGATCGTCGCCGTGCCCTGGGACGGCCACGGCGAGACGCTCGAGAGCCTGCGCGAGGAACTGGCCGGCAAGCTCGTCGTCGACTGCGTCAACCCGCTCGGCTTCGACAAGCAGGGCGCCTACGCGCTCAAGCCCGAGGAGGGCAGCGCCGCCCAGCAGGCCGCCGCCCTCCTCCCGGACTCCCGGGTCGCCGCCGCCTTCCACCACCTGTCCGCGGTCCTGCTCCAGGACCCGGAGATCGACACGATCGACACCGACGTGATGGTGCTCGGCGAGGCCCGCGCCGACGTGGAGATCGTGCAGGCCCTCGCCGGACGCATTCCCGGCATGCGCGGCATCTTCGCCGGGCGGCTGCGCAACGCCCACCAGGTGGAGTCCCTGGTCGCCAACCTGATCTCCGTCAACCGCCGCTACAAGGCACACGCCGGGCTCCGCGTGACGGACGTATGACCTCATGGGGGACACTGGTCGGTGAAGCAGTGTCCCCCGACAGGAGCCCAGCGTCATGCCCCGACTCGCTCTCTACGCCCTCACCGTCTGCCTCCTCGCCGTCGCCGCGGCCGTCGTGTCCTTCGTCCAGGGCAGCTGGCTGGGCGTCGTCTGGATCCTGCTCGCGGGGCTGTCGTCCAACATGACCTGGTACTACGTGCGGCGGGGGAAGATGGAGCGGGAGGCCGCCGAGGCGGCGCAGGGGGCGGAGACGGCGCAGGGCGGCCGGTCCGTCCAGGGCTGACCGGTCAAGAGCCGGCCGGTCACGCGCCGTGGCCGTTCGCCGGTCGGTTCCCTCACGCGGCGACCGAGCAGAACTCGTTCTCCCCCTGCCAGAAGCGGAACAGCTCCAGGCCGCAGTACGTCTCCACCTCGTGGATGCCCAGGGCCGACAGGATCGAGTCGATCACGTCGAAGAACACGCCGTTCACCGCCGGCACCCACAGCAGCGCGAACACGAACAGCAGGCCGAACGGCGCGAACGGCTCCACCTGGCGCCGCAGGCTCCGCGACAGCCACGGCTCGAGCACGCCGTAGCCGTCCAGGCCCGGCACCGGCAGGAAGTTCAGGATCGCGGCCGTCACCTGGAGCAGCGCCAGGAACGCCAGCGCGAACCGGAAGTCGGCCGGCACGCCGTCCAGCGCGTCCAGCCAGAACGGCGCCGTGCACACGATGGCGAACAGGACGTTCGTCAGCGGGCCCGCCGCCGAGATCAGACTGTGCCGCCAGCGTCCCCGGATCCGGTGCCGTTCGATGAACACCGCCCCGCCCGGCAGACCGATCCCGCCCATGATCACGAACAGCACGGGGAGCACGATGCTGAGCAGGGCGTGGGTGTACTTCGCGGGGTTCAGCGTGAGGTAGCCCTTCGCGCCGATCGAGATGTCGCCGCTGTGCAGCGCGGTGCGGGCGTGCGCGTACTCGTGCAGGCACAGCGAGACGATCCAGGCGGCCGTCACGAACAGGAACACGGCGACGCCCGGCTGGTCGGCGAACCCGGTCCAGGTGGCCCATCCCGTGACCGCCGTGACGGCCAGGATGCCCAGGAACACCGGGCTGACCCTCCGGTCGCTGTGGCGGGTGGTGGCGGTGGTCATGGGGCTCCCTGGGCTGACTGTCGGGCCACGGCCCGTCGGCACAGGGCCGTCGGGCGGACGGCGGGACGCGCGGGGCGCCGCGCGCGGACTGCCCGACCGTACCGGGCGCACCCGGAAAACGTCTCGCGTCGGCCACCGGTTCCGGAGAGGGTGGGGGACGGGGACCCGAAGGGACATGGAGGGACATGGAGGGACATGGGGGGCCTGAAGGGGACTGCGGAAAAGGGGAGGGGCGTGCGGAAGGGCCGCCGACCCGCCCACCCGCCCCCACCCTGTGACCGCCCCCGGCCCACCGGAGACAATGGACCCCGTGCGCTATCGCATCCTCGGTACCACCCAGGCACTCCGCCCCGACGGCACCGTTGTCCCGGTCGGCGGGGCACGGTCGCGTGCGCTGCTGACCGTGCTCGCGCTGCGGGCCGGCCGTACCGTGCCGGTGCGTCTGCTCGTCGACGAGGTGTGGGACGGCGAACCGCCGGCCGACGCGACGGGGGCGCTGCAGGCGCTGGTGGGCCGGTTGCGCCGGGCGCTCGGCGCGGACGCGGTGGCCTCCGACGACGGCGGTTACCGCCTCACCGCCACGGCCGACGACATCGACCTGCACCGGTTCGAGCGGCTGGCCGGCGAGGGCCTGCGCGCGCTGTCCGACGGGGACCCGGCCAAGGCGGGCCTCGTCCTGGACGACGCCCTCGCCCTGTGGCGGGGCCCCGCCCTCGCCGATCTGCCCTGCCGCACCGCCGAGGCGGCCCGCGTCGACGCCCGGCGCCTGGACGCCCTGCGCGCCCGGCACGGCGCCGCCCTCGCCCTCGGCGAGGCCGAGCGGTCGCTGCCCGAGCTGACCGCCCTGTGCGACAGCCACCCGCTCGACGAACCCCTCCAGGTGCTGCGGCTGCGCGCCCTGCGCGACGCCGGCCGCGCCGCCGAGGCACTGGCCGCCTACGAGGGCGTACGCCGGCTGCTCGCCGACCGCCTCGGCTCCGACCCCGGGGCCGAACTGCGCGCCCTGCACGTCGAGTTGCTGAGACCTGACGCGGCGGCGGCGCCCGCGTCGGTGTCACGGCCCGCGGAGGCGGGGGCGTCCGGAACACGGCAGCCCATCGGCCCCTCCCGGCCCACCCGGGTCTCCCAGCCCGACGGCGCCGCCCCGCTCCCGCCCCCTCCCGGCAGCCTGCGGGCCCGGCTGACCTCCTTCGTCGGCCGGGAGGCCGACCTCGAGGCCGTCCGGGGCGATCTCGCCTCGGCCCGCCTGGTCACCCTCCTCGGGCCCGGCGGGTCCGGGAAGACCCGGCTGTCGCAGGAGGCCGCCGAAGCCCTCCTGCGGGAGGCCGCCGCACACAACGGAAACGGTGCAGGGACGACCTGGGACGGATTCCCGGCCCGAGCACAGGACGGATTCCCGGCCCGCGCACAGGACGGACTCCCCGTCCGCGCACAGGACGGACTCCTGGACCGTGTACGGGACGGAGTCCGGGTCGCCGAACTCGCCCCGGTCGACGACCCCGCCGGTGTCCCCGAAGCGGTGGTCACCGCCGTCGGCGCCCGCGAGACCGTGCTGTACGGCGCCGGTGCCGAGGGCATGCGGGCCGCCACCGAACGCGGCGACGACCCCGTGAACCGCCTCGCCGAACACTGCGGCCGGCGGCGCATGCTGCTCGTCCTGGACAACTGCGAGCACGTCGTGGACGCCGCCGCCCGGCTGGTCGAGACGCTCCTCGAACGCTGCCCCGGCCTCACCGTGCTCGCCACCAGCCGTGAACCCCTCGGCGTCCCGGGGGAGGTGCTGCGCCCGGTGGAACCGCTGCCGGAACCGGTCGCGCTGCGGCTGCTCGCCGACCGTGGGGCCGCCGCCCGCCCCGGCTTCCGCGTCGACGACGACCCGGAGGCGTGCGCGGAGATCTGCCACCGGCTCGACGGGCTGCCCCTCGCCATCGAACTCGCCGCCGCCCGGCTGCGGATGCTGACCCCGCGCCAGATCGCCGACCGGCTCGACGACCGCTTCCGGCTGCTCACCTCCGGCAGCCGCACCGTCCGGCCCCGCCAGCAGACCCTGCGGGCCGTCGTCGACTGGTCCTGGGACCTGCTCGACGACGGTGAACGGGACGTCCTGCGGAGGCTGTCCGTCTTCGCGGGCGGCTGCGACCTCGCCGCCGCCGAGGCCGTGTGCGGGCCCGCCGTCCTGGACGTGCTCGGCTCACTCGTGGACAAATCCCTTGTGGTGGCGTCCCCTTCGGGCGACCTCGCCGGAGGCGACGAGATGCGCTACCGGCTGCTGGAGACGGTAGCCGAGTACGCCTCCGAACGGCTCGACGAGGCCGGACAGCGGACCGGCGCCGAACGCGCCCACCTCACCCACTACCGCGAACTCGCCCGCACCACCGACCCGTTGCTGCGCGGCCCGGACCAGCTGGCCGCCATCCAGAGGCTGGAGCGCGAGTACGAGAACCTGCGCACCGCGCTGCGCCACGCCGTCGCCGCCCGCGACGAGCAGGAGGCGCTGTGCCTGGCACTGTCGCTGACCTGGTACTGGCAGATGCGCGACCAGCGCATCGAGGCCCGGAACTGGTGCCGTGAGGTGATGGCGCTGGGCCCGGACCCCTTCGCCGGACCGGTGGGCCCCGTCCCTTCGTTGTGGCAGCGCTGCACCGACGCCCCGCCGCCGATGAGCGACGAGATGCTCGCCGAGGCCCGACGCGGGGTGCACCTGTCCCACATGGCGTGCATGGACACGGAGCTGGACGACTGGATGACCCCGCAGGCACAGCACAGACTGCGGGTCATCGCCGCGGCCTACGAGCCCGGCCAGCCGCAGACCTGCCGCCCGCCCGGCACGTTCTGGGCGTTCGCCCTGATGCTGACCGGCGAGATGAACACCCTGCGCGCGGTCGTCGACGACGCCGTCCGCACCTGTCGGCAGACCCCCGGATTCGACTGGGAGCTGGCCTCCAATCTGCAGATGAGGGCCAACTTCCTCGCCAACCGCAGCGACTGGGCGGGCGACGCGCTGCGCGACGCGGACGAGGCCCTGGAGATCTACCGGCGTCTCGGGGACGCCTGGGGCACCGCCGAGGCCCTCTCCGCCCGCGCCGAGGCACGCGAACGCCGCGGTGAGTGCGCGCTCGCCGCCGCCGACTACGAGGCGGCGATCGAGCACGCCGAACGCCTCGGCGCCCGCGCCCAGGCGGCCGTGCTCACCGCCCGGCTGGGCGGCGTACTGCTGGAGTCCGGCGAGGAGGAGCGCGGCGAGCGGCTGCTGCGCGAGGTCATCGACCAGGGCGGTGGCAGGCACGAGCCGGCGTTGCCCGCCGCCCGGCTCTTCCTGGCCGGCTGGCTCGGCATGAGCGGGCGCACCGCCGAGGCACGGGAGCAACTGCGCGTACTGCGCGAGGAGTTCCGTATCGCGCGCTACGTCGTCTTCGACGCGTTCATCCTCGGTGCCGAAGGCTGGCTCGACGTCCTCGACGGCCAGGAGGAACGGGCGCTGGTCACGATCCGCGCGGCGCTCGAGCAGTCCGGCAATCCCCTGACCCTGGCCATGGCCACCCACATGCGTGCCGCGCACCTGACCATGGGCGCCACCGCCCTGGCCACGGTGGACGGCGGACGGCGCGCCCGCGACGCGGCCCGCTGTCTCGGCGCCGCCGACGCCTCGCTGCCACCCGGTCATGTCGCCGGGCGCATGGAGCGCGAGGTGCGCGACCTGGCCGAGCGGCGGACCCGGGACGCCCTCGGCGACACGGCGTACGAGACCGCGTACGCGGAGGGCGGCCGCCTCTCTCCCGAGGAGGCGGCCGCCCTGGTCTGAGTCCGACCGCACTGGTCCGACCGGCCCGGTCCGACCCGTCACGCGGGGACGGCGGGACGCGGGTACACGGGGACGCGGGGTCAGCTCTTCGTGCGGAACTTGTGGATGGCGACCGGAGCCATCACCGCCGTGATCCCCACCGACCAGGCCACCGTCAGCCACAGGTCGTCCGCGACCGGGCCGCCCACCATCAGGCCGCGCGCGGCGTCGGCCAGCGAGGACAGCGGGTTGACGTCGGTGAAGGTCTGCAGCCAGCCCGGCATCGACTGGGTCGGCGCGAAGATCGACGAACCGAACTGCAGCGGCATCAGCACCAGGAAGCCCATCGCCTGCACCGACTGCGCGTTCTTCATCGCCACGCCCAGCGTGATGAAGATCCACATGAGGGCCGAGCCGAACAGCACCGCCAGCCCCACGGCGGCGAACAGTCCCGGCCAGTTGGTGATGTCGAAGCCGACCAGGACACCGACGACCATGAGGATCGCGGTGGCGATCAGCATGCGCAGCACCTCGACCGCGATCTTGGCGAACAGCACCGAGCCGCGGCCGATGGGCAGCGACCGGAAACGGTCCATGACGCCCGTGTTGAAGTCCTGGTTGAAGCCGGTACCCACCCCCATGGCCATGTTCATGCCCATCATGGCCATCAGGCCGGGCACGATGTACTGCACGTACGCCTCCTGCCCGCCGCCCAGCGACTGCCCGATCGAGCCGCCGAAGACGTACACGAACAGCAGGGTGAACACGATCGGGAACAGCACGGCGTCGAACATCGACTCCGGGTCCTGCCGGATCCACAGCAGGTTGCGGCGCACCAGGGCGCTGGTGTGACGCAGATGGGAACGCAGCGGGATACGGCCGTCGGCGGCGGTCGCGCGGGAGGTCCCGGCCGGAGCGGGACCGGTCTTCGCGGTCGTCGTAGCTGTCGTGGCCGTCGTCGTTGCGGTCGTCGTGGTCTTCGCGGAAGTCGCGGAGCTCATGCGGCGGCCTCCTCGTGGGTCTCGGCGGGCTCGGTGTCCTGCGGGGTACTGGCACGGTGGCCGGTGAGCGACAGGAACACCTCGTCCAGGCTGGGCAGTTCGGTGGTGATGGAGGCGAGGGTCAGGCCCCGCGCGGTGACGGCGCCGACCACCGCGGTCAGCTGCTCGTCACTGAGGATCGGCACCAGGACGGCCCCCCGCTCGGAGTCCACGGTGGTGGTGGCGAGCCCGGTGATGCCCAGCTCGTCGAGCGCGGAGGCGAGCGGGCGCAGCTGGAGCGGGTCGGCCGGGCGGATCCGCAGGGTGCGGCCGCCGACCTTGGCCTTCAGCTCCTCGATGCCGCCGTTCGCGATGACCTTGCCGCGGTCCACGACGGTCAGCTCGGAGGCGAGCTGCTCGGCCTCCTCCATGTACTGGGTGGTCAGCAGCACGGTCACCCCGTCCCCGACCAGCCGCTTGACCTCGACCCACACCTCGTTGCGGGTGCGCGGGTCCAGTCCCGTGGTCGGCTCGTCGAGGAACAGCACCGCGGGCCGGCCGATCATCGACGCGGCCAGGTCCAGCCGGCGCCGCATACCGCCGGAGTACGTCGCCGCCGGACGCCGGGCCGCCTCGGTGAGCGAGAACCGCTCCAGCAGCTCGTCGGCGCGGCCGCGGGCCTCCTTGCGGGACAGGTCGAGCAGCCTGCCGATCAGGTACAGGTTCTCCCAGCCGGCGAGCTTCTCGTCCACGGAGGCGTACTGCCCGGTCAGCCCGATCACCCTGCGCAGCTGCCGGGGCTGGCGGAGCACGTCGTACCCGGCGACGGTGGCCTCGCCCGCGGTCGGGGCGAGCAGGGTGGAGAGAATGCGCACGAGGGTGGTCTTGCCGGCGCCGTTCGGCCCGAGAACCCCCATCACGGTGCCTTCGCGGACCTTCAGATCGACACCGTCCAGTGCCCTGGTCTCGCCGTAGTGCTTGACCAGCCCCCGCACGGTGACGGCGCTGCCCGCGCCACCGGAGTCGTTGTCGTTTCGCGTCATGCCCAGACTCTCGCACCCCCCACCGACAAACCCCCGACAGCCGCCCGACAGAGGGTTGTCGGGAGGCTGTCGGGGGTTTGCCGAAGAAACACTGTGCCGACACACCCGGCAGCCGCGCTTCTCCCTTCCCCCCCCCACGACGACCACCGCAACCACCAATTGAGCAACCCCGACGGCGAGTCACCACCTCCGCGAAAGCGGCGCCGGCTTGGGCGCAAAAGGGGACGGGCCCGCCGATGGGGGAAGTCGGCGGGCCCGTCATGTGCGGCGTTGGCTCAGCGGCAGCGTCACCGCGCTGCTCCAGTGGTGCTCAGTGGACGGAGTGCTCCTCCTGCGGGAACGTTCCGCCCACGACGTCCTCGGCGAACGCCTTCGCCGCGTTGCCCATGACCTCACGCAGGTTCGCGTACTGCTTCACGAACTTCGGTACCCGGCCGCCGGTCAGCCCGAGCATGTCGGTCCACACCAGCACCTGCGCGTCCGTCTCGGGTCCCGCGCCGATGCCGACGGTGGGGATGTGGAGCGTCCGGGTCACCTCGGCGGCCAGCTCGGCCGGCACCAGCTCCAGGACGACGGCAAAGGCGCCCGCGTCCTGCACGGCCTTGGCGTCCCGCAGCAGCTGCTGCGCGGCCTCCTCGCCGCGCCCCTGGACGCGGTAGCCCATGGCGTTCACGGACTGCGGGGTGAGTCCGATGTGCGCCATCACCGGGATGCCGGACTCGACCAGCAGCTCGATCTGCCGGTGCGAGCGTTCGCCGCCCTCCAGCTTGACGGCGCCGACCCCGGCCTCCTTGACCAGCCGGGTCGCCGAGCGCAGCGCCTGCACCGGCCCCTCCTGGTACGAGCCGAAGGGCAGGTCGGCGACGATCAGGGCGCGGCCGGTGCCGCGGACCACGGCCGCGGACAGCACGGCCATCTCGTCGAGGGTGACGGGGACGGTCGTCTCGTACCCGAGGTGGCAGTTGCCCGCGGAGTCGCCGACGAGCATGACCGGGATGCCGGCCTCGTCGAAGACGGACGCGGTCATCGCGTCGTAGGCGGTGAGCATGGGCCACTTCTCGCCGCGTTCCTTGGCGAGGGCGATGTCGCGGACGGTGATACGGCGTGTGCCCTTGCCCCCGTACAGCGCCTTGCTGCCGTCGGAGGGGACCGGTTTGCCAGTCGGGGCAGCCGAAAGCTGCGTCATTGCAACGGCTCCTAACACGTCATCTCGAGGCACCCTGACGGCGTCCCCGGATCGCTTCCATGGTGGCACCTCGCGAGAGCCGGTGCCAAGGGGAGGGGCGCCACCGAAAGGCGGCGCAATGCCCCGGCAAGGCCTCGGCAAAGGAATTCCGATACGAGACGGTACCGTTTCGAAATGGTCCTACGGTGGCCGTATGACTTCCCCCGCCGCCGCCCCCGACCGCCGCATACCGGAACACGTGCACCGGCGCCGCTGGGTGATCCTCGGCGTGCTGATCCTGAGCCTGCTGATCGTCGTCCTGGACAACTCGATCCTGAACGTCGCCATCAAGACGATCTCCACACCCGCCCCCACCGGCCTGGGCGCCACCCAGAGCGAGCTGGAGTGGGCGATCAACGCCTACACGCTCGTCTTCGCGGGCCTGCTGTTCACGGCGGGCCTGCTGGGGGACCGGCTCGGCCGCAAGAAAATGCTGCTCGGGGGCCTCGCCGTGTTCGGCATCGGCTCGGCACTCGCCGCGTTCTCCGGCTCCCCGACGGAGCTGATCGGCTTCCGCGCGGTGATGGGTCTGGGCGCCGCTTTCGTCATGCCGGCGACCCTCGCCGTCCTGATGAACATCTTCGAACGCGACGAACAGCCGAAGGCCATCGGCATCTGGGCGGGAGGTGTCGGCCTCGCCATCGCCATCGGCCCGGTCACCGGCGGAGTGCTCCTGGACCACTTCTGGTGGGGCTCGGTCTTCCTCGTCAACGTGCCGATCGTGCTGACCGCCCTCGTCCTGATGCTGTGGCTCGTGCCGGACTCCCGCGACCCGGACCCCGGCCGGATCGACCCCGTCGGCGTCGTCCTGTCCGTGGCCGGCCTGGTCCTGCTGGTCTACGGCATCATCAAGGGCGGCCAGCTCGCCGACTTCACCGACGCCACGGTGCTGACGGCCATCGGCGCCGGACTCGCCGTACTCGCCGCGTTCGTGGTGATCGAGAAGCGCAGCACCCATCCGTCGATCGACATGGCGTACTTCAGGAACAAGGTCTTCTCGGCCTCGATCATCGCGATCGCGCTGGTCTTCTTCGCGCTGATGGGCGTGACGTTCTTCGCCGTGTTCTACACCCAGAGCGTGCGCGGATACTCGCCGCTGGAGACCGGCCTGCTGATGCTGCCGCTGGCCGCCGCCCAGATGATCTTCGCACCGCGGGCCCGGCTGCTGGTGGACCGCTTCGGCAACAGGGCGACCACCACCGGCGGCATGCTGCTCCTCGCGGCGATGCTGGGCGCGTTCGCGGTCCTGGACGCGGACACGCCCATCTGGATCCTCGAAGTCGTCTTCTTCCTGATGGGAGCCGGCATGGCGAACATCATGACGCCGGTCAGCGTCGTGATCATGCAGACGCTGCCGCGGGAGAAGGCGGGTTCGGCCTCCGCGCTCAGCAACACCTTCCGCCAGGTGGGCGGCGCCCTCGGCATCGCCATCCTCGGCTCGGTGCTCTCCACCGCGTACCGCACGCACATCGAGGACAAGCTCGTCCTGCTGCCCCCGGGCGTCCGGCACGCCGCCGGCGAGTCCATCGAGGCCACCCTGGGCGCCGCGGCCCGGCTCGGACCGCGCGGGGACGCCCTGACCGGTCCGGCCAACGACGCGTTCCTGCACGCCATGCACGTCACGGCGTTGTGGGGCGCGGGCGTCGCGATGCTCGGCGCGATCGTCGTCGCCCTGTTCCTGCCCGGCCGGAGTCCGGAGCCCGGAGAGGACGGGAGGGAAGAGGAGTTGGTGCCGACGGGGGCGAAGGACGCGACGGGCGCGCCGGACGCGACGAAGAAGCGGGACTGAGAAGCGGGACCGAGGAGCGGGACCGATGAGCGGAAGGGGGACGCGGGGCTCGGGCAGGGGAGGCGCACCGGGGAGAATCGTCCCAGCCCACGGAAAGGACACAGCGACGTGAGCCTCGCCGACCCCGGCACCACCGACCCCGGCGACACCGGCACCGGCCCCGTCCCCCGGCCGGGCGGCCCCGCGCGCGGCCGCCCCCGCAGCGAGGCCGTCGAACGGGCCATCATCGAGGGCGCGATGAAGCTCCTGGAGGACGGTGTGCCCCTCGCGGAGCTGTCCATCGAGCGGATCGCCCGCACCGCCGGCGTCGGCAAGGCCACCATCTACCGCCGCTGGAGCGGCAAGGAGGAACTCTTCGTCGACGTCCTGCGCGCCGCCGAACCCGTCGACCCCGAACTCCCCGGTACCTCCATGCGCGACGACCTCGTCGCCCTGCTGGAGTCCCTGCGCCGGCGCGGTCTCGCCAGCAGGGCCTCGGTGATCCTGCACAACGTCCACGCCCAGATGAAGAGCAGCCCGAAGATCTGGGCCGCGTACCACAACACCGTCGTCCTGCCGCGCCGCAGGCTCGGCCTGGAGGTGCTGCGCCGCGGCAGGGAGAACGGCGAACTCCGTGCCGACGTCGACCTCGAGCTGCTGAACGACATCGTCGTCGGCCCCCTGCTCGTCCGCACCCTCCTGCGCCCCGACGCCGGTCTGCCGGACGGACTCGCCGAACAGGTCGTCGACACCCTGCTCCAGGGACTGCGCCCCGCCCCGTGATTCCCCGGCCGCCCCGTGATTCCCCGCCGCCCCGTGCCCCCGCCGCCCCATGACTCCCGGCCGCCGCGTTGTGCGCGTTTCGTCACAGAGCACGCTTTCCCCGGCCTCGCCCGGAACTCCCGGAGCGGTTCCGTTCGTCCTCGCCTCCGTACGGCCGTCGACAGACGGCGGAAAGGGCGCCGATCATCCCCTAGGGTCTACGCACACGGGGAGCGACGGTGTGCACGGCAAGGTGTGAGGCGACGGTATGGCGCAGCAGGCGTACGTGACGGAGACGGACGACGGCGGCTCGGGGCCCGAGCAACGCCGGACCCCCGGGCTTCGGCGCCTGTGGGACCGACTGACCAGAGGCTGGCGCGGAGACCGCCGCATCTGGCGCCGGGGCGTGATCCTGGCCGTGTGCGCGGTGCTGCTCGCCCTGGTCATGGGCATCCACGCCCGGATCCCCAACGTGGTCGGCAACCTGGGCAGTCTGCTCGAGACGTTCCTGCCGTGGCTGGGGCTGGCCATCCCGGTGCTGCTGGTGTCGGCCCTCGTCCGCAGGTCCGCCACCGCGCTGATCGCGGTGCTGCTGCCCGCGGTCGTCTGGCTGAACCTCTTCGGCGGCCTGCTCATCGACCGGACCGGCTCCGGCGGCGACCTCACGGTGGCCACGCACAACGTCAACGCCCAGAACCCCGACCCGGCCGGCACCGCCCGCGACGTCGCGGGCTCGGGGGCGGACGTCCTGGCGCTGGAGGAGCTGAAGGCGTCGGCGGTCCCGACGTACCGGGAGGCGCTGGCGTCGACGTACAAGTACCACGCGGTGGTCGGCACCGTCGGGCTGTGGAGCAAGTACCCGCTGAGCGACGTGGCGGCCGTCGACATACGCCTCGGCTGGAAGCGCGCGATGCGGGCCACGGTGGCGGCCCCTGAGGCGCGGGTCGCCGTGTACGTAGCTCATCTCCCCTCCGTACGGGTGAAGATGGAGGCCGGCTTCACCGCCCGCCAGCGGGACAAGAGCGCCGACGCCCTGGGCGCGGCCATCACGAGGGAGCCCCTGGAGAACGTCGTGCTGCTCGGCGACCTGAACGGCACGATGAACGACCGTGCCCTGAACGCCGTCACCTCCCAGATGCGGTCGACCCAGGGCGCGGCGGGCGACGGCTTCGGCTTCAGCTGGCCGGCGGAGTTCCCGATGGCGCGGATCGACCAGATCATGGTCAAGGGCGCGGAACCGGAGAGCTCGTGGACGCTGCCCCGGACGGCGAGCGACCACCTCCCCGTCGCGGCCCGGGTGAAGATCGCGACGCCGGGCGGCTGAGACGGCGGGGCGGCCCCGGGGACTCGGTCCCCGGGGCCGCCCCGTGTCCTGCGCGCCCGGCGAAGGGCCCTACTCCCGCCAGCCGCTCGTGATCGGCAGCCGGCGGTCCTTGCCGAAGCCCTTCGGGGAGATCTTCGTCCCCGGCGGGTACTGCCGCCGCTTGTACTCGGCCCGGTCGACCATCCGCAGCGTCTTCTTCACCAGTTCCGCGTCGAACCCGGCGGCGACGATCTCGTCCGCGCCCCGGTCCCGGTCCACGTACAGCTCGAGGATCGCGTCGAGGACGGGGTAGTCCGGCAGCGAGTCCGTGTCGACCTGGCCCGGCCGCAGTTCCGCGCTCGGCGGCTTCGTGATCGAGTTCTCGGGGATGGGCGGGGTCTCGCCCCGTGCCGCCGCGGAGCGGTTGCGCCATTCCGCGAGCCGGAACACCGACGTCTTGTAGACGTCCTTGATGGGGCCGTAGGCCCCCACCGAGTCCCCGTACAGCGTCGAGTAACCGACCGCCAGCTCCGACTTGTTGCCCGGAGCCAGGACGATGTGGCCCTCCTGGTTGGAGATCGCCATGAGCATCGTCCCGCGCAGCCGGGACTGCAGGTTCTCCTCCGCCAGCCCGGACAGCCCCAGCGCCCCCATGTAGGCGTCGAACATCGGCTCGATGGAGACGGTCCGGAAGTTCAGCCCGGTCCGCCGCGCCAGCTCCGCCGCGTCGCCCCTGGAGTGGTCCGAGGAGTACTTCGACGGCATGGCCACGCCGTGGACGTTCTCCGCGCCCACCGCGTCGCAGGCGATCGCGGCGACGAGCGCCGAGTCGATCCCGCCGGACAGGCCGATCAGCACCGACTCGAACCCGTTCTTCTCGACGTACGCCCGGAGCCCCACGACCAGCGCCGAGTACACCTCCTCGTCGTCGTCGAGGGGCTGCGCGCAGGCCCCGGGCCGCTCCGGCGGGTACGCGGGCAGCGGTGCCTCGGACAGGACGACGCGGTCGATCCGCAGCCCGTCGTCGACCACCTCGCCGGCCGGGGGAGCGTCCGCGGCGGCCGCCGGGAGGTCGAGGTCGAGCACCAGGCACTCCTCGGTGAACTGCGGTGCGCGCGCCACGACCTCGCCGTCACGGTCGACGACGATGGAGTCCCCGTCGAAGACCAGGTCGTCCTGCCCGCCGGTCATCGCGAGGTACGCGGTCGTGCAGCCGGCCTCCTTGGCCCGCCTGCGGACCAGTTCGAGCCGGGTGTCGTCCTTCTCCCGCTCGTACGGGGAGGCGTTGACGGAGAGCAGCAGCCCGGCCTTCGCGGACCGCGCGGCCGGGACCCGGCCGCCGTCCTGCCACAGGTCCTCGCAGATGGCGAGGGCGACGTCCACGCCGTGCAGCCGCAGGACGGGCAGCGTCTCGCCGGGCACGAAGTACCGGAACTCGTCGAAGACGCCGTAGTTCGGCAGATGGTGCTTGGCGAAGCCCAGCACGACCTCGCCGCCGTACAGCACGGCCGCTGCATTGCGCGGCGCGCCCGCGGGCTGGCCGTACTTCGGCTGGGCGGCGGCGCTGCGGTCGAGGTAGCCGACGAGCACGGGCAGTTCCCCGAAGCCCTCCTCGGCGAGCCGCGCGGCGAGGGCCCGCAGGGCCTCGCGGGAGGCCTGCACGAAGGACGATCTCAGTGCGAGGTCCTCGACGGGATACCCGGTCAGCGCCATCTCCGGGAACGCCACGAGGTGGGCTCCCTGCTCGGCGGAGTGCCGGGTCCGGCGGACGATCGTGTCGGCGTTGCCGGCGAGGTCGCCGACACGCGAGTCGATCTGATTCAGAGCGAGACGAAGTTGAGGCACGCGGCCCAGTGTAATCGTCAATTCGACACTATGGGGTGGACGGGCCCGGGTGAGCCCTGGATCACCCGGGCCGGAAAATTTGAACGCGGGATGCGTATTACCTACGCTGCCGGTATGAGGCTGCTGCGCTCCACCGACCTGGCCCTGCGGGTCCTGATGCGCCTGGCCGTGGCCGGAGAGAAGGCCAACCCGACGACGCGTGATGTCGCGGAGGCCATGGGCGTGCCGTACACCCATGCCGCGAAGGTCGTCGCCGAACTCCAGCACATGGAACTGCTCACGGCCCGGCGCGGCCGCGGCGGCGGCCTCACCCTCACGGAACAGGGCCGTACGGCCTCGGTGGGCGCCCTCGTCCGCGCCTTCGAGGGGGAGGGCGACGTCGTCGACTGCGACGGCGCGTCCGGGTCCGGAACGGGCACGCCCTGCCCGCTCCGCTCCGCCTGCCGGCTGCGGGGCGCGCTGCGGCAGGCCCAGGAGGCGTTCTTCGCCTCGCTGGACCCGCTCACCGTGTCGGACATCGTCACGGGCCCGACGGGCCCGCTGCTGCTGGAGATCTCCCGCGCGCCGCGGTCGTAGCGCGCGCTGCGGCCACGGCCGCGCGCTCAGCCCTGCTTGGCCAGCCAGAGGTCCGGGCCGAACACCTCGTAGTGGATGTCGGCCGGCGCGACGCCCTTGCCGATCAGCTGCTCCCGCACCGTGCGCATGAACGGCAGCGGCCCGCACAGGTACGCACGCGTGCCCGCCGCGACCGGTACCTCGGTGAGGTCGACGTAACCGGTGGACGTGCCGGCCGGGGCGTCCTGCTCGTAGAAGAGGTGCACCGCCGCGTCCGGCAGCTTCGCCGCGTACGCCTCGTGGTCCGCGCGCAGGGCGTGGTCGGCGGGGGAGCGGTCGCCGTGCACGACGGTGACGGGGGCGTCGTGGCCGTGGCCGGCGAGGTGGGCCAGCATCGCGGTCATCGGGGTCACGCCGATGCCCGCGGAGGCGAGCAGCAGGGGGGCGGCGGGTTCGGTGTCGAGGACGAGGTCGCCGTACGCCTCGGACAGCTCCAGGACGTCGCCGGCCCGCACGCGCGCGTGCAGGTGGCCGGAGACCTCACCCCCGGGCGTTCCGTCGCCGTGCACGCGCTTGACGCTGAACTGCCGCTCGTCGGGGCCGGGTGCGCCGGAGAGGCTGTACTGGCGGATCTGCCGGGCCCCGTCGTCGAGGGCCACGCGGACGGAGACGTACTGGCCCGGGCGGAACTGCCGCACCGGGCCCCCGTCGGCGGGGCGCAGCCGGAAGGAGACGACGTCGGCGGTCTCGGTGACCCGCTCGACGACCTCCCACTCCCGCCAGCCGGGCCCGCCCTGCTCCTCGTGGAGCCGCTTCTCGATGGCGACGAGGGCGTTCGCCATCAGCCAGTAGACCTCCTCCCAGGCGGCCGCGACCTCGGGCGTGACGGCCTCGCCCAGGACCTCCACGATCGCGGCGAACAGGTGCTCGTGGACGATCGCGTACTGGTCCGGGGCGATGCCGAGCGAGGCGTGCTTGTGGGCGATGCGCCCCAGCATCGCGTCGGGCCGGGTGCCGGGGTGCGCCAGCAGGTGCGTGGCGAAGGCCGCGATGGACCCGGCGAGGGCCTCGCGCTGGGTGCCGGCGGCCTGGTTGCCGCGGTTGAACAGGTCGCGCAGCAGCTCGGGGCGGGCCTCGAACATCCCGGCGTAGAACCGCTCGGTTATCTCGCCGAGGGCCCCGCCGACGGCGGGAAGTGTGGCGCGGACGGTGGCGGCGGACTGCTCGGACAGCATCGGGTCTCCTCGTTCTCGACTGCCTTCTCGACTGTCTGCGCCACCCATTAAAACTTGCATCTTAAATACCAATTAAGGGGGGGCGGGTGTCGTGCCGTCGGGGGGACCGTGTACAAGAGGAATCCCGGAGGCGGGCCCGCTCCCGCTGTTACGGACGCCGGTCCGTGGGGGCAGGATGGACAGTGGGCCGGACGGGCCGCAGGGTGGTACGCAGAGCGACACGTCCGGTGTGGACGAGGCGTCGAGCCGTGTGCGTACGCGCGGTCGGGGCCCGTGGAACGATCAAGGTCGGCAACACGGGCGAAACCCGGATGTGGTGGGATGGCCCGAGTGCCCGACCGCCGCCCGAGGAGGCCACCCGGCGCGGGAGAGACTGGCGGCCTGACCGGCGAGGATGGGGAAGCGGAAGATGGACAAGCAGCAGGAGTTCGTGCTCCGGACGTTGGAGGAGCGCGACATCCGGTTCGTACGCCTGTGGTTCACGGACGTACTGGGCTTCCTGAAGTCCGTGGCCGTGGCCCCGGCCGAACTGGAGCAGGCGTTCGACGAGGGCATCGGCTTCGACGGCTCCGCCATCGAGGGCTTCGCCCGGGTGTACGAGTCCGACATGATCGCCAAGCCGGACCCGTCGACCTTCCAGGTCCTGCCGTGGCGCGCCGAGGCCCCCGGCACGGCCCGCATGTTCTGCGACATCCTCATGCCGGACGGCTCCCCCTCCTTCGCCGACCCGCGCTACGTCCTCAAGCGTGCGCTGGCCCGCGCCTCCGACCAGGGGTTCACCTTCTACACCCACCCGGAGATCGAGTTCTTCCTGCTGAAGAACAAGCCGGTCGACGGCAGCCGCCCGACCCCGGCGGACAACTCCGGCTACTTCGACCACACCCCGCACAACGTGGGCATGGACTTCCGCCGGCAGGCGATCACCATGCTGGAGTCGATGGGCATCTCGGTGGAGTTCTCCCACCACGAGGGCGCCCCCGGCCAGCAGGAGATCGACCTGCGCTACGCGGACGCGCTGTCCACGGCCGACAACATCATGACGTTCCGTCTGGTCATGAAGCAGGTGGCGCTGGAGCAGGGCGTGCAGGCCACGTTCATGCCGAAGCCGTTCTCGGAGTACCCGGGCAGCGGCATGCACACCCACCTGTCCCTCTTCGAGGGCGACCGCAACGCGTTCTACGAGTCGGGCGCGGAGTACCAGCTCTCCAAGGTCGGCCGCTCCTTCATCGCGGGCCTGCTGCGGCACGCGGCGGAGGTCTCCGCGGTCACCAACCAGTGGGTCAACTCCTACAAGCGCATCTGGGGCGGTTCCGAGCGCACCGCGGGCGCGGGCGGCGAGGCCCCCTCGTACATCTGCTGGGGCCACAACAACCGTTCGGCCCTGGTCCGCGTCCCCATGTACAAGCCCGGCAAGACCGGCTCGGCCCGCGTCGAGGTCCGCTCGATCGACTCCGGCGCCAACCCGTACCTGACGTACGCGCTCCTCCTGGCCGCCGGCCTGAAGGGCGTCGAGGAGGGCTACGAACTCCCGCCCGGCGCCGAGGACGACGTCTGGGCCCTCTCCGACGCCGAACGCCGCGCCCTCGGCATCGAACCCCTCCCGCAGAACCTCGGTGAGGCCCTGACCCTGATGGAGCGCAGCGACCTGGTCGCCGAGACCCTGGGCGAGCACGTCTTCGACTTCTTCCTGCGCAACAAGAAGCAGGAGTGGGAGGAGTACCGCTCCGAGGTCACCGCCTTCGAGCTGAAGAACCTGCTGCCGGTGCTGTGACGCTCGAAGGGAGCCCTGTGCCCCGGACCGTGTGCGGGCCGGAGAACAGGGCTCCCTTCCTCGGAGGCCTCAGGAGGGACCGGAGCGCTGCCGGGCCTATTCCTTGAGGTGCTTGCCGGAGTCACGCGCCTGCTCGGTGACCTCGCCGGCCCGGTCGCGTGCCTCGTCCTGGGTGGTGCGCGCGGCCTGCGCCGCGGTGTCCTTCACCTCCGCGGCCGCGCTCTGCGTCACCTCCTGGGCGCCTTCCTTGAGGTGCTGCGCGGACTCCGCGGCGGCCTGCTTCACCGGCTCCAGGGCCTCGCCGCCGCGCTCCATCAGCTCGGCGGCCTTCTCCTGCTCGGTCCGGGACGCGGGCAGCAGCGAGGACGCCAGCAGACCGACGCCGAAGGCGACCAGACCGGCGGCCAGCGGGTTGCCCCGGGTCTGCCGACGGGCCAGGGCGGGCGCCTGCTGCACGGCGTCTCCCGCCTGGCCGGCCGCGGCGCGAGCCGAATCGGCCGCCTTCCCGGCGCCTTCCTGCACCGAGCCGGCCGCCGACTGCGCGGTGCCCGCCACCTCGTGCGCGGACTGCGACGCGGTGCCCATGACCCGGTCGCGGACGCCCGACACCCTGTCGCGCATCCGGTCCGCGCGGCGGCGCACCACCCGGCCGGGGCTGGTCCGCTCGGCGAGCTGGTCCACGTTCGTGGAGAGTTGTTCGCGAGTGGCCTCTATCTCGGCCCTCACCTGGTCGGGTGACGTGCCCATTCCGCGTTCTCCTTCATGGTCTCGACGGTCTGATCGGGCTTCGGGGAGACGGTGCGCATCCGCGCGCGGCCCTTCTGGTACAGCACGGCCGCGACGACGGCCCACACCGCGGCGACGATCAGCGCGGCCCAGCCACCGTCCATCACATTGGCCAGCCCCAGTACGGCGGCCAGCGACAGGAACAGCAGCACCAGGTAACCGGCGAAACCGGCACCCCCGTACATCCCGGCGGCCTTGCCCGCCCTGGTCCCCTCCTCCCTGATCTCGGCCTTCGCCAGCTCGACCTCCTGCCGGAAGAGGGTCTGGAGGTCGGCGGTCACGCCGGAGAGGAGCTGGCCCACGGACTGCTCCTGCTCCTGCGGCCCGGTCGGTCCGGGTACGGGTGACATGGAGGACATCTCACACCTCCGGATGTGTGCTGCCCGGCCCACCGGCCGGCGGCGTTCCCGGGGCCGGCGGAGGACCGGCCGGCGGGGGGCCGGGAGGCAGCGGCTGGGTGGGAGGCGGGCCCAGCCCGTCCCACCCCTGGGACCCGGAGGTCTGTCCCTGCCCCGACCCGGGCCCGCCGGACCGCGACCGGGCCTGGGAAGCGGTGCCCGACGCCTTCGCCAGCCGCCCGACGGCCAGTCCGGCCAGCAGCGCGCCGCCGAGGAAGGCTCCGGGACGCCGGCGGGCGAAGCCCTGGAGGTCGGAGACGAGACCTTCGACGCCCTGCTCCTCCAGGTAGTCGGCGGCACGGTGGCCCCGGTCGGCCGCCTGGGCCGCGAAACCGCGGGCAGCGGAGTCGTTCCGGGCGTGGTCGGCCAGGTCGGCGAGGTCGCCCGCCCACCCCCGCAGTGCTCCGGCCGCGCGCCTGGCCTGTTCCTCGGCCTCCTCCATCGCCCGGCCCCGCAGGTCATGGACGGCCGTACCGGCCTGCTGCCGAGCCTCGCTCGCCACGGTCCGGGCCTGTTCCGCCGCAGTGTCCGCGACCTGGCCCGCAGCCTGTTTGGCCTGGCCGGCCGTCGCGGAGGCCTCTGCCTTGACCTTTTCTCCGGTATCCCTGGTTCCGGTGTCTACGGACTCGCTCATCGGCGACTTCTCCTCATCGGATGTCCTGCGCGAGGCCCCGTGTCCCGGACGACCCGGCGTTTGCCGGAGGTCGTACACCGGGCGTCCCACGTGACCGTCCGTCCCGCCCCGAGTGGCCATTCGCACATACTTGACACACTTTGTCCGTAAGGATCTTCAGCCGGAGGTCACCGGGCCGGCCCTGGTCGGATCGCCGGCCCGAAGAACGTCGAGGAGAACTACGAACTCCCGCCCGATGCCGCGCTCCGCACCCAGGGCGAACACGTCTTCGACTTCTTCCTGCGCAACAAGCGCCAGGAAGGGGACGGGAAAGGGGAGGCGCACCGCTCCGAGGCCACCGCTCTCAAGCTGCGCAAGAACCTGCCGGTGCCGCGACGCTCCGCTGCGGCGCGGCGGGAGCGAGGGCCCTGGCCGTCACTCCCGGCCCGTGCCCCTGAGGAAGTCCGCCCAGGCGGCCGAGGCGACACTGAGCCGCGGCCCCTGGGCGTTCTTGCTGTCCCGGACGAGGACGGTGCCGGCGCCGGGGGATATGGCGACCTCGACGCAGTCGTTGCCGTCGCCGCTGCTGCTGTAGCTGCTCTTGAACCAGGCAGGTGCGGTGGTGGTCCGGGCGGGAGGGGTGCCGGTCATGACTCTCCAAGCATCTGCTCGATGAGGGCCCTTGACTCTCGGGCGTAAGGGCCTGGGCGCGGATCATTCCATAGCGGAGTTCGAGGATCCTCAGCTGTTTCGGGTCGGTCACCGGACGCCCGGCGAACGCCCCGTCGGAGCGTCCGACCGCCGTTCCGTCGGGGAACTTCAACACCTCGATCAGCCCGCCCGTCCCGAAGTGGTCCTCACAGGCCGTCGGCATCACCTGAATCGACACGTGCCGCAATTTTCCGAGTTCCAGCAGATGTTCGAGCTGCCGACGCCACACCATTGTGCCTCCGACCGGACGGCGGAGCGTCACTTCCTCCTGGACGAAGCTGAGGGCGGGTGCCGGGGACCTGTCGAAGACCGTGCGCCGGGCCAGCCGGGCGGCCACCATGCGTTCCGTCTCCTCCTCGGTGTGAGCCGGAAGCCAGACGTCGAAGAGTGCCCGCATGTGCTCCTCGGTCTGCAACAGGCCGTGGATGTTGTGGTTGCTGTAGAGCCCGATCTCGACCGCGTTGGCCTCCAGCTTCGCCAGTTCCCGCACCCTCTTCGGGTACCGGACCTTCGCCACGTCCTCCCGCATCGC
This sequence comes from Streptomyces sp. NPDC085927, assembly GCF_044540975.1. Classification (NCBI taxonomy): domain Bacteria; kingdom Bacillati; phylum Actinomycetota; class Actinomycetes; order Kitasatosporales; family Streptomycetaceae; genus Streptomyces; species Streptomyces sp. NPDC085927. The sequence goes on from NZ_JBITSN010000002.1 coordinate 427,954, forward strand.
GGCGAGCAGTCCGCCCGCGCCCAGCACTTCATCGGCCTTCAGCAGGTACTCGGCGCGGGGGATGCGGTTGCCGGCCTCGATCTTGTAGACCAGGTCCTCCCCGTATCCCATCGCCACCGCGAAGTCGGCGGCCCGCATGCCCACGGACTCCCGCCGCAGCTTCAACTGCCGCCCCACCGTGGTGATGACGGCCACTCCCCACTCGTCGTCCTGATCGACCTCCCACCCCGGCTCGTCCGCCTCGCCCCTGATCTGTACCGCCTCACCGTCCACCGACATCCGCACCCCTCCGTCGTACGCGTCGCGTCGTATCGCGAGGCGTTTCACGGTAGGCGCGGCGGCGACGGCGGGCAGGGAAAGCGGCGCGCGGTACACCTACGGGTGATCAGGGCGGTACGGGTGCTTCCGGCCCCTTCCCGACGGTCCCTGATCGCGTCATCGGCGCCGGTGAATGTCCTTGCCGTGCGTTACTTCTGGCGTTCCGCCAGGTCCGTCAGGAGCTGGTGGAGGGGTTCGGTGGCGCGGCGGCGGTACTCCTGGACGGCCCAGCCGTTGCCGTCCGGGTCCTTGAAGTGCATGAAGGTGGCGCCGTCGTCCGGGGCGTACACGACCGGCTCGGAGATCTCCAGGCCGCGGGCGGTCAGTTCGGCGTGGGCCGCCTTGATGTCGGCGACGCACAGCTGCAGGCCCTGGTACGAGCCCGGGGCCGGGCGGGCGCCGCCCGCCATCTCCCAGATGCTGTCGCCCAGCGCGATCGAACAGCCGGAGCCCGGGGGCGTCAGCTGGACGATGCGCATGCCCGGTATGACCTCCTGGTCGATGTCGACGTGGAAGCCGACCTTGTCCCGGTAGAAGTCCCTGGCCCGGTCGATGTCGCTGACGGGCAGCGGGAGCACTTCGAGGGTCATGTCCATGTTCATCGGGGTGCCTCCGGCTGAGTCGGTGCGGTCGGTTCGGGCTCTCGGTGTCACGCGAACCGCCATCCGGTCTGGCTGAACGGCTCTCCCTCACCGAATCCGAAAACCGTGCGCGGCGCCACCGAAAACACGACAGCGTGCCCCGGAAGGTTCGTCCCCGTCCGCCCGCCCCGGAACTCGTCGCGCACGGCCGTCCCGGGGCCGGGGCGCGGTGGGGCGGATAGGCTCGTTGCCTGGATGAGCTTGTGGTGGGCTCGTGGTGAGTTCGATGCGAGCCGAGGACCGAGGGAGACCGGGGATGACGTCGGTGCCGGGGCGCAGGAGCAGTACCTTCACGCGGCTGCTGCGGCATGGTTTCACCGACCCGTCGGCCGCCGAGCGGCTTCTGGACGGCCCCGAGCTGGCCGCGGTGCGCGACGACCCGGTACTGCTCGAGGCGCTCGGCGGCACCGCCGACCCCGACCTCGCGCTGCTGGGGCTGGTCCGGCTGCTGGAGGCGCAGACCGGCGCCACCGGCCGGCAGGAGCTGCTGGACACCCTGATCTCCGCCAAGCCGCTGCGCGACCGGCTGCTCGGCGTGCTCGGTGCCTCCGAGGCCCTGGCCGACCATCTCGCCCGGCATGCCGACGACTGGCAGGCGCTGGTCACGTACGAGGCGCGGGACCTGCACCCCGGCGTGACCGAGTTCGAGCAGGGCCTCGCCGAAGCCACCGACCCCGTGTCGCTGCGCGTCGCCTACCGGCGCTGCCTGCTGTCCATCGCCGCCCGCGACGTCTGCGGCACCATCGAGGTGTCCGAGACCGCCGCCGAACTCGCCGACCTCGCCACCGCCACCCTGCGCGCCGCCCTCGCGCTCGCCGAGGCCGACGCGCCCGAGGACGCCGCCCTGTGCCGGCTCGCGGTGGTCGCGATGGGCAAGTGCGGCGGGCACGAGCTGAACTACGTGTCGGACGTCGACGTCATCTTCGCCGCCGAGGCGGTGAACGGCGCCGACGAGGACAAGGCCCTGCGCGCCGCCACCCGGCTGGCCGCGCACATGATGCGGATCTGCTCCGAGAACACCGTCGAGGGCACCATCTGGCCCGTCGACGCCAACCTGCGGCCCGAGGGCCGCAACGGCCCGCTCGTCCGCACCCTCGCCTCGCACCGCGCCTACTACCAGCGCTGGGCCAAGACCTGGGAGTTCCAGGCGCTGCTCAAGGCCCGCCCGGTGGCCGGCGACCTCGCCCTCGGCGAGGAGTACGTCGCCGCCCTGCGACCGCTGGTGTGGCAGGTCGCCGAACGGGAGAACTTCGTCGCCGACGTGCAGAAGATGCGCCGCCGGGTGATCGACAACATCCCCACCGCCGAGGTCGACCGCCAGCTCAAGCTCGGCCCCGGCGGGCTGCGCGACGTCGAGTTCGCCGTGCAGCTGCTCCAGCTCGTACACGGCCGCACCGACACCTCCCTGCGCAGCGGCACCACCCTCGACGCGCTGAAGGCCCTCGCCGCCGGCGGCTACGTCGGCCGCGCGGACGCCGCCCAGCTCGACGACGCCTACCGCTTCCTGCGCTCCCTGGAACACCGCATCCAGCTCTTCAGGCTGCGCCGCACCCACCTCGTTCCGGAGGACGACGCCGACCTGCGCCGCATCGGCCGCTCCCTGGGCCTGCGCACCGACCCGGTGACGAGCCTGACCCGCGAGTGGCGGCGGCACGCCTCCGTCGTACGGCGGCTGCACGAGAAGCTGTTCTACCGGCCGCTGCTCGACGCGGTCGCCCAGCTCGCCCCCGGCGAGGCCCGGCTCAGCGCCGCGGCGGCCCGCGAACGGCTGGTCGCCCTCGGCTACGCCGACCCGGCCGCCGCCCTGCGCCACCTGGAAGCCCTGGCGTCCGGCGTGACCCGCAAGGCGGCCATCCAGCGGACCCTGCTGCCGGTGCTGCTCGGCTGGTTCGCCGAATCCGCCGACCCGGACGCCGGCCTGCTCAACTTCCGCAAGGTCTCCGACGCGCTCGGCAGGACCCCCTGGTACCTGCGGTTGCTGCGCGACGAGGGCGCCGCCGCCGAGAACCTCGCCCGCGTCCTGTCCGCCGGACGGCTCGCCCCCGACCTGCTGCTGCGCGCCCCCGAGGCGGTCGCCCTGCTCGGCGACGGGGAGGCCGGCGGCCTCAGGCCCCGCACCCGCGCCCACCTGGAACAGGAGGTCCTCGCCGCCGTCCGCCGCGCCGACGGCGCCACCCAGGCCGTCGCCGCCGCCCGCGGAATCCGCCGCCGCGAACTGTTCCGCACCGCCGCCACCGACATCATCGGCTCCTACGGCACCGAGTCCCAGCCCGCCGAGGCCGACCAGGGCGCCCTGGTGGACCTGGTCGGCGGCGCCGTGTCCGACCTGACCGCCGCCACCCTCGCCGGCACGCTGCGCGCCGTCGTCCGGGAGGGCTGGGGGGACGACCTGCCCGCCCGCTTCGCGATCATCGGGATGGGCCGCTTCGGCGGACACGAGCTGGGCTACGGCTCCGACGCGGACGTCCTGTTCGTCCACGAGCCGCGCGACGGCGTGGACGAGCGGGAGGCGGCCGACGCGGCCGGCAAGGTCGTCGCCGAGATGCGCCGCCTGCTCCAGGCCCCCAGCGCCGACCCGCCCCTGCTCATCGACGCGGACCTGCGCCCCGAGGGCCGGTCCGGACCGCTGGTGCGCACCCTGGGGTCGTACGAGGCGTACTACCGCCGCTGGTCCCTGGTGTGGGAGCGGCACGCGCTGCTGCGCGCCGAGCACGTGGCCGGCGACGAGGACCTCGGCCGCCGCTTCGTCGAGCTGATCGACCCGCTGCGCTACCCGCCCGCCGGGCTCGGCGAGGACGACGTGCGCGAGATCCGGCGCCTGAAGGCCCGCATGGAGTCCGAGCGGCTGCCGCGCGGCACCGACCCCAAGCTGCACGTCAAGCTAGGTCCCGGCGGCCTGTCCGACGTGGAGTGGACCGTCCAGCTGATCCAGCTGCGGCACGCCGCGCACGAGCCGGGACTGCGCACCACCCGTACCCGTGAGGCGCTGGCGGCCGCCCAGGAGGCCGGACTGATCTCCGCGGACGACGCGGCCGTCCTCGACGAGGCCTGGGTGCTGGCCACCGGCGTGCGCAACGCGGTCATGCTGGTCCGGGGCAGGGCCGGGGACACCTTCCCCGCCGACCCCCGCGACCTGGCCGCGGTCGGCCGCTACCTCGGCTACGGCGCGGGCCACGCCGGAGACATGCTCGACGTGTACCGGCGCACGGCCCGCAGGGCGCGGGGCGTGGTGGAGGAGCTGTTCTACGGCGGGTCGTAGGGGCCGGGGCCGCAGCCACCCGGCGCAGACATCCGGCGCGGACATCCGAGGCGGGCACCCGGCACAAGGCGGGTGGGCGCGGTCGCCGGAGCGCGCGGGGTGCCGCAGTGGCACGGGGCGCCTCCTCGGCGAGGCGGTGCTTCCCCGGTGCCGGGACGTTTCCCCGGGGGGTGACGAACGCCTCAGTGGCGCGGGGTGTCCGGCGCGTGCGCGGAGGCGCTCGCGGCGGGGGCGCCGTCGGCCGTGCGAGGGCCGGGGGAGTCGTCCGGGGCGCGCGGGCTCACGACGCCCGCGTTCGTGTGGCCCGCGCCCCCACCGTCCGAACCCGCGACGGCCCCGTCCGTGCCGCGCCGGCCCGGGAAGCCCTTCCCCGGGAAACCTCTGCCGGGGAAGGCCCTGCTCCAGCCGCCTCCGTACCGGCTGCCTCCGCCCCCGCCGTCCGGCGCCTCTCGGGGCAGCGCGTACGGCTTGCTCCCGTACCAGAGGGCCGCCAGCGCGTAGCCGAAGGAGAGACAGAGCACGCCGCCCACCGCGTCCAGCCAGAAGTGGTTGGCGGTGGCGACGATGACCACCAGCGTGCCCGCCGGGTACAGCAGGCCCAGGACCTTCGCCCACGGGACCGTCGCCAGCGCGAAGATGGTCAGCCCGCACCACACCGACCAGCCGATGTGCATCGACGGCATCGCGGCGTACTGGTTGGACATGTTCTTCAGGTCACCTGAAGCCATCGAACCCCAGGTCTCGTGGACCATCACGGTGTCGATGAACTCGCCGCCGTTCATCAGGCGCGGCGGGGCGAGCGGGAACAGGTAGTACCCGGCCAGGGCGACGGCGGTGGTCGAGAACAGCACCAGTCTGGTCGCCGCGTAACGGCCGGGGTGGCTGCGGTAGAGCCACACCAGAACACCCAGCGTGACCACGAAGTGCAGTGTGGCGTAGTAGTAGTTCATACCGACGACCAGCCAGGTCACCGAGTTCACGGCGTGGTTGACCGACTGTTCGAAGGCGAGACCGAGCTGTCGCTCCAGGTCCCAGAGCCGGTCCGCGTTGCGCAGTGCCTCGGACTTCTGCTCCGGCACGGCGTTGCGGACGAGCGAGTACGTCCAGTAACTCACCGCGATCAGCAGGATCTCGAACCACAACCGCGGCCGGCGGGGGGTGCGCAGACGGCGCAGGAGTCGCTGCCCCGTCCGGTCCTCGACGGGGTGCGCTGCGGTCTGGTGCCGACCTTCCAGCGTGGTCACCGTCGTTTCGCCCATGGGCACAGAGTCTGCCAGAAAAGCCCCTGGGGGAGATCCTCCCCCAGGGGCAGCCGACCCGCATGTTCTCTCCGGGAAGGGGCCGCGCCGCCTCCTCCCGGAGCAGGGCGCGAGGACCCGCCGCCTGCGACCTGTGGACGAGACGGCCATCCGGGGAAGCCCGGGCCCCGGGCGGTTCAGAGACGGGGCCGGGTGGCGGTGTCCAGGTAGAAGGAGTCGATGCTCTGGACGGCCTGCTCGAACTCCTCCAGGTTGACGGGCTTGGTCACGTAGGCGTTGGCGTGACTGCTGTACGCGCCCGTGACGTCGTCCGGAGCGGTGGAGGTGGTCAGCACGACCACGGGGATCGTCTGCAGGTCGTCGTCGTTCTTCAGGACCTTGAGCAGATCCCGGCCGTTCATCCGGGGCATGTTCAGGTCGAGGACGATGAGGTCGGGTCGCGGAGTGCCCGGGGTCCGCAGGTGTTCCAGCGCGGCGACTCCGTCGGTGACCTGGACGAGGTTGCGGGCTCCGCGCTCGGAGAGGGCTTCCTCGATGAGCATGGCGTCGGCAATGTCGTCTTCGACCAGCAGGACGTCGAAGGGACGGGCGGGGGTGGTCATTGTCGGACGCTCCGTGGGTTTCTCGGTGGAATGGTGGAAAAGCCCCGGCCAGCGGCGCCGGGCACCTTGCCGGGTCATACCGCAGGCGGCCCCGATCTGCGGGTAGCCGGCACCTGCGCGGGCGGCAGCCACGGCGGCCTCCTGCTGGAGCCGTTCAGTGGCCTGCTTGAGGTGATCCAGTACGCGGAGCAGAGCCAGGGCCTGTGCCGGGTCGTCCGGTGCCGGGTGCGGGGGGGCTCCCAGAAGCCGGCGGGCGAGGCGCTGCGCAAGATCACTGACGGCCGCGTCCGTGAGGGAGGCGGTCTCCTGCGGGGTGATCCGCGATACGAAGTCCTTGCCAGGCATGCCCGGCACTCTAGGTCCAGGAGCACCTCCGCGACAACAAGGGTTGTCGCCCTCTAAAGTGTGCTGGCCAAACTTTCAAGGTGATTGCCGCAATGAGGAGCCCACAGGATGACTGCCGACGAAAGGCAATCGCACATACGAGGGTTTTCCACCTGGACGACCAGGCGGTGGCTTCGCGTGGGGGTGGCCGTGTCCCTCGTGGTTCTGACCCTGCTCGGGACCGCGGGCGCATGGGTACTGGGACGGACCCAGACGATCAGCGACGACCTCGTGGACGTGCGGTCCCCCGCGCTGACCGTCGCGATCCGCCTGGAAGCCGCCGTGCTCAACCAGGAGACCGGAATCCGCGGCTACGGGCTCACCGGCATGTCGGAGTTCATCACCCCCTACAAGCAGGGGCTCACCGAGCAGGAAGCGAGCTTTGCGCAGCTCAACAGGCTGCTCGAGGAGGACCGCGCGGGTCTGGACGACCTGAAGGCGGTGCAGGGCGCCGTGGAGAGGTGGCAGGAGAGGATCGCCCGGCCCATCGCCGCCGCGCCCGCCGGCTCGCCCTCACCGATGGCCACCCGACGGGCGGCGGAGGGCAAAGAGGCCTTCGACGACGTACGTGCCGCCCTGAGCAGCCAGCAGGAACGGCTGCGCGCGGACCGCGTACGCACGAGGGACGACCTGATGGACACGATGGTTCTGAGGAACTGGGTGTTCAGCGCCATCGCGGTGGTCATCGCCGTCCTCACGGCCCTGATCTTCGAAGGGCTGCGCCGCGGCATCAACACGCCGCTGGAGCGGCTCAGCGCGGACGCCCGCGCCGTCGCCGGCGGTGACTTCGGACACCCCATCACCCCGACCGGTCCCGCCGACCTGCGGCACCTCAGCCGTGAGATCGACTTCATGCGGCAGCGTCTCGTACAGGAACTGGCCCTCAGCGAGGACACACGGCTGCGGCTGGACGCGCAGGCCGCGGACCTCCAGCGCTCCAACGCCGAGCTGGAGCAGTTCGCGTACGTGGCCTCCCACGACCTGCAGGAGCCGCTGCGCAAGGTCTCCAGCTTCACCCAGCTCCTCCAGCGGCGCTACGGAGGGCAGCTCGACAGCCGGGCCGACCAGTACATCGACTTCGCGGTCGACGGGGCGAACCGCATGCAGACCCTCATCAACGACCTGCTCGACTTCTCCCGGGTCGGGCGGCTGCACAACTCCCACCAGAGCGTCGACCTGGACAAGGTGCTGGAAAGGACCCTGTCCGAGCTGAGCGTCGGCATCGAGGAGGCCGGAGCGGAGATCACCCACGATCCGCTGCCGACCCTGGTCGCCGACCCCACCCAGATGGGCATGCTCTGGCAGAACCTGATCAGCAACGCCGTCAAGTTCCGCCGGCCGGGCGAAGCGCCGGAGATCCACGTCACGGCGGCCCGGGAAGGCGAGCTGTGGCGGTTCACCGTCACCGACAACGGCATCGGCATCGCACCGGAGTACGCCGACAAGGTGTTCGTGATCTTCCAGCGGCTGCACACCAAGGACACCTACACCGGCAGCGGAATCGGCCTCGCGATGTGCAAGAAGATCGTCGAGTTCCACGGGGGCGCCATCGAGGTCGACCCGGAATACCACGACGGCACGCGCATCACCTTCACCCTCGCTCCCCAGCCGCCGGAGACCCCCGCCCTGCCCGCCCTGCCGGAGGCCGACCGCGCCGACGCGGAGCCGGCGCGATGACCGAGGTCATGGCGGTCGTGCCGGAAGCCTCCTCCGAGGGGCCGGTGTACCGCATCCTGCTGATCGAGGACGACCCGGGCGACGCCCTGCTCGTGGAGGAACTCCTTCACGACACGGGGATGAGGTTCGCGCTGACCATCCGGACCAGTCTGGCCGAGGCGCGCGCCGAACTGGCCGGCAGCCCGATCGACTGCGTTCTCCTCGACCTGCACCTGCCCGACGTGTCGGGCGTCGACGCGGTCACGGCCGTGCGCGGGCTGGCCCCGCACACCGCGGTGATCGTCCTGACCGGGCTGTCCGAGGACCGGGCGGGCACCGAGGCCATGGCCGCCGGAGCGCAGGACTACCTCGTCAAGGGCAAGGTCGAAGCGGACCTGCTGCGAAGGACGCTGCGCTACGCCGTCTACCGGAGCCGGACGGAACGCGCGAGCGCCGAAGCCCAGGCCACCCGGCTGCGGGCGGAGGAGAACGCCCGCCTGGAACGCGGTCTGCTGCCCCAGCCGATGCTCGACACCTCCACGGTGAAGGTGACGTCCCGTTACCTGCCCGGTGCCGAGATGGCCCTGCTCGGCGGGGACTTCCTCGACGTGGTGGAGGGAGACGACGGGCTGCTGCACGCCGTCGTGGGCGACGTCAGCGGCCACGGTCCCGACGCCGCGGCGCTCGGTGTCTGTCTGCGGATCGCCTGGCGCTCCCTGGTGCTCGGCGGGCACCGCGGAGACGACCTGCTGCACCTGATGGAACGCCTCCTGATCGCCGAACGCGACAACCAGCAACTGTTCGCCACCTGCACGCTCCTCACCCTCGACCAGCGCTCCGGCACCGCCGTGCTCCACCTGGCGGGCCATCACGAGCCCCTCCTCACCACGGCCGAGGGCACCCGGGAGGTGAGCGCCGAACACGGCATCGCCCTGGGCATCGTCCCCGGAGAGTGCAGCTGGCCCTCCACGGTCGTTCCGCTCCCGGCCGCCGGAGCCCTGACCATCTACACCGACGGCCTCATCGAAGGACACAACGGGACGAAGGGCGAGCGGCTCGGCGTCGAAGGGCTGCTCGCGCTGATAGGGAAGCTGCCGTCGGCGGACCCGGCGGACCAGGTCGACCTCCTCATCAAGGAAACCCACGCGCTGAACGCCGGCCGCCACTCCGACGACCTGGCCGTGCTCCGCCTCGACTGGGGCGATCGGCCCACCCTCCTCTGAGGACCCCGTGCACCGGCAGGGGGCGGCGACCGCGGCAGCCGCGACGCCGCCCCGGGGCCGCTCGCCGGTGTGCGCAGGGGCGGGGAGCACGAGCGGTCCGGCGGCTGCCCTCGCCGCGCCCCGGCCGGACCCGTCCGGCGGGTCGGGCAGGAGGTGACCCGCGGCGACTTTCCGGCCGGGGTGAGAGGGGTCCGGTGCGTGCGGTCACGAGGCGCAGGAGAGCGACGACGACGCGGCTAGGGATACCTCTGCCCGGAGAGCCCGGAGAGCCCGGAGAGCGGTCCGGCGGCTCGTGCCGAAGACGCGGGGGCGCCGGACCGCCCCCTAGGGGCGGTTCCGCTCCCCGGGCGCCGAGGCCGTCGAGCCCCGGACCACCAGCTCCGGCATGAACACGAACTCGCTGTGCGGGGCGGGCGTCCCGCCGATCTCCTCCAGCAGGGTGCGCACCGCGGCCTGGCCCATCGCCGGGACCGGCTTGCGGACCGTGGTCAGCGGCGGGTCGGTGAAGGCGATCAGCGGGGAGTCGTCGAAGCCGACCACCGAGATGTCCGTCGGCACCTCGAGACCGCGCTGCCGGGCCGCCCGTATCGCACCCAGCGCCATCATGTCGCTGGCGCACACCACCGCCGTGCACCCGCGGTCCATGAGCGCGCTGGCGGCGGCCTGGCCGCCCTCCAGGGTGTACAGGGAGTGCTGGACCAGCTCCGTCTCCACGGTCTCGGCGGCCAGCCCCAGCTGCTCCTGCACGGTGCGGACGAAGCCCTCGATCTTTCGCTGCACCGGCACGAACCGCTTCGGCCCCAGCGCCAGCCCGATCCGGGTGTGGCCGAGGGAGGCGAGATGCGTGACCGCCAGCGCCATCGCCGCCCGGTCGTCGGGCGAGATGAACGGCGCCTGCACCTTCGGCGAGAAGCCGTCGACCAGGACGAACGGCACCCCCCGGGCGCGCAGCCGCTCGTAGCGCTGCATGTCGGCCGTGGTGTCCGCGTGCAGTCCGGAGACGTAGATGATGCCGGCCACCCCGCGGTCGACCAGCATCTCCGTCAGCTCGTCCTCCGTGGACCCGCCCGGGGTCTGGGTGGCCAGCACCGGCGTGTAGCCCTGGCGGGTCAGTGCCTGCCCGATGACCTGGGCCAGCGCCGGGAAGATCGGGTTCTCCAGCTCGGGAGTGATCAGTCCCACCAGGCCCTCGCTGCGCTGCCGCAACCGCACCGGGCGTTCGTAGCCCAGGACGTCGAGGGCGGCGAGGACGGACTGGCGGGTGGTGGCGGCGACGCCCGGCTTGCCGTTGAGCACGCGGCTGACGGTCGCCTCGCTCACCCCGGCCTGAGCAGCGATGTCGGCAAGACGTGTGGTCACAGCACCGGACCCTATCGGCCGCCCCGCTCCTTGCACACCGGCCGGACGCCTGGCGCGTGCGGTCGAACGGCCCGTCGCGGGCTGCTGGGTCATCGCGGTCCCTCATGTCGTGGTCGGCCGGTCGTGCTCGGCAGGGGTGCTCGGCGTTCCGTACCGCAACGGATGATTCCCCCGACGGAAACGGATGGCAAGTACTTGCAGAGTCTTGCACAACTGTCCGAACTCCTGTCCTGACACCGGAAAATCGGCGGTGGCACAGCGATCGGGGCACCACGGGGAGGGGGTCAAGGAGAGGTCACGACGGGGTAACCGTCGGGCTTCCTTGCAAAATTTTTCAGCAAGGTCTTTCGGATCGGTTGCATCGCTGTTACGTTCACGTCGCCCGGCGGCCCCATCGGCGCGGTCGGCGAAGAGGCAGGTCGGCAGACGGGGCCGCACCTGCACATACGGGCTTTCACCCTCAAGGAGAACTCATGCGGCGTGGCATAGCGGCCACCGCGCTGGTGGCGTCCCTCGCCCTCACGGCGACGGCCTGCGGCGGAGACAGCGACAGCGGCGACTCGGCCGACGGCCCGGTCACCATCACCTGGTGGGACACCTCCAACGCGACCAACGAGGCGCCGACCTACCAGGCCCTGGTCAAGGAGTTCGAGGCCGCCAACAAGGACGTCAAGGTCAAGTACGTCAACGTCCCCTTCGACCAGGCGCAGAACAAGTTCGACACCGCCGCCGGTTCCAAGGGCGCCCCCGACGTGCTGCGCTCCGAGGTCGGCTGGACCCCCGCCTTCGCCAAGAAGGGCTTCTTCCTGCCGCTGGACGGCACCGAGGCGCTGAAGGACCAGGCGAAGTTCAAGTCCAACCTGATCGAGCAGGCGACGTACGAGGACAAGGTCTACGGCGTCCCGTTCGTCACGGACACGCTCGCACTGGTCTACAACAAGGAACTCTTCGAGAAGGCCGGCGTCGAGGCCCCCAAGACCTGGGACGACCTGAAGAAGGCCGCCGCCACCATCAAGGACAAGACCGGCGTCGACGGCTACTGGGGCTCCACCCAGGCCTACTACGCCCAGTCCTTCCTCTACGGCGAGGGCACCGACACGGTCGACGCCGACGCCAAGAAGATCACCGTCACGTCGCCCGAGGCCAAGAAGGCCTACGGCACCTGGCTGGACCTCTTCGACGGCAAGGGCCTGAAGAAGGCCGACACCACCGCCGACGCCTACGCCCACATCCAGGACGCGTTCGTCAACGGCAAGGTCGCCGCGATCATCCAGGGCCCGTGGGAGATCACCAACTTCTACAAGGGCTCGGCCTTCAAGGACAAGAACAACCTGGGCATCGCCACCGTCCCGGCCGGCTCCGCCGGCACGGCGGGCGCTCCGACCGGCGGCCACAACCTCTCCGTCTACGCCGGCTCCGACGCGGCGAAGCAGGAGGCCGCGCTGAAGTTCGTGAACTTCATGTCCTCGGCCAAGGCCCAGGAGACCATCGCCCTGAAGAACTCCACGCTGCCCACGCGTGACGACGCCTACACCGACAAGGTCAAGGCCGACCCGGGCATCGCCGGCTACCAGACGGTCCTCGAGGCCGCCCAGCCGCGCCCGGCCCTGCCCGAGTACAGCTCGCTGTGGGGACCGCTTGATGACGAGCTGCCCCAGATCGCGGGCGGCAAGGAGTCCCTGGACAAGGGTCTGGGCGATGCCGAGACCGCCATCGCGAAGCTGGTGCCGGACTTCAGCAAGTAGAGCCCGCGTGGCCGCCGGGTCCCTTTCCGGGAGGGGAGGATCCGGCGGCCACCGGCCTGTGTGCCGAACCCCTTGATCATCCAGAAGGTGCCGAACCATGACAGTCGCCATCGACCGCGCGACCGGCAAGCGCAGCGGTGACCGCCCGCCCCGCGCCGGCCGGGTCAGCCGCCTGAAGCACGCCTACCAGAAGCACTGGTACGCCTTCGCCATGATCGTGCCCGTGGTCGTCGTGCTCGGCGTCCTCGTGCTGTATCCCCTGGCGTACGGCTTCTACCTCACCCTCACCGACGCCAACAGCCTCAACTCGGCCCGCACCATCGGCGTCAACGAGATCGAGGCCACGTACAAGTTCATCGGCCTGGACAACTACGCCGACATCCTCTGGGGCGAGACGTCGTACGACCGCTTCTGGTCGCACTTCATCTGGACGATCGTCTGGACGGCGGCCTGCGTCGGCCTGCACTACACCATCGGTCTGGGCCTGGCCCTGCTGCTCAACCAGAAGCTGCGCGGCCGCACCTTCTACCGGCTGATCCTGATCCTCCCGTGGGCCGTGCCGACCTTCGTCACCGTCTTCGGCTGGCGGTTCATGCTCGCCGACAGCGGCATCATCAACTCGGGCCTGGAGTCCCTGGGCCTGCCGACGCCGCTGTGGCTCGAGGACACCTTCTGGCAGCGGTTCGCCGCGATCATGGTCAACACCTGGTGCGGTGTGCCGTTCATGATGGTCTCCCTGCTCGGCGGCCTCCAGTCGATCGACGGCACCCTGTACGAGGCGGCCGAGATGGACGGCGCCAACGCCTGGCAGCGGTTCCGCCACGTCACCCTGCCGGGCCTGCGCTCGGTCAGCTCCACCGTCGTGCTGCTCGGCATCATCTGGACCTTCAACCAGTTCGCCGTCATCTTCCTGCTGTTCGGCAACACCGCCCCGGAAGCCCAGATCCTCGTCACCTGGGCGTACCAACTCGGCTTCGGGCAGCAGCCGCGCGACTTCGCGCAGTCCGCGGCCTACGGCATGCTGCTGCTGGCCATCCTGATCGTCTTCACCTCCTTCTACCGCCGCTGGCTGAACCGCAATGAGCAGCAGCTCGCGATCTGAGGCAGGAGCCCCCATGAGTACCCTCGACACCCCACCGCCGGCCGTGGTGACGGGCAAGCCGGCCGGGAGGACCACGCCCCTCCGGCCCGGGACGCGGCGGCGCGGCGAGACCGGCCGCGGCGGCGCCCTCGCCTCGCACGGCATCCTGATCGTGGCGAGCCTCATCGCGCTGTTCCCGGTCGCCTGGCTGGTCTTCCTGTCCCTCGGCCCGGACAAGGACGACTATCTGCGCCCCAGCGGTATCTGGGGCAAGATGACGCTGGACAACTACACGTTCGTGCTGCAGAACACGAACTTCTTCGACTGGCTGAAGAGTTCGCTGATCGTCTCGCTCGGCACCACCGTCATCGGCGTCCTGGTCGCCGCCACCACCGGGTACGCGGTGTCCCGGATGCGGTTCCCCGGGTACAAGAAGTTCATGTGGGTCCTGCTGGTCACCCAGATGTTCCCGGTGGCCGTCCTGATGGTCCCGATGTACCAGATCCTGTCCGACCTTCAGCTGATCGACACCTATTTCGGCCTCATCCTCGTCTACTGCTCGACCGCGGTGCCGTACTGTGCCTGGCTGATGAAGGGCTATTTCGACACCATTCCGTTCGAGATCGACGAAGCGGGCCGGGTCGACGGGCTGTCCCCGTTCGGCACGTTCGTGCGGCTGATCCTGCCGCTCGCCAAGCCGGGCCTTGCGGTCGCCGCCTTCTACAGCTTCATCACGGCGTTCGGCGAGGTCGCCTTCGCCACGACGTTCATGCTGGACGACGAGAAGTACACGCTCGCGGTCGGTCTGCAGAGCTTCGTCAGCGAGCACGACGCCCAGCGCAACCTCATGGCCGCCACGGCGGTCCTGATCGCGATACCCGTCTCCGCGTTCTTCTACCTCGTGCAGAAGAACCTGGTGGCCGGCCTCACCGCGGGCGGCACGAAGGGCTGACGCCCTCCGCAGGACTCCCGCGCGCCTCACCGCGCGCGGGGAGGCGGTCGCGGTGCACAGACATCCGACCCCGCCGGCACCGCGGCCGCCTCGTCTCCCGTGTCCCTCCTCCTCGGCCTCGGCCCCACTCGCCTCCCTGACCGACCCCACGTATTCAAGGACGACATGAGTCAGCAGCACGCCGCCGCCCCGGCCCCCACCCCGACGACCGACGCTGCCGTAGCCACCGTCGCCAGGCGCCACGACTGGTGGCGGGACGCGGTGATCTACCAGGTGTATCCGCGCAGCTTCGCCGACAGCAACGGCGACGGCATGGGCGACCTGGAGGGCATCCGCTCCCGCCTGCCGTACCTGCGCGACCTCGGGGTGGACGCCGTGTGGCTCAGCCCCTTCTACGCCTCCCCGCAGGCCGACGCCGGCTACGACGTCGCCGACTACCGTGCCGTCGACCCCATGTTCGGCACCCTGCTCGACGCGGACGCGCTGATCCGGGACGCCCACGAACTGGGCCTGCGGATCATCGTCGACATCGTGCCCAACCACTCCTCCGACCAGCACGAGTGGTTCAAGCGGGCGCTCG
This sequence comes from Streptomyces sp. NPDC085927, assembly GCF_044540975.1. Lineage (NCBI taxonomy): Bacteria > Bacillati > Actinomycetota > Actinomycetes > Kitasatosporales > Streptomycetaceae > Streptomyces > Streptomyces sp. NPDC085927. Next base: position 443,013 of record NZ_JBITSN010000002.1, read on the forward strand.
CCGAGGGCCCCGGCTCGCCCTCGCGCGACCGCTACCACTTCCGCCCCGGCAAGGGTAAGAACGGCGAACTCCCGCCCAACGACTGGGAGTCGATCTTCGGCGGCCCCGCCTGGACCCGGGTCACCGAACCCGACGGCACCCCGGGCGACTGGTACCTGCACCTGTTCGCACCCGAGCAGCCCGACTTCAACTGGGAGCACCCGGCCGTCGGCGACGAGTTCCGCTCCATCCTGCGGTTCTGGCTCGACATGGGCGTGGACGGCTTCCGCATCGACGTCGCGCACGGCATGGTGAAGGCCGAGGGACTGCCCGACCTGGGGGACCACGAGCAGCTGAAGCTGCTGGGCAACGATGTCATGCCGTTCTTCGACCAGGACGGCGTCCACGACATCTACCGGCAGTGGCGGCTCGTCCTCGACGAGTACGCGGGTGAGCGAATCTTCGTCGCCGAGGCGTGGACGCCGACCGTGGAGCGCACCGCCAACTACGTCCGCCCGGACGAGTTGCACCAGGCGTTCAACTTCCAGTACCTGGGAACCCACTGGGACGCCGAGGAACTGCGCGTGGTCATCGACCGCACGCTGGACTCCATGCGCCCGGTCGGCGCCCCCGCGACCTGGGTGCTGTCCAACCACGACGTCACCCGGCACGCCACCCGCTTCGGCAACCCGCCCGGCCTCGGCACCCAGATCCGGGAGGCCGGGGACCGCGAACTCGGTCTGCGCCGGGCCCGCGCGGCGACGCTGCTGATGCTGGCGCTGCCCGGCTCGGCCTACGTCTACCAGGGCGAGGAGCTGGGGCTCCCGGACGTCGTGGACCTCCCCGACGAGGTGCGCCAGGACCCGGCGTACTTCCGGGGCGCGGGCCAGGACGGCTTCCGCGACGGATGCCGGGTGCCGATCCCGTGGACCCGCACCGGTTCCTCGTACGGCTTCGGGGGCGGCGGCAGCTGGCTGCCGCAGCCGGAGGGCTGGAGCGAGCTGAGCGTCGAGGCGCAGACCGGAGTGGCCGGCTCGACCCTGGAGCTGTACCGCGCCGCACTCGCCGCGCGCCGGGAGCAGGCCGACCTGGGCGCGGGCGAATCGGTGGAGTGGCTGTCGGCCCCCGAAGGCGTCCTCGCCTTCCGGCGCGGGGAGTTCGTGTGCGTCGCGAACACGACGGGCGAGACGGTGACCACCGAGGCGTACGGGCGGGTGCTCCTCGCCAGCGGTGATGTGGGCGGGGCGGACGGCAAGGCGAAGGTGCCGGGCGACACGACGGTGTGGTTCACCACGGGCTGATGGCTCACGGACCGGGCACCGGGCCCGCCGCTTCCTGACAGGGAGTGGCGGGCCCTCGCCCGTTGCGGGTGCTACCTGATGCGCTGCTCGCTCCGCTGGTTCACCTCACGCACCCTGGCGGTCAGTTCGGTGGCGCGGCCCTCCCGCAGCACTTCCGCCAGCTTGCGTGCCGTGCCTGGATTGCAGCGTCCGAGATCCACCAACGGCGGCAGATAGCCACTGGCCAGCGAGATGGTGTCGAGCCCCAGCGAGGGCAGGAGCACGCCCGCGCCGTCCAGCGCCGAGGAGAGTTCGTTCCTGGCCTCGTCGGCGTCCTGGATCGCGGCTGCGCGCCTCGTACGTTCCTGTGGTGCCATGAGTGCGGTGCCCTTCCTTCGTGATGATCCCGACTCTCCCCACGATCATCGGTACGTGACGCTACGCTCACCAGGGGTGACGATTTTCGTTGCGCCGAATCGAAAACGGGGGACAGGCGATGCCCGCGCCGAAGGAACTCGACCCGTCCGCGTCCCTGTCGGCGCTGTACGGCGTGAAGCTGCGCAAGCTCCGCGTCCGCGCCGGGTTCACCCAACGGCAACTCGGCGATCGCCTTCCCATCGCTCACAGCCGTATCGCCCAGTTCGAACTGGGCAAGGAGACCCCGCCCGAGGACGTCAACGCCAGGCTGGACGAGATCCTGGAGGCCGACGGCGACCTGGTCGACCTGTGGACCCACATCAAGCGGACCCCGATCCCGGACTGGGCGCGGAAGTTCGTGGCGTACGAGGCCAGGGCGGTCAAGATGCTCAAGTACACGGCGCACATCGTGCCCGGCCTCCTCCAGACCGAGCCATACGCTCGAGCCCTGCTGCGTATCAGTCGCCCTCGCGACACAGGCGCGGAGATCGAAGACCTCGTGGCCACCCGACTGGAACGGCAGACCATCCTCCAGCGTGGTTCTCCGCCCCTGCTGTGGTGCATCCTGGACGAGGCGGTGATTCGACGTCCTGTGGGAGGCCGGGCAGTGATGCGCGAGCAGTTGGCGCACGTGCTGAGCATGGCGCGAACGCCGCACGTGGTGGTGCAGCTCCTGCCCTTCGAGCAGGGCGAGCACCCGGTCATGGGCGGTTCCTTGACTCTCCTGAGCTTCGAGCGAGGGCCTGACGTGGCTTACATCGAAAGCTCGCACTCCGGCGAGTTGGCGGAGACTTCGGAGGACGTGGCCGCGTATGCCCTGGCCTACGATCTGCTCCAGGCCAAAGCGTTGCCTCCTGATGAGTCCCTGGTCCTGATCCGTTCCGCGATGGAGGAGTTCAGCAGATGCGCCCCGCAGGAACCGACATGAACAACGTCACATGGCGTAAGAGCACGTACAGCAATGGGCAGGGCGGAGACTGCCTCGAACTCGCCGACAACATCCCCGGCACCGTCCCCGTCCGTGACAGCAAGAATCCCAGTGGTCCGACGCTGCTGTTCCCGGCTGCCGCATGGGGCGCCTTCGTCACCGGCATACGGGGCGGCGACTGACCGACCACTGCCGCGGCCCCGCCTCCTCTAGGCTGACGTGGTGAAACAGCGTGGGCACCCGGCACACGGCGGATCGGGCGGATCGGATCATGTATCTCTCCAGGGTCTACCTGCACAACATCAAGCCCTTTGACGAGGTGGACCTCGAACTGGTCCGGCCCGACGGCTCGTACGCGGGGTGGACGGTGCTCGCCGGTCGTAACGGGTCGGGGAAGACCACGTTGCTGCGGGCCATCTCCCTGGCCGTGAGCGGTCCCGCCGCCTCTCGGAGTCTGATGCCCGGGTTTGAGAACTGGGTCGCGCACGGTGAACGCAGTGCCTCTGTAGAGGTGGAGCTGGCGCACGATCCCCGGTATGACCGCTTCGCGCAGGGACGTCGGCCGTCGGGGACGTTCTGGGCGGGGCTGGAGTGGAAGCTTCCCCCGGAGCCGGGCGGAGGCAAGGGCAAGCCGGGCAGAGTGGTACAGCCGTCCTTGGAGGCCGTCAACTACACCGGCGCCAAGACGATAACTGCTCAACGAGGCCCTTGGGCCGACAATCCCGAAGGCTGGTTCTGCGCTGCGTACGGGCCGTTTCGGCGGCTGGTCGGAGGGTCGGGGGAGGTGCAGCGGCTCATGCTGGCATCGGGGCCGGTGGCCCGGCAGGCGAGCCTGTTCCACGAGGACGCCTCGCTCTCCGAGGGCGTGACATGGCTCATTGAACAGCACCTCCGGGCGCTCGAGCGGCGAGAAGGGGCCGACGAACTGTTGGCCGCTGCGCTGGAGATCCTTGGTGACGACCTTCTGCCCGACGGCTGTTGCATCGAGACCGTCGACTCCGAGGGACTGTGGGTGACGCACCAGGGGCGCCGCTTCCCTCTGAGGGAAATGAGCGACGGCTACCGGGCCGTGGCCGCCCTGGTCGTGGATATCCTCAAACAGATCTATGACGCCTACGGGGAACTGCTCGTGTTCTACGACGAGGAGACCGAGATCCCGACCGCCGACTACGCGGGTGTCGTGATCATCGACGAGATCGACGCTCACCTGCATGTGTCCTGGCAGAGACGCATCGGCAGCTGGCTGACCTCCCACTTTCCCGGCATCCAGTTCATCGTCACCACCCACAGCCCGTACATCTGCCAGTCGGCCGACCCAGGAGGTCTCATCCGGCTTCCGGGCACGGAGGAGGAGGGGCAGGTCGAGAAGGTCTCGCCCGATGTGTACGACAGGGTCGTATATGGAAGCGGGGACGACGCCGTGCTGTCGTACCTCTTCGGGCTCGACACGCCCTACTCCGAGAAGGCCGAGCGGAAGCGAAGCGAACTCGTGGCGCTGGAGATCAGTGTGCTGCGGGGCCGGGCGAGCGATGAACAGCGCAGGCGATACCGGGAGTTGAAGCGGAAGTTGGTGAGCTCCCCGGCGACCCGTGTTGACGAGGTGGCCGCGCGGCTGCGTCACCGGGCCGACGACGAGTGGCCGTCGTGATCAGGATTCAGCGAGCCGGTCTGCCGCAGCAGACGCGTCGACGTATGACCGTGTACACACAGGAGATAGGCAAGGCCGGGAAACCGGTGGACCGTGCCCGAAGTCTGTGGAAGCACACCACCGCACGTCGGCATGTCCACACCGTGCTGAGCGAGACCCTGGCGGGGATGGCACCCGGCATCGAACGGTGCATGTACTGCGGCGACAACCAGGGGACGGACATCGACCACTTCGAGCCGCTGAGCCGTGCCCCGCTGCGCACTTTCGACTGGAGTAACCACCTGCTCGCCTGTTCCCTCTGCAACAGCCACCAGAAGCGGGAGGCCTTCCCTGTCGACGCCGGAGGGCGTCCTCTGCTGATCGATCCCAGCAGTGAGGATCCCGCTCGGCACCTTCATCTGGTGCTCGCGGCGGGTGAGTACTTGCCTCTGACGCCCAAGGGGGAGGCGACCTGTGAGGTCTTCGGGCTCAACCGCGGCGTGCTGGTACGAGGCCGGCGGAAGGTCTACCGGATCACGCGGCTGTGCATCGAGGAGTGGCTGCGCGCCCACGAGAAGGGCGACGACGAGGGCGTGCTGGAGTGGACGAGCACCGTATGGGAACAGCCGACCGCCGATGTGGTGTACGCGATGTTCCACCAGGCGATGGCGCCTGGAGCGGAAGACGTGTTCGCCGATGACCCCGGGGTGCTGCAACTGCTGACGGATGAGCGGGTGAGGGCGGGGCTGCTCAGCTGACCCCGGGGGCACCGGCCGTCTTCAGGCTTCCGGGAGCGCGTCATTTTTTGCCGCAACTTCGTACGGGGTGCTGCCCTTTCGGAGGGTGAAGCTTTAACATCTGCGTCACCGCAAGGTTTCTGAAGGTTTCAGCAAGAAGCTTCAGAGGCCTTCGCACTCCCCACACCCTTCGATGAAGAAGGAACCCCACATGGCACGCAGAACCCTCGCCGGGGTCGCCGCGCTCGCGGTCGCTTCGGTTGTCATGACCCCGACTGTCGCGCAGGCCGCACCGCCCGGGAACAAGGACGTCACCGCCGTCCTCTTCGAGTGGAACTTCAACTCGGTCGCCCGCGAGTGCACGAACACCCTCGGCCCCGCCGGGTACGGCTCCGTCCAGGTCTCCCCGCCCGCCGAGCACATACAGGGCTCGCAGTGGTGGACGTCGTACCAGCCCGTCAGCTACAAGATCGCCGGCCGGCTCGGCGACCGCACCGCCTTCCGGAACATGGTGAACACGTGTCACGCGGCCGGCGTGAAGGTCGTCGCCGACGCGGTCATCAACCACATGTCCGCGGGCAACGGCACCGGCACCGGCGGCTCGTCGTACACCAAGTACAACTACCCCGGCCTGTACTCGGCGCCCGACTTCGACAACTGCACCTCGCAGATCACCGACTACCGCAACCGCGGGAACGTCCAGAACTGCGAACTGGTCGGTCTCGCCGACCTCGACACCGGAGAGGAGTACGTCCGCAGGGCCATCGCCGGGTACCTGAACGACCTGCTCTCCCTCGGGGTGGACGGCTTCCGCATCGACGCGGCCAAGCACATGCCGGCCGCCGACCTGGCGAACATCAAGTCCCGCCTGAGCAACCCCGGCGTGTACTGGAAGCAGGAGGCCATCTACGGCGCCGGCGAGGCCGTCCAGCCCGGCGAGTACACCGGCACCGGCGACGTCCAGGAGTTCCGCTACGCCTACGACCTCAAGCGGGTCTTCACCAACGAGAACCTCGCCTACCTGAAGAACTACGGCGAGGGCTGGGGTTACATGAACAGCAGTGTCTCGGGCGTCTTCGTCGACAACCACGACACCGAGCGCAACGGCTCCACGCTCAGCTACAAGGACAACGCCAACTACACCCTGGCCAACGTCTTCATGCTGGCCTGGCCCTACGGCTCCCCGGACATCAACTCCGGCTACGAGTTCTCCGACCACGACGCCGGCCCGCCGAACGGCGGCCAGGTGAACGCCTGCTGGCAGAACGGCTGGAAGTGCCAGCACGCCTGGCCGGAGATCAAGTCCATGGTCGCCTTCCGCAACGCCACGCGCGGCCAGGCCGTGACGAACTGGTGGAACAACGGGAACGACGCCATCGCCTTCGGCCGGGGCAACAAGGGCTTCGTGGCCGTCAACCACGAGTCGGGCTCCCTGACCCGCACCTACCAGACCTCGCTGCCCTCCGGCACGTACTGCAACGTCCAGAACAACACGCAGGTGACGGTGAACGGTTCGGGACAGCTGACCGCCACCCTGGGCTCGAACACGGCCCTCGCGGTGTACGCGGGCAAGTCGTCCTGCTGAACGCGCGCCGGCCGCGCCGCCCTTCACGGGGGGAGCGGCGCGGCCGGCGTCCGGCTGTAAGTCCTTACCGTTACTTTCACAACCCTTGCTGTAAAGCTTTCAGCGGCGATACGGTCACGCCGGTGCCTCGGTGACATGGCCGGAACAGGCCGTGCCGTGGCGTGGGGTCGGACCCCGAATGAGCCGTAATCGCAAGGAGTTCACGCCTTGATACCCAGATGGCCCGCGCCCCCGGCGCGCCGCACCACGCAGGGCAGGCGGGTGGCCGCGGTCACCGCGGCAGCGCTCGCCGCCGCCCTTGCCGCCACCTTCGTACAGCCCCTGGCAGCTCAGGCCGCCACGCCCCCCGCGCCTCCGTCGGACGCCACACTGGCGAAGGCCCCCGCGCGGCACGATCTCACCCGGGAGCAGTTCTACTTCGTCCTGCCGGATCGTTTCGCCAACGGGGATACGAAGAACGACCGGGGCGGGCTGACCGGTTCGCGGCTCAGCACCGGGTACGACCCCACCGACAAGGGCTTCTACCAGGGCGGCGACCTCAAGGGCCTCACCCGGAAGCTCGACTACATCAAGGGGCTCGGCACCACATCCATCTGGATGGCGCCCCTCTTCAAGAACCAGCCCGTCCAGGGCACCGGCGAGGACGCGTCCGCCGGCTACCACGGGTACTGGATCACCGACTTCACCCAGGTCGACCCGCACTTCGGCACCAACAAGGACCTCGAGACCCTCATCGACAAGGCCCACGACAAGGGCATGAAGGTCTTCTTCGACGTCATCACCAACCACACCGCCGACGTCGTCGACTACGAGGAGAAGTCCTACGACTACCTCTCCAAGGGCGCCTTCCCCTACCTGACCAAGGACGGGAAGCCCTTCGACGACGCCGACTACGCCGACGGCTCGCGCGCGTTCCCGCGCGTCGACGCCGGGTCCTTCCCGCGCACCCCGGCCGTCCCCGCCGCGAAGAAGGACCTCAAGGCCCCGTCGTGGCTCAACGACCCGGCGATGTACCACAACCGGGGCGACTCCACCTTCGCCGGCGAGTCCAGCGAGTACGGCGACTTCTCCGGCCTCGACGACCTGTGGACCGAGCGTCCCGAGGTCGTCGACGGCATGGAGAAGATCTACCAGCGGTGGGTGCGGGACTTCGACATCGACGGCTTCCGGATCGACACCGTGAAGCACGTCAACATGGAGTTCTGGACCCAGTGGGCCACCGCCCTCGACGCCTACGCGGCGAAGAAGGGGCGCGACGACTTCTTCATGTTCGGCGAGGTCTACTCCGCCGACACCGACGTCACCGCCCCCTACGTCACCGAGGGCCGTCTCGACGCCACCCTCGACTTCCCCTTCCAGGAAGCGGCCCGGCAGTACGCCTCCCAGGGCGGCGGCGCCGGCCGGCTCGCCGCGGTCTTCGGCGACGACCACAAGTACACGACCGACCGGGCCAACGCCTACGAGCAGGTCACCTTCCTCGGCAACCACGACATGGGCCGCATCGGGACGTTCCTGAAGCAGGACGACCCGAAGGCGTCCGACGCCGAACTGCTGAAGAAGGACATGCTCGCCAACGAGCTGATGTTCCTCAGCCGCGGCAACCCCGTCGTCTACTACGGCGACGAACAGGGCTTCACCGGCGCCGGCGGCGACAAGGACGCCCGCCAGACCCTGTTCGCCTCCCGCACCGCCGACTACCTCGACGACGACCTCATCGGCACCGACCGCACCCACGCCGAGGACGCCTACGACACGAAGGCCCCGCTCTACCGGCAGATCAGCGCCCTCGCGAAGCTCCGCAAGGCCCACCCCGCCCTCACCGACGGTGTGCAGCAGGAGCGGTACGCGGCCGACGGCCCCGGCGTCTACGCCTTCTCCCGCACCGCGACCGGCAAGGACACCACGGAGTACGTGGTCGCCTTCAACAACGCCGACGACGCCAAGAGGGCGACCTTCGCCACGAACTCGGCCCGCATGACCTTCCGCGGCGTCCACGGCACCGACGCCTCCGTCACCAGCGGCGCCGACCGGAAGATCACCGTCACCGTCCCGGCCGGCTCCGCGGTCGTCCTCAAGGCGTCCGGCAGGCTCGCCGAGCCCGCCGCGAAGCCCACGGTCACCCTCAAGGCCCCCGAAGCGGGCGCCACCGGCACCGTCGAACTCACCGCCGACGTCGAGGGCGGGCAGCTCAACCGCGTCGTCTTCGCCGCCCAGACCGGCACCGGGAAGTGGCGCACGCTCGGCTCCTCCGACCACGCCCCCCACAAGGTCACCCACACCATCGGCGACGACGTGCCCGCCGGCACCGCCCTGCGCTACAAGGCCGTCGCGATCGACGCGGCCGGCCGCACCGCGAGCGCCCTGGCCGCCTCCACCACCGGCACCCCGCCCGTGGAGGAGCTGCCCGGCGCGGCCTCACGCGACTACGCGATCGTCCACTACAACCGCGCCGACGGCGACTACGACGACTGGGGCCTGTACGCCTGGGGCGACCTCGCCGACGGCGAGGCCACCGAGTGGCCGGCCGGCCACCCCTTCACCGGCCGCGACGCCTACGGCGCCTTCGCCCACGTCAAGCTCAAGCCCGGCGCCTCGGACGTCGGCTTCCTGGTGGTCGACAAGGACGGCAACAAGGACGTCTCCACCGACCGCACCATCGACGTCACGAAGACCGGCGAGATCTGGATCGAGCAGGGCAAGGAGACCGTCACCACCGAACGGCCCGAGTACCCCGCGCAGGACAAGAGCAAGGCGGTGCTGCACTACCAGCGCGCCGACGGCGACTACGACGGCTGGGGCCTGCACGTGTGGACCGGCGCCGCCGAGCCCACCGACTGGTCGAAACCCCTGAAGCCGGTGAAGACTGATCCCTATGGCGCGGTCTTCGAGGTACCGCTCACCGAGGGTGCCACCAGCCTCAGCTACATCATCCACAAGGGCGACGAGAAGGACCTCCCCTCCGACCAGTCGCTCGACCTCAAGGCGAACGGCCACGAGGTGTGGCTGTTGAGCGGCGAGGCGAAGTACCTGCTGCCGCAGCCGCCCGGCTCGGCCGCCGCCGTCGACCTGGCCACCTCGAAGGCGGTCTGGATCGACCGGGACACCGTCGTCTGGAACGGCTCCGCGGGCGCCGCCTCCACCCAGCTCCTCGCCTCCCGCACCGGCTCGGTCAAGGCGCAGGACGGCACGCTCGTCCTCGGTGACGACACGCGCGTGATCCGGCTGCTCCCGGCCGCCCTGACCGACGCGCAGAAGGAGAAGTTCCCGCACCTGAAGGACGGCACCGCCCACTCGGTCGACCCGCGCGACCGGGACCGCGTACGCGAGGCCCTGCGCGGCCAGGTCGTCGCCGCCCAGCGCGCCGCCAACGGCGCGGTCCTCGCGGCGACCGGCGTGCAGACCGCAGGCGTCCTCGACGACCTGTACGCGGCCGGCGCGGCGAAGGCGGAACTCGGCCCCGTCCTCCGCGACGGCCGTCCCACGCTCTCCGTGTGGGCGCCGACCGCGCAGAGCGTCTCGCTGGAGATCGGCGGCTCCACCGCCCGGATGCAGCGCGACGACGCCACCGGCGTCTGGTCCGTCACCGGCCCCAAGTCCTGGAAGGGCAAGCCCTACCGGTACGCGGTGAAGGTGTGGGCGCCCAGCACCCGCGAGCTCGTCACCAACAAGGTCACCGACCCCTACTCGGTCGCCCTGACCACCGACTCCGCACGCAGCCTCGTCGTCGACCTCGGCGACCGCGACCTCGCCCCCACGGGCTGGTCGGGCCTGGACAAGCCGAAGGCCGTCCCCCTCAAGGACGCCCAGATCCAGGAGCTGCACATCCGCGACTTCTCCGTCGAGGACCGCACGGCGAAGCGGCCCGGAACCTATCTCGCCTTCACCGACAAGGACAGCGACGGCTCCAGGCACCTGCGGAAGCTGGCGCAGGCCGGCACCTCGTACGTGCACCTGCTGCCCGCCTTCGACATCGCGACCATCCCCGAGAGGAAGTCCGACCGGTCCACCGTCGACTGCGACCTCGCCGCCCACCCCGCCGACTCCGACAAGCAGCAGGAGTGCGTGGCGAAGGCCGCCGCCAAGGACGCCTACAACTGGGGCTACGACCCGTACCACTACACGGTCCCCGAGGGCTCCTACGCCACCGACCCGGACGGCACGGCCCGCACGGTCGAGTTCCGGAAGATGGTCAAGGCACTCAACGAGGACGGCCTGCGCGTCGTCATGGACGTCGTCTACAACCACACCGCGGCCAGTGGCCAGGCCGGCACCAGCGTCCTGGACCGGATCGTGCCCGGCTACTACCAGCGGCTCCTCGCCGACGGCTCCGTCGCCAACAGCACCTGCTGCGCCAACACCGCGCCCGAGAACGCCATGATGGGCAAGCTCGTCGTCGACTCGATCGTCACCTGGGCCAAGGAGTACAAGGTCGACGGCTTCCGCTTCGACCTCATGGGCCACCACCCGAAGGCCAACATCCTCGCCGTCCGCAAGGCCCTCGACGCGCTGACCCTCAAGAAGGACGGCGTCGACGGCAAGAAGATCATCCTGTACGGCGAGGGCTGGAACTTCGGCGAGATCGCCGACGACGCCCGTTTCGAACAGGCCACGCAGCAGAACATGGCCGGCACCGGCATCGCCACCTTCTCCGACCGGGCCCGTGACGCCGTCCGCGGCGGCGGCCCCTTCGACGAGGACCCCGGCGTCCAGGGCTTCGCCTCCGGCCTCTACACCGACCCGAACTCCTCGGAGAGCAACGGCACCAGGGCCGAGCAGAAGGCCCGGCTCCTGCACTACCAGGACCTCATCAAGGTGGGTCTGAGCGGCAACCTCGCCGAGTACCGCTTCACCGACACCGACGGCAAGGAGGTCAAGGGCTCCCAGGTCGACTACAACGGCTCACCGGCCGGATACGCCCACGCTCCCGGAGACGCCCTCGCCTACGCCGACGCGCACGACAACGAGTCGCTGTTCGACGCGCTCGCGTTCAAGCTGCCGGCGTCCGCGAGCGCCGACGACCGGGCCCGCATGCAGGTCCTCGCCATGGCGACCGCCGCCCTGTCGCAGGGCCCGGCGCTCTCCCAGGCCGGCACCGACCTGCTGCGCTCCAAGTCCCTGGACCGCAACTCCTACGACAGCGGCGACTGGTTCAACGCCATCCACTGGAACTGCGCCGACGGCAACGGCTTCGGCCGCGGCCTGCCGCCGGCCGCCGACAACGCCGACAAGTGGTCCTACGCCAAGCCCCTGCTGGGCGCGGTGCGGGTCGGGTGCCCGCAGATCGAGGGCACCTCGGCCGCCTACCGGGACCTGCTGAGGATCCGTACGACGGAGCGGGCCTTCTCCCTCGACACCGCGGGGCAGGTGCAGTCCGCGCTGTCCTTCCCGCTGTCCGGGAAGGACGAGACACCCGGCGTGATCACCATGCGCCTCGGTGACCTGGTCGTCGTCCTCAACGCCACGCCGGACCGGCAGGAACAGCGCGTCGGCGCCCTCGCCGGCACGGGCCACCGGCTGCACCCGGTGCAGGCGGCGGGCTCGGACACGGTGGTGAAGACCTCGTCCTACGCGTCGGACACCGGCACCTTCACCGTCCCGGCCCGGTCGGTCGCGGTGTTCACCGCGGCCGGCTGAGAGGCCGGGCGCACCACCGCGGAAGCTAGGGTGGGCCCTCCGACCCGGAACCGGAGGGCCCACCCATGCCGCAGATCACCGTCGACCACTCCGCACAAGTGGAGTCCTTCTTCGCGTGCGACTGGCCCGCTTTCGTCCGGGACCTGCACAGCGCCGTGGTGGAGATCGCGGGGGCGAAGCTCCCGGCGTGCAAGACCCGGTTGCGCCCGACCGGCGACGTCTTCGTCGGCCACGAGCCGGCAGAGGACCACGCCCTGGTGCACGTCCACATCGCCCTGCTCCCCGGGCGGACCGAGGAGACCAGGGCACGGCTCACCGAGGCCGTCCTGGAACTGGTGCGGCGGCACGTGCGGGCGGTCGGCGACCTGACCCTGCACGCCTCCGCCGAGGTACGCGAGCTCGACGCGTCCTACCGGAAGTTCGAGGGCGAGTAGGTCCTCACCGGCCGGCGGACGGTTTCACGTCAGGTCGGCGCGGCCCAGCCAGGCAGGCCGCACCGGCACGCCGTCCTCGTCCAGCCCGACGGCCGACTCGGCCTCGACCCGCTGCTCCGCCGGTTCACCCGGGGGAGCGGCAGGGGCGGCCGGTGCCGGGGCCGGCGCCCCGGCCACGGGTTCCGGGGCGGGGGAGGCGGCGGAGTCCTCCAGCAGTTCCGCCATGGTGAACCGAGTCACGAACGACTGCCACGCCCCGTCGACGACGAGCAGGAACCCGTCGCCGGCCCGCAGGAGGCGACGGCGTTTGGGGCTCAGGGGGTGCACGGGTACGTGGTTCCGGGCCCGCCGCTCCAGCTCCGCGAGCGCCTCCGTCCGGGAGCCGGTGACGTGCGCCACCACATGCGCCTCCGTGTGCTTGCGCTCCCCGGTACCCATGGTCGTCTCGACGACCAGCCCCCACGTCGTCACGGTGCTCACCGGGACGCCAGGGCGATGAGCCGGGTGACCAGGTCGGTGAACGGTCCGTCGCCCGGCTCGTCCTTCAGCAGGTCGCGCAGCAGCACGCCCAACTCCTCGTCGTGGGCCGCGGCCACGGCACAGAGCGCGGCGAAGTCGTGCACCAACTGGGCCTCCAGCTCGTCCCGCGGTATACGCCGGCCGTCCAGCCAGATCAGCGCCGTCGACTCGGCGAGCGAGATCCAGGACCGCACCACCAGTTCCAGCCGCGCGGGCGGATCCACCGCGCCCATGTGCGACAGAATCTGTTCGTACGCCGCCTGCCGCACGGAATCGACCAGCGCGTTGGTGGTCGAGACCGTCTTCATCGAGAAGGCTCCGCCTGCGGGGACCGCCGGGCCGCCGCGCATCAGGGCGGAGAAACCGGGCCCGTGCTCGTCGACGAAGTCGAAGTACCGGCCCATCACCCGCAGCAGCCGCGCCCCCAACGGGCCCTCGCGCGGCTCCACGAACCGCGACGCCAGATCGTCCGCGGCACGCTTCAACGCGGCTTCGTAGAGGCTGAGTTTGCCGGGAAAGTAGTGGTAGACCAGCGGGCGTGAGATGCCGGCCGCCGATGCGATCTCGTCGATGGAGACGTCGTCGGGCGAGCGACGGCTGAACAGTTCGAGGGCGACGCCGATCAACTGCTGCCGTCGCTCCTCGACTCCCATTCTGCGGCGTACCCCGGTAGTCATACATACAGCCTACCGATCGAATCCGGCCGTGAACGGTCCGGACCGGACGGCAGCGATCGTCCGGACCGCCGGCCGGCCCGCCCCGGGTCAGCGGAGCCCGGTGACCGGGTCCCCGTTCTCCAGGGTGCCCTCGAGGTCGGCCTGGGCGCCCTGTTCGGCCTCGAGGGTCAGCAGGTTGCCCTGCGCGGTGCCCTCGACCCCGCCCGTCGTGGTGACCGACGTGGTGCCGCGGCTGCCGGCGGCCAGCAGGTACCAGGTGCCCGCCCCGGACTTCCACAGCACCCCGGCGAGCACCCGGGGCTCACGCTCCCCGCACTGCGGCACGTCCTCGGCCCGGGCCGCCACCGCCCCGAACGGTCCGCCCGGCGTGTGGAACTGGGCCTGCACCCGGGTACCGCCGCCCCGCCAGGTCTCGGCCCGGGTGCACACCCAGGCCGCCGAACCGCTCGCGTCCGGCAGCGGCTGCTCGGCGAAGGCCCACGCGTTCACGCTCCGTACGCCCGCCGAGCGCATCGACGCCAGGGAGCAGGCGAACGGCGACCACGTGCGCAACGCCTTGGCGCCGGCGGCCTCACCGGCCGTCCCGGGCCGCCCCGCGGTCAGCACGGCCGGGACCAGCTCGCCGAGGTCGGTCACCAGCCGGGTGCCGGTGTCGTCGGTCAGCTCCAGCACGTTCCACGAGGTGCACGAGCCGGGCTTCAGGGCCGGACCGGCCAGCGGCGAGGTCACGCCGTCGGTGAGCGGGAGGTCCGCCGTGTCCGCGCCGGGCTCGCGCAGGTCCCGCGCACCGGCCGAACGGACCCAGGGGGCCGTCAGATAACGGACGTTGCCGTCGGAGCGGCCCAGCACCAGCGCGCTGGCCCCGGCCCGGTCCGCACCGTCGACCCGGGCGAAGTCGAGGGCGGCGCCCTCGGCGCCGGTCAGGGGCTCGGCGTACCTGGTGATGCGCAGACCGTCGTGGAGGATCACCACGCGCGCGTTGTCGACCGTCCCGGCGTACAGCAACTGTGGCGGTCCGGCCGGACCGCCGGACGGGGTGCCCGGCGTCGCCGACACCCGCACCCGCGCACCGGGCCGGGCCCACACGGCGAGGGCGCGGCGCAGCAGGACCGCGTCGCCGGCCAGGTCACCGCGGGCCGGCCACACGGAGAAGTCGGTACGCGCGGAGGTCTTCCAGAGGACGGGGGAGACCCGGGCCAGCTTCCCCGGGTCCAGGGCGGCCTGCGCGGCCCGGTTCAGCGCGTACGGCGGCGCGGCGGCACCGTCGGGGCCCCAGCCGTCGTCCGGCAGCCCGAACAGCGCACCGCAGACGACGAGTGCGGCCCCGGCGGCCAGTGCGGCCTTCAGACGCCGGCGGCGGCGCACCAGATCGGTGGGCCGGGCCTGGAGCGAGCAGGGGTCGAACTCGGGGGAGCCGAGCATCCGGTACTCGGCCGGCACCCGGTCGGCCTCGCGCAGCGCCCCCGCGGCGTCGGCCGCACCCGCGTCGGTGAGGACCGCGCGGACGTCGTCGTCCGAAAGCCGCTCCAGACCGCGCAGCACCCAGGCGGCGCGGGCCGGACCGGACAGGGCGGACAGCCTTTGCTCCAGGGCGAGTTCGTCGGCACCCCCGGACCGGGGGAACAGGCGCAGCCCCCACACCTGGGGCAGCGGCGGAGGCAGCGGGGGCAGGGCCGGCAGCCCGGCCCGCCTGCGCCGTGCCCCGCGCCTGCGCGACGGGCACGCCCGCAGCGCGGTCCGCACCACCTGGAGCCGGACCAGCGCGTACCCGGGGCCGCCGTCCCCGTCGTCGGCCCGCACGGTCCGGGCGGCTCGGGTGGCCCGGTCCGGCCGCCGCCCGGACCGGGCGGAGTGCGCGGCCCGGCCGTCGGCGGACCGCCGGGGCTGGGCGGGGATCGCCGGTGCCGCGGTGCGGCCGCGGGGCAGCGCGCGCTGCACCAGGGCGTGCGCGGTCAGCACCCGCCGGCCCCGGCCGGCGGGCTCCGGCGGCAGCATCAGGTACGCGAGCCGGACGAGCCGCGGATAGTGCTCGACGAGGGCGGCCTCGGCCTGCCCGACGTCGACGAGCGGTCCGTCGGAGGAAGGGGGTGCGGGGCGCTTGGCGGCATGCTGTGACTGCACATCAGGCAGAACGAGCGATGCGCCCGCAGGTCACCGATTGAGCACTCCGGGCCCCCGGGCCGTATCGAAGGCGGAGAGCCCCGCGCCGGGGCTCCGTGCGGCATGTCGCCGGAAGGACCGGAGGAACTCATGAGGCTGACCCGACCGATGCTCGCGCTGACCGGCGCGGTGGCGGTACTGGCGCTGGCGGGCTGCGGGTCCGGCGGTGAGGACACGAACGGCGACGGGAAGAGCGAGGCACCGGTCATGGCCACCGGCAGCCTGGAGCACCTGGCGGCCGAGGTGAAGTGCGAGCCGAACATGCAGACCGACGCCGACACGATCCGCCAGGCCATCTGCAAGAAGGGCAAGGAGAAGTACGTCCTCGCCACCTTCGCCACCGACCGCGGCCAGCGCGAGTGGATCGAGACGGCCAAGGACTACGGCGGCTTCTACCTCGTCGGCCGCAAGTGGGTCGCCGTCGGTGAGGAGAACGTGCTCGAGGACCTGCGCGGCCGGCTCGGCGGCGACGTGGAGGAGGGCATCGACCACAGCAGCATGGACCACGGCGGCGGTGCGCACCCGTCCGGCCGGGCGGGGGAGGGAACGGGCGGGCACTCCGGGCACTAGGGCCGAGGCCGTGCCCGGCCGGGCACGGCGCCCGAACGAGCACGCCGGACAACCGGGAGTACCGGGAACACGGAAAGGGCCGGTGGCGGGAATCCCGCCACCGGCCCTTCCTCCGCACCGGTCCTGCTCAGTGGACGACCGAGGGGACTACGTGCACTTCTTGCCCTTGTTGATGCACTTGACCACCTTGTTCATCAGGCTCTCGTCCATGACGTTGATGAAGTCGTTGTGGTCGGTGATCGGCTTGTGCAGCTGCTCCGGGAAGCTGTCCACGGCGTACGGGTTCTTCACCTGACCGTTCTCGATGGTCGGGGTGGGAACGTCGTACACCAGGCGGACCTGGAGCTGCGGGATGGCCTTGAAGCCGTTCGCGCAGCTGCCGTCCGCCTGGACGAACGCCACATGGGTACGGTGGTTGGCGCTGTCGGCGTTCTGTCCGTCCCAGCAGCTCTGGAAGTTGGACGTGCGCACGAGCTGGCTGCCCTCGGGGCACAGCACGTACTTGTCCGTGGACTGCCGGTCCTCGAAGCCGGTGCAGCTGTACGAGGTGTTGGCGTTCGCCAGACCGTTGGTGAACGCCTTGGCGTCACCGGTGATGATGCGCATCAGCTTCGGCATCGCGACGACCTTGCTCCGCATGTTGCCGACGAACCGGAGCTGGGCCTCCTGGGCCTGCAGGATCCTGCCGACGTTGCCCTCGGCGCCGCCGCCCTGGTCGGCCGCGTCGAACTCCTGGGTGCCGTCCTGCACGCGCAGCACCGGCCAGAAGTACGAGGACTTGTCGCCCTGGTTCTGGCAGCTCGTCTCGGCGACGACCAGGTCGTCGTCGCTGGAGAGCGAGCTGTTGCTCTGGTTGCCGACGTAGTCGTGCATGTGGTGCGCGCCGTTCGCGACACCGGGGGCCACGATGATGTTGTCGCTGTTGTACAGCTCGTTCTCGTTGACACCGCACTTCGTGGTGAAGCTGCCCTTGGAGCCGGACCTGCCGTTGGCGGCCAGACCGTTCGGCAGGTTGCGCGAGTTCGGCTGGACGTCGTTGATGTCGATGAAGTCCTCGGCGAACGGGCCCGCGGCGCCGTTGCCGTTGTCGGTCGGGGCCTGGCCTTCGCCGTTGTCCTGGCCGCCGTCGTTCTGACCGCCGCCGTCCTGGCCGTTGTCCTGACCGTCGCCGTCCTGGCCGTTGTCCTGGCCACCGCCGTTCTGACCGTCGCCGTTCTGACCGTCGCCGTCCTGACCGTCGCCGTTCTGGCCGTCGGTCGGCTGCGGCTGGTCGGCGGGGCGACCGGAGCAGGAGGCGAGCTCGTCCAGGTTCCCGGGAGCCTGGCCGCCCGCGCGGTCGATCTCCAGCTTGATCCGGTCGATGAGCACCTTACGCCGGTCCTTGAGCGGACCCAGAATGGCATTCCGGACGTACTGCGAGTCCCCGGCCTGCGCCTGGCGCGTGGTGACCAGGCGCTGGTAGGCGTCGGTGATCTGCTGGTCCATCGAGGCCAGTTCACCGTCGACCTCGCCGCGGGCCGGGTCCGGTACGTCGGAGAGCTGCTGGCCCACGTCCGGGCAGTCGATCGTGGCGATCTGCTGCGCCGCGTTCGACTTCGTCCGGTTCTGCGACTGGCTCGACTCGCCGGCCGAAGCGTAGAAGTTCGCCCAGATCAGCCCGCCCCCACCGAGCGCTAGGGCCGCCGATGCGGCCACGGCCTTGGTGGCCAACGGCATACGGCGTTTTCTTGTATTGCGTCCCATGGAACTCCTCTGACTTCCTTGCGGGGCATCCCTTGCGGGGCATCGAGGCGCCCGACAGGAGTGAAGCGGCTCCCTTGAGTACGGGGACCGCCCCACGGGTGTTCAGCCGTCCCGGAAATTGATGAGAAGTTCTCGCGGCACTCCGGTTTCAACAGCCCCTGGAACACGGGGAGTTGTTGATCAACCGCATCCGGTGAGGGGGCGCGGGGGCCGCCGGTCCGGTTTCACCGGCCGTGGTCGAGATAGGCGAGAACCGCCAGTACCCGCCGGTTGTCGTCGTCCGAGACCTCCAGGCCCAGTTTGGCGAAGATGTTCGCGGTGTGCTTGGCGATGGCCCGTTCCGTCACCACCAGCTTGCCGGCGATGGCCGCGTTGGACCGGCCCTGAGCCATCTCCTCCAGCACTTCCCGCTCCCGGGGCGTCAGCCGCGCCAGCGGCCGGTCGTCGCCCGACTTCCGCGCCAGCAACTGCTGGATCACCTGCGGGTCCATCGCCGTGCCTCCCGCCGCCACCCGCCGTACGGCGTCGACGAACTGCCCCGCGTCGAACACCCGGTCCTTCAGCAGGTAGCCCACCGCGCCACTGCCGTCGGCCAGCAGCTCCCGCGCGTACAACTGCTCGACGTGCTGCGACAGCACCAGCACCGGCAGTCCGGGCCGCCGGCGGCGCGCTTCGAGCGCGCACTGCAGCCCTTCGTCGGTGTGCGTCGGCGGCAGGCGGACGTCGACGACGGCGACGTCCGGGTCCAGTTCCGCCAGCGCGCGGCTGAGCTCGGGCCCGGACTCCACCGCCGCGGCGATCTCGAAGTCATGGGCCTCGAGGAGCCGGACCAGTCCGTCACGCAGCAGGAACAGGTCTTCGGCTAGGACAACTCGCAAGGGATCTCCATGGTGACCATGGTGGGGCCGCCCGCGGGACTGCTGACGGCGAGGACGCCGTCGAATGTACCCAGTCGCCGCTCCACCCCGGCCAGCCCCGAGCCGGCCCCGATCGCCGCCCCGCCCTTGCCGTTGTCGGTGACGCTCACCCGCACATGTCCCCCGGTGTGGTGCAGGTCGACCCAGATCCGGTCCGCCTCCGCGTGCTTCACCGCGTTGGTGAGCACCTCGCTGACGGCGAAGTACGCGGCCGACTCCACCGGCGCCTCGGCCCGCCCCGGCAGGTCCACGTTCACCTCGGTGGCCACCGGGAGCCGCAGCGCCAGCGCCCGCACCGCGTCGCCCAGGCCGCGCTCCGCCAGCACCGGCGGATGGATGCCGCGCACCAGTTCACGCAGCTCCGCCAGCGCCTCCACCGACGACTTGCGGGCCTGCGCGATCAACTGCCGCGCCTTCTCCGGGTCCTTGTCGAGCAGCGTCTCGATGGTCCCCAGGTCCATGCCCATCGCGACCAGCCGGGCCTGCGCCCCGTCGTGCAGATCCCGCTCGATGCGCCGGAGCTCGGCGGCCGAGGTGTCCACCGCGTCCCGCCGCGTCTCCGTCAGCACCCTCACCCGCTCCTCCAGTTCACCCTGACCGGGGGAGAGGACGGCACGGGTGAGCCGGTAGTGCGCGGCGAGCACGCTCGGGGAGAGGAAGTGGGCGAAGAAGAGCAGTCCGATTCCCAGGGCTCCGGCGCCGAGCGCGGTCGTTCCGTCGCTCACCGGGACGAAGCCGTACCAGTACGGGTCCGGCATCACCCGCCACAGCCCGGCCGCCAGCGCGAACCCCTCCAGCGGGTACAGCAGCAGCCCGGCCGGCAGCAGCGCGGTGACGAACCCCGCGGTCATGTCGACCGGCAGCCACAGCAGTTCCCGCCAGGTCGCCGGGTCGCGGAGCATCCCGAAGGTGCGCGCCCACGGGTTGGCGTCCTTCGGCACCGGCCGGTACGCGGGCGGAATGCGCACCCCGCCCCACTCCGCGGCCAGCACCCGCCGCCAGTTCGCGTAGGTCCGGGCCCCGTTCAGTACGTACGGCGTGGTGACGATGCCGACGCCGATCGGGATCAGCGCGATCGACACCAGGGTCAGGCTGAAGGCGATCACCGACAGCGGGAGTGAGACCAGCGCCAGTCCCAGTCCCCGCAGCGCTCCTTTCAGCAGGCCCTTGGTGTGCCGTTCGCGCCCGCCGTCCCTCTCCATACCCCCGCTCCCGGCCCCTGGACCCATGGCCTCCGCGCTCGTGGTGGCCGGGGTCGTGACGTCCGGGGTCCTCGTGTCACCGCTCGTGCGGCCCGTGCTCATGCGCTCCGTGGTCATGACGTCAGTCTGGCCGAGCGGGCGGCACCCGGTCACGGGGCCGAACCCCCCGACGCGGGGGTGGTGTTACCTACACCCCCTCCTCGCCCCCGCCCGGCTCCCGGGCCGTTCCGATCTCCGGGATCTCCGCGAGGACCTTCGCCTCCGTCTCCGGGTCGAGCCCCTTGACCGTCCGGTCCTGGCGCTGGGGCGCGGTCCCGTCGAGGCCCTGGAGCCAGCGCCAGGTGTCGGCCACGGTCTCGGTGACGGGACGGCAGCGCAGCCCCGTCGCGAGCGCCCGGGAGACGTCCGAGGCGTGCAGCGCGTCGTGCATCTCGCCGCCCGGCGGCACCCAGACCGGCAGCTGCGTCCACGGTTCGATGCCCGCCCGCAGGATCGTCTCCGGTGCGGTCCACCGCAGCTCGGCCGTGCCTCCCGTCACCTCCGCGCACGCCTCCAGCAGCGTGCCCATCGTCTCGTGCCCCTGCGGGCCGGTCAGGTTGTACGGCCCGCCGATCCCCTGCTCGGCCGCTCCGAGGATCCACTCGGCGAGGTCGCGGACGTCGACGTACTGGAGGGCCAGGTCACGCGGCCCCGGGGCGAGGACCGGGCCGCCGCGGGCCATCCGGTTCAGCCACCAGGGCAGCCGGCCGACGTTCTCGTACGGCCCGAGGATCAGCCCCGCCCGTACCAGCACCGACCGGTCGGCGCCGAAGGCGTCCACGACGGCCAGTTCGCCGCCCCGCTTGTCCCGCGCGTAGTCGGTGAGACCGGCGTCCGCGCGGGCGTCCGCCACCAGGGGGGCCTCCTCGGTGGCTCCGGCGGGCGCGGGCCACTCGTACACCGAGCGGCTCGACACGTACACGTACCGGCCGGCGCGGTCCCGCAGCAGTTGCGCCGTGTCGCGGACGGCACGCGGGGCCGCCGACCAGGTGTCGACGACGACGTCCCACGTGCCGTCCGTCCCCTCCAGGGCGGCCAGGCCGCCGTCGGCCGTGCGGTCGCCCAGCAGCGACCGCACGCCCGGCACGGCCGCGTGCCGCCCCCGGTGGAAGACGGTCACCTCCCAGCCCCGCCCCAGCGCCGCCTCCACGACGGCCCGTCCCGCGAACTCCGTACCACCCAGCACCAGAAGCTTCATGGACCGGACTCTGCCGGACCGGGTGGCGTGAAGGGAACAGGGATCTGCCGAGGGCAGAGCGGCGGTGGCTCAGGGTGCGTACTTGTAACCGACCCGGCGCACGGTCTGGATCGTGCCCCGGTGCCCGGTGCCCAGCTTGCGGCGCAGCCGGGCGATGTGGACGTCGACGGTGCGTCCGTCGCCCACATGGCCGTAGCCCCACACCGTGGCGACCAGGTGGTCGCGGGTGTGCACCCGGTTCGGGTGGGCCACGAGATGGGCGAGCAGCTCGAACTCCAGGTAGGTGAGGTCGAGCTGACGCCCCTCCACTTCGGCGGTGCGCTGCACGGTGTCGACCCGGATCCGCCGGCCGGCGGCAGCGGTGTCGTCGGCGGCGCCGGGTGCGGCCTCGGAAGCCGTGCCGGGGTGCTGGGCGGTTCCGGGGCCCGGGACCGCCACCGGGAACGGCGGCCGCTGGTCGGCGGGGACCAGCACCAGGTAGCCGACCATCGGCGGATGTCCGGGCAGGGCGGGCAGGGTGTGCTGCGGCGCGGGCAGCCAGGTGGCCCCCGGCGGGAGCAGGTCGGCGACCGTCACCACTTCGTCCGGTGCGACGGCCCGCAGCCGGTGGCGCGGATGACCGTTCACCGGTGCGGTACGGGACGCGTGGGGTGAGGTGCCGAGGGGGGCGCCCAGCGGAGCGGGGGAGGTGGAGGGGTTCGCGGAGACGGTGGTGGCCGCGTTGGCCGCGGCGGAGAAAGGACGAGTGGTCGCCATGAGAGGTCAGCTCTTTCGCGCGAAGGGTTCGTCGAGATGCTCGACGGCCGCGAGATCGTGGTCGGGCTCGTCGAGGACGTACGCGGTTCGCGCCGGTGGAAGGCCGGGATGTACGGCGTCAGAGGGCCGGCGCGGTCGTCGCGCGGCAACACTCCCGGTCGAAGTCGTCGTGCTGACGGGAGGGCCAGAAGGGCTCGAGGTCATGGCGACCTGTCGTGATGAGCTCCCGGAAACCGTCCATGCCCCCATTGAAGCAGACCCCGCGCCCCAGCAGGAGGCTCGTTCACAGCGTGGACGCCCGAGGCGGCCCGGAACCCGGCGAAGCGAGGGGCACCCGGTGGACGGGCACCCCTCGCTTCACCAGCGGATGTTGGGGGGAGAGGGACGGCTCAGACCTGGCCGGCCTTCTCCAGCGCGGAGCAGCACGTGTCGACCATCAGACGCGTCACCAGGTACGGGTCCACGTTGGCGTTCGGACGGCGGTCCTCGATGTAGCCCTTGCCGTCCCGCTCGACCTGCCACGGGATGCGGACCGAGGCGCCGCGGTCGGAGACGCCGTAGGAGTACTCGTTCCACGGGGCGGTCTCGTGCAGGCCGGTGAGGCGGTCGTCGATGCCGGCGCCGTAGTTCTTGACGTGGTCGAGCGGCTTGGAGCCCTCACCGAGCGACTCGCACGCGGTGATGATCGCGGCATAGCCCTCACGCATCGCCCTGGTGGAGAAGTTGGTGTGCGCGCCCGCGCCGTTCCAGTCGCCCTTGACCGGCTTGGGGTCCAGGGTGGCGGAGACGTCGAAGTCCTCGGCGGTGCGGTAGAGCAGCCAGCGGGCCACCCACAGCTGGTCGGAGACCTCCAGCGGCGCCAGCGGGCCGACCTGGAACTCCCACTGGCCCGGCATGACCTCGGCGTTGATGCCGGAGATGCCCAGGCCCGCCTTCAGGCAGTTCTCCAGGTGCGCCTCGACGACGTTCCGGCCGAAGATCTCGTCCGAGCCGACACCGCAGTAGTAGCCGCCCTGCGCGGCCGGGAAGCCGCCCTCGGGGAAGCCGAGCGGACGGGCGCCCTTGAAGAAGGTGTACTCCTGCTCGATGCCGAAGAGCGGCTCCTGCGCGGCGAACCGCTCGGCCACCTCGGTCAGCGCGGCCCGGGTGTTGGACTCGTGCGGCGTCATGTCCGTGTTCAGGACCTCGCACAGGACCAGGACGTCGTCCCCGCCGCGGAGGGGGTCGGGACAGACGAAGACCGGCTTCAGCACGCGGTCCGAGGCGTGGCCCTCGGCCTGGTTGGTGGACGACCCGTCGAAGCCCCAGATCGGCAGCGCGGCGACCGCGGTCGTCTTCTCGGAGTCCGCCATGATCCTGGTCTTGGAACGCAGCTTGGCCGTCGGCTCCGTGCCGTCGATCCAGATGTACTCAGCCTTGAAGCTCACGGTCCACTTCCTCCGGGTGGGTCGGTGCGCAGGTGCGGGTGCTGCACGCTCCGGCGCTGCGCCACGCCGGTACCGGGAGGCCGGCACGGCGCCCCGCTCGCGATGACACGCAGCCTGTCAACAGGCGATTTCCCGGCCGTTGCCCGGGTGTGAACCTCGTGTTACCGGCGACCACCGCGCCCCGGACCACCCTGTGAGCACGGCGCGGCGGGGGCGAGTCGTATGCGACGGGGCCATGGGAGGGGCCGGGCACGACGGGCCCCGCCGTACCCGGCCGGACCCGTACGGAGGGGCCGTACACGACAGGGAGCCCTCCCCCGCTCTCGACGGCGGTCGAGCGGAGGAGGGCTCCCACCCCGGGCGCGACCGGGCCGGGACGCGCTGCGGCACGCCCCGCCCCCCGAACTCGGTCTGCGCCTCAGGGGGTTCGTGAGTGCTTCCGGGTCCGGTCCTCAGCCCACCTTCTCGATGAGCGCCCGGCGGATCAGGAACTTGCCGGGCTCCCGGACCTGCTCGAAGGCCGCGTTGTTGAGCAGGGCACAGCTGCCGGACACACCGGTGACCTCGACGGTCGTGGACTTGTTGTTGTCCAGGTTGGTGACCTTGAGCCGTGTCCCGGCCGGGAACTGGTTGCTGGACGCCGCCGGGGCGCCGTCCTCGCCGGAGAGGGTGACCGTGGAGCCGTTGCACACCTGCTCACCGGAGGCCGCGGCGCCGTCGCCGCCCGGGTTCTGTGCGGCGTCGTCCCCGCCGGCCTGCTCGTCCGGGGCGGGCTGTGCGGGCTGCGCGGGCTGTGCGGGCTGGGAGTCCTGAGCCGACTCCCCAACCGTGCACCCGGACGCTTTCTGCTTGAGCCCGATCTCGGCGATGACCGCTTCACGGTTGGCGATCCGTGCCTCGGACTGGGCGTCGGGATCGGCGCGTTGCCCCTCAATGAACTTCTGGTTGTTGCCGAGCGCGGTGGCGAGGCCCTGACAGACGGTCGAGTCGGCCGCCGACTTGGTGGTGGGCGCCTGGGAGGCGTTCGACGTGCTCGCCATGACGAAGGCACCGCCACCGGCCACCGTCACCGCGCTCACCAGCAGCGCGAGCTTCTTCTTGGGGCCGAGCGTTCTCCTGCGCGACATGCCTGCCTCCTGAGCGGTGGGGGAGCGTACGCCGCTATGTACGAGATCCCGAACGGAGTTGCTCAGCGCTCCGGTCAACTCTCCGAAGTGGCCTGCGTCACAAGGGGGTTGGTCTTCAGCGGGACAGGGCGTCCCGTACTGCCTCGTCGGTGCGGGCCACGACCGCCGTGCCGTCCTCGGCGGTGATGATCGGGCGCTGGATCAGCTTGGGGTGCTCGGAGAGCGCCGTGATCCAGCGCTCACGCGATCCGTCGTCCCGCGGCCACTCCTTGAGTCCGAGCTCCTTGGCGGCGGCCTCCTGGGTGCGGGTGATGTCCCACGGCTCCAGCCCGAGCCGCTCCAGCACCTCCCGGATCTCGTCCGGGCTCGGTACGTCCTCCAGGTAGCGGCGGACGGTGTAGCCGGCGCCCTCGGCGTCCAGCAGGCTGATGGCGCTCCGGCACTTGGAACAGGCCGGATTGATCCAGATCTCCATGCCGCCCACAGTACGCCCGGCCCGGCTCTGTTCGATTTCCCCCCGGCCTCACGCACCCCCTCCGAACCGGCTGTTCCATGGTCACGATGTGCCGCCTCACCTGGGCGTTCGATGACTGCTTCAGGCTCCCCGGATGTCAGTGCCGGGCAGTAAACTGTAAGCAGTGTTCGAGGATGTTGCCGGGGCCGTCGTGGATCCCGGTGGACACCCTGACCGCGACAGGAGGATGCCCGTGCCCGCTGCCGCACTCAAGCCGATGCCCACCCAGCCCACAGCGAAGAAGCGTGCCGTCCAGCTCGAAATGCCCTGCGCGCCCGTGGCGAAGCGGCCGCTGCCGCCGGGCCGCCCGCGGGAGTGGTACGTGACGCACAACCGCCGCCTCAAGGCGATGCGGCTGGCCATCGCCCTGCTCGACTCCGGCGTCTACTTCCCCGACCAGGCCCGCAACGAGACGATACGCGGCATGGCGAACCTGATCGGCGTACACCAGCCGTCGGACACGACCTGCCACATGGTCCGGGCCTTCATGCGCTACAACCGCTGAGCCGGTCCCCGATCACGCAGCGGGCGGGGGGCCCCCCCGCCCCCCGGGGCCCCCCCCCCGCGGGGGGCCCCCCCCCCCCCGCGGGGCGGAACCCCCCTGGCCCGAACCCGCGGGGCCCCCCCCCCCCCCCCCCCCCCCCCCCCCCCCGGGGGCGCCCCCCCCCCCCCCCCCCCCCCCGCCGCCGCCCCCCCCCCCCCCGGGGCGGGCCCCCCCCCCCCGGGGGGGGGCCCCCGGCCGCTGCGTGATCAGTACGGCCGGAAGTTGACGTAACCGAGGAAGACGATCACTGCGGCGACGCAGCCCAGGACCACGGCGGTGGAGACCCAGGAGGACGACGAGCGACGGGACGCCCTGTGCTCCGGCTCGCCGCGGAACGGGACCGGGCCGGGCGGGTTGTCCTTCCAGCGCGCGGCGAGCATGCGGGCCCGGGCCGACGGCTCCTTGTGCTCGGCCGTGTCCGCCCACTTGATGTCGAACTCGCGCTCCTCGTCGTCCCTCTCGGACATCCCCGTGACCTCTCTCGAACAACAGTGTCGGCTCAATCATCTCTCGCCGGGCTCGACGGGGGAAGCAGGTTCCGGACACGCGCGGGGCCCCGCTCCCGGCAGGGGCCGGACGGTTCGCGGCTCCGAACGCCACCGGAGCGGACACGACACGTCCTCGGCCGATGCGATGTGACATGCCCGGACGGGCGATGACCGACGCGGTTCACCGCGAGCCGGCCGCCGGCCAACCCGCCCGCCGTCAGCGCACTGTGCGGGAGGTACCGGTCAACAGACCGGGGCGAGTCGGCGGGGGCGGTCCCGGATTCGCACGGCACTGCGCCGGCGGCATCGTCCTGCCCGGCCGCCGGAACGCGGCGAGGGCCGCTCCCCCGACCACGGGGGAGCGGCCCTCGCCGCGTTCCGACATCTGGCATCACGTCAGGGAATGGTGCGCACTCGGCACCCCCCGACCCGCCTCCTACACGTCGAAGTACAGCTCGAACTCGTGCGGGTGCGGGCGCAGGGCCAGCGGGGCGATCTCGGTGGTGCGCTTGAGGTCGATCCAGGTCTCGATCAGGTCCGGCGTGAAGACGTCGCCCTGGAGGAGGAACTCGTGGTCGGCCTCGAGACGGTCGAGGACGGCGCCGAGCGAGGTCGGGACCTGCGCCACGTTGGCGTGCTCCTCGGGGGCCAGCTCGTACAGGTCCTTGTCGATCGGCTCGGCCGGCTCGATCTTGTTCTTGATGCCGTCCAGGCCCGCGAGCAGCAGCGCCGAGAACGCCAGGTACGGGTTGCCGGAGGCGTCCGGGGCGCGGAACTCGACGCGCTTGGCCTTCGGGTTCGAGCCGGTGATCGGGATGCGCATCGCGGCGGAACGGTTGCGCTGCGAGTACACCAGGTTCACCGGGGCCTCGAAGCCCGGCACCAGGCGGTGGTACGAGTTCACCGTCGGGTTGGTGAAGGCCAGCAGCGACGGGGCGTGCCGGAGGATGCCGCCGATGTAGTAGCGGGCCATGTCCGACAGGCCGGCGTAACCCTGCTCGTCGTAGAACAGCGGGGAGCCGGCCGTCCACAGCGACTGGTGGACGTGCATGCCCGAACCGTTGTCGCCGAAGATCGGCTTCGGCATGAAGGTCGCGGTCTTGCCGTTGCGCCAGGCGACGTTCTTCACGATGTACTTGAAGAGCTGCAGGTCGTCGGCGGCCGCGAGCAGGGTGTTGAACTTGTAGTTGATCTCGGCCTGGCCGGCCGTGCCCACCTCGTGGTGCTGGCGCTCGACCTTCAGGCCGGACCGGTCCAGCTCCAGGGAGATCTCGGCGCGCAGGTCGGCGAAGTGGTCGACCGGCGGGACCGGGAAGTAACCGCCCTTGTAGCGGACCTTGTAGCCGCGGTTGTCCTCCAGCGCACCGGTGTTCCAGGCGCCCGCCTCGGAGTCGATGTGGTAGAAGGACTCGTTCGCCGAGGTGCTGAACCGCACGCTGTCGAAGACGTAGAACTCGGCCTCGGGGCCGAAGAAGGCGGTGTCCGCGATGCCGGTGGAGGCGAGGTAGGCCTCGGCCTTCTTGGCGACGTTGCGCGGGTCGCGGGAGTACTGCTCGCCCGTGATCGGGTCGTGGATGAAGAAGTTGATGTTCAGCGTCTTGTCACGGCGGAACGGGTCGACCCTGGAAGTCGTCAGGTCCGCGCGCAGCGCCATGTCGGACTCGTGGATGGCCTGGAAGCCGCGGATCGAGGATCCGTCGAAGGCCAGCTCCTCATCGGGGTCGAACGCCTCAGCAGGCACCGTGAAGTGCTGCATCACGCCCGGGAGGTCGCAGAAGCGGACGTCGACGAACTTGACGTCCTCGTCCGCGATGAACTTCTTGGCCTCGTCGGCGTTCTGGAACATCCAGCTCCTCCTACTCCCGACCGTCCCGCCGGGGTGGTAGATCGTTCGTGCGGCCAGTGCGGGTGGCCCACGCTGCACCCGACCCTAGGCAGGGGTGATTTCTCGGGCGTGACCCATTTGTTTCGCACAAGTTAACCGGCTCATCTCTCACGGTAGCCCGGTCACCCCCCACCGTCGCACCGTTGTTCTCCCCGGTCCCGCGCCGTTCCCTCCCCGGTCCACCCCTCCCTCCGCCGGCCGGGTGCGGGCGCAGTACCGTGGTCGGGTGGACAACAGGCAGGCAATCGGATCGTGGCTCTCCGGGCCGCGCGCGGCCCTGGAAGAGGCCGGCGCCGAGTTCGGATACCGGGGCAAGCAGCTGGGGCTGCCGGAGGACGGACCGGGCTCCATCGCCCGTCCGGGGCGCAGGATCGGCGCCCTGGCCGTCGACTGGGCGCTGTGCCTCCTGATCGCATACGGCCTCATCACCGACGGCTACGGGCAGAGCACCAGCAACTGGGCGCTCCTGCTGTTCTTCGTGCTGAGCGTCCTCACCGTCGGCACGGTCGGCTTCACTCCCGGAAAGCGCCTCTTCGGCCTGCGCGTCGTCGCCCTCGGGAGCGGCCGGGTCCAGCCGGTGCGCGCTCTGGTCCGTTCGGCGCTGCTCTGCCTGGCCGTCCCCGCGCTGATCTGGGACCGCGACGGCCGCGGCCTGCACGACCGGCTCGCCCGCACGGTCGAGGTACGGATCTGACGCCGGCGGCGCCGGCACGACGAAGCCGGTACGACGAAGAGGGGGCGCCCGGAATGATTCCGGGCGCCCCCTCTTCGTACGGACGTTCGCAGTCGTATACGGGTCTCAGCGGGCCTTCGGGCCGCCCCTGGGAAGCTTCATGCCCTTGGGCATCGGGCCCTTCGGGAGCGGCATGTTGCTCATCAGGTCGCCCAGCGCGCGCAGCCGGTCGTTGGTCGCGGTGACCTGCGGGCCCGTGAGGACGCGGGGCAGCTTGAGCATGGTCGTGCGCAGCTTCTTCAGCTCGACCTGGCCCTCGCCCGTGCCCACGACCATGTCGTGCACCGGGACGTCCGCGACGATGCGGTTCATCCGCTTCTTCTCGGCGGCGAGCAGGCTCTTCACCCGGTTCGGGTTGCCCTCGGCGATCAGCACGATGCCGGCCTTGCCGACCGCGCGGTGCACCACGTCCTGGTTGCGGTTCATCGCCACGGCGGGGGTGGTGGTCCAGCCCCGGCCGACGTTGTCCAGTACGGCCGCGGCAGCGCCCGGCTGTCCCTCCATCTGCCCGAAGGCCGCTCGCTCGGCCCTGCGCCCGAACACGATCGCCGTCGCGAGGAAGGCGAGCAGGAAGCCCAGGATGCCGAGATAGATGGGGTGACCGATCAAGAAACCGATCGCGAGGAAGACACCGAAGGTGACGATTCCGATAGCCGCGAGTACAAGACCGATCTTTTTGTCGGCCCTGCGGGTCATCTTGTAGGTCAGGGCAATCTGCTTCAGTCGCCCGGGGTTCGCAGCGTCCGCTGCGGTTTCCTTCCTCGCCATGGCACGAAGTCTACGTGCCCCCGGGAGCGAGGACGACGGCAGTGTCCGGGAGGGGCCGGACGGGGGACGCGAGGGGTACGGACGGGCGCCGCGCGGGGAGCGGGCGCGGGACCGCCGTCGGGGCGGAACCCGGTGGGGGCGGGTGGAGTCCGGGAAGCAGGGGGGAGGGGTCAGAGGCTGGTGACGGTCGGGGACTGGTCGAGCACGCGCTGTGCCTCGACCCGGTCCTTGGCGCGGCGGCGGTCCTCCAGTACGGAGGTCCAGGCGTTGCGGCGGGCGGTGCGCTGGCCGCCGCTCATCAGAAGCGACTCGACGGCACGCAGGGCGGTGCCGAAGGACGGGATGGCGGTGGCGCGGACGGGCGCGGCCTGCATCGTGGAGGTCCCCTTCGAAACGTCTTCGGGTACGGGAGTACGTGGCGTGATTCCAGGGTCACTGATTGGTGTTACCAGGGCATGACCCGCCGGTCAAACGGACATGAAGCCGAGGTTCGGGCCCCGCGAAAGCCGACACGGTCCCGGCGTACGCCCTCATCTGCGAGGACGGCCGGGACCGCGTTTTCTCGGCCATTACTGGTCAGTAGTATCTTGTGCGCGAGTTCACACGCATGCCTCGTCCGGTGCCGGCACGAGCGGGGGGCGTCGCGTCAGACGGCCTGCGCCGCGACGTACGTACCGCGCTTCTCGACCGCCATTCGGTAGAGGCGGCCGGCGCGGTACGAGGAGCGGACCAGCGGGCCGGACATCACGCCGGAGAAGCCGATCTGCTCGGCCTCCTCCTTCAGCTCCACGAACTCGTGCGGCTTCACCCAGCGGTCGACGGGGTGGTGGCGCACCGACGGGCGCAGGTACTGCGTGATGGTGACGAGCTCGCAGCCGGCGTCGTGCAGCTGCCGGAGCGCCTCGCCGACCTCCTCGCGGGTCTCGCCCATGCCGAGGATCAGGTTCGACTTGGTGACCAGGCCGTAGTCCCGGGCGGCGGTGATGACCTGCAGGGAGCGGTCGTAGCGGAAGCCGGGGCGGATCCGCTTGAAGATGCGGGGCACGGTCTCGACGTTGTGCGCGAACACCTCGGGGCGGGAGGAGAAGACCTCCGCCAGCTGCTCCGGGACGGCGTTGAAGTCGGGGGCCAGCAGCTCGACCTTGGTGCGGCCGGTCTCGCGCGCGGCGGTCTGCGCGTGGATCTGGCGCACGGTCTCGGCGTACAGCCAGGCGCCGCCGTCCTCCAGGTCGTCGCGGGCGACGCCGGTGATGGTGGCGTAGTTCAGGTCCATGGTGACCACGGACTCGCCCACGCGGCGCGGCTCGTCACGGTCGAGGGCCTCGGGCCTGCCCGTGTCGATCTGGCAGAAGTCGCAGCGCCGGGTGCACTGGTCGCCGCCGATGAGGAAGGTCGCCTCGCGGTCCTCCCAGCACTCGTAGATGTTCGGGCAGCCGGCTTCCTGGCAGACCGTGTGCAGGCCCTCGCTCTTCACGAGGTTCTGCATCTTCGTGTACTCGGGCCCCATTTTCGCCCGCGTCTTGATCCACTCGGGCTTGCGCTCGATGGGGGTCTGGCTGTTGCGGACCTCCAGGCGCAGCATCTTGCGTCCGTCGGGTGCGACTGCGGACACATCGGCTCCCTAGCTTCGATTCTTCGGCGTACACCAGGGTACGCCCGTGTTTGTTGGGCCTGCCGGTCAGGCCAACCTCCGAGGCACGGGGCTCATTCCCGGACGCGAGGCCGGGGCCTCGCGTCCGGAGCGGACCGGTGCCGGGCCGGATCAGGCGCTCGCGCGGACGATCTCCCGGGGCTTCGGGTCGGCGTGCTCCAGGATGTCGCGCAGGTGGCGCTCGACGGCCGGGAGCACCTCGTCG
The DNA here is from genome assembly GCF_044540975.1 of Streptomyces sp. NPDC085927. Taxonomy (NCBI): domain Bacteria; kingdom Bacillati; phylum Actinomycetota; class Actinomycetes; order Kitasatosporales; family Streptomycetaceae; genus Streptomyces; species Streptomyces sp. NPDC085927. The sequence goes on from NZ_JBITSN010000002.1 coordinate 474,757, forward strand.
ATCGTGATGTCGCGGCCCAGTTCGGCCGCGAGGGAGGTGACCCCCGCGTCGCGGATGCCGCACGGGATGATCCGGTCGAACCACTTGTTGTCCGGCTGCACGTTGTACGAGAAGCCGTGCATGGTGACCCCCTTGGCCACCCGGATCCCGATGGCGGCGAGCTTGCGGTCCTCGCGGCGCTGGCCGGCGTTGGAGGGCGCGTACTCGGGGCCGTTCAGCCGCGGGTCGAACTCCTCGTCGGTCAGGCGGGGGTCGAAGTCCAGGGAGAGGCCGCCGAGCGCCGGGCGCTGTTCGACCGGGTCGCCCAGCACCCACACCCCGCTGCGGCCCTCGATGCGGGTGGCGGTCACGCCGAACTCCGCGGAGGTGCGGATCAGGGCCTCCTCCAGACGCCGCACGTGCGCCACCACGTCCACCGGGCGGGGCAGCTTCTGGATCGGGTAGCCCACCAGCTGGCCGGGGCCGTGCCAGGTGATCTTGCCGCCGCGGTCCACGTCGATGACCGGGGTGCCGTCGAGGGGACGCTCGCTGTCCTGGGTGCGCCGGCCGGCCGTGTAGACCGGGGGGTGCTCCAGCAGGATCACGGTGTCGGGCACCTCGTCGGCGAACCGCGCCGCGTGCACCCGGCGCTGTTCGTCCCAGGCCACCTGGTAGTCGACGGCCTCGGTCCCGAAACCCATTCGGACGAACCGCAACTCACTCACGGCAAGCGCCTCCGCAGACAGTAGTAAGGCAGTGGGGCAGTACGGCAGTACGGCAAACAAGCGGCCGGGCGGAAACGCGGTAAGGCGCGAAACGTGCCCAAGCCACTGTACGACCGTACGGCCGGTCGCCGTTCCGGCGCCCGGGCGGACCGCTGTTCCGGCGGCTCTCCCGGTGCCCGTGGCGGGCGCCGGTTCCGCGCCGGTCCACGGTCCCCGGCCGCCGCCCGTCGTCAGCCACGACATTAATCCTCACACGATCGGATGAATGCGGATCGAAGACTGCAACCAGGTGTTTACTCTCCGCTACATTCGCGCCGTCCAGCAGCCCATAAGAGCTGCTCATGGGCTGCTCACGGGCAATCCGGGCACCACCACGTTCGCCGGAAGGCAGGAGACCGCACCGCAGATGTCGGAACGACCCGCGCAGCGCACCCCCAACCGCCAGCTCGCCGCGCTCATCGCAGAAGCGGGGTTCTCCAACGCGGGACTCGCCCGTCGCGTGGACCAGCTCGGGCTCGAACACGGGCTCGACCTGAGATACGACAAGACCTCCGTCACCCGCTGGCTGCGTGGGCAGCAGCCCAGGGGGACCACACCCGCCCTCATCGCCGAGGTCTTCACCCGGCGCCTCGGCCGCAGGCTCACCGCCCAGGACCTCGGCCTGGACGCCTGTGCCCCCGTCTACGCGGGCCTGGAGTTCGCCGCCACCCCCGACGAGGCCGTCGACATCGTCGGCGGGCTGTGGCGCAAGGACTCCGGCAGCCATGCCGAGCTGCGCAAGATCGCCTTCACCTCGGCGGGGCTCGTCGTGCCCAGCCGGGACTGGCTCATCGGCCGCGCCGACGAGAAGGTGGCCCGCCCCGAGCCGCCGGTCCGCGTCCCCGCCCAGATCCGTTCCGCGGACGGGCCGGCGGGGCGGCCGCCCGGGTTCGCCGCCCGCCGCCGGCACGCCGCCGAACGCGGTCCCGGCCAGCGGGTCACCGGCGGTGACATCGCCGCCCTGCGCTCCGTCGGCGAGCTGTTCCGCACCCTCGACGACGCCTACGGCGGCGGCCACGCCCGACAGGCCCTGGTGCGCTACCTGGAGCACGAGTGCGAGCCGATGCTGCGCGGCAGCTACGGCGAACAGACCGGCCGCCGCCTGTTCGCCGCCGTCGCCGACCTGACCCGGCTGGCCGGCTGGACGTCGTACGACATCGGCGCGCACGGGCTCGCCCAGCGCTACTTCGTCCAGGCGCTCCGCCTCTCCCAGGCGGCCGCGGACCGGACCTACGGCGCGTACGTCCTGGTCACCATGAGCCGGCAGGCCGTCTATCTGGGCCACGGCCGGGAGGCCGTGCAGCTGGCGCGGGTGGCCCAGCAGGGCGCGGGCGGCTCCGTCCCGCCCCTGGTGCAGGCCCTGCTGCACGCCGTGGAGGCGCGCGGGCACGGGGTGCTCGGTGAGGTCCGCGCCTGCACCGCGGCGCTGGTGCGCGCCGAGCGCGCCCTGGAGAGCGCCCGGCCCGGCGACGAGGTCCCGCACTGGGTGCGCTTCTTCGACGAGGCCCAGCTCGCCGACGAGTTCGGCCACTGCCACCGCGACCTCCAGCAGTTCCGGGCCGCCGCCCAGCACGCGGAGCGCTCGCTGCAACTGCGCGCCCCCGCTTACGCCCGCAGCCGCCTGTTCTGCCGGGTCGTCCTCGCCACCGCCCGCCTCGGTCTCGGTGAACTCGACCAGGCCTGCCTCCTCGCCGCCGAGGCGGCGGGCCAGGCGGCCGAGATGCGTTCGGTACGGGCCGTGGAGTACGTCCGCGACTTCGAACGCCGCCTGGAGCCCTACCGCGACGCGGCCCCGGTCCGCGTCTACCGGGAGAGGATCGCGGCGTACGGCTGAGCGGCGGCGAGAGGCGCGGATCGAAAGGGCACGGGTCGAGGGGGCGCGGGCCCGGAGAAGCACACTGTGCGCCGGTGGAGGGCGAGGGCTTCGGCAAGGAGACGGTGGGCGGCGCGGGGCGCCGCCCACCGGGAGGGTCAGGCCGCCCGGGCCGTAGGGAGGGGGTCGGCCGTGTGCAGGGGGCGGTCCGCGCCCAGGTCCGCCAGGATCGCGGCCGAGGCGCGGCGGCCCGAGTGCAGGGCGCCCTGCACGGTGCTGGTGTCGCGGTGGTCGCCGCACACGTACAGGCCCGCCAGCAGCCGTACCGGGCGGCGCAGATCGTGCGGTGGAGGCGTCGCCGGCACGGCGTCGGCGGTGTGGTGGACCGCCAGTGTCTCCCAGCGCGCCGTCGACATGCCGTACAGCCTGGACAGGTGCACGCGTACGTCCGTGTCCACCTGGGCCCCGGGCGGGCCCAGGACCGTGGACGACACCAGCGCGCGGCCCGCCGGGGCCCGGGACGGGTCGACCCGGCTGACCACCGCCGTGTGCGCCACCGGGCCGCCCCGGTCGGCGTCCAGGAGCAGCGAGGCACCGGTCTCCGGCGGCTCGTCCGTCGCGTGGTGCACCACCGTCACCGGGTGGAAGTCCGGCACCCGCAGGCCCGGCAGCAACTGCGCGGCGGCGCGCGCGTCCGTCGCGATCAGCACCGCGCGGCAGCGGAACTCACCGTGCTCGGCGGTGGTCACCGACGTCGTCGAGACGGAGGTGGCCCGGACGCCGGTGCGCACCGTGCCCGGTGGCAGCCCCCGCGCCAGCAGTTCCGGCAGCGCCTCCGCGCCGCCCTCCGGCAGACACAGCCGCCCGGCGGCGAAGGCACGCAGCGCGAGATCCGCACACCGGCTCGACGTGGTGAGGTCCGGGTCGCACAACAGCGCGGCGAGCAGCGGACGGAGGAAGCCGTCGACGGTACGGGCCGGCAGGCCCCGGGCCGCCAGCGCCTCCGCGGCGGTCGTCTCCGGCCGGGCCAGCAGCCGTTCCACCGGTGTGCCCGCGAGCCGGGTGAACGCGGCACCCAGCCGGGCCTGGTCGACGGCGGTGCCCAGCGGGGCACCGGTCCGGTTCCGGGGCGCGGACACCTGCCGTCCGGGGACGGCCACCGGCCTCCTGGGCGCCGACCCCGCCCGGGGGGCGCTCGCAAGGGCGCGCGCCGCATGAAGTGCGCCCCTTGCGCCCCTCGCGCCGGCGGACACGCCCGCGCGGTGGTGCCGTCCGTCGCTGTGCAGCAGGACCCCGGGCGCGAACGGGCGCAGGACGAGTCCGTCCAGGCCTGCGGCCGGCCGCAGCTCGGGATACGCCGTGGACAGCAACTGCCCGACTCTGTCGAGCCGGAAGCCGTCGACCTTCTCCGTGGCCATCCGGCCGCCCACCGCGTGGGCGGCCTCCAGGACCACGGTGGTGACTCCTGCGCCGGTCAGCCGTCGCGCCGCGGAGAGTCCGGCGATCCCGGACCCCACGACGACGACGTCCGCCTGGTACGTGGGCTCAAGCACGTGCCCCTCCTCGAGGTTGCGCGGACGCTGGAGACGTCATGCCCCCAACAGGCCCCAGGAATACGCGAGTTCTGCTCGAGATTAGGTCCGGGAATGCGCCCGGGGAGTCGCGCATCGGCAGGGGCACGGGCGCACGGCGGTCGCATACGCCCGCCGGACGGCACGCCGCTGTCACCGAGGGCACACCGCGCCCCGGCCGTCCCGCCTCCCCGGCCTCACCGCCCCGGCCCGGGATGTCCTCCGCCCCGGCCGCCCCCTCACAGCGCCGCGCGGATCGCCCCCTCGATGTCCGGGAACGCGAACCGGAACCCCGACTCCAGCAGCCGGGCCGGCAGCACCCGGGCGCTGCCCAGCACGTCCTGGGCCATCTCGCCGAGCACCGTTTGCAGCACCGGCGCCGGTACCGCGAACACCGCCGGCCGGCGCAGCACACGCGCCATCGCCGCGGTGATCTCACGGTTGGTCGCCGGGTGCGGCGCGGTCAGGTTGAACGGCCCGGACAGCCCGTCGGTGTCGAGCAGATGACGCAGGGCGGCCACCTCGTCGTGCAGGGCGACGTACGACCAGTACTGCCGCCCGTCGCCCAGCCGCCCGCCCAGCCCGGCCCGGAACAGCGGGAAGAGCCTGCCCCACGCCCCGCCCCCGCGGGCCACCACGAGCCCGGTCCGGGCGAACGCCGTCCGCACGCCCGCCTCCCGGGCCGGTGCCGCGGCGGCCTCCCACTCGACGCACAGCTCCGGCAGGAAGCCCGAGCCCGCCGGAGCGCTCTCGTCGACCGTCCGGTCGCCGGTCTCGCCGTAGTAGCCGATCGCGCTGCCGTTCACGAACACCCGCGGCCGTAGGTCCCGCTCCATCCCGGCGAACGCCTCGGCGAGCGCGGCCGTCCCCCGTACCCGGCCGTCGCGGATCCGCGCCTTGTACTCGGGTGTCCAGCGGCGGTCGCCCACTCCGGCGCCGGCGAGATTGACCACGGCGTCGCACCCGGTGAGCCCGGCCGCGTCCACGGACCCCCGCTCCGGGTCCCACCGCACCTCGTTCTCCGAGCGGGGCGGCCTGCGCACCAGGCGCACCACCCTGTGCCCGTCGGCGGTGAGGGACCGTACGAGTGCGCCGCCGATGAGGCCGGACGCACCGGCCACCGCGATTCGGGAAGGTTCCATGATTCACATCCTGCCCCGCCGCCCGGACATCACGGCGAGCACACGACGGACCCGGCCGTAAAGTGCCCCCATGCCCGACCTGCCGAGCCGCGCCGCACGCCACTCCGACGAGCAGGAACCGGTTCTGCTGGACCGCGCCACCTGGTCGCACCCGCACGCGGTCGGCCCGCCGCACGAGCCGTTCTTCCGCGGACGGTTCGGCCCTCGGGCCCACCTCGTCGCCGAGCACGAGGGACGCGTCGTCGGCTCCATCCGGCTCGGCTGTCCCACCGAACTCGCCTCCCACACGCACGTGCAGCAGATCCTCGGACTCGCCGTGTCCGAGGAGGTCCGCGGCAGGGGCACGGGCCGGGCCCTGGTGCGGGCGGCCGTCCAGGAGGCCCGGGACCGGGGCGCCCGCCGCGTCACCCTGCGCGTCCTCGGCCCCAGCACCACCGCCCGCGTGCTGTACGAGTCCGAGGGCTTCGTCGCCGAGGGCGTCCAGCCGGAGGAGTTCTTCCTGGACGGCCGGTACGTCGACGACGTACTGATGGGCCGGTCCCTGCTCCGACGGCAGTCCGCGCCGGCCCGCCCGGCCCCGCGCCGCCGCCTACGACGTCACCAGGTCCCCCGTGTCCACCGGTGCCGTCGCGTCCGCCGCGCGCTCCGCGTCGTCGGCGACCTCGGCCGCGGTCAGGACGTACCCGGTCTCCGTGTCCGAGGTGGACCGGGCGAACACCACGCCGAACACCCGGCCGTCGGTGGTCAGCAGCGGTCCGCCGGAGTTGCCGGGGCGCACGGTGGAGCGGATGGAGTAGATCTCGCGCGTGACGACCTCGTCCCCGTAGATGTTCCGTCCCCGCGCCTGCACCCGGTTCGCGACCGTCGCCGCCTGGAGGTTCAGGTCGCCGTCCTGCGGGTAGCCCGCGACGACCGCCGAGTCGCCGCGGTCGGCGTCGTCGACGAACCGGAGGACGGGCGCCCGCAGTCCGGGCACGTACAGCACGGCCACGTCCTTCTGCGGGTCGAACAGCACCACCCGGGCCTCGTACGCCCGCCCGACACCGCCGACCCGCACGGTCGGCTCGTCGATGCCGGCCACCACGTGGGCGTTGGTCATCACGTGCTCCGTCGCGTACACGAAGCCGCTGCCCTCGCGGCCCTGGAGACCCGCGACGCCCTCGACCTTCACCGTGCTCCGCTGGGCGGCCCGGGTGGCGGCGGCGGTGACGCTGTCGCCGGAGGGCTCGGCGACCTCGGCCGTCGACTCGTTCTCGAACGGGTTGAAGACCTGTGGGAAACCCGCCTCGGTCAGTGCCGAGGTGGCCCGCGAGAACCACGCCGGGGTGGTGTCCGGCATCACCTCGTGGACGGCGCCGAGCAGCCGCGAGTCCCGGATCGAGGAGGTGATCAGCGGGGAGGAGGAGGCGCCGAGGACGGACGCGATCACCCAGGCCACGATCAGCACGGCCGCCGAGTTGGCCACCGCCCCGCCGATCCCGTCCGCGACCCGCAGCGGCCCCCGGTCCAGCTCCCGTCGCAGCCGCAGCGCCAGCCGGCCCGCCATCTCATGGCCCGCGGCCGCCGGCAGCAGCACCGTGACCAGGGCCGTCACCGTGGCCCCGGTCGTCCCCGGGGTCACCAGGTCCATCACCCAGGGCAGGATCCACACGCCGACGAGGGCACCGCCCACGAAACCGGCCAGTGACACGCAGCCGGCCAGCAGACCGCGCCGGTAGCCGGACGCCGCGTAGGCCAGGACGACCAGCAACAGCAGGATGTCGAGCAGGTCCACGCACGCCGCCTTTCTCTCGGGCCCTCTCATACGTGGGGGAGAGGCCCGGTGATCAGCCACGCGCGGGTGACCACCGGGAAGCAGCCGCACGCGCGTGTACCCGGAAGAACGCCGGAGAACCGGACGATGGTTCCGCCGTGGGCCGGACGGCGGGTCCACCGGTTGGCGCGGTCACGTCGCGGGCCCGCTCGATCCGACCCACAGTGAAAGACATGCGTGTCCTCAGAAGACCAAGGGGAGCGCGGCCGCGCCATGCTCCCCGGATATCCCGCGGAACCGGTCGCAGGGCCCTGCCGAGGAGCGTCAAAGTGCTGCTCGGCTGCCTGCCCGGCGTCGCCGCGGCGGTCGCCTTGGTGCTGTGCGCGTACGGCGTCGAACGGGCCGCGGAGCCCTCGGCCGCCGTCCCCGCCCCCGCCCGTGAGACGGCCGCCCACACGGCGCCCAGGCCGCCCATCGTGTCGAGAACGGCCTGGGTGGGCGACGACGGCCGCAAACAGCCGCCCCCGCGCTACGACGACAAGGTCGTCGCCGTCTTCGTCCACCACACGGACTCGCCCAACGACTACGACTGCGCCGAGGCCCCCACCCACATACGCAGCCTCTACGAGGGCCAGACCACCGCCCGGGACTGGGACGACATCGGCTACAACTTCGTCGTCGACCGCTGCGGCACCATCTACGAAGGCCGCGCGGGCGGCACCGGCCGCCCCGTCACCGGCGCCCACACCCAGGGCTTCAACCACCGCAGCACGGGCGTCGCCGCGCTCGGCACCTTCACCGCCGGGGTGCCCGTGCCGCCCGCGATGGAGCGCGCGATCGCCGCGCTGGCCGCCTGGAAGCTCGGCCTGTCCGGCACCGACCCGCGATCCGACGTCCGGCTGGTCTCCAGCAACGGCGGCAGCCGGTACGCGGCGGGCACCACCGCGATGCTGCCGGCCCTCGCGGGCCACAGCGACGGCTTCATGACCAGCTGTCCGGGTGCCGCCCTGCAAGCCCGCCTGCCAAGGATCCGGGAGACGGCGGCGAAGCTGCAGGGCCGCCGGCCGGACGCCGGAGGCCGGCAGGAGCAGCAGCAGGAGGCGCAGGAAAAGGCGCAGGAGAAGGCGCAGGGGGAGAACGGCCGGATCGCGGGGATTCCGAGGTGAGCGGGCCCGCGGGGCTCAGGGCCGGAACCGGTCCCAGAGCCGGGGATAGCGCTCGGCCAGCAGGGAGTCGTTCTCGAAGTCGACGGGCGTGCCCTCGGGCTCGGCCGGGCCCGCCGGGAGGTCCAGGTCGGGGGCCACGGTGCCGGTGAGCTGCTCGTACGCCTCGTCCGCCGCGTAGCCGAGCTCCTCGCCGTCGCCGTCGATCTCCTCGTCGAATTCGTCCAGCAGACCGGCCAGCGCGTCCGGGTCGTGCAGCGCGCCCTCGTAGACCTCGCGGCCCTGGCCGATCAGCCAGCACCTGAAGAAGTCGAAGGCGTCGTCGCTCGCCCCGTCGAGGAGCACCCAGGCGGCACCCCACAGGTCCCAGCGGTAGGCGCGGTGGTAGCGGGACTCGAAGTGCCGGGCGAAGTCGAGGACGGCTTCCGGGTCCAGCCGCGCGAGCCGCTCCACGAGCAGGTCGGCCTGCTCCTCCGGGTCGCCCTCGGCGTCCTCGCGGGCGGTGTCGACCAGCTCCCAGAACTCCGTCTCGTCCATCACGCGTCAAGCATCGGCCCTGGAACCCCGGGACGCACCCCGGAATACGCGGATCACTTCCGCCCGTACAACAGGGCCAGCCGTACGGCCTGGGCGGCGAACCACTCCCGCAGCGAGGCGGGCGCGAGCACCTCCACCTCGGGGCCCAGCGCCGTCAGCTGGGTGCGGGCGACCTCCTCGGACTCCACCGGCAGGGTCACCGTCACCCACCCGTCGTCGTCCGCTCCGGTCCCGGCCGCCTCGGCCAGTGCCTCCCGCGCGGCGGCCGCGTCCACGGCGTGCTGCAGCGCGCGCACTCCCTCGGGCGACAGCCGCACCACCGCCTCCGCCCGCAGGATCGAGCGCGCGAACTGCTCCGCGCGCTCCGCCCAGAACGCGGGCAGGTCGAACTCCGGGTCGCGCTCGAAGCGTGCCGTACCCGCCCCCGCACCCGTTCCTCCGCCCGCTCCGGTCACCGCCTCCACCGCCGTGAACCGGTCGATCCGGTACACCCGGTAGGCCCCCGCGCCCGATGCTCCCTGCTCCGACGCCTTCTGCTCCGACACCCCCTGCCCCGGCACCCGCGCGCACAGGTACCAGACCCCCGCCTTGAGCACGAGCCCGTACGGCTCCAGCTCCCGTTCCACCTCGGTGTCCCCGCGCCGGTAGCGTGCGACGACGGGGCGGTCGTCCCACACCGCGTCCGCCACCGCGGGCAGCAGCTCGGGCGCCGGTGCCTCACGGAACCAGCCCGGGGCGTCCAGGTGGAACCGCTGCGCCGCCGTCCTCGGCGCGTCCCGCAGGGAGGGCAGCAGCGCCGCCGACACCTTCAGCCGGGCCGCGGAGGCCGCGTCCTCCAGCCCCATCTCGCGCAGCGCGCCCGGCACCCCGGACAGGAACAGCGCCTCCGCCTCGCCACGGGCCAGCCCCGTCAGCCTCGTCCGGTACCCGCCCACCAGCCGGTACCCGCCGACCCGCCCCCGGTCCGCGTACACCGGCACCCCGGCCTCGGACAGCGCCTGCGCGTCCCGGGTGACGGTCCGCTCCGACACCTCCAGCTCACGCGCCAGTTCGGCGGCGGTCATGGAGGGCCGGGACTGGAGCAGCAGCACCATCTTGATCAGCCGGGCAGCACGCATGCGCCCCATGATGCAGCAGGAGGCCCCCGCCGCAGCGGGGACCTCCTGCCGTCAGGTCCGTAGGACCGGATGCCCTGTCACAGGCCGTGCCTCGTCACAGGCCGTACTTCTCGCGCGCTTCCTTCACGGCCGTCGCCTGCACCTCGCCGCGCCGGGCGAGCTGCGCCAGCGCCGCGACGACGATGGACTCGGCGTCGACACCGAAGTGCCGGCGGGCCGCCTCACGGGTCTCCGACAGGCCGAAGCCGTCGGCGCCCAGCGAGGAGTAGTCCTGCTCGACCCACTGCGCGATCTGGTCGGGGACCTGGCGCATGTAGTCGGACACCGCCAGCACCGGGCCCTCGGCACCCTGGAGCGCCTGCCGGACGTACGGCACCCGCTCCTCGCCGCGCAGCAGCGCCGCGTCGGCCTCCAGCGCGTCCCGGCGCAGCTCGGTCCACGACGTCGCCGACCACACGTCGGCCGCCACGCCCCACTCCTCGGCGAGCAGCCGCTGCGCCTTCAGCGCCCAGTGGATCGCCGTACCGGAGCCGAGCAGCTGGATCCGCACGGCGTTGGCCGCGGGGGTGAGCCCGGCCGACTCCGCCGTGTTGAAGCGGTACAGGCCCTTGAGGATGCCCTCGTCGATCCCGGCGGCCGACGGTTTGGCCGGCTGCTGGACCGGCTCGTTGTAGACCGTCAGGTAGTAGAAGACGTCCTGGTCCTCGCCCGGGGCCGCCTCGCCGTACATCCGGCGCAGACCGTCCTTGACGATGGTGGCGATCTCGTACGCGAACGCCGGGTCGTAGCTCAGCGCGGCCGGGTTGGTCGCCGCGATGACGGGGGAGTGGCCGTCGGCGTGCTGCAGGCCCTCACCGGTGAGCGTGGTGCGGCCGGCGGTGGCGCCGACGAGGAAGCCGCGGCCGAGCTGGTCGCCGAGCTGCCACATCTGGTCGGCCGTGCGCTGCCAGCCGAACATCGAGTAGAAGATGTAGAACGGGATCATCGGCTCGCCGTGCGTCGCGTACGACGTGGAGGCGGCGATGAAGTCGGCCATGGAACCGGCCTCGGTGATCCCCTCGTTGAGGATCTGGCCGTTCTTGGCCTCCTTGTAGTACATCAGCTGGTCGCGGTCGACCGGCTCGTACGTCTGACCCTTGGGCGAGTAGATGCCGAGCGAGGGGAAGAGCGACTCCATGCCGAAGGTGCGCGCCTCGTCGGGGACGATCGGCACCCAGCGCCTGCCGGTCTCCTTGTCGCGGACCAGGTCCTTGACCAGGCGGACGAACGCCATGGTGGTGGCCACGTTCTGCGAGCCGGAGCCCTTGTCGAAGGCGGTGAACGCCTTCTCGGCCGGAGCCGGCAGCGGCGCGACCGGGTGGACGCGGCGGGCCGGGGCCGGACCGCCGAGGGCCACGCGCCGCTCCTGGAGGTAACGGACCTCGGGGGAGTCGGCGCCCGGGTGGCCGTAGGGGACCACGCCGTCGACGAAGTCGCTGTCCTTGATCGGCAGTTCGAGGCGGTCACGCATCGCCTTGAACTCGTCCGCCGACAGCTTCTTCATCTGGTGGTTGGCGTTCTTCGACGCGAAGCCGTCGCCGAGCGTGTGGCCCTTGACCGTCTGGGCCAGGATCACGGTCGGCGCGCCCGTGTGGGAGAGCGCGGCGCGGTAGGCGGCGTAGACCTTGCGGGCCTCGTGGCCGCCGCGCGAGAGCTGGAAGCACTCGACGATCTTGTCGTCGCTCAGCAGCTTCGCCATCTCGACGAGCGCCGGGTCCTTGCCGAAGAAGTCCTCGCGGATGTAGGCGGCGTCGCGGGTCTGGTACGTCTGGACCTGCGCGTCGGGTACCTCGCGCAGGCGGCGGACCAGCGCGCCGGTGGTGTCCAGCTGGAACAGCTCGTCCCAGGCGGAGCCCCACAGGCTCTTGATCACGTTCCAGCCGGCGCCGCGGAACTGGGCCTCCAGCTCCTGCACGATCTTGAAGTTGGCGCGGACCGGACCGTCGAGCCGCTGCAGGTTGCAGTTGATGACGAAGGTCAGGTTGTCCAGGCCCTCGCGGGAGGCGAGGGTGAGCGCGGTGGTGGACTCCGGCTCGTCCATCTCGCCGTCGCCGAGGAACGCCCACACGTGGGAGTTCGACAGGTCCTTGATGCCGCGGCTGGTCAGATAGCGGTTGAACCGCGCCTGGTAGATCGCGGAGATCGGGCCCAGGCCCATCGACACCGTGGGGAACTCCCACAGCCAGGGCAGGCGTCGCGGGTGCGGGTAGGACGGCAGTCCGTCGCCGCCGGCCTCGCGGCGGAAGTTGTCGAGGTGCGCCTCGGTCAGCCTGCCGTCGAGGAAGGCCCGGGCGTAGATGCCGGGGGAGGCGTGGCCCTGGATGTAGAGCTGGTCTCCGGAGCCGTCACCCTCCTTGCCGCGGAAGAAGTGGTTGAAGCCGGTCTCGTAGAGCCAGGCCGCGGAGGCGAAGGTGGCGATGTGGCCGCCGACGCCGTACTTGCTGCCGCGGCTCACCATCGCCGCCGCGTTCCAGCGGTTCCACGCGGTGATGCGGGACTCCATCGCCTCGTCGCCGTCCACGGCGGGCTCGGCGGCGGTGGGGATGGTGTTGACGTAGTCGGTCTCGAGGAGCTGCGGCAGTGCGATGCCGGCGCCCTCGGCGCGCTCCAGCGTACGGCGCATCAGGTACGCGGCCCGGTGCGGTCCGGCCGCCTTGGCGACGGCGTCGAGCGAGGCCTGCCATTCGGCGGTCTCCTCGGGGTCGCGGTCCGGGAGCTGGTCCAGCTCGCTCGGCTGGATGGCCTTGGGGTCGGTCATGTCGCCGCCTTCCTCAGTCGAAGGGGGTTCCCTCATCGGTAAGGGTTCGGGGGTGCCCTTGGTCTTTGGCAGGACAGGGCTGAGGTCTCTGATGGAGACCCCGCTGGTGACAATAACCTGCTGATCGATGATCGATCAAAGAGTTCAGGTGAAAATCTCTTGATTTCAAGAAAGTCGGCACGCGGTGCCCGGGGAAGTGGCACCGAGTGACGTGAAAAAGGGGGTGTTTTCGCAGGTGAGCGTGGGTCTCCGCAGGTGCGGCGCACGGGTCCCGGCGTGTCCCCCGGCACACGTCCGGGCGCCCCCCGTACGGGTCCGCGCGCCTGCCGTCCGGCGTCCGTGCCGGGCTCGCGCGCCTCCCGTGCAGGGCTCACGCCCGGGGCGCGCACCCCAGCACATGGGCCTTCACGATCTCCGCGATCCGCGGGTCGCGGCGGCGGAACGCGGCCACCAGATCCTGGTGCTCCTCCGCGTAGGACTGCTGGACCGTGCCCAGCCAGCGGATGGACAGGGCGGTGAAGACCTCGATGCCCAGCCCCTCCCAGGTGTGCAGCAGCACCGAGTTGCCGGCCGCGCGGACCAGTTCGCGGTGGAAGGCGACCGTGTGCCGCACCTGGCCCGTGCCGTCGGCGACGCGGTCGGCCTCGTACAGCGCGGCGACATGCGGCTCCAGCGCCGAGCAGTCCTCCGCCAGCCGGTCCGCCGCCAGTTCCGCGGCGATCGCCTCGAGACCCGCCCGCACCGGGTAGCTCTCCTCCAGGTCGGTGGCCGAGAGGTTCCGCACCCGCACGCCCTTGTTGGGCGCCGACTCGATCAGCCGCAGCGACTCCAGTTCGCGCAGCGCCTCCCGCACCGGCGTCTGGCTGACCTCCAGCTCCGTCGCGATGCGCCGCTCCACGATCCGCTCGCCCGGCTGCCAGCGTCCGCTGATGATCCCTTCCAGGATGTGCTCGCGGATCTGTTCGCGCAGCGAGTGGACGACGGGCGCGGTCATGAGGGCTCCTTGAACAGGACTCGTGAATCCGAGGCAGCCGCCCGAAGGGCCCCGTCGAGGGCGGCGGACGGACGACGGACAGGACCCTTGAGGGCGTTTGACCCTTAGACAATACGGCCGTGACACCGTCCGGGAGGGGCGCACAGGGTGCTTTGGAGCAGGTGAGACGAGGCTTACACGGCGCATACGGCACGTCCCGCGGCGTATGCGCCGACTCCCGGACGAGCCGTACGGCCGGGACCCGCGCGGCCTCTGCGCCGGGCCCCGCGCCGGGCCCCCTGCGGGGCCGCACACCGCGGACCACGCACCGCGCACACGACGGTGCCCCCGCCCGGAGAGTTCCGGACGGGGGCACCGATGACCGGGGTCGGCGACCCGGTTTCAGCGGCCGTGGATCACAGGCCGAGCTCGACCTCGAACTCGCCCGCCTCCAGGATCGCCTTGACCGAGTTCAGGTAACGGGCCGCGTCGGCACCGTCCACCAGACGGTGGTCGTAGGACAGCGTCAGGTACGTCATGTCGCGGACGCCGATGACCGTGCCCTCCTCCGTCTCGATGACGGCCGGACGCTTGACCGTGGCACCGATGCCGAGGATCGCGACCTGGCCCGGAGGCACGATGATCGTGTCGAACAGCGCACCGCGCGAACCGGTGTTGCTGATGGTGAAGGTCCCGCCGGACAGCTCGTCCGGGGTGATCTTGCTCGCCCGGACCTTGCCCGCCAGCTCGGCCGTGGCCTTGGAGATACCGGCGATGTTGAGGTCACCGGCGTTCTTGATGACCGGGGTCATCAGGCCCTTCTCGGAGTCCACCGCGATACCGATGTGCTCGGTGTCGAAGTAGGTGATGGTCCCCTCGGCCTCGTTGATCCGGGCGTTGACGGCCGGGTGGGCCTTCAGCGCCTGGGCGGCGGCCTTGACGAAGAACGGCATCGGGGAGAGCTTGACGCCCTCACGGGCCGCGAACGAGTCCTTGGCCCGCGCGCGCAGCTTCATCAGCCGCGTGACGTCGACCTCGACGACCGAGGACAGCTGCGCCTGCTCGCGCAGCGCCTTGACCATGTTGTCGCCGATGACCTTGCGGATCCGCGGCATCTTCACGGTCTGGCCGCGCAGCGGCGAGGCCTCGAGGACCGGGGCCCGCTTGGCGGCGGGCGCCGCCTGCGGCGCGGGAGCAGCGGCGGCCGGGGCGGCCTTCGCGGCCTCGGCCGCGGCGACCACGTCCTGCTTGCGGATACGGCCACCGACGCCGGTGCCCTTGACGGTGGACAGGTCGACGCCGTGCTCGGCGGCGAGCTTGCGCACCAGCGGGGTCACGTAGGCGCCCTCGTCGGTCGGCTGGGCAGCGGCCGGAGCCGGAGCGGCAGCGGCCGGGGCCGGAGCGGCAGCGGCCGGGGCCGGGGCGGCCTGCGGGGCGGGAGCCGGAGCCGGAGCGGCCTGCTGCGGAGCAGGTGCCGGAGCGGCCTGCTGCGGAGCCGGAGCCGGGGCCGGGGCCGGGGCGGCCTGCTGCGGGGCCGGAGCGGGTTCGGGCTGTGCCGGGGCGGCCGGAGCCTGCTCGGCCGCCGCCGGAGCGGCACCCGGAGCGCCGATGACGGCGAGCTTGGCGCCCACCTCGGCGGTCTCGTCCTCGCCGACCGTGATCTCCAGCAGCACACCCGAGGTGGGCGCCGGGATCTCGGTGTCGACCTTGTCGGTGGAGACCTCGAGCAGCGGCTCGTCGGCCTCGACGCTGTCACCGACCGACTTCAGCCAGCGGGTGACGGTGCCCTCGGTGACGGACTCGCCGAGCGCGGGCAGGACCACGTCCGTGCCCTCGGCGGCACCCCCGGAGGGGGCCTCCGCCGCGGGCTGCTCGGCCGCGGGCTGTTCGGCCGGGGCGGGCTGTTCGGCCGGGGCGGGCTGCTCGGCGGCCGGAGCCGGCTCGGGAGCCGGTGCGGCGGGCTGCTCGGCGGCCGGGGCCGGAGCCTCGGCGGGGGCACCGCTGCCGTCGTCGATCAGGGCCAGCTCGGCACCGACCTCGACGGTCTCGTCCTCGGCGACCTTGATGGAGGACAGCACGCCGGCGGCCGGAGCGGGGATCTCGGTGTCGACCTTGTCGGTGGAGACCTCGAGCAGCGGCTCGTCGGCCTCGACGCGCTCGCCCTCGGCCTTCAGCCAGCGGGTGACAGTGCCCTCGGTGACGCTCTCGCCGAGCGCCGGAAGGGTTACGGAAACCGCCATGGTTTCGGTTGCTCCTTAGAAGTGCGGAAGTCTGTGTCGTCGCGCCCGTGACCGAAGAGGTCAGTCGTGGGAGTGGAGGGGCTTGCCCGCGAGGGCCAGGTGCGCCTCGCCGAGCGCCTCGTTCTGCGTCGGGTGGGCGTGGACCAGCTGGGCGACCTCGGCAGGCAGCGCCTCCCAGTTGTAGATCAGCTGGGCTTCGCCCACCTGCTCGCCCATACGGTCGCCGACCATGTGGACGCCGACCACCGCACCGTCCTTGACCTGGACGAGCTTGATCTCGCCCGCGGTCTTGAGGATCTTGCTCTTGCCGTTGCCCGCCAGGTTGTACTTCAGGGCGACGACCTTGTCCGCGCCGTAGATCTCCTTGGCCTTGGCCTCGGTGATGCCGACGGAGGCGACCTCCGGGTGGCAGTACGTCACCCGCGGCACGCCGTCGTAGTCGACCGGAACGGTCTTCAGACCGGCCAGCCGCTCCGCGACCAGCATGCCCTCTGCGAAGCCGACGTGCGCGAGCTGGAGCGTCGGGACGAGGTCGCCGACCGCGGAGATCGTCGGGACGTTGGTCCGCATGTACTCGTCGACCAGGACGTAGCCGCGGTCCATGGCGACCCCGGCCTCCTCGTAGCCCAGGCCCTGCGAGACCGGGCCGCGGCCGATGGCGACGAGCAGGACCTCGGCCTCGAACTCCTTGCCGTCGGCGAGGGTGACCTTCACGCCGTCCTGGGTGTACTCGGCCTTCTGGAAGAAGGTGCCCAGGTTGAACTTGATGCCCCGCTTGCGGAACGCCCGCTCCAGCAGCTTCGAGCTGTTCTCGTCCTCGACCGGGACGAGGTGCTTGAGGCCCTCGACGATGGTGACCTCGGTGCCGAACGACTTCCACGCGGAGGCGAACTCGACGCCGATGACGCCGCCGCCCAGCACGATCGCGGACTTCGGCACACGGTCCAGGCCGAGGGCGTGGTCGGAGGAGATGATCCGGTCGCCGTCGATCTCCAGGCCCGGCAGCGACTTCGGCACGGAGCCGGTCGCCAGCAGGACGTGGCGGCCCTGGACCCGCTGACCGTTCACATCGACGGAGGTCGGCGACGACAGCCGGCCCTCACCCTCGATGTAGGTCACCTTGCGGGAAGCGATCAGACCCTGCAGACCCTTGTACAGGCCCGAGATCACGTCGTCCTTGTACTTGTGGACGGCCGCCATGTCGATGCCCTCGAAGGTGGCCTTCACACCGAACTGCTCGCTCTCGCGGGCCTGGTCGGCGATTTCGCCCGCGTGCAGCAGGGCTTTGGTGGGGATGCACCCGTTGTGCAGGCAGGTACCGCCGACCTTGTTCTTCTCGATCAGGGCGACGTCCAGGCCCAGCTGCGCCCCGCGCAGGGCCGCGGCATAACCACCGCTGCCACCGCCGAGGATCACTAGGTCGAAAACAGTGCTGGCGTCGTTCGCCACGTCACGTCCTCCATGCATGTGCGCCACGCCGGTCTCCAGCGACCGGTCGGCGGCTGGTGTCCGGCCGCTTTTTTGCCTTCGGCCCTTCGGTGGGGCCCTGTCCTGCCGAGCCCTATCCTCGCACTTGTCGGAGCGGAACGAGACGTGGGGCAGCGGTGTGAGGCGTCCCACGTTCGAACACCCGCCCGTCGCGGGCGCGGTGAGCACGTGTGACGACCCGTACGACACGCCACCGCGGCACGACACGGCAGGGCACGGCAACGGCACGGCACGGCACGGCACGGCAGGGCGTGACCCGGCCGGCGGTCGGCGGGGCCCCGTCCTGTCCGCGCACGGGGTCCCGCCGGTGACCGGCCGGCTCAGCCCAGCTCGCCGGCCGCCGTCTGCTCCGCGAGGCGGACCAGCGTCCGTACCGCCGAACCCGTACCGCCCTTGGGGGTGTACCCGAAGGGGCCGCCCTCGTTGAAGGCCGGCCCCGCGATGTCGAGGTGGGCCCAGGTGATGCCCTCGCCGACGAACTCGCGCAGGAAGAGACCGGCGACGAGTCCGCCGCCCATCCGCTCGCCCATGTTCGCGATGTCGGCGACGGTCGAGTCCATCCCCTTGCGCAGGTGCTCCGGCAGCGGCATCGGCCAGGCGGGCTCGCCGACCTCCTCGGCGGCCTCCAGCACCGAGGCGCGGAAGGTGTCGTCGTTCGCCATGATGCCGAAGGTGCGGTTGCCCAGCGCCAGGACCATCGCGCCGGTCAGCGTCGCGACGTCCACGATCGCGTCGGGCTTCTCCTCCGAGGCGGCCCACAGGGCGTCCGCGAGGACCAGCCGGCCCTCGGCGTCGGTGTTGAGCACCTCCACCGTCTTGCCGCTGTACATGCGCAGCACGTCACCCGGACGGGTGGCGGAGCCCGACGGCATGTTTTCGGCCAGGGCCAGCCAGCCGGTGACGTTGACCGCGAGGCCGAGACGGGCGGCGGCGACGACCGCGGCGAACACGGCGGCGGCACCGCTCATGTCGCACTTCATCGTCTCGTTGTGCCCGGCCGGCTTCAGCGAGATGCCGCCCGAGTCGTACGTGATGCCCTTGCCGACGAAGGCGAGGTGCTTCTTCGCCTTGGCGGAGGTGTACGACAGCTTCACCAGCCGCGGACCCGCCGCCGAGCCGGCGCCCACGCCGAGGATGCCGCCGTGGCCGCCCTTGGCCAGCGCCTTCTCGTCGAGCACCTGCACCTTGATGCCGTGCTCCTTGGCCGCCACCTGCGCGACGGCGGCGAACGCCTCGGGGTCGAGGTCGTTGGGCGGGGTGTTGATCAGGTCGCGGGCCCGGTTGAGCTCCTCGGCCACCGCGGTGGCACGCTCCACGGCCGCCTTGAACGCCTTGTCGCGGGACGGCACGCCGGCCAGCACGGCCTCGGCGAGCGGCGTCTTGCGGTTCTTCTTCCTGTCCTTGCCGCCGTCGCCGTCGCTGTTCTTGTAGGCGTCGAAGGAGTACGCGCCGAGCAGCGCGCCCTCGGCGACCGCGCCGGCGTCGGCGGCGTCCGTCATCGGGAGGGCGAAGACGGCCTTCTTGGAGCCGGACAGGGCGCGGGCGGCCACGCCGGCCGCCCGGCGCAGCGCCTCGGTGTCGGGGGCGGCGTCCTTCTCGGGCTGGGTGCCCAGGCCCACCGCGACCACGAGCGGCGTCTTGAAGCCGGTCGGCGCGGGGAGCTTCGTCACCTCACCCTCGGCGCCGGAAGCGCCGAGGGTCTCCAGGACGTCGGCGAGCCTGCCGTCGTAGGCCTTGTCCACGGCTTCGGCGCCCGGTACGACGACCGGGCCCCCGGCCGCGGACGCAGTGCCCTTGGCGACACCGATCACGATCGCGTCGGCCCGCAGGCCGGGCAACGCGGCGGTGCTGAGAGTGAGAGCAGTCACGGTGGTGAATTCTCGCTTCCGATGTGAAGTTGCTGTGGCCGAAAGGTGTGGGTCGACCGGCCCGGCGCCGACCCTAACGGCGACCGGGCGGTACGGTCTCGGCGGGGCCGTCCCCGGTACGGCGACACTCCGGACGAGACTACGCGCGTCTGCGTGTCCACTCCCTCACTCGGGTCTTCACCCGTCGGTGACGTGGCGGCCGTGCCGGGGCCCGCCCGCGGACTGCCGGACGCCGGCGAAGGTGAGACACCCATGAGACGACTCCCAGGACTGCTCGCCGTGCCACTCGCCCTGTGCGCGCTGCTGCTGCTCGCGGGCTGCGCCCCGGGAACGAACCCCGGGTCCGGCTCCGGGGCCGAGTCCGGTACCGGGCGGAGCGACGGTCCCCGCTGGCAGCCGCGTCCCGGCACCGACTGGCAGTGGCAGCTCAGCGGGCGCCTCGACACCTCTGTCGACGTACCGGTCTACGACATCGACGGGTTCGACCACTCCGGGGACACGGTCGCGCGGCTGCACCGCGACGGCCGGAAGGTCATCTGCTACCTGTCCACGGGCGCCTGGGAGGACTTCCGCCCCGACGCCGGCGACTTCCCCGACGAGGTGATCGGCCGCGGCAACGGCTGGGAGGGCGAGCGCTGGCTCGACATCCGGCGTACCGACGTCCTGGAACCGATCATGGCCGAACGGTTCGACATGTGCCGCGACAAGGGCTTCGACGCGGTGGAGCCGGACAACATGGACGGCTACCGCAACCGCACCGGCTTCCCGCTCACCGCCGCCGACCAGCTCCGCTACAACCGCCTGATCGCCCGGCTCGCCCACGAACGCGGCCTGGCCGTCGGCCTGAAGAACGACCTGGACCAGATTCCGCAGCTGGTCGGCGACTACGACTTCGCGGTCAACGAGCAGTGCGCCCAGTACGGCGAGTGCGCGCGGCTCACCCCGTTCGTCGAGGCCGGCAAGGCCGTCTTCCACGCCGAGTACGAACTGCCCACCGACCGCTTCTGCGCGGACTCCCGGCGGCTGGGGCTGAGTTCGCTGCTGAAGAAGTACGAACTGGGGGTCTGGCGCCGGGCCTGCTGAGGCCCCTACCGGACAGGCCCCGGGGTTCCGTGGACGGTTCAGCCCAGCGCCGCGACGACGAGGACGGCCGTCGCGGCGGTCTCCGTCAGCGCGCCGAACACATCGCCGGTGACCCCGCCGAAGCGGCGGACGCAGTGCCGCAGGAGGAGTTCCGCGGCCGCGGCCGACAGCAGCACCGCGAGGACGGTACGGACGACGCCGTCCGTGCCGAGGAGGGCGCCCCCGGCCGCGGCGGCCCCGGCCACCGCGAGCCCGACCGCCGCCGCACCCGCCCGCGGGACGACCCCGGCGACCGCGGCGCCCAGCCCTTCCGGACGGGCGGGCGGCACCCCGGCGCGGGCGGCGAGGGTGAGGACGAGCCGGGCCGCGACCGCCGCGGCCACGGCGGCGAGCGCACCCCGGGTCCAGGAGTCGCCGTACGCCTGGGCCAGCGCGGCGACCTGGGCCAGCAGCACCAGGACGAGGGTGAGCACGCCGAACGGCCCGATGTCCGACTGCTTCATGATCCGCAGCGCGTCCTCGGCCGGCTTGCCGCTGCCGAGCCCGTCCGCGACGTCGGCCAGCCCGTCGAGGTGCAGCCCGCGCGTGAGGACGGCGGGTACGGCGACGGTGGCGACGGCGGCGAGCGGCGCACCCGCGCCGAGGAACAGCAGCAGGAGTCCGGCGGCGGCGGCCACGGCGCCCACCACCAGTCCGGCGAGCGGGGCGCACAGCATGCCGCCGCGCGCGGCCGGGCGGTCCCAGCGGGTCACCCGGACCGGGAACACGGTCAGGGTGCCGAAGGCGAAGCGCAGACCGTCGGACAGCGAGGTCGGGAAGGGTGCGGGCACCGGCGCAGGTTACCCGGTGGTCAGCAGGGCACCCCGGGCAGCCGTGGATAAAGTGCGCCTATGGGACATTGGTTGCAGCGGAACATCATCGAACCGGGCAAACTGCCGCTGCTTCTCGCCCTCGCCGCCTTCGTCCTCACCTTCGTGATCACCCGGGTCGTCACCCGGCTGATCCGGGCCGGCAAGGGCCCCTTCGGCAACGTCAAGGCGGGCGGTCTGCACATCCACCACGTCGTGCCCGGCGTGATCCTCACGGTCGTCGGCGGCTTCGGCGCGGTGGCGGGCGGCCGGCACGGCTTCGGATCGGCGCTCAGCGCGGTCGTCTTCGGCATGGGTGCCGGTCTCGTCCTGGACGAGTTCGCGCTGATCCTGCACCTCGACGACGTCTACTGGACCGAGGAGGGCCGGCGGAGCGTCGAGGTGGTCGTCCTCACCGCCGCGCTGGTCGGACTGGTGCTGGCCGGGTTCTCCCCGTTCGGGGTCAACGACCTCAGCGAGGACGAACTCCAGAACCGCGCCGGCGTCGCCCTGAACGTCGCGGGCAACTTCCTCTTCTCGCTCATCGCCCTGAGCAAGGGCAAGACGAGGATCGCCGTGTTCGGAGTGATCGTCCCCGTCATCGCCGTGTTCGGCGCGCTGCGCCTGGCCCGTCCCGGTTCCCCGTGGTCCAGACGCTTCTACCGGCGCAGGCCCCGCGCCCGCGCGAAAGCCGTCCTCCGTGCCTACCGCCACGACCTCCGCTGGTCGGCGCCCCGCCGCGCCGTCCAGGACTGGATCGGCGGCAAACCCGACCCCGACCCGGCCCGCCCGGTCGAACGCGGGTGACGGAGCGGGGGCGGCGGCGCGCCCGGGGCTGTCCCGCGAGACGTCAGGGGGCCGGCTGCTCGGGCTTCGGTGCTCCCGAGGTCTCCGGTTCCGCCGGCCGGTCCGCCTCGGCAGGCTGCTCCGAGGGCTCCGAGGGCTCCGAGGGCTCCGAGGGCTCCGGTGTCTCCGACTCCTTCGGGTGTTCCGGAAGTTCCGCGGCCAGGGCGGCCGCCGCCTGGACCAGGGGGAGGGCCAGGAGGCCGCCCGTGCCCTCGCCCACGGTGACGCCGTGGGAGAGCAGCGGTTCCAGCGCCATCCGGTCCAGCGCCTTCGCCTGGCCCGGCTCACCGCTGTCGTGCGAGGCCAGCCACCAGTCCGGCGCCCGGAACGCGATCCGCTGCGCCACCAGCGCGCACGACGCCGTCACGACCCCGTCGAGCACGACCGGCATCTTCCGCACCGCGGCCTGCAGCAGAAAGCCCGTCATCGCGGTGAGATCGGCCCCGCCCACCGTCGCCAGCAGCCGCAGCTGGTCGCCGAGCACGGGCCGGGCCCGCCGCAGCGCGTCGCGGATCGCCCCGCACTTGCGCATCCAGGCCAGGTCGTCGATCGCCAGCCCGCCGCGCCCGGTGACCACGGACGCGTCCGTCCCGCACAGCGCGCCCACCAGCACACCCGCCGCCGTGGTCCCGCCCACGCTCACATCGCCGAGCACCACCAGGTCCGTACCGGAGTCGGCCTCCTCGTCGGCCACCGCGACCCCGGCCCGGAACGCCGCCTCGGCCTCCTCGGGACTCAGCGCGTCCTCGACGTCGATCCGTCCGCTGCCGCGCCGCACCCGGTGCCGTACGACGTCCTCGGGCAGGGTGTCCGGGTCGCAGTCCAGGGCCATGTCGACCACCCGCACCGGCACCCCGAGCCGCCGGGCCAGCACGGACACCGGACGGCCGCCCTCCAGCACCTCGCGCACCAGCTCCCCGGCGCTGCCCGCGGGCCGTGCCGAGACGCCCTGCCGGGCGATCCCGTGATCACCGGCGAAGAGGACGACCCGCGGCCGTTCGACCGGCCGCACCGGCACCGCGGACTGCGCGGCGGCCAGCCACTCGCCCAGTTCGTCGAGGCGGCCCAGTGACCCGGGCGGCACGATCTGGCGCTCGCGGCGCGCCTCCGCGTCACGGCGCACCCCGCCGTCCGGACGCTCGATCAGATCGGTGAAGTCGTCGAGATTAAGCGCGCTCATTCGCCGAACAGTACCGGCCCGGATCGAACACGCCGGAGCCCTGGGGCCCGTCGCCGGCATCCCGCCCACCGGGCGACGCCACCCCGGCGTCATTGCGCCCGGGATCGGCATCCGATCCGTAACGTTTTGCAAGGGAATGTCGTCACCGTCCACCCGGCCGTTCAGTCAGCACACCGAGTCCGTTCCACCCGTTCCGCTCACGCCCCTCCCCTCCCGCCCCCGTTCGCCCCGCCCCGTTCGCCCGCCCGACTCACCCGGAGCCGCCATGTCCGAACCCGACGCGCCCGCCGCCGCCCCGTCGTCCGCCGTCCCCCGCGCTCCGGCCGTCCCCGCCCAGCAGGCCTCCGTGCGGGTGCACGAGCCACGCCGCGAAGACTGCCCCTGGTGCGGCTCCACGCGGCTGCGCAACCGGCTGCGCACCGGTGACCTGCGGCGGCACCGGCCGGGGCGGTTCACCGTCGACCAGTGCCGGGAATGCGGCCACACCTTCCAGAACCCCCGGCTCACCGCCGAGGGCCTGGCCTTCCACCGCCGGACACCGCGCGGAGCCCCCCGGGACACCGTCACCGACCACGTCCTCGCGCTGCGCGACGCCCCGCGCCGCCGCCGGGCCACGGCCCGCGCGATGCTGCGCTTCGGCGAACCGGAGAGCTGGCTGGACGTCGGCACCGGACACGGCCGCTTCCCGGACACCGCGCGGGAGTTCTTCCCCTACACCGCCTTCGACGGCACCGACCTCACCGCGCGCGTCGAACGCGCCCGCGTCCTCGGCCGTGTCGAGGAGGCCCACATCGGCGCGCTGACGGACCCCAAACTGCTGGCCCGGGTGGCGGCCCGCTACGACGTCGTCAGCCTGCTGCACCACCTCGAACACACCACCGACCCGCGGGCGGAACTCCACGCCGCCCTGGACGCCCTGCGCCCCGGCGGCCACCTGCTCATCGAGACCCTGGACCCCAGGTGCGCGTTCGCCGCCCTGTTCGGCAACCGGTGGCTGTCCTACGACCAGCCCCGCCGGCTCCACCTGCTGCCGCCGCGCAACCTCCGGGCCGAGCTGGAGGCCCTCGGCTGCGCGATCGTCACCACCAGATCCTCCGTCAGGTCCGGCACGTCGAGGTCCAGGCACCGTGCCCTGTACGTCCCGTACGACCTGGCCGGTGCCGCCGCGCTGGCCCTCTCCCACGCCCTGCCCGCCCCGGACGCCCCCTGGCGCGCGATCCCGCCGACCCCGTTCCAGCAGCAGGCGCGCGCCGTACTGCTGCGCGCGGGCGCCCCGTTGGTCGCCGTCGCGGCGCTGACGGACCTCGCGCTGGCACCCGTCCTGCGGCACACCCCGTTCGCCAACGCGTACCGGATCATCGCGCGAAAGCCGGCGCACTGACCCCGCCCCCGGTCCCGGACCCCGCCCCGGCCCTCGCCCGGGTCAGGCCCGTTCACCCCCGGAGCACCAGTGCCTGGCCCGCCACCACCAGCAGCACCTGCTCGCACTCCTGCGCGAACGCCGCGTTCAGCCGCCCGAGTTCGTCCCGGTACCGGCGGCCGGACGCGGTGGCGGGGACGATGCCCGAGCCCACCTCGTTGGACACGGCGACCAGGGTCCGCCGGGTCGCGCGCACCGCGTCCGTCAGCTCGCGCACCCGTTCCTTGAGGGCCCGTTCCCCGCCGCCCGCCCACTCCGCGTCGTCCCACGCCCCGACGGAGTCCATCGCGTCCGTCAGCCACAGCGACAGACAGTCCACCAGCAGCGGCGGCCCGTCGGCCCTCAGCAGCGGTACCAGGTCGCAGGTCTCCACGGTCCGCCACGACCCGGGCCGCCGCTCCTGATGGGCCGACACCCGGGCCGCCCACTCGGTGTCCCCGTTGCGGGACCCGCCCGTCGCCACGTACAGCACCTGGGGCAGGGACTCCAGCCGGCGCTCGGCCTCCACCGACTTGCCGGACCGCGCCCCGCCCAGGATCAGCGTGCGGCGCGGCAGGTCGGGAACGTGCTCGTAGGCGCCCACCTCCAGCGTGGTCCCGTCCGGAACGGCACGCGCCCCGGCCGCCGCGAGACGGCGCCGCTCCTCCGCACCCGGCGGCACGTCGTGGTCGAGGTGCACGGCGACGACGTCCGTCGTCGGCCCCACCGCGCCCACCGCCCGCAGCCGCGCCAGTGCGTCCGGGCGCCCCACGACGTCCAGCAGCACCATGGCGTACGGCTCGGCCGGCTCCTCCAGACCGGCCGGCGCCGTGCCCGGCGGCAGGTACAGCAGCCGCTGCCCGTCCGGACCGGTCACCGCGTACCCGGTGCCCGGCGCGTCCAGCGCCATCGCCCGTACCCGGTGGCCCGTCAGCAGCGCCAGCTCCCGCCCGTCCGGCACCCGGCCGGGCTGCGGCAGCCCGGCGGGCACCTCGACCGCGGGGCCGTCGTGCGGATGGGAGAGCAGCACCTGGCGCACACCGCCCAGCGAATGCCCCGCGCGGGCGGCGGCGAACGCAACGCCCGGCATCAGGTCGAGCAGCAGCGAGCCGTCCACGAGCAGCGAGGTCGCCGCGCGCGCGTGCGGACCGACGGCGGACGCGCAGGCGGCGCAGGGACAGTCGGGGCGGGGCAGGCCCGCGGGGGCACCGGTGCCGAGCAGAGTGAGTTCCACGGACCCGATTTTCGCCCCTCCCCCCGGCTCCTGCGCGCCCGGCCGGGCACTGTCGCCGATGATCCACCGAATCATCCGCCGGACAGGCTCTAGGCTCTGCTCCAGGAGCCGGACCATGATCCGGCTCCTGTCGTGCAGGTGCTCATACCCACGGAGGCGTACATGGCGGCATGGACGTGGCGGTTCGAGAAGGCCGACGGGACGCAGGTCGAGCCCGCGGTGACCCCGGAGGACTTCACCACGCAGGGGGACGCCGAGTCCTGGATCGGGGAGAACTGGAAGGCCCTGGTGGAGGGCGGAGCCGACCAGGTACGGCTGCTGGAGGACACCACGGAGATCTACGGGCCGATGAGCCTGCACGCGGAAGAGGCGTGAACCCACGGGCGTGAGGCCCCGGACGTGAGAATCCGGACGAGGGCGACACGGCTTTTCGGGCGGGGGCTCCGGCCCTCGCCCGTCCCGCGTCCGCTCAGCCCCGTACGCCGCACAGGTGGAGCAGTGACGCCACCCCGCGGTAGGGGTCCGTCCGGCCGGCCCGCTCCTCGACCGCGAGGAGCGCCGCCAGGTCGTCGGGGCGGCCGGGGGCGTGCGCGACGTGCGACCCGTCCACCGCCGTGTCCGTGAAGACCCGCACCCCGTACCAGGTGTGCAGCGGTGCCCCGAGCCCCGCGAGCGTCGCCGTGAGGTCCGCCAGCCGGTCGGCCCGCACCCCGGCGTCCGAGTCGTCCGCGGGGCACGTCGTGTCGAACGCGGCCAGCGCCCCGGCCCAGTCCCCGCGCAGGCCGGACCGCATCGCCGGCGCGTCGCCGTTGCGCACCAGCAGCGACAGCAGGCCGTCGGGCGCGAGCATCCGGGCCAGCCCCGCCACCAGCGGGTCCGGCTCCGTCACGTACATGAGTACGCCGTGGCAGAGCACCACGTCGAAGCTGCCCGGCAGGAAGTGCACACCGGTGTCGCGGCCGTCGCCCTCGATGACCCGCACCCGCTCCCGGATGCCCTCGGGCTGCCCGGCGAGCGCCGCGCGCGCGGCGGAGATCATCTCCGCGTCCCGCTCCAGACCGGTCACCTGGTGGCCGGCCCGCGCCAGGCGCAGTGCCTGCGTGCCGCGGCCCATGCCGACGTCCAGCACGCGCAGCCGCCGCCCGACCGGGAACCGTCCCACTATCTGCTCGTCGAGCTGGCGGGCCACCAACTCCTGCTGTACGACTTCCCGCAGGTCACCGGACGGCCCGCCCTGACCGGGCGAGGCCTGACCGGGTGAGGCCTGCGCGGGCACCGTCGCCGGTGCCGCGCCGTCGACGAACGGCGTGGTGCTCAGGGCCGTTCCCCGCGCTTGACCTGGGGCTTGGGCAGACGCAGCCGGCGCATCTGCAGCGAGCGCATCAGCGCGTAGGCGACGGCGCCACGGCGCCTGTCGTCGGGGAAGCGCTCGGCCAGCTGCTTCTTCAGCCGGAAACCGGTCACGACGGAGTCGAGCACGATCAACACGATCACGACGAGCCACAGCAGCAGCGCGGCGTTCTGCAGCTGGGGCACCTGGATCATGCTCAGCACCAGGATGATCACCGCCATCGGCAGGAAGTACTCCGCGATGTTGAACCGCGAGTCGACGTGGTCACGCGCGAACCGGCGCACCGGCCCCTTGTCACGGGCCGGCAGGTAACGCTCGTCCCCGCTGGCCAGCGCCTGGCGCTGGCGCTCCATCGCGGTACGGCGCTCGTCACGCTGCCGCTTGGCGGCCTCCTTGCGCGTCATCGACGTATTGGCCACGCTGCGCCGCTGGGTCTGGGCCTGGCTGCGCTTGGGCGTGGGACGGCCCTTCGGGGCCTCCGGGTGGCGGATCTGCTTGGAGTCGGTCACCGTCGCCTTGTCGGCGTGGGCCTTCTCTTCCTTGGCACGGCTACGGAACACAAAACCCAAGGGTACGGGGTACCCGGGGTTGGACCACAGTCCCGGGGGGAACGATCCGGCAACACCACGCGTCTGTAGAGGACAGGCAGCGGGGACGTTGTGTGTGACTTGGGGCGGGTTGTCCGGCCGGCACCCGGGGATCACCTACTCCCTGCGCCGGATCGGGAGGATGCGCACTCGTCCTTGGGGATGAGCGCATCCGCCCCTGGACAGTGCGGTAATGGATGCAGGGCCCGTACTGTGGGTTCTGTCGCAGAAGTGTGAGCCGGAGTCCGTCAGAAGGGGGCGCGCGAAGCCCATGAGCGGTGTCATGAAGCGTATGGGGATGATCTTCCGCGCGAAGGCGAACAAGGCCCTTGACCGGGCCGAGGATCCGCGCGAGACCCTCGATTACTCGTACCAGAAACAGCTGGAGCTGCTCCAGAAGGTCCGCCGGGGTGTCGCCGACGTGGCGACCAGCCGCAAGCGCCTGGAACTCCAGCTCAACCAGCTGCAGTCCCAGTCCTCCAAGCTGGAGGACCAGGGCCGCAAGGCGCTCGCGCTGGGCCGTGAGGACCTCGCCCGCGAGGCCCTCTCCCGCCGCGCCGCCCTCCAGCAGCAGGTGACGGACCTGGAGACGCAGCACGCGACCCTCCAGGGCGAGGAGGAGAAGCTCACCCTCGCGGCCCAGCGGCTCCAGGCCAAGGTCGACGCCTTCCGTACGAAGAAGGAGACCATCAAGGCCACGTACACGGCGGCGCAGGCCCAGACCCGGATCGGCGAGGCCTTCTCCGGCATCTCCGAGGAGATGGGCGACGTCGGGCTGGCGATCCAGCGGGCCGAGGACAAGACCGCCCAGCTCCAGGCGCGGGCCGGCGCCATCGACGAACTGCTCGCCTCCGGCGCCCTCGACGACCAGTCCGGCATGCACAAGGACGACATCCAGGCCGAGCTGGACCGGCTCTCCGGTGGTACGGATGTGGAGCTGGAACTGCAGCGCATGAAGGCGGAGCTGGCCGGCGGCCCCTCCGGGGAGAAGCAGGCCATCGAGGGCGGCAGCGAGCAGTCCCAGGCCCAGCAGCAGCCGCAGGACACCCCGCGGTTCGACAAGCAGTGACCGCCGCACGGGACACCGTGCCGACGACGACCGAGCCCCCGTCAGGGCGGCTCAGGAGGCCGACATGATCGTACGGATCATGGGGGAGGGGCAGGTGGCTCTGGCCGAGAGCCACCTCGCCGAGCTGGACAAACTCGACGAGGAACTCCTCGCCGAGATGGACAACGGCGACGGCCCCGGCTTCCGCCGCACCCTCACCGCCCTGCTGAACAGGGTCCACGAGCTCGGCGAACCGCTGCCGGACGACGCCCTGGAGCCCTCCGACCTCATCCTCCCCTCCCCGGACGCGACCATCGAGGAGGTCCGGGAGCTGCTCAGCGACGACGGCGACGGACTGATCCCGGGCACAGGCGACGGGCTGATCCCGGGAGCATGAGCCCCTGGCCCGCCGGGCCGCCCACGGCCGTACCGCTCGCACACGCACCGCTCGCACGCGTACTGCTCACACCGGAACCGTCCGCATCCGGGCCGTTCGCATCCGAACCGTCCGCATCCGGGCCGTTCGCCGTCGGTCCGTTCGTGGCGGGTGCGGCGCCCGCCACCGGTCCGCCACCGGCCCGCCCCCCGTACGCTTCCGCGACCCCGTACGGTGAACGGTCGTGAGCACCTTCCAGCGCGCCCGGCGCCGGCTGCGCGCGCACCCCTTCGCCCTGGACGCGGCCCTGGCCGCGGGCGTCCTGGTGTGCATCGTGGCCGGGTCCTTCGTGGAGCCGCACGGCCCCGACGGCGTCACCTGGGCGCTGCGCACGCCCGACGCGCTCAGCCTGGTCCTCATGGTGCTCGGCGCCGCCGCGCTCGTCCTCCGGCGCCGGGCGCCCCTCGCGGTCCTCGCCTTCACCAGCGGGGTCTCCCTGGTGGAGTCCGTCACCGGCGACCCCCGCGCCCCGGTCGCGATGTGCGTGGTCGTCGCGCTCTACACCGTCGCCTCCACCACCGACCGCCCCACCACCTGGCGGGTCGCCCTGCTCACCATGACCGTCCTCACCGGCGCCGCCATGATCGCCGGCCCGCTGCCCTGGTACGCCCAGGAGAACCTGGGGATCCTCGCCTGGACCGGGATCGGCGCCACCGCCGGGGACGCCGTCCGCAGCCGCCGTGCCTTCGTCCAGGCCATCAGGGAGCGCGCCGAGCGGGCCGAACGCACCCGCGAGGAGGAGGCCCGCCGCCGCGTCGCCGAGGAACGCCTGCGCATCGCCCGCGACCTGCACGACGTCGTCGCCCACCACATCGCCCTGGTCAACGTCCAGGCCGGGGTCGCCGCCCATGTCATGGACAAGCGGCCCGACCAGGCCAAGGAGGCCCTCGCCCACGTCCGCGAGGCCAGCCGCTCGGCGCTCGGCGAACTGCGCGCCACCGTCGGCCTGCTGCGCCAGTCCGGTGACCCCGAGGCCCCCACCGAGCCCGCCCCCGGACTGGACCGCCTCGACGACCTCGCCGGCACCTTCCGCAACGCCGGCCTGCACGTCCTGGTCGCCCGCGAGGACCAGCGCCCGGACCACGCCCCCGCGCTGCCCGCCGCCGTCGACCTGGCCGCCTACCGGGTCATCCAGGAGGCACTCACCAACGTCCAGAAGCATGCCGGCGCCCGGGCGAAGGCCGAGGTCAGCGTCGTCCGGGTGGGCCCGCACCTCGAGATCACCGTCCTCGACGACGGCACCGGCACCGGCACCGGCCGGCACGACGCCCCCGCCGGTGCCGGCGGGGGCAACCGCGACGGCGGCGGCCACGGTCTGCTCGGCATGCGGGAACGCGTCACCGCCCTGCGCGGCACCCTCACCACCGGCCCCCGCTACGGCGGCGGCTTCCGCGTCCATGCGATCCTGCCCGTCGAGACCCGCACGTCCGCGGCCCAGGACGGTTCGTGACCCGTCCGCGGTCCAGGACGGCCCGTGCCCAGCGCTCCCGGGGGACCCCATGACCATCCGCGTCCTGCTCGCCGACGACCAGGCCCTGCTGCGCAGCGCCTTCCGCGTACTCGTCGACTCCGAGCCGGACATGGAGGTGGTGGGCGAGGCGTCCGACGGTGCCGAGGCGGTCCGGCTGGCCCGCGAACAGCGCGCCGACGTGGTCCTCATGGACATCAGGATGCCCGGCACCGACGGCCTCGCGGCCACCCGCCTGATCAGCGCGGACCCCGAACTCGACGGGGTCCGCGTGGTGATCCTGACGACCTTCGAGGTCGACGACTACGTGGTGCAGTCACTGCGGGCCGGCGCCTCCGGCTTCCTCGGCAAGGGCTCCGAACCCGGCGAACTGCTCAGCGCCATCCGGATCGCCGCCGAGGGCGAGGCGCTGCTGTCCCCGGCTGCCACCAAGGGGCTGATCGCCCGCTTCCTCGCCCAGGCGGGCCCGTCCGACGACGCCGACCACGACCCGGCCCGCGCGCAGCGGCTCGACTCGCTGACCGTGCGGGAGCGCGAGGTGCTGGTCCAGGTCGCCGGCGGCCACTCCAACGACGAGATCGCCGAACGCCTGGAGGTCAGCCCGCTGACCGTGAAGACACACGTCAACCGGGCCATGGCCAAGCTGGGCGCCCGCGACCGGGCCCAGTTGGTGGTCACCGCCTACGAGTCCGGCCTGGTCCGCCCAAGGGCGGACTGAAGGCGACCGCGTGTACTGCGGGGGGAGTAGCCGCTGCCCCGAGGAACGGGACTCCGGACCTACGGATCGGCCCCTCCCGATGCACCACTGTGTAGACCGGGCACCCGGCTGAGCCCGCCGTGCCCCCGCCCGTGCCCGTGCCCGCGCGTCGGACGGTGCCGGTGACCGCACTCCCGACCGCACTTCCGACCGCACTTCCACCGCTCGCAGACGCTCACAGAAGAGAGATCCGTAACCCATGTCCTGGCTGGCCAGATTCAGCCTCGCGCAACGCGCCCTGATCGGACTCATGTCGATCGTCGCGCTCGTGTTCGGGGCGATCGCGATACCTCAGCTCAAGCAGCAGCTGCTGCCCACCATCGAACTGCCCATGGTCTCCGTGATCGCCCCCTACCAGGGCGCGTCCCCGGACGTGGTGGAGAAGCAGGTCGTCGAGCCCATCGAGAACAACCTGGAGGCCGTCGACGGCATCTCCGGTGTCACCTCGACGGCCAGCGAGGGCAACGCCGTGATCATGGCGTCCTTCGACTTCGGCAACGAGACCAAGCAGCTCGTCGCCGACGTCCAGCAGGCCGTCAACCGGGCCCGGGCCGTGCTGCCCGACGGCGTGGACCCGCAGGTCGTCGCCGGCAGCACCGACGACATCCCGACCGTGGTCCTCGCCGTCACCTCCGACAAGGACCAGCAGGCCCTCGCCGACCAGCTCGACCGGACCGTGGTCACCGAGCTGGAGGCCATCGACGGCGTCGGCCAGGTCGCCGTGGACGGCGTACGGGACCTCCAGGTCACCGTCACCCCCGACGACGCGAAGCTCGCCGACGCCGGTCTCACGGCGCAGGCGCTCATGCAGGCCCTCCAGGCGGGCGGCGCGACCGTCCCGGCCGGCTCCTTCGACGAGGACGGCGCCAACCGCACCGTCCAGGTGGGCGGCGGCTACACCTCGCTCGAGCAGATCGAGGACCTGATGGTCACCGGCGAGCCCGGCAAGGGCAAGCCGGTCCGGCTCGGCTCCGTGGCCGAGGTGAAGCAGCAGGAGGCCAAGGCCGACTCCCTCACCCGCACCAACGGCGAACCCAGCCTCGCCGTGGTGGTCACCATGGACCACGACGGCAGTGCCGTCGCGATCTCGGACGCCGTCGACGAGAAGCTGCCCGAGCTGCGCGAGGCGCTCGGCTCGGGTGCCGACCTCACCGTCGTCAGCGACCAGGGCCCGGCCGTCGCCAAGGCCATCGAGGGCCTGACCATCGAGGGCGCGCTCGGTCTGGTCTTCGCGGTCCTGGTGATCCTGGTCTTCCTGGCCTCGGTGCGCTCGACCCTGGTCACCGCGGTGTCCATCCCGCTGTCCGTCGTGCTCGCGCTGATCGTGCTGTGGACGCGCGACCTGTCGCTGAACATGCTGACCCTGGGCGCGCTGACCATCGCGATCGGCCGGGTCGTCGACGACTCCATCGTCGTCCTGGAGAACATCAAGCGGCACCTCGGCTACGGCGAGGAGCGCCGCGAGGCGATCCTGGGCGCCGTCCGCGAGGTGGCCGGCGCGGTGACGTCCGCGACGCTGACCACCGTCGCCGTCTTCCTGCCGATCGGTCTGGTCGGCGGCATGGTCGGCGAGCTGTTCGGCTCCTTCA
This sequence comes from Streptomyces sp. NPDC085927, assembly GCF_044540975.1. NCBI lineage: Bacteria > Bacillati > Actinomycetota > Actinomycetes > Kitasatosporales > Streptomycetaceae > Streptomyces > Streptomyces sp. NPDC085927. The sequence goes on from NZ_JBITSN010000002.1 coordinate 507,789, forward strand.
GCCTCACCGTCACCGCGGCGCTGCTCGCCTCCCTGCTGGTGTCGCTGACGGTCGTCCCCGTCCTGTCGTACTGGTTCCTGCGTCCCCCGAAGGGCACCCCCGAGGACGCCGACGAAGCGCGCCGGCTGGCCGAGGAGAAGGAGGCGAAGAGCCGTCTCCAGCGCGTCTACGTCTCCGTCCTGGGCTTCGCCACCCGGCGCAGGCTGGCCAGCCTCGCCATCGCGGTCGTCGTCCTGATCGGCACCTTCGGCATGGCGCCGCTGCTCAAGACCAACTTCTTCGACCAGGGCGAGCAGCAGGTCCTCACGGTCCGTCAGGAGCTGGAGCCCGGTACCAGCCTCGCGGCGACCGACGAGCAGGCCAAGAAGGTCGAGAAGCTGCTCGGCGACACCGAGGGCGTCAAGGACCACCAGGTCACCATCGGCTCGTCCGGCTTCATGGCGGCCTTCGGCGGCGGTACGGACACCAACCAGGCCACCTACCAGGTGATGCTGGAGGACTCCGCGTCCTCCGCGGACGTGCAGGAGCGCGTCGAGAAGGGCCTCGCCGAACTCGACGGCATCGGCACCACCACCATCGCGGGCGGTGACGGATTCGGCAGCCAGGACCTGAGCGTCGTCGTCAAGGCGGCCGACGCGCAGGTGCTGCGCAAGGCGGCCGACCAGGTCCAGGAGGCCGTGGCCTCGCTGGACGACGTCACGGACGTCACCAGTGACCTGTCGCAGAGCGTGCCGCGGATCTCCGTCGAGGCCACCTCCCGTGCCGCCGCGGCCGGGTTCAACGACCAGACGCTCGGCGCCGCCGTCGCCCAGGCGGTCCGGGGCACCCCGGCCGGCAAGGCGGTGCTGGACGACACCGAGCGGGACGTCGTCATCCGCTCGGCCGAGCCGGCCACCACGCTGGCCGAGCTGAAGAAGCTGCGCCTGGGCCCGGTGGAGCTGGGCGACATCGCCACCGTCGAGCTGGTGGACGGCCCGGTGTCCATGACCCGGATCGACGGCCAGCGTTCCGCCACCGTCACCGCCCGGCCGACCGGCGACAACACCGGCGCGGTCAGCGCGGAGCTCCAGACGAAGATCAACGCGCTCACCCTCCCGGCGGGCGCGACGGCCGAGATCGGCGGCGTGTCCGAGGACCAGGACGAGGCGTTCGTCAACCTGGGCCTGGCGATGCTCGCGGCGATCGCGATCATCTTCATGCTGCTGGTCGGCACCTTCCGCTCGCTCGCCCAGCCGCTGATCCTGCTGGTGTCCATCCCGTTCGCGGCGACGGGCGCGATCGGCCTGCTGATCGTCACGGGCACCCCGATGGGCGTCCCGGCGATGATCGGCATGCTGATGCTGACCGGCATCGTGGTCACCAACGCGATCGTGCTGATCGACCTGATCAACCAGTACCGCGCCCAGGGGTACGGCGTCGTCGAGGCCGTGATCGAGGGCGGCCGGCACCGGCTGCGCCCGATCCTGATGACGGCCCTGGCGACGATCTTCGCCCTGCTCCCGATGGCGCTCGGCGTCACCGGCGAGGGCGGCTTCATCGCGCAGCCGCTGGCCGTGGTGGTGATCGGCGGTCTGATCACGTCGACGCTGCTGACCCTGCTCCTGGTGCCGACCCTCTACGCGATGCTGGAGCTCCGCAAGGAGCGGCGCGCGAAGAAGAAGTCACTGAAGAAGGGCACGGCGGCCGAGGAACCGGCGGAGTCGGAGAAGTCCGCGGGGTCCGCGGACGACCCGGCGCCGGCGCAGGTCTGACCGGTCCGCGAGCCGTTCACACACGACGGAGGGCTTGCCCGGAACCTCGGTTCCGGGCAAGCCCTCCGTCGTCGTCGGCGTGGTTACGGCAGCGCGAGCATCCGCTCCAGGGCCAGCTTGGCGAACTGCTCGGTCTCCCGGTCCACCTCGATGCGGTTGACCAGGTTGCCCTCCGCCAGCGACTCCAGCGCCCACACCAGGTGGGGGAGGTCGATGCGGTTCATCGTCGAGCAGAAGCAGACCGTCCGGTCCAGGAACACGATCTCCTTGCCCTCGGGAGCGAAACGGTTCGCCAGCCGGCGCACCAGGTTCAGCTCCGTACCGATCGCCCACTTGGAACCGGCCGGGGCCGCCTCCAGCGCCTTGATGATGTACTCGGTCGACCCGACGTGGTCCGCCGCGGCCACGACCTCGTGCCGGCACTCGGGGTGCACCAGCACGTTCACCCCCGGGACGCGCTCGCGCACGTCGTTGACCGAGTCCAGACTGAAGCGGCCGTGCACCGAGCAGTGGCCCCGCCACAGGATCATCTTCGCGTCCCGCAGCTCCTGCGCCGTCAGCCCGCCGTTCGGCTTGTGCGGGTTGTAGACGACGCAGTCCTCCAGGGACATCCCCAGGTCCCGCACCGCGGTGTTGCGGCCGAGGTGCTGGTCGGGCAGGAACAGGACCTGCTCGCCCTGCTGGAAGGCCCACTCCAGGGCCCGCTTCGCGTTGGACGAGGTGCAGATCGTGCCGCCGTGCCGGCCGGTGAACGCCTTGATGTCCGCGGACGAGTTCATGTACGAGACGGGCACGACCCGGTCGGATATCCCGGCCTCGGCCAGCACGTCCCAGCACTCCGCGACCTGCTCGGCGGTGGCCATGTCGGCCATGGAGCAGCCGGCCGCGAGGTCCGGCAGGACCACCTTCTGGTCGTCACCGGTGAGGATGTCCGCCGACTCGGCCATGAAGTGCACACCGCAGAACACGATGTACTCGGCCTGCGGACGCGCGGCGGCGTCCTTGGCCAGTTTGAACGAGTCGCCCGTGACGTCGGCGAACTGGATGACCTCGTCGCGCTGGTAGTGGTGGCCGAGCACGAAGACCTTGTCCCCGAGCCTCTCCTTGGCGGCGCGGGCGCGTTCCACCAGGTCCGGGTCGGACGGCGAGGGGAGGTCTCCGGGACACTCCACCCCGCGCTCGCTCCTCGCGTCGGCCTCCCGGCCGAGGAGCAACAGGGCGAGGGGCGTCGGCTGGACGTCGAGCTCCTGGGTCTGGGCGGTGGTCACGACACACACCCTTTCTGTTCTGCGGCTCGCCGGGCCCGTGTGGACCGGACCGGCGGGACAAGCGGGACACCGGTTCGACTTCTCGTCGAATTGACGCTATTTATCATATCCGGCTCGCGTCACTTTGACGACGGCCATAGCGTCCATGTGACGTGAATCCCGGCGACGGTCCGTTCATTCCCCCGGCCGGGCCCGGCCGGTTCCCGAGCGGTTTCCCGAGCGGTTTCTGGAGCGGTGTCCGAAAGGGGGCCGGATGGACCGTTTTCCGCTCGCCGGGGCGTGTGCGAGCATGAAGACGGAGCCGAGAGAACAAGTCCCGGCCCGGAATGAATCCGCGGCCCCGCCGGTTGCAACCGTCGGCAAGCAGTCTCCGTACAACCCGGGAGAGATGTAGATGTCCGTATCGGACGAGACCACCACCGTCACCGACGGCATCCTCGTGACCGAAGCCGCCGCGGCCAAGGTCAAGGCGCTGCTCGACCAGGAAGGCCGTGACGACCTCGCCCTGCGCGTCGCCGTCCAGCCCGGCGGCTGCTCCGGCCTGCGCTACCAGCTCTTCTTCGACGAGCGTTCCCTCGACGGTGACGTGGAGAAGGACTTCGACGGCGTGAAGGTCGTCACCGACCGGATGAGCGCCCCGTACCTGGGCGGCGCCACCATCGACTTCGTCGACACCATCGAGAAGCAGGGCTTCACGATCGACAACCCGAACGCCACGGGCTCCTGCGCCTGCGGCGACTCCTTCAGCTGAGCAGGCTCAACCGCCGCCCGGGACCCTCTCCCGGGCGGCACGGCGCACCACGAAGGCGGCGGTCCTGTCCGACAGGGCCGCCGCCTTCGGGCTGTCCGGAGCCTTTTGGGCCTCTTGCCGCCCCTACCTCCCGGAGGGCGCCGCGGGGAGCCGCGCGCCGTCCTTGTGCAGCGGCACCGGCTCGCCGTCGGCGTCCACCACCTTGCGGTCGGCCAGCGGCGCGTCGAGCCGCACCGTCTGCCGGTACTGCTTGGCGATCAGGATGCAGACCTTGTCCGGCCAGGGCGTCTCGGTCACGGTGACCGTGACCCGGTCGCCGCTCTCGCCCGCCGTGGCCTCGTAGTCGGCGCACACCCCGCCGGTGAAGGTCACCGTCAGTTCGCTGCCCTCGGCGGTGTAGCCCTCGACGGCGACATCGCGTGCGGCCGGCGCCGAGGTCGGCCGGTCGCCGTCCCCCGGCTCCGCCGGTTCCGTGCCGGTTTCCCCGGACCGCGCCCGCGGGGCGAGGTACTCCGGTTCGACCGCCGGGTACGTGACCGTGCCGCCGTCCTGCGCCTTCGTCGGCCGCACCTCGAACAGCCAGGACGGTACGAGCGCCTGCTGCCCGTCCACCGAGTGCGCGGCCAGCCCGAACACCGCCTTCTCCACGGTGACCGTGTCCTTGGCGGGCAGGGTCGTCGCCGTGGCACACGGCTCCTGCTGCGCCTGCCCGCCGTCGCCCTCCAGCGGTACGGAAGTGGCGCAGCCGCCGATCTCCGCGCGCTCACCGGCGCCCGGCGCCGTGTTCAGCAGTTCCAGCGCCTCCTCGGCGCCCACCACGGGGTACGTGTCCGCCTTCACCGGCGTCGACAGCCGGCCGCTGCCGCCGACCACCTCACCGCCGGCGCCGACGACCACCCCGGTCGTCCAGCCGTACGTCGGCAGCCCGCCGACCACGGGCTCCGCGTTCACCACCCGCTTGACGCCCGTCATCTGGCCGGCGTCGAGCTTCGCGTCGTCCTGGCCCAGCGCCTTCAGCACGGGCGCGGCGGCCTTCTTCGCGGCCTCCTCGCTCACCGCCGGGCCGCCGCCGGCCGGCGGGGCCTTGCACGTCTCGCCCTTGCCGTCACAGGCGTCGGGGCCGGGCGCGTACCGGCTGAACGTCCACGTGCCGGGGGCACTGCGGTCCACCCGCAGCGTGGGCCCGCTGCCGTCCTTGCCGCCGATCCGCCAGGCCCCGCCCTCCGCCACCGGCTTCCCGTCGACCCCGAGCGCCTTCGCGAGACCGGTCACCTGCGCCTCGGTGATCTGCCCCCGGGCGCGGTACACCGGCGCCGAGCCGGGACCCTCGGGGAGCGGACCGTCGGCGCGGTAGGTGGCGCCGTACGGGTTGGGCTCACCCGGCGCGATGCCGTGCGCCCCGCCCTCGGCGTAGGCGTCGAGGGTGAGCGGCGGGGGAGTGCCGTCGCCGTCGGCCCCCGGAGTCGTACCGCCGCCCGACCCGCCGGCGGCACTGGCGGCGAGATACGCCCCGCCGCCCCCGACCAGCAGCACCGCCGCGGCCACCGCCGCGGCCAGCCCCGGCGACCGCCGCCGCCCGGAACCCTGGCCGGGACCGCCGGCGTCGCCGCGCACGTCGGCGGGGACCCGGACGACGGAGGGCTCGGCGTCGGCCGCGTCGGTTTCCGGGGCCACGGCCGCCGGCGCCGCCACTGCCGCGGCCGGCGGCGCATCGGCTTCGGGTGCCCCGGTCGCCGTGTCCCCGGCCTCCGGGCTTTCGGCCGTCGCCTCCCCGCCCTGGGACGGGAGAGCCGGTGCGGACCCGCTCTCCGCAGCCCGCTCCCCGGCACCGTCGTCCGCCTCCGCGGCGTCGGTCTCCGCGCCCGCAGCCGCCGAGGCTTCGGGTGCCGTGTCCCGGGACTCGTCCCGGTGTGCCTTCCCGGCCGCGTTCTTCGGCGCCCGGTCCTCACTCCCGCCTGCCTCCGCGGTATCGCCCCCGGAGGCCGTGGCGTCCCGCGCCGGGGGCTCGCCGCCCTCAGGCCCCGGAGCCTCGGGCTCCGTTCCGGGTGCCGCGCTCACGTCCGAGGTCTTCGGGGCCGACGGCCCGGCGGCCCCGGCCCGCACGGAGGAGTCCGCCTTCGTGTCCTCGGCCTCCGGAGCCCCGCTCACCGGTGCTTCGTCCCCCGCCGGCCGCCCGGCCCCGGTGGTGTCGCCGGTGTCCTCTTCCGGCCCGCCGGCGCCGCCGGTCTCCGAGGCGGGTGCTTCCGGAGAGGAGCCGGGCGCGGCGTCGGCGCGGGGTCCGCCCTGCGGGGTGCCGCGCTCCGCACCGCCGGCCGAAGCGCCCCCGGTGTCGCGCGCGCTGCCGGGGTTCTGGGCCTCGGCGTCGTCGTTGTCGGGTCGCTCGGTGTTCACCGCATCGCTCCTTCGGCTGCACAGCTGTCCCTGAAGACCCTGCCCGGTCGCACCGGGACTGCTGACGGGTCGTATCCCGCATCCCCTTTACGGGGGACAGCGATGGGACGCAACGGAGGAGCGCACGGTTCCCCGAGCGCCCGTTCGGCCGCGGAAGAACCCGGCTCAGTCGCCGTACTCCGACATCTCGTCCAGCAGACGGGCCGAGGACGAGGGGACGGACACGCCGTGGATCAGGGACGGGGAGACCGGGCGGGCGGCGTCCCGGTCCGGTGTCGTCCAGCGGGGAGCCATCCGGGCGCAGTCGCCGCGCAGCGACGCGAGGTCGCCGTCGAGGTCGGCCTGGGTGGGGGCGTGGACCTTGAGGTTCGTCATATCGGCACCGTATGCATGCCGCAGGTCACGAAGAAAGATCTACTATCGGGTAGTTTTGCCGGGCTTCATCGGGCGGCCCTCACCCGATAGCGTGGACTGTCAATCCCCCTCCCTCAGGAGAGTCCACGCCGTGCGCATCGCAGTCACCGGCTCCATCGCCACCGACCACCTCATGACCTTCCCCGGCCGCTTCGCCGACCAGCTCGTCGCGGACCAGCTGCACACGGTCTCGCTGTCCTTCCTGGTCGACAACCTCGATGTACGCCGGGGCGGCGTGGGCGCGAACATCGCCTTCGGCATGGGCCAGCTCGGCACCCGGCCGATCCTGGCCGGCGCCGCGGGCTTCGACTTCGACGAGTACCGGGCCTGGCTGGAGCGGCACGGCGTCGACACCGCCTCCGTCCGCATCTCCGAGACGCTGCACACCGCCCGCTTCGTGTGCACCACGGACGCCGACCACAACCAGATCGGCTCCTTCTACACGGGCGCGATGAGCGAGGCCCGGCTGATCGAGCTGAAGACCGTCGCCGACCGGGTGGGCGGCCTCGACCTGGTCCTCATCGGCGCCGACGACCCGGAGGGCATGCTCCGGCACACCGAGGAGTGCCGCGCCCGGAACATTCCGTTCGCCGCCGACTTCTCCCAGCAGATCGCCCGGATGAACGGGGAGGAGATCCGGATACTGCTGGACGGGGCGACCTACCTCTTCTCCAACGAGTACGAGAAGGGGCTCATCGAGAGCAAGACCGGCTGGACCGACGCCGAGATCCTCGGCAAGGTCGGCCACCGCGTCACCACCCTCGGCTCCCGCGGCGTGCGCATCGAGCGCGCCGGCGAGGACCCGATCGAGGTCGGCTGCGCCCAGGAGGAGCGCAAGGCGGATCCGACCGGGGTGGGCGACGCCTTCCGCGCCGGATTCCTGTCCGGGCTGGCCTGGGGCGTCTCGCTGGAGCGTGCCGCGCAGGTGGGCTGCATGCTCGCCACCCTGGTCATCGAGACCGTCGGCACCCAGGAGTACCAGCTGCGCCGCGCCCACTTCATGGAGCGCTTCGCCCGGGCCTACGGCGACGAGCCCGCGGCCGAGGTGAAGAAGCACCTGGTCTGACACGCCGGCGGTTCACGAACCCGGGGGTCTCAGGGCCCCCGGGCACCCTGGGCCCCGGGGCTCCTGGGCTTCTGGGCTTCTGGGCCCTCACGGTCCCGGACCCCCGCCCTTCACGAGGTCCGGCGGACCACATAGGCCGAGCCCCGGTCCGCCGGCTCCTCACCCACGTACTCCTGCCCGCGCATCTCGCACCACGCCGGGATGTCCAGCCGGGCCGCCTCGTCGTCCGCGAGCACCCGTACCGTGCCGCCCACGGGCACGTCCCCGATCACCCGGGCCAGCTCGATCACCGGGACCGGGCACCGCCGGCCCAGCGCGTCCACGACCAGCGCGTCCCCGGCCGGAGTGTCCCCGGCCGGGGCACCGCTCCCCCCGGCGTCCTGCTCCGCGCCCCGTACGGCCCCGGCCGTCACCGGAGCCCCCAGCTTCTCCCGTACCCCCGCCACCACCCCCGGCAGGACCGTCAGGAACCGCTCGACGTCCTCGGTCGGTGTCCCCGGCGGCAGCGAGACGCGGACGTTGCCCTCGCTCAGCACCCCCATCGCCCTCAGCACATGGCTCGGGGTGAGCGTGCTGCTCGTGCACGACGAACCGGATGAAACGGAGAAACCGGCGCCGTCCAGCTCGTGCAGCACCGTCTCCCCGTCGACATAGAGACAGGAGAAGGTGACGATCCCCGGCAGCCGCCGCTCCGGATCACCCGTCACCTCCACGTCCGGCACCAGCACGGGCACCCGCGTCCGGATCCGCTCCGTCAGGTCCTGCAGCCGGGCCGCCTCCTCGGCCGCCTCGGCACGCACCGCCCGCAGCGAGGCCGCCGCGGCCACCACCGCCGGGATGTTCTCGAACCCGGCCGCCCGCCCCGACTCCCGTTCGTCCAGGGGCCCCCGGGGAGCGAACCGCACCCCCTTGCGCACCACGAGCAGCCCGACGCCCGACGGGCCGCCCCACTTGTGGGCGCTCGCCGTGAGCAGCGACCAGTCGCCCGCCACCGGCCCCCAGCCCAGCGACTGCGCCGCGTCCACCAGCAGCGGCACCCCCGCCGCCCGGCACGCCTCGGCGACCTCGGCCACCGGCTGCACCGTCCCCACCTCGTGGTTGGCCGACTGGAGGCAGGCCAGCGCGGTGTCCGGCCGCAACGCCCCGGCGAAGGCGTCCGGAGCCACGGCCCCCGTGCGGTCCACCCCGACCTCGGTGACCGAACCGCCCAGGGCCTCGTGGACTTCAGCCGTATGAAGTACAGAAGAGTGTTCGACCGCTGACACGATCAAGTGACGTCCGACGCGCCGCCGCCCGGCCAGCGCACCCTCGATCCCGGCATGCACCGCCCGAGTGCCGGAGGGGGTGAACACCAGCTCGTCCGGGCGGCATTCCACCGCCTCCGCCGCCGCCTCGCGCGCCGCGTCCAGCAGCAGCCGGGCCCTCCTGCCCTCCCGGTACAGTCGCGCCGGATCGGCCCACCCCTCGTCCAGCGCGGCCAACAGGGCCTGACGGCCGACGGGATGGAGCGGAGCTGCGGACGCGGCGTCGAAGTAGGACATACGGCAACGGTAAGCCGTGGGCCCGACGGGGAGAGCGAGGGGACGAGGGAGGGAAGCGAGGGGACGAGGGGAGGAGACGGGGGAGGGAGGAACGGGAGAGTGGAGGGCGCGAGTGCCCCCGAGCCCTTCATGCCTGCCGTGCCCGGCCGTTGCCCCCGCACAAGCCGCACTCCCGGCCATTGGGTCCGCCTTCCCACCCCTTCGGGGTGACGAGCGGCGCGTATGACCCCCTCCCCGCGACCCCCCGGAAGGCGTCGGCTAGGGTTTGGTCCGCATAAACATCCAAACCCCTGCCCGACGCAGGGCGGCGACCGACCAGCGAGAAGGCCGCAGCCGTACAGCGCGGGCGAGACTCTCGGGAAGGCGCTACGTGAGTCCCAACGGCTCCGACCGCTCGCCGCGGCGCCCGATGCGGCGGAAGCTGCTGCAGGCACTGACCGCGGGCCTGGTCCTGGCAACCGCCACAGGTTGCACATGGGAGGACTTCCCCCGCCTTGGTATGCCCACCCCCACCACGGAAGAGGCTCCGCTGATCCTCTCCCTGTGGCAGGGTTCCTGGGCCGCCGCGCTCGCCATCGGCGCGCTGGTGTGGGGCCTGATCCTGTGGAGTGCTTTCTTCCACCGGCGCAGCCGCACCAAGGTCGAGGTACCTCCGCAGACCCGGTACAACATGCCCATCGAGGCGTTGTACACCGTGGTTCCGCTCATCATCGTTTCGGTCTTCTTCTACTTCACGGCCCGGGACGAGTCCGAGCTGATGAAGCTCGAGGCGAAGCCGGACGTCACCGTGAATGTCGTCGGCTTCCAGTGGAGCTGGTGCTTCAACTACATCGAGGACGTCGAGGGTTCCACCGGCGACGCCAAGACCGCCAAGGCACTCGACGCGGTCCCGGAACGCTACAAGAAGGCGTTCCCGGCCGACGCCGGCGGTGTCAACGACTGCGGCACCCCCTCCACGCGGAACCCGCAGACCAACAACCCGGGCCCCACCCTGTGGCTGCCCGAGGGCAAGCGGGTCCGCTTCGTCCTGACCTCGCGGGACGTCATCCACTCCTTCTGGGTGGTGCCGTTCCTGATGAAGCAGGACGTCATCCCGGGTCACCCCAACGCCTTCGAGGTGACCCCCAACCGTGAGGGCACCTTCCTCGGCAAGTGCGCCGAGCTCTGCGGTGTGGACCACGCCCGGATGCTGTTCAACGTGAAGGTCGTGTCCCCCGAGCGCTACGAGCAGCACCTGAAGGAGCTCGCGGAGAAGGGGCAGACCGGTTACGTTCCCGCCGGCATCGACCAGACGAGCCACGAGAGGAACCGGGAGGCGAACATCCTGTGAGCATCCTCAACGAATCCCAGGGTGCCGCAGCGACTGTGGGCTCCTACGAGAGCGAGCAGCCGGTCCGGCGCAAGCAGCCCGGCAACGTGGTCGTCAAGTGGCTCACCACCACCGACCACAAGACGATCGGCACGCTGTACCTGGTGTCGTCGTTCGTGTTCTTCTGCATCGGTGGCGTGATGGCGCTCGTCATGCGCGCCGAGCTGGCCCGGCCGGGCCTGCAGGTCATGTCGAACGAGCAGTTCAACCAGGCGTTCACGATGCACGGCACGATCATGCTGCTGATGTTCGCGACGCCGCTGTTCTCCGGTTTCGCGAACTGGATCATGCCGCTGCAGATCGGCGCGCCCGACGTGGCGTTCCCGCGGCTGAACATGTTCGCCTACTGGCTCTACTCGCTCGGCTCGCTGATCGCGGTCGGCGGTTTCTTCACCCCGGACGGGGCCGCCAGCTTCGGCTGGTTCGCCTACTCCCCGCTGTCGGACGCCATCCGCTCGCCGGGCATCGGCTCCGACATGTGGATCATGGGCCTGGTCCTCTCCGGCTTCGGCACGATCCTCGGTGCGGTCAACTTCATCACCACGATCATCTGCATGCGCGCTCCCGGCATGACGATGTTCCGCATGCCGATCTTCACCTGGAACGTGCTGCTGACCGGTGTGCTGGTCCTGCTCGCCTTCCCGGTGCTCGCGGCGGCGCTGTTCGCGCTCGAGTACGACCGGAAGTTCGGCGGCCACATCTTCGAGGCGGCCAACGGCGGCGCGCTGCTGTGGCAGCACCTGTTCTGGTTCTTCGGCCACCCCGAGGTGTACATCATCGCGCTGCCGTTCTTCGGCATCGTCTCCGAGATCATCCCGGTCTTCTCCCGTAAGCCGATCTTCGGCTACATGGGCCTGATCGGCGCGACCATCGCGATCGCGGGTCTGTCGGTGACGGTGTGGGCGCACCACATGTACGTCACGGGCGGTGTGCTGCTGCCGTTCTTCTCCTTCATGACCTTCCTGATCGCGGTCCCCACCGGTGTGAAGTTCTTCAACTGGCTGGGCACCATGTGGAAGGGGTCGCTGAGCTTCGAGACACCGATGCTCTGGTCGGCGGGCTTCCTGGTCACCTTCCTCTTCGGTGGTCTGACGGGCGTCATCCTGGCCTCGCCGCCGCTGGACTTCCACGTCTCGGACTCGTACTTCGTGGTGGCGCACTTCCACTACGTGGTGTTCGGCACCGTGGTCTTCGCGATGTTCGCCGGCTTCCACTTCTGGTGGCCGAAGTTCACCGGCAAGATGCTCGACGAGCGGCTCGGGAAGATCACCTTCTGGACGCTGTTCGCCGGTTTCCACGGCACCTTCCTGGTCCAGCACTGGCTGGGCGCCGAGGGCATGCCGCGCCGTTACTCGGACTACCTGGCGGCCGACGGCTTCACCGCGCTGAACACCGTCTCGACCATCGCGTCGTTCCTGCTCGGCATGTCGATGCTGCCGTTCTTCTACAACGTCTGGAAGACGGCCAAGTACGGCAAGAAGGTCGAGGTCGACGACCCGTGGGGCTACGGCCGTTCACTGGAGTGGGCCACCTCCTGCCCGCCGCCGCGCCACAACTTCACCTCCCTGCCGCGGATCCGCAGCGAATCCCCGGCGTTCGACCTGCACTACCCGGAGATCGCCGCGCTCGACCAGCTCGAGAACACCGGTCACGGTGAGAAGGTCCTCTCCGGCGGCAAGGAGGCCGGCAAGTGAAGATCCAGGGCAAGATGTTCATCTGGCTGAGCGCCTTCCTGCTCGTCGTGGCGGTCGTCTACGGCGTGTGGTCGAAGGAGCCGGCCGGCACCACGGCCCTCTTCCTGGCCTTCGGCCTGAGCATCATGATCGGCTTCTACCTGGGCTTCACCGCCCGGCGGGTCGACGTGGGTCCTCAGGACAACAAGGAGGCGGACGTCGCCGACGACGCCGGCGAGGTCGGGTTCTTCAGCCCGCACAGCTGGCAGCCGCTCGGTCTCGGCCTCGGTGCCGCGATCGTCTTCCTGTCCGTCGCCGTCGGCTGGTGGCTGATGTACTTCGCGGCACCGGTGATCCTGCTCAGCCTCTGGGGCTGGGTCTTCGAGTACTACCGCGGTGAGAACCGCACCCAGTAGGACGCGACCCGGCAGTACGCACCGGTAGGACGGGCGACCCGCGCAGGGCCCGGACACTCCCTCAGGAGGGTCCGGGCCCTGCGGCGCGTCCGGCCCAAAGAATGTCACTCGTTCGAGTCTTACGGCGTGCCGCAGTTGACGAGGCTCCCTAGCGTGAGGCCATGAGACGTGCTCCCCGAAACCGCACTGTCGTCGGCTGCACGCTGCTGGTGATCGCCCTCGGTGCGGGCGTCCTCAGCTGCTCCTCCGGCGGGGACCCACTGGCCGCCGAGCCCTACGACGCCGCGGACCGGATCAGCTTCACCGGCCTCTCCGAAGGCAAGAAGGCCGACCCGGACACGCCCCTGGAGATCGTCGCCGAGTACTCCGACGGGCGCATCACCGACGTCACGGCGGTGGACGCCGCGGGCCGCCACGTGGCGGGCGAACTCGACGCCGACGGCAGCCGCTGGCACAGCACCTCCCCACTCGTCGCCGACACCGACTACACGGTCCGGGTCAGCACCGAGGACGAGGACGGGGCCCGGGGCCGCAAGGTCCTCACCTTCACCACGGGCAAGTCCACCGCCACCAAGAGCAGCGGTGCCAAGAGCCTCGGCGTCACCTTCGGCCCCGGAGCGGGCACCTACGGCGTCGGCCAGCCGCTCACCGCCGAGCTGAGCGCGCCGGTCCAGGACCCCGCCCAGCGCGCCGTCGTGGAGCGCGGCCTGAAGGTGTCCTCCACGCCCGCGGTGGAGGGCGCCTGGCACTGGGTGGACGACAAGAAGCTCCACTTCCGCCCGAGGGGGTACTGGCCAGAGAACGCCACCGTCAGGATGCGCAGCACCCTGGAGGGCATCAGGATCGGCGACCGGCTGAAGGGCGGCAAGGCCGCACCACTGACCCTCACCACCGGCGACCAGGTCATCGCCGTCACCGACGTCGCCGCACACCGGCTGACGGTCTACAAGAGCGGCAAGGAGATCAGGAAGATCGCCGTCACCGCCGGCAAGCCCGGCTTCGAGACCCGCAACGGCGTCAAGGTCGTCCTCGCCAAGGAACGCCTCGTACGCATGCTCAGCACCACCATCGGCATAGCCGAGGGCTCCGCCGAGTCGTACGACATGCCCGTCCACTTCGCCACCCGGGTGACCTGGAGCGGCGAGTACGTGCACGCCGCCCCCTGGTCCGTCGGCTCCCAGGGCTACGACAACGTCAGCCACGGCTGCGTCGGCATGAGCACCGGCGACGCCGAGTGGTTCTTCGACACCTTCAACCAGGGCGACCTGGTCGAGGTCGTCAACTCCGGCGGCGCCACCATGGAGCCCTTCGGCAACGGCTTCGGCGACTGGAACCTCAGCTGGGAGCAATGGCGCGAGGGCAGCGCCCTGACGGGCGGCGCCGGGTCCGGTCCCGCTCCCGAGGAGAAGGCCCGCCTGCGCCCCCAGCCGGCCTGACCCGCCGGACGGGCCCTAAACGCTCAGGGCGTGCTTCCGGCGCAGCAGGGAGGCCAGGGCCGAGGCGAACTCCACCGGCTCCACCGGCAGGGTCACAGCGGCCTCCGCACGGCTCCAGGTGGCCAGCCAGGCGTCCTGGGGCCGGCCGATGAGCAGCAGTACCGGCGGGCACTCGAAGATCTCGTCCTTGATCTGCCGGCACACGCCCATGCCGCCCACCGGCGACGACTCGCCGTCCAGGACGCAGACGTCGATCCCGCCCCGCTCCAGTTCCTCGAGGACGGCCGGGAGGGTCGCGCACTCCACGAACTCCACGACGGGCACGTCCGGGGCCGGCCGCCGGCCGGTGGCGAGCCGCACCTGCTCCCGGGTGCCTGAGTTGTCGCTGTAGACCAGCACCGTGGCGGTCGCCTGCATTGTTCCTCCACGCTTCCGAGGGGGCACGGCATCGTCCGGCACCAGCGGTGCCGATGGCGCGGATGCTACCCCTTCCGGCAGCTGGTCAACACTGGTTCGGACATCACTTCGATGGGCCATACGGGCAGTACACGACGGGCGAACACACCGAACGGCACCCCCCGGGGTGAGGGCGGGATAAGCGACCGACATAATGTCGGCGTGGCGACAGCAACGACAGTAGATACCGGGCACGCGCACCCGTCGGTCAATCGACCGAACCTCACCAGCGTCGGAACCATCATCTGGCTGAGTTCCGAGCTGATGTTCTTCGCGGCCCTCTTCGCGATGTACTTCACCCTGCGATCGGTGACCGGACCCGACTTCTGGTCGGAGAAGGCCGACGCCCTGAACTTCCCGTTCTCGTTGACGAACACCACGATCCTGGTGCTCTCCTCACTCACCTGCCAGCTCGGCGTCTTCGCCGCCGAGCGCGGGGACGTGAAGAAGCTCCGGGCGTGGTTCATCGTCACGTTCATCATGGGCGCGGTCTTCGTCGGTGGTCAGGTCCTCGAATACACCGAGCTGGTCAAGCACGAGGGGCTCTCCATCTCCTCGGACCCCTACGGCTCGGTCTTCTACCTGACCACCGGCTTCCACGGCCTGCACGTGCTGGGAGGTCTCTTCGCCTTCCTGTTCGTCCTCGGCCGGACCTACGCGGCTCGGAGGTTCACCCATGACCAGGCGACGGCAGCCATCGTCGTGTCCTACTACTGGCATTTCGTCGATGTCGTCTGGATCGGCCTCTTCGCCACGATCTACATGATCAAGTAGGCGGACCCGAATCCGCGCGCTCGAAGAAGCGCACCCACCAGAAGCATCGACGCAGAAGATCCTGACACCGGGGTAATCCGTGAAAAAGCTCTCCGCACGACGACGCCACCCGTTGGCGGCGCTCGTCGTTCTGCTCCTCGCGCTGGCATGCACCGGGGGGCTGTACGCCGTGCTCGCACCCGCGAGCAAGGCGCAGGCCGACGAAACCGCCCAATCCCTCACCATCGAGGAGGGCAAGAAGCTCTACGCGGTCGGCTGTGCCAGCTGCCACGGCACCGGGGGGCAGGGCACCACCGACGGTCCGAGCCTCGTGGGCGTGGGCGCAGCGGCCGTCGACTTCCAGGTGGCCACCGGCCGTATGCCGGCCGCCACCTCGCAGGCCGCGCAGCTTCCGAAGAAGAAGGTCGTCTACACCCAGGCCGAGATCGACCAGCTGGCGGCGTACATCGCCTCCCTGGGCGCCGGCCCGGCCGTTCCCACCGAGGAGCAGTACGGCCCCGAGGGCGCCGACATCGCCAAGGGTGGTGAGCTGTTCCGCAACAACTGCGCGCAGTGCCACAACTTCACCGGCAAGGGCGGTGCGCTCACGCACGGCAAGTACGCCCCGAACCTCGATGGCGTGGACCCCAAGCACATCTACCAGGCCATGCTGACCGGTCCGCAGAACATGCCCTCCTTCCCCGACGGTTCGCTGTCGGAGCAGAACAAGAAGGACATCATCGCCTACGTGAAGACGGTGAACGGCGATGAGACCGTGAGTCGCGGCGGTATGTCGCTGGGCGGGCTCGGTCCGGTCAGTGAGGGCCTCTTCGGCTGGATCTTCGGACTCGGTGCCTGCATCGCCGTAGCCGTGTGGGTTGCAGCTCGGACCGCAAAGGCCAGGAAGTCATGAGTACCCAAGAGAATCCCGAAGAGAAACTGCCCGCAGGGCAGGACACCGCGTACGGCGCGGTGCGCGTCGCGGACGAGAAGAACCCGCTCGCCGACCCGGGACTGCCGCCCCACGAGCCGCGGGTGCAGGACATCGACGAGCGGGCCGCCAAGCGGTCCGAGCGTACGGTCGCCCTGCTGTTCACGCTGTCGATGCTGGCCACTGTCGGCTTCATCGTCTCGTTCGTGGCGATCCCGAACGACAAGTCGATCTATGTTTTCCCGCTCGGTCACATCGGCGCGCTGAACTTCGCGCTCGGCATGACCCTCGGCATCGCTCTGTTCGCCATCGGCGCCGGCGCGGTCCACTGGGCCCGCACGCTGATGTCGGACCACGAGATCGCCGACGAGCGGCACCCGGTCGCCGCCTCGCCGGAGGTCCGCGAGAAGGTCATGGACGACTTCCGCCAGGGCGCGAAGGAGTCCGTGATCGGACGGCGCAAGCTGATCCGCAACACGATGTTCGGCGCGCTGGCCCTGTTCCCGCTCTCCGGCGTGGTCCTGCTGCGCGACCTCGGTCCGCTGCCCGAGACCAAGCTCCGCCACACGGCGTGGAAAAAGGGCAAGCTGCTCGTCAACATGAACACGAACGAGCCCATGCGGCCGTCCGACATCATCGTGGGCTCGCTGACCTTCGCCCAGCCCGAGGGCCTGGACCCGCACGAGCACGGGTTCATGAACGAGATCGCCAAGGCCGCCCTGATGATCGTCCGTATCCAGCCGGAGAACATCAAGGACAAGCGCGAGCTCGAGTGGTCGCACGAGGGCATCGTCGCGTACTCGAAGATCTGCACCCACGTCGGCTGCCCGATCTCCCTGTACGAGCAGCAGACGCACCACGCGCTGTGCCCCTGCCACCAGTCCACCTTCGACCTCTCCGACGGGGCCCGGGTCATCTTCGGCCCCGCCGGTCACGCCCTGCCGCAGCTGCGTATCGGTGTGAACGACGAGGGATATCTCGAAGCGCTCGGCGACTTCGAAGAGCCCGTCGGTCCGTCCTTCTGGGAGCGCGGATGAGTACCACGACCAGCACCACGAATCCGTCCGGCGCCGAGGGGCCGGGCCGCTCCCGCGGGAAGGCCCCGGCCGGTGAAAGGGTCGCAGACTGGGCCGACGGCCGGCTGGGGATCTACTCCCTGGCCAAGGCCAACATGCGCAAGATCTTCCCCGACCACTGGTCGTTCATGCTGGGTGAGATCTGCCTCTACAGCTTCCTCATCATCATCCTCACGGGTGTGTACCTGACGCTGTTCTTCCACCCCTCGATGAACGAGGTGGAGTACCACGGCAGCTACATCCCGATGCAGGGCCAGCTGATGAGTGAGGCGTACAAGTCGACGCTCGACATCAGCTTCGACATCCGCGGCGGTCTGCTGATCCGGCAGATCCACCACTGGGCGGCCGTCGTCTTCCTCGCCGGCATGTTCGTGCACATGATGCGCGTCTTCTTCACCGGCGCGTTCCGCAAGCCGCGTGAGATCAACTGGCTGTTCGGCTTCCTGCTGTTCGTCCTCGGCATGTTCACCGGCTTCACCGGTTACTCGCTCCCGGACGACCTGCTCTCCGGCACCGGTGTCCGCTTCACGCAGGGCGCGATCCTGTCCGTGCCGATCGTCGGTACGTACATCTCGATGTTCCTGTTCGGCGGAGAGTTCCCGGGGGACGACTTCGTCGCCCGGTTCTACTCGATCCACATCCTGCTGTTGCCGGGCATCATGCTCGGTCTCGTGGTGGCGCACCTGATCCTGGTCTTCTACCACAAGCACACGCAGTTCGCGGGTCCCGGCAAGACCAACAAGAACGTCGTGGGCATGCCGCTGCTGCCGGTGTACATGGCGAAGGCCGGAGGCTTCTTCTTCCTGGTCTTCGGTGTGCTGGCCATCGTCTCGGCGATCGCGACGATCAACCCGATCTGGAACATCGGCCCCTACCGGCCGGACATGGTCTCCACCGGAGCCCAGCCCGACTGGTACATGGGCTTCGCCGAGGGCCTGGTCCGTGCCATGCCCGGTTGGGAGATCAACTTCTGGGGCCACACGCTGGTCCTGGGCGTTTTCATCCCACTCGTGCTCTTCGGGGTCTTCCTCGCGGCGATCGCGCTCTACCCGTTCATCGAGTCCTGGGTGACCGGGGACAAGCGCGAGCACCACATCCTGGACCGTCCGCGCAACGCCCCGACCCGGACGGCGCTCGGTGTCGCGTGGGTCACCGGCTACGTGATCATGCTGATCGGTGGCGGCAACGACATCATCGCCACGCACTTCAACCTCTCGATCAACGCGGTCACCTGGTTCGTCCGGATCGGATTCTTCGCCGGACCGGTCGTCGCGTTCGTCATCACCAAGCGGATCTGCCTCGGCCTCCAGCGCCGGGACAAGGAGAAGGTGCTGCACGGCCGCGAGTCGGGCATCATCAAGCGCCTGCCGCACGGTGAGTTCATCGAGGTCCACGAGCCGCTCAGCCAGGAGCAGCTGCACACCCTCACGGCGCACGAGCAGTACAAGCCGGCCGAGATCGGCCCGCTCGTCGACGAGAACGGTGTCGAGCGCAAGGTGAAGCCGCTCGAGAAGCTGCGCGCCAAGCTCAGCAAGGGCTACTACGGCGAGGAGTCCCAGATTCCGAAGCCGACCGTCGAGGAGTACAAGGAGATCACGAGCGGCCACGGCCACCACTGATCCCCGCACCGCCTCAACCGCCTTCCCAAGGCAACCGAGTCGCCACACGACTGCGAAGGGCCCCCGTCCGAGGACCGGACGGGGGCCCTTCGTCGTGCCCCGGGATCGATAGGGTGGGGACGAACCCCCTACCCATCCGTCTGCCGAAGACGTCGAGGACCCAGGAGCGGCTGATGAGCGCTGTGACCCCCGCAGGAGGCAACACCGCGGCGGGCCGCTCCTGGCCCGCCCTGTTGAACGGCCTGCTCGACGGCCACGACCTGTCCGCCGACGACACCGCCTGGGCGATGGACCTGATCATGCGCGGTGAGGCCACCGACGCGCAGATCGCCGGGTTCGCCGTGTCCCTGCGGGCCAAGGGCGAGACCGTCGAGGAGATCACCGGCTGCGTCCGGGCGATGTACGACCACGCCATCGGCATCGAGGTGCCCGGGGAGACCGTGGACATCGTCGGCACCGGCGGTGACGGCGCCAGGACGGTGAACATCTCCACGATGTCCTCCGTCGTCATCGCCGGCACCGGGGCGAAGGTCGTCAAGCACGGCAACCGGGCCGCCTCCTCCGCGTCCGGCGCCTCCGACGTCCTGGAGAAGCTCGGCGTCAACCTGGAGCTGTCCCCGCGGCGGGTCGCCGAGGTCGCCGAGGAGGCCGGGATCACCTTCTGCTTCGCGGTGAAGTTCCACCCGGCGCTGCGCCATGTGGCGGCCGCGCGAGGCCAGCTGGGCATCCGGACGGTGTTCAACTTCCTGGGCCCGCTGGCCAACCCCGCCCGGGTCAGGGCCCAGGCCGTCGGGGTCGCCGACCCGAGGATGGCCCCGATCATGGCCGGCGTGTTCGCCGGCCGCGGCCACTCCTCGCTGGTGTTCCGCGGCGACGACGGCCTCGACGAGCTGACCACCACCGGGCCTTCGACGGTGTGGGTGGTCCGGGACGGAAAGGTGACCGAGGAGCGCTTCGACCCGAGGGACGTCGGCCTCGAGACCGTGCCGCTGGAGGCCCTGCGCGGCGCCGACGCGTCGTACAACGCGGAGGTCGCCCGGCGGGTGCTGGACGGCGAGCACGGCCCGGTGCGGGACGCGGTGCTGCTGAACTCGGCGGCGGCGCTGGTGGCGCTCGAACCGGGCACCGGGACGCTGGCGGAGCAGCTCCGGGCAGGGATGGCCAAGGCCGCCGAGTCGATCGACTCGGGCGCCGCCCGGCGGGTCCTGGAGCGCTGGGTGCTGGTCAGCAACGCGTGAGCCGCGTCCGAGCGGTACGGCGGGTGTGAGGGCGCGGTCCGGTCCGTCCAGGATCCGGACCGCGCCTTGCGCGTGCCGCGGGCCCGTGTGGCAGGATGTGGAACCAGGTCATGAGCGACAGCCATCAGGCCCCGGCCGGCTGTCCGGCAACCCTCCGTCCGTGGCGGGGTGCCCCGGGTGAGGACCAGGCCGTGAGCAGCAGGGCTCACGGCAAGCGCGGACCCCTCGCACTCGATCGAGTGAGACACCAGGGGTCCTGGTCGTTCGAGGGAGCCTTCCGTTGAGCAAGCGAATGCGTTAGGGCGCTTCTGACGTGCCCTTCGAGGCCGCAGGCCCCGCCTCCGCAGATCCTTCCCCACCTTCTCCCACGCTCGAGCCGTGCGCGCTCGCGTGGTGATTCCGCCTGCTTCCACGGGAGTTCAGCCATGTCCGTCTCCACCGTCGCCGCCGTCTCCACCGCCCCTGCCGCCGCCGCCCCGTCCGGCTGCCCCCCGCTGCCCGTGCTCGGTAGGGACGTCACCGTTCCGCTCGTCACCGGCGGAGAGGTCACCTACGCCGCACTCGACTACGCCGCCAGCGCCCCCGCGCTCCAGCGCGTGTGGGACGACGTGGCCGCGTACGCGCCCTACTACGGCAGCGTCCACCGCGGCGCCGGACACCTCTCCCGGCTCTCCACCGAGCTGTTCGAGAACGCCCGCCGGACCGTCGCCGGGTTCCTCGACTGCCGCGACGGGGACCAGGTGGTCTTCACCCGGTCCACCACCGACTCGCTCAACCTGCTCGCCGCCGTCCTCCCGGAGGACTGCCAGGTCTTCGTCTTCGAGACCGAGCACCACGCCGCCCTGCTGCCCTGGCGCGGTGCCCGCGTCACCTTCCTCGACGCCCCGGACAGCCCGGAGCAGGCCGTCCGGGCCCTGGAACACGCCCTCGCCGCCCGCGACTCTTCCCCAAGCTCTCGGCTTCGCTCGAGCAGGGGAGGCCCCAATGGCCCCGCCCTGGTCTGCGTCACCGGCGCCTCCAACGTCACCGGCGAGCTGTGGCCCGTGCGCGAGCTGGCCGCCGCCGCCCACGCGCACGGCGCCCGGATCGTCCTGGACGCCGCCCAGCTCGCCCCGCACCACGCGGTGAGCCTGCGCGAGCTGGACGTCGACTGGGTCGCCTTCTCCGGGCACAAGCTGTACGCCCCGTTCGGCGCCGGCGTCCTGGCCGGCCGTGCCGACTGGCTGCGGGAGGCCGAGCCCTACCTCGCGGGAGGCGGCGCCAGCCGCAAGGTCGCCCGGCGCGAGGACGGAGGAGTGGACGTCCAGTGGCACGACGGCGCCGCCCGCCACGAGGCCGGCTCGCCCAACGTCATCGGCGCCTACGCCGTCGCCTCGGCCTGCAAGGCGCTCGCCGAGACCGGGTTCGGCACACTGGCCGCCCACGAGGAACGGCTGATCCGCGCCGTGCGGGACGGGCTCGCGGACGTGCCCGAGGTGCGGTTCCTGTCCCTGTTCGGGGACGACGCGCCGCGCGTCGGCGTGCTCTCCTTCGTCGTCGACGGCTGGAACAGCTCCCACTTCGCCGCGGCCCTCTCCGCCGAGTACGGCATCGGCGTACGGGACGGGCTGTTCTGCGCCCACCCGCTGCTGCGCGCCCTGCTCGGCGCCGATCCGCGGGGCCGGGGCGAGTGCGGCGCCCCCGAGGCGGCGCCCGGCGAGACGTCCCTCCACGCGATCCGCGTCAGCTTCGGCGCGGGCACGCCGGACGAACACGTGGAGCGCTTCGTCCGCGCCGTCCGGGAACTCGTGCGCGGCGGCGCCCGCTGGAGCTACCGGACGGTCGACGGCCGCTGCGTGCCCGACACCTCCGCCTGAGCCCCGGTCGCCCGCCCCGGTACGTGCGTCCTGCCGGGTACCGCCTGCCGGACGGCGGGGGCAGCGGGGACGGCGGGGGCAGCGGGGGAGGGCAGGCGAGTGCCCAGGACGATCATGCGCAAGGCGCGTTCCGTGGCGTCGGTGAGGAGTTCGGCGCCGCGGGCCAGGGCCTCGGCGAGAGGCATCGGGGCGGGGAGGATGCCGTGGAAGGCGTCCACGCCCGGCACGTCGTGCGCGCCCTCGCCGAGCGTCCCGGCCAGGGCGAGCACCGGCCGCCCGTACAGCTTGGCGCGGCGGGCCACCTCCGCCGGGACCTTCCCGCGCGGTGTCTGGTGGTCCAGGGCGCCCTCGGCGGTGACGACCAGGTCGGCGCGGGCCAGCCGGGCGTCCAGGTCGAGATGGTCGAGCAGGACGTCGAAGCGGGGCAGCAGACGGGCGCCGAGCGCCGCGAGACCGGCGCCCAGACCGCCCGAGGCACCCGTGCCGGGGGCCAGCCGCAGATCGGTGCCGGTGACGCCGAGGTCGCGGGTGAGGATCCGTGCCCAGTTCTCCAGTCCCGCCGACAACTCCTCGACCTGCGCCGGGGTCGCACCCTTCTGCGGGCCGAACACCCGGGCCACGCCCCGCTCCCCGCACAGCACGTTGAAGGGGTTGAGAACTGCTGAGCTTGACTGAGTACGGGTGTGTTCGGGCGGGTATCGGTGGGTGCAGGGTCACGGCCGGGAGTGGGTGCTGTCCTGCCGGGAGAGGGGAATGGGGGTTCGCCTGCCGAATGCGTGACCTTGGCGGGTGGTGCTCGTTGGGTGGGGTGAGCAAGTTTTCCGGGCCGGGCCGAGGGGGCGGGGTGAGGGGTGGACGGAGGACTGCGGGAGCTGGCGGCGGAGGGGACCGTGGGCTGCGCGGGGCTGTCGGAGAGCGCGTAGCTGGTCGCGGCGACACCCAGCGGGATCAGTACGACGACGGCCAGGGCCGCCATCCGGCGAGTAAAAACCATGGAACCGATCCTGCGGGCCGGACCGGACGGCATGGATGAGCCCCGGATGAAGAACTCTTCACCTTCGGCCCTTCGCGGCTGCCCGGGACGCCTCGGACGTCCCGGCACTCCCGCCGCGCGGGCCCTCCCGGTCCGGGCCGGTCAGTTGTCGAGGCCGATCGCGAACGCGGCCTCCAGGTCGTGCTGCGAGTATGTGCGGAACGCCACGTGGGTGTCCGTCCCCTCCACGCCCGGGATCTTGTTGATCCGGCCCGGGATGACCTCCGCCAGGTCCTCGTGCTCCTTGACCCGGACCATGGCGATCAGGTCGTAGGTCCCGGTGACGGAGAAGACCTCGCTGACGCTGTCCAGCGCGGCGATCCGCTCCGCGATCTCGGGGATCCGGTCCACGCTGGTCTTGATGAGGACGATCGCGGTGATCACTGCTGGTTCTCTCCCTCGGGGGCCGGAGCCGGTGCGCTCCTCACTGTAGTCGCCCCCGTGAAACGCGCCCACGCCCAGCAGAAGCCCAGCCCGAAGCCCACCAGGTGGGCCAGATACGCCACCCCCGGCCCGTCGGAGGCCTGCCCCGCCGCCAGCCACTGCAGCACCACCCAGAACGGCAGCACCACCCACGCCGGGAAGCGCACCGGCAGAAAGAACAGGAACGGCAGCAGACTGGTCACCCGCGCCCGGGGGAACAGGAGGAGGAACGCGCCGAGGATCCCCGAGATCGCCCCCGAGGCACCGACCAGGGACTGCTCGGAGTCCGCGTTGGCGACGGCGTACCCGAGCAGGGCGAGGTACCCGCAGCCGACGTAGAACAGGGTGAACCGCAGGCGGCCCATGCGTGCCTCGGTCATCGTCCCGAAGACATGGAGGAAGAGCATGTTGCCGAGCAGATGCACCCAGCTGCCGTGGACGAACAGGGCCGTGGCCGGAGTGAGGGCGCTCCACGGGGACCCTTCGAACACGTCTGCGGGAATCACCCCCCAGTGGCGGAAGTAGCCGCGCTGCGCGGCGAGCAGCTCGTCCCCGGTCCCGTACCCCGGATCGAGTCCCGAGGCCGGCCCGATCAGGAAGACCAGGCAGCACACGGCGATGAGGGTGTGGGTCACCGGTGCCGACGGGCGCCTCAGCACCCCGGCCGCCGCCGCGCCCCAGTTACGGATCATGAACACAGAGCATGACGTAACCGGACGCACCAGCACAGACCGCCTCGCCGCCGTGGACGGGCGGGCGGCGAAGACCCGCCAGGCCGTAGGGTTACGTGCCAGACGCGCCGGGTGCCCGCCGCGTCACGGACACTGGAAGGAAGGCGAACAGCCACGATGACGGTTCCCCTGCCGACTGCCTCGACGCGGTGGCGCTGCACCCTCTGCGGCAACCTGACCCGTTTCGACGTGACCCGCTCGTCCAAGGTCGTGGAGTACGTCCACCTCGACCTGGCGGGAGAGCCGAAGGTCGAGGAGCGCGAGGTCCTCGGTGAGACGATCGAGTCGGTGCGGTGCCGCTGGTGCAACGCCGTGGATCAGGTGGAACTCGTCGACAGGCCGGGCGCCGGCTCCTGAGGGAGCGGGCCCCGCCCAGGGGACCCCGTACGCGGGGTCGGACACAGGCATGGGGTGTGACCGATGGTGGAGACCGCGGACGGAGGGTCGGAGGACGGCACCGCCGAGGTGTTCGACCGTCCGCTGCCCGACGGCGTGCGCCGCCGGGTCGTCCAGCTCGTCTCCGACGGCTTCGGCGGACTGACCGTCTCCGAGCTGCCCGCCCAGCTCAGGCAGTACGCCCGGTTCACCCCGACCCGCCGCGCCAAGTTCGCCGGCAACGCGATGGCCGCCGCCCTGGAGACCGAGCCGCTGTTCCGCCAGCGCATCGGGGAGCGGCTGAGAGAGGCCCAGCCGGAACTGGCCGGCGCCCTCGACTCAGGCTCCCCGCCCCCGGCCGCGGACCCGCTGGACGTGGCGGCCGCGGCCTATGTCATGCGGCCTCCCGGCTGGGTGAAACTGGTGACCGCCGCCGGCGAGGAGGCCCAGCGGGCCGACGCCGAGCGTGCCGACGAGGAGACCCGGGCCGAGCTGGAACGGCTGCGCGGGGAGCTCGCCCGTGCCCGTGAGCACACCAGGTCCGAGACCGAGCGGCTGCGTACCGACCTGGAAGCCGCCAGGAAGGAAGCCGACTCCCTGCACCGCAAGCTGCGGTCCGCGCTCAGCGACGTCAAGCGCGGTGCGGCCGCGCTGCGCAAGCTGCAGAACGAGATGGACGCCGTCCGCGCGGACGGGCAGGCCCAGGTGTCCGCCGCCGAGAGCGAGTCCCGGCGGCTCAAGGCGCGCCTCGGTGAGTCGGAGGCCGCTCTGGAGGCGGCCCGGCGGGCCGCCCGCGAGGGGCGCAGCGTCGAGGACATGCGGGTACGGCTGCTCCTGGACACCGTACTGGACGCCGCCCAGGGGCTCCGTCGCGAACTCGCGCTGCCTCCCGTGTCCGTCCGGCCCGCGGAGACCGTGGACGCCGTCGAGCCCGGCAGCATGTCCCCCAAGGACATCGCCGCCCGCGCGCTGTCCGAGGGCGACCCGGCCATCCTCGACCAGCTGCTGGCGCTGCCGCAGGCGCATCTCGTCGTCGACGGCTACAACGTGACCAAGACCGGCTATCCCCAGATGCCCCTGGAGAAGCAGCGGTTGAGGATCCTGGGCCAACTCGCCCAGCTCGCCGCGCAGACCGGCGCCGAGGTGACCTGCGTCTTCGACGGGGCCGAACTGGCCGCTCCCGTCCTGCTCGCGCCGCCGCGCGGGGTGCGTGTGCTGTTCTCCAAGCCGGGCGTCACCGCCGACGAACTGATCCGCCAGCTGGTCCGCGCCGAGCCGCCGGGGCGGCCCGTCATCGTCGTCTCCACCGACCGCGAGGTCGCCGACGGAGTCGCCCGCGCGGGCGCCCGCCCGGTCGCCTCCGCGGTCCTGCTGAAGCGGTTCTCCCGGGCCTAGAGGGCCCGCGCCGGCCCCGCGGGGCGCAAAGCGCGGTACGCCCCATCCGGAACGTAAGACCCAACCGCAACATACCCGCCGATTGCCCGGATTGACGCGGTATTGACGCAACGTAGTGTCAAGGAAGCGTCACTGCAGGTGAGTTGAAGGCAAAGAAACATACTGTGACCGAGAATTCATGTCCGGGGATTTGAACTGATCACAAGAGAATCACTAGGGTCGGGGCTCGAACCTCCGCTCGGGTGATCGTTCACATGGGGTGGCGACGGCGGAGGCCCCGCCCACCGGCGTCTCGGTAGGCGGCTGGAGGAAGAAGGAGCTCGCCTCCGTGGCGTCCCACCGTCGTCCCAAGCAGCCGAACCGGGCACGTGTCACAGTGCTCACCACCGCTGCCGCAGCTGCCGTCGTCCTGAGTTCGCAGGCCGCCAACGCGGCCCCCAGCGAGAAGCCGAGCAAGGGCGAGGTGAAGGCCAAGGTCGACAAGCTCTACCAGCAGGCGGAGCAGGCCACCGAGAAGTACAACGGCGCCAAGGAGAAGCAGGAGAAGCTCCAGAAGGAGATCTCCACGATCCAGGACAACGTCGCCAAGGGCCAGCAGGAGCTCAACGAGCTGCGCGACGGCCTCGGTTCGATGGCCAGCGCCCAGTACCGCAGCGGCGGCATCGACCCCTCGCTCCAGCTCTTCCTCTCCGCGGACCCGGACGACTACCTCGACAAGGCGTCCGCCCTCGACCAGCTGAGCACCCAGCAGGTCGACGCGCTCAAGGAGATCCAGGAGAAGCAGCGCGAGCTCGCCCAGCAGCGCTCCGAGGCCTCCGAGAAGCTCAAGGACCTCTCCTCCACCCGCACCGAACTGGGCAAGAAGAAGACGGAAGTCCAGAACAAGCTCGGTGCCGCGCAGAAGCTGCTCAACACCCTCACCGCCGAGGAGAAGGCACAGCTCGCCGAGGAGGAGGAGCGCGCCACCCGCGCCAGCGAGCGGGAGGTCCTCAAGGCCACCAGCACCGACACCGGCAGCTCCGCCTCGGTCGGCAGCGGCTCCGGCCGCGCCGGCGCCGCCTTCGCCGCCGCCCAGAGCAAGCTCGGCACCCCGTACGTCTACGGCGCCACCGGCCCGTCCTCCTACGACTGCTCGGGCCTCACCTCCTGGGCCTACGCCCAGGCCGGCGTCTCCATCCCGCGTACCTCCGAGGCGCAGACCGGCGCGGGCACCAAGATCTACTCGGCCAGCCAGCTCCAGGTCGGCGACCTGGTCTTCTTCTTCAACGACCTGCACCACGTGGGTCTCTACGCGGGCAACGGCCAGGTCATCCACGCCCCGCGCAGCGGCACCGTCGTCCGCTACGAGTCGATGAACACCATCGGCGGCCCGTTCATGTTCGGCGTCCGCGTCTGACGTTCCGCCGAAGCCGGCCCCGGCCGGGGCCGGCTCAGGGCGCGCACCGGTCCTGCCCGACCGCTCCCGACCGCTTCCGGACCCGGACGCGTGCCCCCGTTCGGGGGAATCGCGCGACCGCCGCCCGGCCCCACGCCCCGCCTGTGACCTGCGTCGGAGGCGGGGCGTCACCGTGTGTGGCCGCCGAGGCCATGGGTCGGCCGCCCGCCCCACGGCTACTGTCTCCCGCGTTTCCCCGTCCGTCAGCGGAAGGAGCGCGGTTCCCCGTGGGGTCCCATCGCCGCCTTGCACCGTCCCCGGGTCCCGACCGGGGCACCACCGTCGCCGTAGGCCTCCTGTCCGTGGCGGCAGCCGCCCTCGGCGCCGTACCGGCCACGGCCACCCCGCACGAGGACCCCAGGACCGAGGTGGACCGCCTCTACGCGGAGGCCGAGCGGGCGACCGAGGCGTACAACAAGGCCGACGAGCGCGCGGACACCCTGCGGGAGCAGGTCAACGCCGCCCAGGACGAGATCGCCCGGCAGCAGGAGCGCGTCAACGGCATGCGAGAGTCGCTGGGTTCGCTGGCCGGCGCCCAGTACCGCTCCGGCGGACTCGACCCGTCCCTCGCGCTGCTGTTCTCCGACGACCCCGAGGACTACCTCGAGCGGGCCTCGGTGCTCGACCGGCTCACCGCCCGCCGGGCCGGCGAGCTGAAGCGGCTCCAGGAAGCCGTGCGCACCCTGGACCAGGACCGTACGGAGACCTCCCGCAAGCTGGGTGAGCTGGACCGCAGCCGCAAGGCGGTCGCCGCCCACAAGAAGACCGTCGAGCGCAAGCTCGCCCGGGCCCGGTGGCTGATCAACGCCCTCCCCGACGCCGAGCGGGCCGCCCACGAGAGGGCCACCCGCTCCGGACGCGGCGCGGACCTGCCCGGCCCGGACGGCGTCACCGCCCTCTCCGGCCGTACGGCAGCCGCCGTCGCCGCCGCCCGCTCCGCCCTCGGCAAGCCCTACGCCTGGGGCGCCAACGGGCCCTTCGGGTTCGACTGCTCCGGCCTGATGCAGTGGTCGTACGCACAGGCCGGGGTCGCCCTCCCACGGACCTCGCAGGCCCAGCGGTACGCCGGCACGCAGGTCCCGCTCTCCCAGGTCCGGCCCGGCGACCTGGTCGTCTACCGGGCCGACGCCAGTCATGTCGGCATGTACATGGGTAACGGCCAGGTGATCCACGCGCCCTATCCCGGTGCCCCCGTCCGCTACGACCCGGTCGGGATGATGCCCGTCTCGTCGGTCACCAGGGTCTGACCGGAACGGGCGGCCCCGACGGGCCGGCCGGTCGCGAGGGGCCGGCCGGGGCCGTCGCTCCAGGCGGTCTGACCCGAATGGCCCGGCGCCCGTACCCTCACAAGGATGGCTGATCGAAGGTGGGTGCCCGGGGAGCCGGTGGCGGCGGTGCGGTGCCTGCTGCTCGTCTCCCTGCTCGTCGCCCTGGTCGCGTGCGGCGGAGGGCCGGCCGTCGACGGTGCCCGCGCCGAGGTGCAGGCCCTGCTCGACCGGCGGGCCGACGCCGTCCTCGCCGAGGACGCCGCCGCCTACGCCCGTACCGGCACCCGGGCCGGATACGACAGTCTGCGCGAGGTGCCGCTGGCCGACTGGAGCTACCGGGTCAACGCCGTGCACCGCACCGGCGACACCGCCACCGTCGACGCCGACCTCGGCTACCGCGTCGAGGGCTACGACCGGGCCCCCGTCACCACCGCCCGCACCCTGCGCCTGAGCCGGGACGAGGACGGCCGGTGGACCGTCGTCTCCGACCGGCCGGCCGGGAAGTCCGGCCGCCAACTGTGGGACCAGGGCGCGGTGCGCGCCGTGCACGGAGAACGGAGCCTGGTGCTCGGCGTCGGGCAGACCGACGTGAAGCTGCGCGACTACGCGGCGCTGGCCGACCGGGCGGTGCCCGCCGTGTCGGACGCGTGGGGACCGCGCTGGGCGCGGCGGGTCGTCGTCCTGGTCCCGGGGTCCCTGGAGGACATGGCGGGACTGCTGGGCTCGCCCGCCTCCTCCTACCGGGGCATCGCGGCCGTCACCACCGGCGAGACCGGAGCCGACGCCCGGGCGCCCGCGGACCGGGTCGTCGTCAACCCGGACGCCTTCGGCCTGCTCGGCGACTCGGGCCGGCAGGTCGTCGTCACCCACGAGACCACCCACGTCGCCACCCGGGCCCACACCACCGCCGCGACCCCGCTGTGGCTGTCGGAGGGCTTCGCCGACTGGGTCGGCTACCGGGGCGGCGACCACGTCCCGGCCGAGGTGGCACCGGAGCTCGCCCGCGCGGTGAGTCACGGCGAGGTGCCCTCCGGGCTGCCGGCCGACGACGACTTCGGCTTCACCGCCGACACCGACGGCCTCGCCCGCGCCTACGAGAGCGGCTGGATGGCCTGCCGCCTCGTCGCCGAGCACTGGGGAGAGGAACGGCTCGGCGCCTTCTACCGGGCCGTGGGCGCGCACGGGCAACGGGACGGCGCGGTGGAGGACGCGATGCAGCGGGTCCTCGGCACCACACCGGAGGAGTTCACCACGCGCTGGCAGGGCTACCTGCGCGAGCAGTTCGGCTGAGGACCCGGATCACAGGACCAGGGACAGGCGCAGGCACAGGCACAGGGACAAGCACAGGGGCAGGCACAGGGGCAGGACCGGCGGGAGGGTCAGGGGGAGACCGGCGCCTTCGCGGCGCGGGCCTCCGGAGCGGGAGCCGGGCCGGCCGGACCGGCCGGAAGCCCGTGCGTGACCGTCGAGCGCCACAGCGTGCGGGCGGCCAGGAACGTGGCCGCCACCAGCAGGCCGTTGCGCACGAACAGCAGGGTGACCCCGAGCGCGTCACTGGCCACGACGTGCGCGAACCACAGCGGGAACTCCAGCACCGTCACGAACGACGCGACCAGCACCAGGGCCACCGGCACCCGCATCCGGCTCGCCCGGTGGCACAGACAGGCCGCGGCGAGCCCGACCAGCCACACCACGTACTGCGGGCTGATCACCCGGCTGGTGACGGTGAACATCAGCACCGCCACGAACGCGGCGTCGACGAAGGTGTGCGGCTCGAAACGGCGGGCCGTCAGCCGCCACAGCAGCAGCCAGGCCAGCGCCGCCCCGCTCAGGAACATCGCGCCCGCGCTGACCCCGTCCACGTACGGGCCGAGGAACTCCACCGAGCCGTAGTTCAGCAGCACCTCACCGTCCCAGCCGTGATGCCGGGCGACATGGAAGACCAGCGCGCCCAGCGACTCCACCTCCGTGCCCCGGTCGCGCTGGAAACCCAGGAACGCGAACGCCCCCGGCATCAGCGCCGCGAACACGGCCGCCACGCCGGCCCCGGTCACCACGGCCGACACCCACGCGGAACGCCGGCGGACACCGAGCAGCAGCATCGCCGGCCACACCTTCAGCAGCGCGCCGAACGCCGCCAGCGCCCCCAGCAGCCGGGGACGCCGGGACCCGGCCAGCAGCGCGGCCACCGCCACCGCGGTCACCATCACGTCGTAGCGGGCGTACACCGTCGGCCCGAGCAGCGGCACGCCCGCCACCCACACCCAGGCACCGAGCCGGGTCCGGCCCGGCCGCCCGCCCGCGTACAGCAGCAGGGCCAGGGTGGCCAGGTCGGCGAGGAACACCAGGACGAAGAACGCCGTCGCGTACTCCAGGAACGGCAGCAGGCCGGGGGAGAGGATCGCCAGCGCCGCCGCGGGCGGGTACTGCCAGGTGACGTCGTCCAGCGGGAACGTTCCGGCGCGCAGGACGTCGTACCAGCCCTGGTAGATCACGGACACGTCGCTGGTGACGTCCGGCCCGGGAAAAATGATCACCTTCAGGACGAACGACAGCAGCAGCGCTCTCGTCAGTCCCCACACCAGCAGGGGCCGCAACACCGCCTGCCGGTGCGCCGGCAGCCGAGCCGGGTACCCGCGCGAGCCCGTCGTGTCCACGTGATCCCTGCCCGTCCCTGCGCGTCCGTGTGCGGCCCTGTGAGGGCCTCGAGGGGCCATGATGTCCCGCGCCCCTGAGAGAGTGCCACAGTGGCCCGCCGCGCCCACGGTCCGGACACACCGGTTCGGTAGGGTCTGCCACGATGCACAAGACCTTGATCGTGACCAACGACTTCCCGCCCAGGCCGGGCGGTATCCAGGCGTTTCTGCACAACATGGCGCTGCGCCTCGATCCCGCGCGACTCGTCGTGTACGCCTCGACCTGGAAGCGCTCCCGGGAGGGCGTCCGGGCGACCGCCGCCTTCGACGCCGAACAGCCCTTCACCGTCGTACGCGCCCGTACGCCGATGCTGCTGCCGACCCCGCAGACGACCCGGCAGGCCGTCGGGCTGCTGCGCGAACACGGGTGCACCTCGGTCTGGTTCGGGGCGGCGGCGCCGCTCGGACTGATGGCACCGGCGCTGCGCCGGGCGGGCGCCGAGCGGATCGTGGCCACCACCCACGGCCACGAGGCCGGCTGGGCCCAGCTGCCCGCGGCCCGGCAACTGCTGCGCCGGATCGGGGAGTCCACGGACACGATCACCTACCTCGGCGAGTACACGCGCTCGCGGATCGCCGGTGCGCTCACGCCCGAGGCGGCCTCGCGGATGGTGCAACTGCCGCCCGGGGTCGACGAGAAGACGTTCCACCCCGGATCCGGCGGCCACGAGGTCCGGGCCCGGCTCGGCCTGACGGACCGCCCGGTGGTCGTCTGCGTCTCCCGGCTGGTGCCGCGCAAGGGACAGGACACGCTGATCCGCGCGATGCCCGCGGTCCTCGCCGCCGAGCCGGACGCCGTCCTGCTGATCGTCGGCGGCGGGCCCTACGAGAAGGACCTGCGCCGCCTCGCGCACGACACCGGGGTGGCCGGCTCCGTCCGCTTCACCGGATCCGTGCCCTGGTCCGAGCTGCCCGCCCACTACGGCGCCGGCGACGTCTTCGCGATGCCGTGCAGGACCCGGCGCGGGGGACTGGACGTCGAGGGGCTCGGGATCGTCTACCTGGAGGCCTCCGCGACCGGCCTGCCCGTCGTCGCCGGCGACTCCGGCGGCGCCCCCGACGCGGTCCTCGACGGCGAGACCGGCTGGGTCGTCCGCGGCGACACCCCCGCCGAGTCCGCCGAGCGCATCATCACCCTCCTGGCCGACCCCGAACTCCGCCACCGCATGGGCGAACGGGGCCGGGCCTGGGTCGAGCAGAAATGGCGCTGGGACCTCCTGGCGGAAACCCTGAAGACCCTGCTGTAACCGGCTCCGGGAGGATCAGCCCCTTCGGCGCCGGAGGAGCCGCGGGGACCCGGGGCGGAAGAAGCCCTGCCTCCCCGCCCCACACCACAACGCGGGCCCCCGCACCACAGGGAGCCCGCGCCATGACCGGCCGCCGGCCGCCGGCCACCGGCCGGCCCCGAACCCTACTTCGAGTAGATCGCCTCGATCTCATGGGCGAAGTCCTTCGCCACCACGTTCCGCTTCAGCTTCAGCGACGGAGTCAGATGCCCCGACTCCTCCGTGAACTGCGAGGGCAGCACCCGGAACTTCCGCACCGACTCCGCCTTGGAGACCGCCGCGTTCCCGTCGTCGACGGCCGCCTGAATCGTGGCGAGCAGCTCGGGGTCCTCGCTCAGCGACGCCGCCGTCGACCCCTCGGGCTTCCCGCGCTCCGCCACCCAGCGGCCCAGGAACTCCTCGTCGAGCGTGACCAGCGCGCCCACGAACGGCCGCCCGTCGCCGACGACCATGCACTCCGCGACCAGCGCGTGCGCGCGGATCCGGTCCTCGATCACCGCCGGGGCGACGTTCTTGCCGCCCGCCGTGACGAGGATCTCCTTCTTGCGGCCGGTGATCCGCAGGTACCCGTCCTCGTCGAGGGTGCCGATGTCACCCGTGTGGAACCAGCCGTCGGCGAGCGCCTCCGCGGTCGCGCCCGGGTTGTTCCAGTACTCCTTGAACAGGTGCTCGCCGTGCAGCAGGACCTCGCCGTCGTCGGCGATGCGGACCACCGAACCGGGCAGCGGCTGGCCGACCGTGCCGATCTTCTGCCGGTCCCAGGGGTTGAACGTGGTGGCCGCGCACGACTCGGTCAGCCCGTAGCCCTCCAGCACCGTGAAGCCGATGCCGCGGAAGAAGTGGCCGAGGCGCTCGCCCAGCGGGGCGCCGCCGGAGATGGCGGCCTCGCCGCGCCCCCCGAGCACCGCGCGCAGCTTGCCGTACACGAGCTTGTCGAACACCTTGTGCTTGATCCGCAGGCCGAGGGACGGCCCCGACGGCGTGTCCAGCGCCTTGCTGTACGCGATCGCGGTGTCCGCGGCCTTGTCGAAGATCTGGCCCTTGCCGTCGGCCTGGGCCTTGGCGCGCGCCGAGTTGTAGACCTTCTCGAAGACCCGCGGGACGCCCAGGATCAGCGTCGGCCGGAACGAGGCCAGTTCGTCGGTGAGCTGCTTGATGTCGGGGACGCAGCCCAGCTTGATCGGCGCGATCATCGGCGCTATCTGCACCAGCCGGCCGAAGACGTGCGCGAGCGGAAGGAAGAGCAGGACCGAGCACTCACCGGTGCGGAACAGCGGACGCAGCCGTTCCACTATGTTGCCGCACTCGGCGAAGAAGCTGCGGTGGGTGAGCACACAGCCCTTGGGGCGGCCGGTGGTCCCGGAGGTGTAGATGATGGTCGCCGGGTCGTCGGCACCGGCGACGGAGCTGCGTTCCTCGACCGTCTCGTCGGCGACGTCCCGGCCCAGGCGGCCCAGCTCCTCCACCGCGCCGCCCCCGGCCGCGCCGCGGTCGATCTGCCACACGTGCTTCAGCGCGGGCAGCCGGTCGCGCACCGACTCGACGATGGCGCAGTGGCCGTCCGACTCCACCACGCAGACGGTGGCACCGGAGTCGCCGAGCATCCAGGCCACCTGCTCCGCCGAGCTCGTCTCGTACACCGGCACCGTGACCGCGCCGGCGCTCCAGATCGCGAAGTCGAGCAGGGTCCACTCGTAGCGGGTGCGCGACATCAGGGCGACCCGGTCGCCGGGCTGGACGCCGGAGGCGATGAGTCCCTTGGCGGCCTCCCGCACCTCGGCGAGGAAGGCGGTGGCCGTCACGTCCTGCCACACGCCGGCGACCTTGCGGGCCATGACGGCGACATCGGGATGCTGCGCGGCGTTTCTGCGGACTATGTCGGTCAGATTGCCGTCCGCAGGGACCTCGTACAAAGCCGGAAGGCTGAACTCGCGCAAGACTGCTGCTCCTCTTAGGGCGCCGGCGCCACGACGGTGTGGGATGCGACGACAGCGCGGTCCAAGGCTCGGGCGGGTGCTCGAGGATTCACCTGTTGAAACCCTGAGCACGAGTGGACTGCCCGGACGTTACCCGCCGGTATGGCCGGAACGACAGGGGGGTCCCGCGAGATGTTCGCTGCGTCACACAAGTAGGTGGACGGGTTGATTGCCATCGCGCACAGTAGTGCACCGCCTTGAGCGGGAGCCAGTAACCGCAGGTCCGGCCGCCACTGTTCACGAGGGCCGCACTCTGGTTACGCTTGATCGCCATGGCATCCACACCGGCCGGAAACCGCCGTACGCGCGTTCACGTGGTCAGCGACGTCCATGGCAACGCCCGTGACCTGGCCACGGCCGGTGACGGCGCCGACGCCCTGATCTGCCTGGGCGACCTGGTGCTCTTCCTCGACTACGCCGACCACTCGCGCGGCATCTTCCCCGACCTGTTCGGCACGGAGAACGCCGACCGCATCGTGGAACTGCGCACCGCCCGCCGCTTCGAGGAGGCGCGCGACTTCCAGGCCCGGCTGTGGGCGGGCATCGGCGCGGACCGCGCCTCGGCGATCCGGAAAGCGGTGCGCAAGCAGTACGCCGAGCTGTTCGCCGCCTTTCCCGCCCCCACGTACGCCACGTACGGCAATGTCGACATACCGGCCCTGTGGCCGGAGTACGCCGGCCCCGGCACCACCGTCCTCGACGGCGAGCGGGTGGAGATCGGCGGCCGGGTCTTCGGCTTCGTGGGCGGGGGACTGCGCACGCCCATGCGCACGCCGTACGAGATCAGTGACGAGGAGTACGCGGCGAAGATCGAGGCCGTCGGCGAGGTCGACGTGCTGTGCACGCACATCCCGCCGGAGGTCCCGGAACTGGTGTACGACACCGTCGCCCGCCGTTTCGAGCGCGGCAGCCGCGCCCTGCTGGACGCCATCCACCGCACCCGGCCCCGGTACGCGCTGTTCGGGCACGTGCACCAGCCACTGGCCCGGCGCATGCGGATCGGGGCCACCGAGTGCGTGAACGTGGGGCACTTCGCGAGCCGCGGCCGGCCCTGGGCCCTCGAATGGTGAGGATGTCCCAGGTCGGGTGACTTGCGCCGGCAGGGCGCGCGATAGCCTTCCGCTGCACGGGCGTGCGCGTGGGCCGCGCACGGCGATCCGACTACGGCCCGCATCTGGAGGAGCCACGGCGATGGCGGAACACACCAGCTCGAGCATCACGATCGAGGCGGCACCGGCCGAAGTCATGGGGGTGATCGCCGACTTCGCCCGCTATCCGGACTGGACCGGCGAGGTGAAGGAGGCGGAAGTCCTCGAGACCGACGGCCAGGGCCGTGCGGAGCAGGTGCGCCTCGTCATGGACGCCGGCGCGATCAAGGACGACCAGACCCTCGCGTACACCTGGACCGGTGAGCACGAGGTGTCCTGGACGCTGGTGAAGTCCCAGATGCTGCGCTCCCTGGACGGCTCCTACCTCCTGAAGCCGGCCGGCGCGGGCGCCACCGAGGTCACCTACCGGCTCACCGTCGACGTCAAGATCCCGATGCTCGGCATGATCAAGCGCAAGGCCGAGAAGGTCATCATCGACCGGGCCCTGGCGGGGCTGAAGAAGCGGGTGGAGGCCGGCGAGGAACCGGGCACCGACGCCGGGACCGGGTCCGGTACCGAGCCGGGGACCGGATCCGGCGGCAAGCCGGGCGCCGAGTAGCACGCTGTCGCCCTTCCGGCCGGTCGGGGGCGGGTGCGTGCACCGGTAGCGTTCACCCTCATGCGTACCCTCCTGATCACGGGCCCCGGCGGCAGCGGACGTACCACCGTCGCGGCGGCCACCGCGCTCGCCGCCGCCCGTGCGGGCACCCGTGTCCTGCTGCTCGGCACCGACCGGACGGACACGCTGGGAGCGGTGCTGGGCACGCCCGTCGGCGCCGCGCCCGTAGAGGTCGCCCCGGGCCTCACCGCGCGACGGGTCGACGCCGGCGAGGACTTCCGTGCCGACCTGGCCGCACTGCAGGACCGGGCCGCCTCGGCGCTCGACCTGCTCGGCGCGTCCCGGCTCGACCCCGAGGAGTTCGGCCCGCTGCCCGGCGCCGAGGAACTCTCCGTGCTGCGTGCCCTGCGGGACGCCGCGCTGTCCCGGCCGTACGACCTGCTCGTCGTCGACCTGCCGCCCGCCGAGCGGGCCCTGGCCCTGTTCGCCCTCCCCGAGGACCTCCGCCGCGCCATGCGCAGGCTGCTCCCGCCGGAACGCCAGGCCGCCCGCGCCCTGCGCCCCGTGCTCGGCCGCCTCGCCGGAGTCCCGATGCCCGCGGAATGGCTGTACGGGACGGCCGCCCGGTGGGACACCGAACTGGCCGCCGTCGAAGCCGTCCTCGCCGACCGGAACACCACCGTACGGCTGGTCGCCGAACCCGGCCCCGCCGGCGCCGCCGCCGTACGCACCGCGGGACTCGGCCTCGCCCTGCGCACACTGCGCACCGACGTGCTGGTCGCCGGCCGGGTGCTGCCCGAGAGCGTCGAGGACAGCTGGCTCGCCGGTCCGGTCGCCCAGCAGCGCAAGACGCTGGACGAGTGGCGCCAGACGTACGACGTCCGCCCCGTCGCCCACCTCGGCCGCGACCCGCGCGGCCCGGACGACCTGACCGCGCTCGCCGTACCCGGGGTGCCCGCCGCACCCGTCGCATCCGCTGCCTCCGGCGACAAGGCGGGGCCCGTGACGGCCGAGTGGCCCGTCATCGACCGGCTCGCCGACGACGGCGTCCTGGTCTGGCACATCCCGCTGCCCGGCGCCCGGCGCGAGGAACTGGACCTGATCCGGCACGGCGACGAGATCGCCGTCACCGCCGGACCGTTCCGGCGGACGGTCCCGCTGCCCTCCGCGCTGCGCCGCTGCACCGTCGACGGCGCGGCCCTGCGCGAGGACGAACTGCGCATCCGGTTCCGGCCGGATCCGCGGCTGTGGCCGCGCACCCCGTGAAGCAGGTACCCCCGTTCGGGTACCGTCGGAGGGGCCGACCGTAGTCAGGAGTCCGTCATGAGCGAACAGCTCCCCCCGCCCGACGACACCGGGGACGAGCCCGTGGGCGATTCCGCGTCCGACGCGCGCACGGCCGCCACCGACGACGGACGGCCCGGTGACTCCGACGTACGGTCCGTCGACGCGGACGCCTGGGCGACGGCGTGCGCCGAGGACCTCGAGGCGGAGCAGGCCCGCCGCCGCGCTCAGTACGGACCGCCCCCCGCGTCGGCCGCCGAGGAACTGCGCAAGCTCGCGGACGTGGTCGCGGAGAAGCTCGACCGGCTCACCGGGCTCGGGTCGCCGCTGTTCGGCGCGGTCGCCGGACCGGCGGCGCAGCAGGTGGTGCGTCAGGTCGTCCAGCAGGCCAAGGCGGCCGTGGAACCGGTCGTCGAACGCAACCCGGACGTCTTCGACCACCTCGCCGCCGCCGGCAACGAACTCCTCGCCGCCTACCGCTCCGCGGTCCAGGACCAGGAGCGCCGCTGGACCACCCGCGACACCCGCCCCTGGGACCCGGACGACGCCAAGGACGCCGAGGGCACCGAGGGGACCACGGGCACCGCGGACGGGAGCCGCGAGCGCGGCGGCGACGGCGGCGGCACGGGCGGGGACCACCGCCGTGACCGGGGCGACGAGTCCGGCCCCGGCGGGGAGCGCATCGACCTGGACTGAGGAACGGTGACGGCCCGGGGACCCGGGCCGGCGAAGATCCTCCGGAAGGGCCCCGGAGGCCCGCGCAGGTGTCCCGTACAGGGAAGCCGACCTCAGGGCCTCGGGTACCGTGGGCGGTAGCGGGGCTCGACCGGAACTGAGGGATTCATGGGACTCACCATCGGCGTCGACATCGGCGGCACCAAGATCGCGGCCGGCGTGGTCGATGAGGACGGCAACATCCTCTCGGTCCACAAGGTGCCGACCCCGGGCACGCCCGACGGCATCGTGGACGCCATCGCCTCCGCGGTGGAGGGAGCACGCGCGGGGAACGAGATCGTCGGCGTGGGAATCGGTGCGGCCGGATACGTCAACCGCCAGCGCTCGACGGTGTACTTCGCCCCCAACATCGACTGGCGCCAGGAGCCGCTGAAGCAGAAGGTCGAGGCCCGCGTAGGGCTCCCGGTCGTCGTGGAGAACGACGCGAACGCGGCCGCCTGGGGCGAGTACAAGTTCGGCGCCGGCAAGGGCCACCGCAACGTCATCTGCATCACGCTCGGCACCGGCCTCGGCGGCGGCGTCATCATCGGCAACAAGCTGCGCCGGGGCCACTTCGGCGTGGCCGCCGAGTTCGGGCACATCCGGATGGTCCCGGACGGCCTGCTGTGCGGCTGCGGCTCGCAGGGCTGCTGGGAGCAGTACGCCTCCGGCCGCGCCCTCGTCCGGTACGCCACCCAGCGCGCCAACGCGACCCCGGAGAACGCGGAGACGCTGCTCGCCCTCGGCGACGGCACCCCCGAGGGCATCGAGGGCAAGCACGTCTCCATGGCCGCCCGGCAGGGCGACCCGGTGGCCGTCGACTCCTACCGCGAGCTGGCCCGCTGGGTCGGCGCCGGCCTGGCCGACCTCGCCTCCCTCTTCGACCCCTCCGCCTTCATCGTCGGCGGCGGCCTCTCCGACGAGGGGGAACTGCTCCTCGACCCGATCCGCAAGTCGTACAAGCGCTGGCTGGTGGGCGGCAACTGGCGCCCGGTCGCCGACGTCCGGGCCGCCGAGCTCGGCAACAAGGCCGGCCTGGTGGGCGCGGCGGACCTGGCCCGGGAACCCGATCCGGTGATGTGACCTCCCCACCCACCCCCGTGCACGGCGGCGCCCGCCCGACCCCTCCGGGGACGGCGGGCGCCGCCGTTCTCGGAGGAGGGCGAGCCCGGTGCGCGGGTGCCCGCGCACTTTCGCACGGGACGCCGTCCCCGCCCGGGAGGGCGTCCCCGTGCCGGGATCACTCCTTGCGTGCCACCGCCACGTAGGACCCGCTGAGGACGTTCTCCTGGCCGGGGACCGGCTCCCTCAGCTCCGGATGCCAGTCCTCGGCCGCCACGATGCCCGGCTCCACGGGCTCCAGCCCCTCGAAGAAGCGGGCGAACCTCTCCCGGCTGCGCATGTCCATGGTGAGTCCACCCGCCTTGTACAGGTCGCTGACCTTCCGCGAGGCCTCCTCCGGGTGAAAGTCGGGGGTGAGGTGGGACATGATCAGGTAACTGCCCGGCGCCAGAGCCTCCTTGAGGCGTTCCACCAGCTCGTGGGCCCCGTCCTCGTCGCCGATGAAGTGCAGCAGCGCGATCAGGGAGAGGGCGACGGGCCGGCCGAAGTCCAGTGTTCCGCGGGCGCGTTCCAGGATGCCGGCGGTGTCATGGGCGTCCGCCTGCACATAGTCGACGACCCCTTCGGGGGCGCCCCGGAGCAGCGCTCCGGCGTGGGCCAGCACGATCGGGTCGTTGTCGCAGTACATGACCCGTGCGTCGGGAGCGACCTCCTGGGCCACCTGGTGCAGGTTCGGCTCCGTCGGGATACCGGTCCCGACGTCGAGGAACTGCCGCACCCCCTGGCCGGCCGCCCAGCGGGTGGCACGGTGCACGAAGCCCGGTTCATCCGCGCCATGACCGGGATGACCGGCGCGAACCCCACCAGCTGCCGGCCCAGCTCCTCGTCCACCGGGTAGTTGTCCTTGCCGCCGAGGAACCAGTCGTACATCCGCGCGGGATGCGGCTTGCCGGTGTCGATCCGTAAGGAGGTGTCCATGCCCGCGTCCTGCTGCTCCACCGTGATTCCCCTTGTCGCGCCCGGGAGTTGACCTGCGATCGTGACCGTCACGATAGCCAGGGCCCGATCGGCCCGGGGCGCCGGGCAGCCCTCCCGGCAGCCGTTCCCTGCGCGCCGGGACCGTGCGCGCCTTCAAGGAGAAGGGCGGGCAGCGGTCCGCGCTCCCCTCGTCCGCGTGGCGTGATCCCCCCGGGTGCGCGGGTCGCCGACCGGTTCACTTCGTGCCGGTGCCGGCCCGCAGGGCGCTTCCGGTCGTGCGGGTCGGCGTATCTTGACCCGCATGGCGACGACCCCGCTGCTGCCCGACTCCCGGACCGAGTCCGACGGTTCGGCCGTGATCCGCGTCCTGAGCTACAACATCCGGTCGATGCACGACGACACGGACGCCCTCGCCCGGGTGATCACCGCGTGCGCCCCCGATCTGGTCCTGATCCAGGAGGCGCCGCGGTTCTTCCGCTGGCGCAAGAAACTGGCCCGGCTGGCCTCCGCCACCGGGCTGGTGGTCCTCTCCGGGGGCGCCACGGCCGCCGGTCCCGCGATCCTGTGCTCGCTGCGGGGGACCGTCGAGCGCACCGAGGACGTGCTGCTGCCGCTCACCCCGGGACTGCACCGGCGCGGCTTCGCCACCGCCGTCGTACGGTTCGGCGGGGCCCGGCTGGGCGTGCTGAGCTGCCATCTGTCGCTGCAGAAGGACGAGCGGTACGCACAGGGCGGCATGCTCCTGGACCGGCTCGCCAAGATGGGCGTGGAGCACGCGGTCGCCGGCGGCGATCTGAACGAGCGGCCGGACGGCCGTACCTTCCGTCGGCTGGCGGGCGAGCAGCTGACGGACTGCTGGGCGGCGGCGCCCTGGGGCGGCGAGTACACCTCGACCCCCGCCGATCCGCACCAGCGCATCGACGCGCTCTTCACCACCAAGGGCGTCGAGGTCCTGGGCTGCGGGGTGCCGCACGGTCAGCCCGGGGTGACCGGGACCGACCTGAGGGCGGCCACGGACCACCTTCCGGTCCTGGCCGCCCTCAGAGTCCCGGCCGCCTGATCCCGGGCGCCCTCAGACCACCGCGCCCCGGCCCGGGTCGTCGTCCTCGTCGTCCGTGCGCATGCGCATCACCAGCGTGCCGAAGCCGCCCAGGAAGCCGCCGATGCACAGCGTGGTCAGCCACCAGGTCATCTCCCAGCCGAGCAGTACCGCCAGCAGGAGCAGCACCGGACCGCCCAGGACCCCCAGCCACGCGAACTTGGACGTGACGTCGGTCTCGGGCAGCGGCGGGGGCTCCGGCGGTACGAAGTGGCCCTCGTCGCCGTCGTCGAAGTCGCTCTCCGACGGCTCGGACACGCTGTAGTCGCGCGGGCCGCCCACGCCCGGGGCGAAGGCGACCGAACCGCCCAGCGGCTTGACCGGCTTGTCCCCGGCCCGCGTCGGCGCCTCGGCCGGCGCCCCGTCGTCGGCGGCCTCGGTCCGTGTGTCGGTGTTGGTGTCGGACTCCAGCAGTGCCAGGTCCTCGACCGACTTGAACGGCTTGGCACCCGCCGGGTCCTGCGGCTCGTCACCGTATCCGGCGACGATCGCCTCCCACGCGGCGTCCTCGTCGAAGGGGACGTCCTGGTCCTGACGCTCCGGGCCGCTGCCGTCACGCCCCCGGCCCGCACGCGCCTCGCGCGCCTCGCGGGCCTCCTGGTCCTCACGCCCTTCGCGGTCCTCGCGGTCGGAGTCGTGCTCAGCCACCTGTGGTCGTCCCTTCCTTGCCGAGACCGGGCTCCTTGACGGTGCCGGGTGCGAGCCGCCCGATGAACGCGGTGCTCTCCTGGAAGATCCGCTCCGCGTCGTGGTCCAACGTCGCCACGTGGTAGCTCTGTTCCAGCAGGACCTCCGTCACGTCGAGAGACGAGACGCGGCCGAGGATCCGGGCCGAGTCCGCGGGCGGCACCACATGGTCCTGCGGGCTGCGCAGGAGCAGCAGCGGCTGGGTGACCTGGGGAAGCTCGCCGTCGAGCAGGCGCAGGAAGGTGCGCAGGGAGTGCGCCGCGTGCAGCGGCACCCGGTCGTAGCCCAGTTCCTCGACCGACGGCTTGGCGATGTCGCTCGCGATGCCCTTCGTCGCCGGGACGAGATGACGGAGCACCGGGAGGGCGTGCGCGGCCACGCCGTGCACCCGGTTCGCCGGGTTGACGACCATGACGCCGCTCACCGCGTCGCCGTGCCGCGCGGCCAGGCGCAGGGCCAGCGCGCCGCCCATGGACAGGCCGGCCACGAACACGCGCGAACAGCGGTCCCGCAGCAGTCGCAGCTCGCGGTCCACCTCCGCGTACCAGTCCTGCCAGCCGGTGGTCCGCAGATCCTCCCAGCGGGTGCCGTGCCCCGGGAGCAGGGGCAGCGAGACGGTCAGGCCGTGCTCGGCGAGATGCTCCGCCCACGGGCGCAGCGACTGAGGCGAACCGGTGAAGCCGTGGCAGAGGAGGACAGCGGTCTCCCCGCCCTCGTGGCGATACGGCTCGGCTCCGGTCAGGAGCGGCACTTTCGGCCTCCCGGTCGTAAGAGTCCTCGGAGTCGTGGACATCGTGGAAAGAAAGGAGTCGAGGGAGTCGACGGGCTGCACACGGGTTGCAGGACCTTCACCGTACGCGACCGCACTGACACCGACCAGGGTCGTCGGAGCCATTGACGGGACTCCGGGTTAGGGTCTGACCCACACAAAGAGGAAGGCACTCGGTTGTTGTACGGCGCGCTGAAGGTCACCGTCGGAGGGTCGCTGAAGCTTGCCTTCAGGCCCTGGGTGGAGGGCCTGGAGAACGTCCCCGCCGAGGGTCCCGCCATCCTGGCCAGTAACCACCTGTCGTTCTCCGACTCCTTCTTCCTGCCGGCCGTCCTCGACCGCAAGGTCACCTTCATAGCCAAGGCCGAGTACTTCACCACACCGGGGGTGAAGGGCCGGCTGACGGCCGCCTTCTTCAAGGGCGCGGGGCAGCTCCCGGTGGACCGCTCCGGCGCGCGCGGAGCCGGTGAGGCGGCGATCAGGAGCGGCATAGAGGTCCTCGAACGCGGCGAGCTGTTCGGCCTCTACCCGGAGGGCACCCGCTCGCCCGACGGACGTCTCTACCGCGGCAAGCCGGGTGGCCTCGCACGCGTGGCGCTCGCCACCGGCGCGCCCGTGCTCCCCGTCGCCATGATCGACACGGAGAAGGTCCAGCCGCCGGGGAAGGTCGTCCCGAAGCTGATCCGGCCGGGCATCCGCATCGGCAAGCCG
This sequence comes from Streptomyces sp. NPDC085927, assembly GCF_044540975.1. Taxonomy (NCBI): domain Bacteria; kingdom Bacillati; phylum Actinomycetota; class Actinomycetes; order Kitasatosporales; family Streptomycetaceae; genus Streptomyces; species Streptomyces sp. NPDC085927. The sequence continues at coordinate 551,423 of NZ_JBITSN010000002.1, forward strand.
CTGGAGTTCAGCCGCTACCAGGGAATGGAGCACGACCGTTTCGTGCTCCGCGCGGTGACCGACGAGGTCATGTACGAGATCATGAAGCTCTCCGGCCAGGAGTACGTCGACATGTACGCGACCGCCATGAAGCGGCAGCTCGCGGAGGCGGCGAAGGCCGAGAAGGACGCCGAGAAGGCGGAGAAGGCCGAACTCGCCCGCGCCGAGAAGGCGGAGAAGGAAGCGGCGAAAGAAGCGGCGAAGGAACTTCAGAAGGAACTCCGCGAGGAAGCGGAGAAGGAAGCCCAGAGGGAGCAGGCTGCCGAGCAGCGGCGGTCCGACCCCTAGGGCCTGCGGGCGGGGGCGGGGGCCGGGGGTCGAAGGGTGGGGGAGACATGCCCAGGCGCGAGAGAGTCATGAGGATGTCGGTCGAGCAGCCGCTGTGGCGCGCGCTCGCCGGTTACCGGGTCCTCACCATGGTGTACGCGGTCGGCCTGTTCGCCACCGCCTACGAGAGGTTCGAGCGTCCCTGGCTCGCCGTCGCCTACTTCGCCCTGCTGGCCGTATGGACACTGGCCACCCTGCCCCGGGTCGCCAACGCGGCCGCCTGCACCAGACGCTTCCTCGCCGCCGACCTGACCGTCGCGCTCACCGGCATCCTGCTCACCCCCGTCGCCGACGCCCCGGAGCGGATCGCGGCCGGCGGCCCGACCATGCCGTCGATATGGACCGCGGGCGCGGTGCTCGCCTTCGCCATCAAGGGCGGCTGGCGCTGGGCCGCCCTCGCCTCCACGCTGGTCGCCGTCGCCAACCTGATCGAGCGCGGAGGCCCCGCCCGCGACACCGTGCACAACGTGATCCTCGTCTGGGTCGCGTCCATCGCCATCGGCTATGTCGTCGAGGTCGCCCGCGCCTCCGAGCGCACCCTCGCCCGCGCCCTGGAGATCGAGGCCGCGACCAGGGAGCGGGAGCGGCTCGCGCGGGACATCCACGACAGCGTGCTCCAGGTGCTCGCGATGGTGCAGCGGCGCGGCGCGGTGATCGGCGGCGAGGCGGCCGAGCTGGGCCGGATGGCCGGCGAACAGGAGGTGGCGCTGCGCACCCTGGTCTCCGGCGGCCTGGTGCCCCTCCCCCGAGGGGCGGAGGACGCGGCCGGGGGAGCGGCGGACCCGCGCACCGCGGACGGGACCGCCGACGAGGACGGGGACGGCACCGGTGCCGTCCCCGTCGACCTGCGCACCCTGCTGGCCCCGTACGCCGGCGCCCTCGTCAGCCTCGCCGAACCCGGGGCTCCGGTGCCGCTCGCGCCGGCCGCCGCGCGGGAACTCGCCGCCGCTGTCGGGGCCGCCCTGGACAACGTACGCACCCACGCGGGGCCCGACGCGCGCGCCTGGATCCTGGTCGAGGACGAACCGGACGAGGTGATCGTCACCGTCCGCGACGACGGGCCCGGCATCCCCGAGGGCCGGCTCGCCCAGGCCGAGGGCGAGGGGCGGCTCGGGGTGGCCCTGTCGATCCGGGGGCGGCTGCGCGACCTCGGCGGCAGCGCGGAACTGATCTCGGTGCCCGGCCAGGGCACGGAGGTCGAGCTGAAGGTGCCCAAGCGCCACAGCGACGAACAGGACGTACGGGGGAAGGCGGAGCAGCGATGACCGACACGGCAGCCGGAGAGACGGGCGGAGAGCGGGGCGGAGCGCCGGGCGGGGGCGGACAGGCCCCGGTCAGGGTGATGGTGGTCGACGACCACCCCATGTGGCGCGACGCCGTCGCCCGGGACCTGTCCGAGTCCGGTTTCGAGGTGGTCGCCACCGCGGGCGACGGCGACCAGGCCGTGCGCCGCGCCAAGGCCGTCGCCCCCGACGTCCTCGTCCTCGACCTGAACCTGCCCGGCAAGCCCGGCGTCCAGGTCTGCAAGGAGGTCGTCGCCGCGAACCCGGCGCTGCGGGTGCTGGTGCTCTCGGCGAGCGGCGAGCACGCCGACGTCCTGGAGGCGGTGAAGTCCGGCGCCACCGGCTATCTGCTGAAGTCCGCCTCCACCCAGGACCTGCAGGACGCGGTGCGCCGCACGGCCGTGGGCGACCCGGTGTTCACGCCGGGCCTGGCCGGACTGGTCCTCGGCGAGTACCGCAGGCTGGCCTCCGACCCGGCACCCGCTCCGGACAGCGGCGCGTCCAAGGCACCCCGGCTGACCGACCGGGAGACCGAGGTGCTGCGCCTGGTCGCCAAGGGCCTCAGCTACAAGCAGATCGCCGAACGGCTCGTCATCTCCCACCGCACGGTGCAGAACCACGTGCAGAACACCCTCGGCAAGCTCCAGCTGCACAACCGCGTGGAACTCGTCCGCTACGCCATCGAACGCGGCCTGGACGACGCGTAGCACCGGCCGGCCGGTCCCCCCGGTCCCCCCGGTCCCCCCGGGGTCGGCCCTTCCGGCCGGACCCGGGACCCGGGGGCCGGAAACGCGCCGCGCCTGCCCCGTCCGGCCCGGGCGCGCCCGCCCCCGGCCCCGTATATTCGCGCATGCGGCAGCTGTCGCGTACGGAGAGTTCCCGGCACGACCCTGGGAGGGACCCTGTGGAGATCCTCGCGTTCGGTGTGCAGGCCGACGAGAAGCCCTTGATCGAGCGGGCCTTCCAAGGGCACCACGAGGTGCGCGGCCTGCATGTCTTCCTCAACGAGGACACCGCCCCCATCGCGGCGGGCCACGAGGTGATCTCCACCAGCGTCAACTGCGACCTCGGCGCCGGAGTCCTGGAGAGCCTGGCGGCCGGCGGCACCCGGATGATCGCCCAGCGGTCCACCGGCTTCAACAACGTCGACCTGAAGACGGCCGAGCGGCTCGGCCTGACGGTCGCCCGGGTGTCGTACTACTCGCCCCACTCGGTCGCCGAGTTCGCCTGGGCCCTCGCCATGGCCGTCAACCGCCGTATCGTCCGCGCCTCCACCCGCACCCGCGACTTCGACTTCCGCCTCGACGGGCTGATGGGCCGCGACATGCACGGCCGCACCGCCGGCGTCATCGGCACCGGCAAGATCGGCGAGGCGTTCACCCGGATCGCGCACGGCTTCGGCATGCGGCTGCTCGGCTGGGACGTCGCCGAGAACCCCGCCTGCCGGGACCTCGGCATGACCTACGTCCCCAAGGAACAGCTGCTCGCCGAGTCCGACCTGGTCAGCCTGCACGTCCCGCTGCTGCCGGAGACCCTCCACCTGATCGACGGAGCCGCCCTGCAGACGATGCGGGACGACGCGATCCTGGTGAACTCCAGCCGCGGCGGACTCGTCGACACCGCGGCCCTCGTCGCCGAACTGCGCGCGGGCCGCTTCGCCGGCGTCGGACTGGACGTGTACGAGGCGGAGGCGGGCCTGTTCTTCCTCGACAAGTCCCTGGAGGCCATCGAGGACGACACCCTGGCCCGCCTCGTCACCTTCCCGAACGTGCTGGTCACCTCCCACCAGGCGTACTACACCGTGGACGCCGTCGGCCAGATCATCGACACCACGGTGGCCAACGTCCTCGACTACACCGAGGGCCGCCGCTCGGAGAACGTCCTGGTCCCGCGCAGCTGACCGATCAGTTCGGCGACGATCGCCGCGCCGTTCAGGGTGAGCACCGACTCGGGGTGGAACTGCAGCGCCGCGAAGCCGGGTCCGCGCAGCGCGTGCACCTCGCCGCCCGCCGTGCGGCTCACCTCGATGCCGTGCGCCGCCAGCTCCGCCGCCGCCTCGTCGTCGCAGCGTGCGACGAAGCTGTTGTAGAAGCCGACCGTCTCCGGCCGCCCGAACAGGTCGATCTCCGTCTGCGCCCCCTGGTACGGCACCTCCTTGCGGACGGTCTCCAGACCCAGCTCGGCCGCGATCAGCTCGTGGCCGAGGCAGACACCGAGGACGCCGTGGCACCGGTCCGCCCCGATCACCGCGGCGGTCAGACCGCGCAGGAACCGCATCCTCGGGTCCTGCGTGTCGGACGGGTCACCGGGGCCGGGGCCCAGCACGACCGGGCCGTCGTGCCCGAGCACCGTCTCCCGCAGCCCGGGTTCGTCGTACCGTCGGACGGTGACCGCGAGCCCCGACGCGCGCAGCACATGCGCGAGCATCGCCGTGAACGTGTCCTCCCCGTCGACGACCAGCGCATGACCGTCCGGCGCATGACCGTCCGGCGTCCGGCCGTCCAGCGCGTAACCGTCCAGGACCTGACCGTCCAGGGCCCGGCCGACCGGGCCGCGCGAGGGCCGCTGCTCCCGCATCCGCAGCCAGAACGGGGCCAGCGAGGCCCGCCGTCCGTCCAGTGCCGCCCGCACCCGGGGGTCGTCCGCCAGCCGCGGCCGTACGGACTCCTCGCGCGGCCGCCCGGGACGCACCCCCAGCGCGGCCAGCACCCCGGCCGCCTTCGCGTGGGTCTCGGCGACCTCGCCCGCCGGGTCGGAGCCCCGCACCAGGGTGGCGCCGACCGGCACCCGCAGCCGCCCGGCCGCGTCGATGTCGGCGGTGCGGATGAGGATGGGGGAGTCGAGGGTCTGCGCCCCGACGGCCCCGTCCCGCCCGCCCCCCGCGGACCGGCCGAGCAGCGCCAGCGCCCCCGCGTAGTAGCCGCGCCCGCCGGACTCGTGCCGCTCGATCACCCGGCAGGCGTTCTGCACCGGCGACCCCGTGACGGTCGCGGCGAACATGGTCTCCCTCAGCACCTCCCGCACGTCCAGCGAGGACCGGCCGCGCAGCTCGTACTCGGTGTGCGCGAGGTGCGCCATCTCCTTCAGCCGGGGCCCGACCACGACCCCGCCCATGTCGCCGACGGTGCACATCATCTTGAGTTCCTCGTCGACGACCATCGACAGTTCCTCGGTCTCCTTGCGGTCGGCGAGGAACTCCAGCAGATGCTCGGGGGTCGGTCCGCCGGCCGGGTAGCGGTAGGTGCCGCTGATCGGGTTCATCACGACCGTCCCGCCGGACGCCCGCACATGCACCTCGGGGCTCGCCCCGACCAGCGTCCGCCCTCCCGCCTCCTGCCCGGTGTGCACCACGAACGTCCAGTACGCGCCCCGCTCGCCCACCAGCAGCCGCCGGAACAGCGCCAGCGCGTCGGCCCGGCCGAACCCGGGGATCTCCCCCTCGTACGTCCGCCGGATCACGAAGTTGGCGCCCTCGCCCCGCCCGATCTCCTCGCGCAGCACCCGCCCGACGATCCCGGCGTACTCGTCGTCGTCGACGTCGAAGCCACCGCCCTCCACCCGTACGTCGTGCGCGGGCAGCTGCTCCAGGGCCTCGGCGAGCGGGATCTCGTGGCGCTCCTCGGGGGTGAGCACCAGCAGCGGGGTGCCGTCGTCGCGCACGTCGAAACCGCGCTCCCGGATCTGCCGGAAGGGGATGAGCGCCAGCCCTTCGTCGGGAAGGTCGGCCAGACGGTCACGGGGAGTGACGGGGCCGAGCAACAGCTCCACCACGGCGTCGTCGTGGCCGGGTGTGCGGCGGCGCAGCAGGGCGAACGGGCGGGGATCGTCCAGCAGGCCGAGCAGGCTCGTCGGCCGGTCCATCGGTCGGTTCATCGGTCGTGGTCCCTCGGTGTGGGAGGGCCGACCCGCACGCGTCGCGCGGTCCGCGAACGCAGAAGGCCGCCCCTCGGGCGGCCTTCGCGAAGTCTTGCGTACGCGCTACAAGGTCAGTGGGCCGCCGGAGAAGCGGGCCACCACCAGTTCGGGGCGGAAGGGTTCTGAGCCGAACCGTTCCGGGTCGAGAGCGCGGACATGGCACGCACCCTAGCGCATGTCCCGCGAGCACAGGCCCCGCGCACGGCCCCGGCGCGCCCGCCGTCCGGTCACGGAACACGTTCTGCGTCTCACTTGCTGGGCATCGCCCGGAAGGCACCATCCCACCCCGTAATGTTGAGACGTGACCGTGAACGCTAAGACCAGCCCGAGCGCTGGCAACACCTGGCGAGACCTGCCCGCGGCGCAGCAGCCCGAGTACCCCGACACCGAGGCTCTGCGCGCAGTGATCGCGGACCTCGAGTCGTATCCGCCGCTCGTCTTCGCGGGCGAGTGCGACCAGCTGCGCGCCCGGATGGCGGCCGTCGCCAAGGGAGAGGCGTTCCTCCTCCAGGGCGGCGACTGCGCGGAGTCCTTCGACGCGGTGTCCGCCGACCACATCAGGGCCAAGCTGAAGACACTGCTCCAGATGGGCGCCGTACTGACGTACGCCGCGTCCGTGCCCGTGGTGAAGGTGGGCCGGATCGCCGGCCAGTACTCCAAGCCGCGCTCCAAGTCGACCGAGACCCGCGACGGCGTGACGCTGCCCACCTACCGGGGCGACTCCGTCAACGGCTTCGACTTCACCGAGGCCGCCCGTGTCCCGGACCCCGAGCGGCTGAAGCGGATGTACAACGCCTCGGCCTCCACGCTGAACCTGGTGCGCGCCTTCACCACCGGCGGCTACGCCGACCTGCGCCAGGTGCACGCCTGGAACCAGGACTTCGTGAAGTCGTCCCCGTCCGGCCAGCGCTACGAGCAGCTCGCCCGCGAGATCGACCAGGCGCTGAACTTCATGCAGGCCTGCGGGGCCGAGCCGGAGGAGTTCAAGACCGTCGAGTTCTTCTCCTCGCACGAGGCGCTGCTGCTGGACTACGAGTCGGCGCTGACCCGCGTCGACTCGCGCACCGGACAGCTGTACGACGTCTCCGCGCACATGGTGTGGATCGGCGAGCGCACCCGGCAGCTGGATCACGCGCACGTCGAGTTCGCCTCGCGGATCCGCAACCCCATCGGCATCAAGCTCGGCCCGACGACGACGGCCGAGGAGGCGCTGCAGTACATCGAGCGTCTCGACCCGGACCGCGAGCCCGGCCGGCTGACCTTCATCGTCCGCATGGGCGCGGACAAGATCCGCGACAAGCTGCCCGAGCTGGTCGAGAAGGTCACCGCCTCCGGCGCCACCGTCGCCTGGGTGACCGACCCGATGCACGGCAACACCTTCGAGGCGGCCTCCGGCCACAAGACCCGCCGCTTCGACGACGTGCTCGACGAGGTGAAGGGTTTCTTCGAGGTCCACAAGGGGCTCGGCACCCACCCCGGCGGCATCCACGTGGAGCTCACCGGCGACGACGTCACCGAGTGCGTGGGCGGTGGCGACGAGATCTTCGTCGACGATCTGCACCAGCGTTACGAGACCGCCTGCGACCCGCGGCTCAACCGCAGCCAGTCGCTGGACCTGGCGTTCCTCGTCGCCGAGATGTACCGGGACCAGTAGGCACCGGCAGCGGCGGGTGACCGGTACCGGTCACCCGCCGCTCACCTGCCGGAACGGCGAGGGGTGGGGTGCGGATCACACGAAATCCGTCCCCACCCGCTTTTGTGCCCTCCGGGTGACGGGTAAGGTTAGGTTTGCCTCACCGATCAGGGGTCGGGACGGCACGACCCACGCTACGTCGGGAGGTGAACCGCGTGTTCGTCTGCAGCTGCTTCGGAGTGACCGAGGAACAGGTGAGGAGTCACGCGGATGCCGGTGCCTGCACTCCCCGGCAGATCGCCTCCGCCTGCAAGGCCGGCACCGACTGCGGCGGCTGCGTGCGACGCATCCAGGCACTGCTCGGCCGTGGGGCCTGCCCCCGCCGGGAGCTGGCCGACCAGGGCCGGCCACCCCTCGCGACGGAGCTCCCCGAAGCCGCGTGAGCCCCTGTCGGGCTAGTGGGTGGAGAACCCGCCCGTCCCCGGGCCCGAGGGGTCCGGCTGGGACTGCTCGATCACCGTCGACAGGTACAGCGCCTCGCCCATTTTCTCGATGAGTTCCAGCTGGGTGTCCAGGTAGTCGATGTGGTGCTCCTCGTCGGCGAGGATCGCCTCGAAGACGTTGGCGGACGTGATGTCGTTCTTGTTGCGCATGACCTCCACGCCCCGGCGCAGACGGTCGATGGCCTCGACCTCGATCTCCCGGTCGGCCTGGAACATCTCCGTCACCGTCTGCCCGACCCGCACGTGGAAGAGCCGCTGGTAGTTGGGCAGGCCGTCGAGCAGCAGGATGCGGTCGGTGAGGACCTCCGCGTGCCGCATCTCGTCGAAGGACTCGGCGCGCGTGTACTCGGCGAGCTTGGTCCAGCCCTTGTGGTCCTGCAGTTTCGAGTGCAGGAAGTACTGGTTGATCGCGGTCAGCTCGGCGGTCAGCTGTTCATTGAGGAATTCGATGACTTCGGGGTCGCCCTGCATCGCAGAGGCTCCTTCCGTACGGATGAACGGGCCAGATGCGCCGCATGATTCCACCGGTGGAGAAGATCGTCCAGTAAGCATGGACTTAGTAAGTAAGGGTGCACTTACTGCTATTTGAGCTGTATTGCCCGGTTTCGTGGGGTCCCGGTCCGATGCATTACACCGGGTCTGTCAGGATGGAAGCATGGGTCAGCCGGCGGAACGCGAATCGGGGGAGCGCGCAGCGGAGGAGGGGGCACGGTTCGAGCTCCCGCCGGGACAGCGGCTGCAGAGGGGCTGGCCGGTCACGCACTACGGGCCGGTGCCCAGGTTTCGGCCCGAGCGCTGGGAGTTCAGGGTGTTCGGCGCCACCGCCGACGGCGACAAGCACTGCTGGAACCACGAGGAGTTCACGGCCCTGCCGTACCGCAGTGTCGTGGCCGACCTGCACTGCGTCACCAAGTTCAGCATGCTCGGCGCCGAATGGGGCGGCATTCCGGCCCGCACCCTCCTGGAGCTCGCCCCGCCCGCGCCAGAGGCCACCCATGTGATGGTCTGGGCCGAGTACGGATTCAGCTCCAACCTGCGCCTGGCGGACTTCTCGTCCGAGCAGAGCCTTTTCGCCACCCACAAGGACGGCGAACTGCTGACCGCCGAGCACGGGTTTCCGCTCCGTCTGGTCGTCCCCCATCTGTACGCCTGGAAGGGACCCAAATGGGTCCGCGGAGTGGAGTACATGACCACCGACCGCCGCGGTTTCTGGGAGGAGCGCGGCTACCACAACGTCGGCGATCCCTGGAAGGAACAGCGCTACTCGTACCAGGAGGAGCCCGGGGAGGGGCCCGAGCTCTGAGCCGGTCCGGCGCGCGTCCTTTCGGGACCGCAGGGGACTACGGCGTTTCCCGGAGCTTCTTCAGCCGCTCCACGTCCGCCGCGTGGCCCTCCTTGCCGCCGGGCGTCTCGATGACCAGCGGGACGCCCTCGGTCGCGGGGTGCGTCATCAACGCGCGGAACGGGTCCTCGCCGATATGGCCGTCGCCGATGTTCGCGTGACGGTCCTTGTGGGCGCCGACCACATCCATGGAGTCATTGGCGTGGATCAGTTTCAGCCGTCCCTCGCCGACCGTGTCCACCAGCAGATCCAGCGTCTGATGCATCCCGCTCGGCCCGGTCAGGTCGTGGCCGGCCGCGAAGACATGGCAGGTGTCCAGGCAGACGCCCAGTTTCGGGTGGGCGTCCAGCGCCTCGAAGTACGGCCCGAAGTCCCAGGTCCGCGAGCAGAGGGAGGAGCCCTGGCCGGCCGTCGACTCGAGGAGCAGGAACGGGTCGTCGTCATGGGTGAGCTCGTCGAGCAGCGGCAGCAGGTACTCCCGTACCTGCGCCAGCGCCACCGACCGCTCCCGTCCGCCCGTCGCGCTGCCGGTGTGGACCACCACGCCCAGCGCCCCGATCTCGCGCCCGCGCCGCAGCGAGTGCCGCAGCGACTCGGCGGACCGTTCGGCGGTCGCCCGGGTGTGGGACCCGAAGTTGATCAGGTACGGGGCGTGCACGTACGCCGGGATCGACTCGGCCGCGCACGCCTCGCGGAAGGCCTCGTCCTGCTTCGGGCTGCCGGTCGGCGTCGCCCAGCCGCGCGGGTTGGCGACGAAGACCTGAACGGCCTCCGCGCGCAGCTCACGGGCGTAGGGCAGACCGACGGAATGCAGACCGCCGGCGACGGGGACATGACCGCCGACCGGGTTGCGGACAGGGCCGGACAGGTGACTCTTCACCCCTCCAGGGTGTCATGCCGCCGCCCGGCGACCGCCGCCGGACCGACGGAACGGCAGCTCACCGGGCCGGCGGCTCAACGGCTCAGCGGATCTTGAGGGTGATGGTCGAGCCCTCGGGCGCGGTGTCCCCGCCCGCCACGGACTGACCCTTGACGGTGTCGCCGAACAGGCCGAGCAGCCCGCGGTCCTCCTCGACCCGGAACCCGGCCGCCTCCAGCGTCTCCGTGGCCTCGTCCACGCTGTCGCCGACCACGTCGGGAACCTCGATCATCTCGGGTCCCTTGGACAGCGTCAGCGTCACGGTGTCCCCCTCGACGGCCTCGTCGCCCGCCTCCGGGCTCTGCCGGGCCACCCGGCCCGCGTCGTGCTCGGAGGTGATCCGCCCGGTGGCGACCTCCACCTCGAGGCCGGCCTCCTCCAGCGCGGCGCGCGCGTCCGCCGGGTCCTGGCCGGTCACGTCGGGGACGTCCACCGGGTTGCCCTTGCTCACGGTGAGCGCCACCGCCGAGCCCGCACGGACCTCGGTGCCCCCCGCCGGCCGGGTGGAGACCACGGAGCCCTTGGCCACGTCCTCGCTGAACTCCCGGGTGACCATGCCCGGCTCCAGGCCCGCGTTCTTCAGCGCGGACCGTGCCTTGTCCAGCGCGACGCCGTCCGCATCGGGCACCTTCACGGTCTCGGGCCCCTTGGAGAGGGTCAGCGAGACCGAGTCGGTGCCGCGGATACGGGCGCCCGCCTCCGGGTCCGTACGGACCACCGTGCCCCGCTTCACGGAGTCGCTGTACGCCTCCTCGACCCGGCCGACGTCCAGCCCGGCCTCCGCCAGCCGGTCCCGGGCCTCCTTCTCGGTCTTCGCCAGCAGCGGCGGGACCTTGGTGAACTGGCCCGAGTTGATGTACCAGACGCCCGCTCCGGCCCCCAGGACCAGCAGCACCACGACGACGATCGTCATCGGGCCGCGCAGCAGCGCCGGAGCGCGCAGCCCCGGTCCGCGCCGGGGCGGCAGCGGCGCCGGGGTCCGGAGCCGGCTGGTGCGGTGGCGGGGGTCGGCACCGCCGCCGTGCCCCCGCTGCCCGTCGTCCTCGTCGACGGGCAGCGGGCGGGACGGGGGTCCCCCCGCGCGGGCGAAGCCGGGCGTGGGGGAGGTCAGCGCGCGCGGGATGACGCTCGTACGGTCGTCCGCGTTGTGGTGCTCCGACGACAGCGCCTGGGGCGGTACCGCGTCCAGCTCGGCCGCGTCGAGGCCGCCGCGGGCCTCGCGGACCTGTGCGAGCAGCGCCACCGCGTCGTACGGACGGACCTCCGGGTTGCGCGCGGTCGCCGACGCGACCAGCTCGTCCAGCCCGTACGCCAGACCGGGGACGACGGCCGACGGCGGCGGCACGTCGTCGTGCAGATGCTTGTAGAGCACGATCGCGGGGGAGTCGCCCTCGTGCGGCCGCTCGCCGGTCAGCATCTCGTAGAGCAGGATGCCGCACGCGTAGACGTCCACGCGGGGGTCGGCGGTACCGCTCTCGATCTGCTCCGGTGCCAGGTAGGAGACCGTGCCCAGCACGGAGCCGGTGGTGTTCGTCACCGTGCCCACGCCCCGGACCAGGCCGAAGTCGGCGACCTTGACCCGGCCGTCGTCCCCTATCAGGACGTTCTCCGGCTTCATGTCACGGTGCACGAAACCGGCCCGGTGCGCGGCACCGAGCGCGGCCAGCATCGGCTCCAGGATGTCCAGCGCGGCGCGCGGCTGCAGCGCCCCGCGCTCGCGCAGCACGTCCCGCAGGGTGCAGCCGGCGATGTACTCCATCGCCAGGTACACGTACCCCCGGTCGGTGCCCTGGTCGAAGACCTGCACCACGTTCGGATGGTCCAGACGGGCCGCCGACTTCGCCTCGCGGATGAACCGGTCGACGAAGGAGCCGTCGGCGGCGAGCGCCGGGTGCATCACCTTGAGCGCGAGCACGCGGTCGAGGCGGGTGTCCACGGCCCGGTAGACCGTGGCCATCCCGCCGACCGCGATACGCGCCTCGACGCGATACCGACCGTCGAGCACCTGCCCGACCAGAGGGTCCTGAAGGGTCGTGTCCACGCAGCGAGTCTACGAGCAGCCGCCGACACCCCCGACCGCTTCGTCGCGGATCGGTCCGCGACTGCAGCCGACCTGTGACGCAACCCACGCAGCCCGGGACGGGTGCGATCACGGGCGCACCCCCACGAGAAGCCCCGGCCTCCCGGCCGACCGGAAACGGGCGGTGCGTGGGCGGAGAACGACCCGGCGACGGCGGCCCCCTCAGAACGCGGGCCGCTCCGGATCCAGCGCGGCGAGGCCTTCCGCGGGAGACGACGCCTCGGCGAAGTGCCGCCGCGGGATCCGCCCCGCCCGCCGGGCCAGCCGCCCCGCCTCCACCGCACCGCGCATGGCGGCAGCCATCAGCACCGGCTCCTGCGCCCGCGTCACCGCCGAGGCGAGCATCACCCCCGCGCACCCCAGTTCCATCGCCAGCGCCGCGTCCGACGCCGTACCGGCGCCCGCGTCCAGGATCACCGGCACGCGCGCGTGCTGCGTGATCAGCTCGAAGTTGTGCGGGTTGCGGATGCCGAGCCCCGACCCGATCGGTGACCCGAGCGGCATGATCGCCGCACAGCCGGCGTCCTCCAGTTTCCGCGCCAGCACCGGGTCGTCATTGGTGTACGGCAGCACCGTGAACCCGTCGTCGACCAGCGTCTGAGCCGCCTCCAGCAGCTCGATCGGGTCCGGCAGCAGGGTGCGCTCGTCGGCGATGACCTCCAGCTTGACCAGGTCGGTGCCGAGCGCCTCCCGCGCGAGACGCGCGGTGAGCACCGCTTCGCCGGCGGTGTAGCAGCCCGCCGTGTTCGGCAGCACCCGGATGCCCAGCTTCTCCAGCACCGACAGGACCGAGCCGTGCACCGAGGGGTTCACCCGCCGCATCGCGACGGTCGTCAGCTCCGTACCGGACGCCACCAGCGCCCGCTCCAGCACGTCGAGGCTGGGCGCCCCGCCGGTCCCCATGATCAGCCGGGACGTGAAGGACGTACCGCCGAGAACGAACGGATCGTCGGCCATGGTCAGCCTCCTTGGACGGCGGTCAGGACTTCCACCCGGTCCCCCTCGGAGAGGGACGTGAGCGGCCATCGCGCGCGCGGGACGACGGTTTCGTTGAGGGCGGCGGCCACCCCGGAGGGAGCCGGGGTCAGGGTGGCGACCAGCGCGTCGAGCGCCGTGCCGGAAGCCACCTCGCGCGGCTCCCCGTTGACGGAGACGGTGACGGTGGTGCCGGTCGTGGCATTCGCCGGATCGTTCATGCGGGCTGCTCCGTGAGTGCGGCGGCGGTGAACCGCAGGGGGGTGAAGGGGCGGGCCTCGGCCGGGAGCCCACCGGTGGTCAGGACCTCGGCCAGGACGTCGCCCGTGACCGGCGTGAGCAGTACGCCGTTGCGGTGGTGCCCGGTCGCGAGGACCAGCCCCGCCAGCGCGGACGGGCCGAGCAGCGGCGCGTTGTCGGGGGAGCCGGGGCGCAGCCCGGCCCGGGTCTCGGTGAGCGGCAGTTCGGTGATCCCGGGGACGAGTGCGTGGGCGTCGCGCAGCAGTTCGTACACCCCGCCCGCGGTGACGGTCGTGTCCCAGCCCTGTTCCTCGCTGGTCGCCCCGATCACCAGCTCCCCGTTCTCGCGCGGCACCAGGTACACATGGCTGCCGCGCACCACCGCGCGTACCGTCCGGCTCAGGAACGGGCCGAACCGGTCCGGCATCGCGAGCCGGACCACCTGCCCCTTCACGGGACGTACCGGAGGCAGCACGTCCGCCGGGATCCCCGCGAGCCGACCGCTGAGGCTGCCCCCGGCGAGCACCACCTGCCCGGCGCTCAGCCCGGTGCCGTCGGCGGTGACCACACCCGTGGCCCGCTCCCCGGCGACGGTGAGCCGCTCGGCCCACGCGCGGCGCACTTCCACTCCCGCCCGCTCGCAGGCGGTCACCAGCGCGGCCGCCAGGCGCCGGGGGTCGATCTGGTGGTCGCCGTCCACCCGCAGCCCGCCGCGCACACCCGGTGCGAGCATCGGCTCCAGACGTCGGCACTCCCGTCCGGACAGCCACTGCGCGTCGAGCCCGGACCGCTGCTGCAGGACGTGCAGTTCACGCAGGTGAGCGCGGTCGTCGGCGTCCAGCGCGACCGCGAGCGTGCCGCAGCGGCGGTAGCCGAGGTCATGGCCGGCGGCCTCGGTGAGCTCGGCCGCGAAGTCGGGATAGCGGCGCGCGGAGGCGAGGTTCAGACCGAGCAGGGTCTGCTCGCCGTAGTGCAGTTCGGTGACGGCGGCCAGCATCCCGGCGGCCACCCGGGCGGCGCCGGCACCCGGCTCGGGGTCCAGCACGGTCGTGGACAGCCCGCGCTGCGCGGCCCGCCAGGCCGTGACCAGGCCGATGATCCCGCCCCCGACGACGAGGACGTCGGGGGAGCGCTGCGAGGTGTGTGTGGGCGGCATGGGCGTCCAGCCCCTCCCTTCGCCGGCATGACCCGGATCAGGTTCATACGGTCGGAGGCCGCCAGCCTCCCTCTCAGCCCGGTGCGTCCGGGCTCCCGCGAGTGTCTTACGTTGGCCACCCTAGCCTCCGGATCAACGAACGTGTAGGGAGTCTTCGCATGGCTGGTTCGCTCGACGGTCTCGTCCTCGCCCCCGTCGCCGACCAGGCGCCGGGCCAGGTCGGAACCCGCACCCGGTTCGCGTACCACGAGCGGGACGGCGAGATCTGGGCCGAGTACGCGGGCGGTGACGTCGTCCGCGGACACCTGGTGGGTACCCGGGAGGGGGACCGGCTGGACTTCCGGTACGTGCAGCTCAAGCGCGACGGCACCACCTCCTGCGGACACTGCGGGTCCACGGTCGTGGAACTGCCCGACGGGCGGGTGCGGCTGGAGGAGACCTGGGAGTGGGAGTCGCAGCCGGGCAGCGGCACCAGCGTGGTGGAACAGCTCACGGCTCCCGAGGACTGACCGGCCACCGGACGGGTGTCTATGGTGATCAGGTGAGTGAGCAGACGCAGGAACGGGGACCGTCCGGACCGCGGCGCGTGGTGGTGACGGGGGCCGGGATGGCCGGCGTACAGACCGCCGTCGCCCTCCGGGAGCAGGGCTTCACCGGCACCGTGACACTGATCGGCGCCGAACCCCACCAGCCGTACGACCGGCCGCCCCTGTCCAAGGCGGTGCTGCTCGGCACGGCGGAGAACTCCGCCTTCGACGTCGACTTCGAGGCGCTCGGCATCGAACTGCGGCTCGGCTGCGAGGTGTTCGGGCTGCGCCCCGCCGACCACGAGCTGGACACGGAGGCCGGGCCGGTCCCCTACGACGTCCTGGTCGTCGCGACCGGCGCCGAACCGGTCCGGCTGCCGGGCGCGGAGGGGGTTCCGGGCGTCCATCTGCTGCGCACCCTGGACGACGTCGAACGACTGCGGCCGGTGCTCGCGCGCCGGCAGGACATCGTGGTCGTCGGCGCCGGCTGGATCGGCGCGGAGTTCGCCACGGCGGCGCGCGAGGCGGGCTGCGCGGTCACCGTCGTGGAGGCCGCCGGCCGGCCGCTGGCCGAGGCGCTGCCCGCCGAGGCGACCGCCCCGATGACCGCCTGGTACGACGACGCGGGAGTGGTGCTGCGGACGCACGCGCGCGTGGAGCGCGTCGAACCCGGCGCGGTGGTGCTCGACGACGGCTCGCGGCTGCCCGCGGACGCCGTCGTCGTCGGTATCGGCGCCCGCCCCGCCACCGCCTGGCTGGCCGGCTCGGGGGTCGAGCTCGGCGAGCACGGCGAGGTGGTCGCCGACGCCCGCCTGACGACCTCCGTGCCGGACGTGTACGCGGTGGGCGACTGCGCGTCCTTCCCCTCGAGGCGGTACGGCGAACGCCTGCTGGTGCATCACTGGGACAACGCCCTCCAGGGCCCGCGCACGGTCGCGGCGAACATCATCGGGTCGGCCACCGGTGAGCCCCCGGCGGTGTACGACCCGGTGCCGTACTTCTGGTCCGAGCAGTTCGGACGCTTCGTCCAGTACGCCGGACACCACGCGGACGCCGACCGGACGGTGTGGCGCGGGGAGGCCGACGGCCCG
The DNA here is from genome assembly GCF_044540975.1 of Streptomyces sp. NPDC085927. NCBI lineage: Bacteria > Bacillati > Actinomycetota > Actinomycetes > Kitasatosporales > Streptomycetaceae > Streptomyces > Streptomyces sp. NPDC085927. The sequence goes on from NZ_JBITSN010000002.1 coordinate 567,453, forward strand.
GCGTGGACGGTCTGCTGGCTCCGCGCGTCCCGGCTGGTCGCGCTGCTGGCGGTGGGCCGCCCCCGCGACCTGGCCCAGGGGCGCCGGCTGATCGAGGCGGGCACGGTGATGGACGAGACGCTGCTGGCCGACCCGGCACGACCCCTGAAGTCGGCGAAGGCGTGAGCTTTTGGTTTCCCGGTTTCCCGGTTTCCCGGTCTCCCGGTCTCCCGGCCTCCGGTCACCCGGCCGGCAGTCCGAGGATCCAGTCGTCCGGGTTGAACGTCCGCCCAGGTGGAGGGGTCCGGCTTCCGGCTGTCGGTGCCAGATGGCAGGCTTGTCCCGTGACCGAGATTGACGCAAAGATCGATGCTCTCGTCCCCGCCTGGCTCACCCTTCCCGACATCGCCGAGATGCTCGGCGTCGAGGTGACGCGCGTCCGGCAACTGGTCAAGGAAGGCCAGCTCATCGCCGTACGCCGAGGTGAGAACCGCGCACTGCACGTCCCCGCCGCCTTCATCGACGAGGACAAGGTCGTCAAGGGCCTCTCCGGGACCCTGACGCTCCTGCGGGACGACGGCTTCACGGACGAAGAGATGCTGGAATGGCTCTTCACCCCCGACGAGAGCCTGCCGGGCACGCCCGCGCAGGCACTGAGCGAGAACCGCGGCACGGAGGTGAAGCGCCGCGCCCAGGCGCTCGCCGTCTGACCCCGGGACGGCACGCCGGGACCCGCACAAGCACCGGTACGCACCTCTTCGCGTGCCGCGCCCGTGCGGGTACAGCCGGCCATGAAACCGCCACCCGGCGCCGCTGCCCCAGGGCGCCGGGAAGGCCCGGCGGTCCGGGCGGCCGCCGGGCCGCCCGCGGCCGGTCTCCCGGTCGCCGCGGCGGCATAGGGTCCGTTGCGGCGTGTGCTCCGCCGGCCCCGACGGGCCGTGGGGCATCCGCCGACGACCCACCGGGCCTGCCCCGCGCGCGGCCGGCCCGGACGCCACCTACACACAGGGGGACTCCCGCATGCCCGACACCGCCGCAGGCACCGCCCCGCGCGCCCGCCTCGCCGACTCCCTGGTCTACCTCTGCACCGACGCCCGCAAGCGGCAGGGCGACCTCGCGGAGTTCCTGGACGCGGTCCTGGCCGGCGGTGTCGACATCGTCCAGCTCAGGGACAAGGGCATGGAGGCAGCCGAGGAGCTGGAGCACCTGGAGGTCCTCGCGGACGCCTGCGCCCGGCACGGCAAGCTGCTCGCGGCGAACGACCGCGCGGACGTCGCCCACGCCGCCGGCGCCGACGTACTGCACCTCGGACAGGGCGACCTCCCCGTCCCCGCGGCCCGGGCCCTCCTCGGCGAGGACATCCTGATCGGCCGCTCCACGCACGCCGAGTCCGAGGCCGCCGCGGCCGCCGTGCAGGACGGCGTGGACTACTTCTGCACCGGCCCCTGCTGGCCCACCCCCACCAAGCCCGGCCGCCACGCCCCCGGCCTCGGCCTGGTCCGGTACGCCGCCGGCCTCGGCACCGACCGCCCCTGGTTCGCCATCGGCGGCATCGACCTCGGCAACCTCGACGAGGTCCTGGAGGCCGGCGCCCGCCGGGTCGTCGTCGTACGGGCCATCACCGAGGCGGACGACCCGGGCGCGGCGGCGGCCGAGTTCGCGAGGCGGCTGCGGCAGACGGCACCGGGCGTCCGCCCCTGACACCGCCGCCGGCGCCCGTCGTCCGCCGCCGGCACCGCTCCCGCCGCCCGCCGGCCTGGCCCGTCGCCCGCCACCCCGGCCCCCCATCCCTTGTTCGTCACCACATGTCCAAAGGGTGGACAACAAGTCGGCAATTCCGGCAAATCTCCCGCATCCGGTTGGGGGACCGGCGCCCCCTGGCTAACCTGCCGGTATGGCCCTCGGAACAGCATCCGTCAGGACTGATCACGCGCGCACCGTGCGTGACATGCTCGCTGCCGGAAAGACGACGTACTCGTTCGAGTTCTCGGCGCCCAAGACCCCCAAGGGCCAGCGGAACCTCTGGAGCGCGCTGCGCAGGGTCGAGGCGGTCGCTCCGGACTTCGTCTCCGTCACCTACGGCGCCGGAGGGTCCACCCGCGCGGGCACGGTCCACGAGACCGAGCAGATCGTCGCCGACACCACCCTCACCCCGGTCGCCCACCTCACGGCGGTCGACCACTCCGTCGCCGAACTGCGCAACATCATCGGCCAGTACGCCGACGCCGGGATCCGCAACATGCTCGCCGTACGGGGCGACCCGCCCGGCGACCCGAGGGCCGACTGGATCCCGCATCCGCAGGGCCTGACCTACGCCGCCGAACTCGTCCGGCTCATCAAGGAGTCGGGCGACTTCTGCGTGGGGGTCGCCGCCTTCCCGGAGATGCATCCGCGCTCGTCCGACTGGGACACGGACGTCGCGCACTTCGTCGACAAGTGCCGGGCCGGTGCCGACTACGCGATCACCCAGATGTTCTTCCACCCCGAGTCCTATCTGCGCCTGCGTGACCGGGTCGATGCGGCGGGTTGCGGAACACCGGTGATTCCGGAGGTCATGCCGGTGACCAGTGTGAAGATGTTGGAGAGGTTGCCGCAGCTCAGTAACGCGTCGTTCCCGGATGCCCTGAAAGAGCGGATCCTCACAGCGGCGGACGATCCGGCGGCGGTACGCTCCATCGGTATCGAGTTCGCCACGGAGTTCTGCGCACGGCTGCTGGCCGAGGGAGTGCCCGGACTGCACTTCATCACGCTGAACAACTCCACGGCGACGCTGGAAATCTACGAGAACCTGGGCCTGCATCACCCACCGCGGGCCTAGACCGGTCGCACCGGCGTACGACACACTGCGTAGCGGCCACTGGGAGAGGGGCGTACATGGGCTGGACGGTCCTCTACATCGCGTTCGGTGTGGTCGCTTTGTGGCTGCTCGGCGAGGTATTGCTGCAGTACAAGGCACGTCTGCGCTGGCGGCTGCTCGCCTTCGCGGGCTTTCTGGGCGTCGTGCTCGGTGTGCTGATCCCGTCGGTCGTCGTGATCGGCCTGGGTGCCATCGCCTTCGCGATCGGCCAGACCTACGTCACGCTGTCGTTCCGCCGCGGCTTCGCGGCCGGCTGGGCGGTCAACGCCCCACTGCTGTCCGCCGTCAAGGGCGGCCGTGGTGACCGCGGGCGGGAGGAGCCGACCCTGGAGGTCTCCGGCCTGGAGGCCAACGGCGACGAGGGTGCCGAGCGGAGCCGCGACCGGGACTCCTACGGAGCCGACGACTACGACCGCGACGACGTGTTCACGCCGGTGCGCGGCGAACAGCAGACGGCCGCCGAGACCACGGCCGTCTACGAGCCGCAGCCCATGCCCGACGACACCGGCTCCTACGGCGTCTACGGCGACAACGGGTACGGCACCCCCGCCCAGGACCAGTACGCGGCCACCGCCCAGAGCACCGACCAGGGTTACGACACCGGCCAGAACTACGCCTACGACTACTCCGGTTACGGCCAGCAGCAGTCCTACGACACCACGGGCCAACAGCAGCAGTACGCCGCCTACTCCGACCCGTACATCGGCAACCCGACCTACGGCGGGACCTCGTACGACACCGGATACACCGATCCGCAGCAACAGCAGCAGTACGGCCAGCAGGGCTACGGCCAGGACCAGTACGGCGGCGGCTACGGCGGGGAGACCCCGGCGGGCGGCCTGTGGGTGCCGCAGCAGCGCAGCACCGACGACCTGTACGGCGGCGAACTCCCGCAGGAGCAGCCGTACCCGTACCAGGACAACGGCCAGCAGGGCCAGACCCCGGGCAACGGGAACGGCAACGGCAACGGGTACGACGAGCAGCAGTACCGTTACTGACCCGGCCGGCCCGGCCCGGTCCGACCAGGCCTGCCGCGGCCGTCGGTCCCGGCCGGTGATCCGTTCCGGCCGCTGAGCCGCCCCGGTCCGCCGCCGCTCACTGGGACCCGCGGAACCCCGGCCCCTCCACGATCAGGCCCGCGACCAGCGCGCCCGACATCCCGGCGTGCGGGAGGCCCCCGCCGGGGTGCGACCAGCCGCCCACCGTCAACAGCCCCGGTATGCCGGTGCTGTTGGACGGGTGCAGCAGGCGCCCGTCCGCCGCGGCGAGCGCCGGGACGGGCACCGCTCCGCCCTCCGCGCCCGTCACCTGCGCGACGTCGTCCGGGGTGCGGACCTCGCTGTGCAGAAGACGGTCGCGCAGGCCCGGCACGGCCCGCTCGGCGGCGGTGATCATGTTGTGCGCGTGCTCGTCCAGACCCGGCCCCGCGGACCCCGCGGGCACCGCCGAGGTGAGGGTGACCGCCTCATGGTCCGCGTCGGGGACCAGGGCCGGGTCGTCGGGGCGCAGAACCGTGACCGTGGGGTGCGCGGGCAGGCCCGCGGGGGAGCCGAACAGGGACTCCAGCTCGGCCTCCCGGTCCCGGGTGTGCACGACCGTCCGGTGCGGTGTCCCCTCGGGACGTCCGCCGCGCAGTGCCAGCAGCACCGTCAGACGGCTCGCCGTCCCGAGGCGGCCCGCGACCTCGCCCTCGCCCCGCACCCGCGCCCCCCGGGCCAGCCGGTCCAGCGCGCCGGGCGTCACCCCGGCGATCACATGATCCGCCTCGGCCACCGCCCCGCCCCCGCCCCCGCCGTCGGAGCCGGGGGAGGCACCTTCGGTGAACTCCACGCCCGCCACCCGGCCGTCCTTCTCCAGCACCCCGGTGACCTCGGCGCCGAAACGGAACTCCACCCTGCGGGCCAGGCACCGCTCGTACACCGCGCGGGCCAGCTCCCGCATGCCGCCGCGGACGTACCAGGTGCCGAAGGCGTGCTCCATGTACGGCAGCACCGCCGCGCTCGCCGGCGTGGACCGGGGGTCCAGGCCCTGCTCGAGCGCGTAGCCCTCCAGCAGGGAGACCAGCCGGGGATCGCGCAGCTCCCAGGCGGCGACCTCGGCGAGCGTGCCCGCCGTGCGCGTGCGCAGCAGCCTCCTGTGGGGGACGGCCGGGTAGGGCTCGCGCCCGGCCAGCACCTGCCAGTTGGGCCACAACGGCTCCTCCAGGAGCGGTCTGCGGGTCCTGTCCCAGGTCTCGCGGGCCCGCACCAGGAAGTCGCCCCAGCGCTCGGCGGCGGCAGGGCCGAGGGCCGCGTCCAGGGCGGAGACGACACCCGCGCGGGACGCGTTCGGCAGCGGGACGCGCGTACCGTCCGCGAACACGTGGTGCGACGACGGGTCGACCTGGACCAGCTCGACGCAGGCCTCCAGCGGCTCCTTGCCCGTCTTCAGGAACAGATCGCGGTAGACCGCCGGCAGCGGGAGCAGACCGGGGCCGGTGTCGAACGCGAAGCCCTCCCGCTCCAGCCGGCGCAGCGCGCCGCCGTACGTGTCCGTCCGCTCGTACACCGTCACCCGGTGGCCCGCGACGGCCAGCCGGGCAGCGGCCGCCATCGCGCCCAGCCCGGCGCCGATCACCGCAATCCGTGCCATGTCAGGGACTTTATCCGCCCCCACGGCCGCCCCCGGACCCGAGTACCGTCGCCCACGCCCCGGTGACCAGCCGGCGGCCGTGCCGTGTGGGGCCGGGTGCGCAGGAGTGAGTACCCGTACCCAGTGCCCGAGATGAGTACGCGCGCGGATGGGCCACGACCTGCGGAAACGAGAGAGTGGAGACCACGGAGAGGGGCACGGCTCCGGAACCGGCGACACGGGGCGCCGGAACGGTCCGGGCCCGCGATCCGCTCCTTCCGCCGGCCGTGTCGGCGGGAGCGAGGCACGGGGGAACCCGGGGAACGACCGCAACGGGGGTTCCACGGGAGAACGTACGGGGGAGCGAGGAAGGCGCCGGTCCGGCAGTGGCTCGCGGGGGACGCAGCCACCGTCGGACCGGCACTTTTCGTGTCCCGGGCCGGCCGCCGGCCGCAGGCTGCCGCAGGCCGCCGGGTACGGCCGTCCGCCGTCTCAGCGGTGGCCGCTCACGCGCCCCTGCAGCAGCCGGGACAGCGCCGAGTGCACGTCGTCCAGGGAGCGCTCCGGCTGGAAGGCCTGCCAGTCCAGCGCGGCCACCAGCACCATGCCGACCAGCGCCGCCGCCGTCAGCGGAATGTCGATCTCCGCACTGAACTCCCCGTTGTCCACGCCCTCGCGCAGCACGTCCTCGACGACCGCCACGGCCTGCTGCCGGACCACCAGCAGCGTGGACTGCCAGGCCCGGTTGGTGCGCCACAGCTCGGCCACGTACAGCTGGGTGAAGGCCGGGTAACGGTCGATGAAGACCAGCCCCGCGCGGACCATCGCGTCCAGGGCGTCGACCTTGCTGCCGCCCGCCCCGGCCGTCCGCTCGGCCGCCTCCCGCAGAGAGGCGGTGAGGAGCCCGACCCCGTGCCGCAGCAGTTCCTCGAAGAGGACCGACTTGCTCGCGAAGTTGTAGTAGACCGTGCCCTTCGCGACCCCCGCCCGCTCGGCGATCTCGTCCACGGTGGTGGCGGAGAAGCCCTGCTCCGCGATGAGCGTGACGGCCGCTTCGTAGAGCTTCTGCCGGGTGGCCTCGCGGCGGGTGCTGCCGCCCGACGTGGTGCTGCTGCGTTCCATGCCCTGATTCTCACAGCACCGCCGGCCCGCCCCGCCACAGGCTCCGCCCCGTGGCGGGCCCGCCCGGCACCGAACAGTCGATCGAAGCAAAAGCCCAGGTCGGAACGGATTGTCAGTGGCATACCGCACGATGAGCCCATACGGCCACAGAGCCGTCACGAAGACGACAGGAGGTTCGTCATGGCCCACTCGTCCGCAGCCGCCGCCCGCCGGCGCCGCGCCACCGGCCCTGCCCCCTCACTGACCGGCCCCGCGAGCGATGTCCACCCCGTGCTGCGCCGCGCCACCGCCCCGCCCGCCGCCCTCGACCTGCTCGCCCAGGCCCGTGCCGGTCTCGACGAGGCCACCGTCCTCGAAACCCCCAACGAGCGCTACGCGACGGCCCACCTCGCCGCCCTGCGCACCGCCGCCGCCGTGCTCGCCGCACGGGGGCGGCCCGAGGCCTCGCCCAGGGCCCGGAGCAAAATCCGGAGCGCCTGGGAAGTGCTTCCCGAGATCGCACCCGAACTCACCGAATGGAGCGCCCTGTTCGCCTCGGGCGCCCAGCGCCGCGCCCGCGCCGAAGCGGGCATCCGGGGCGCGGCCGGCGGGCGGGACGCCGACGACCTGATACGGGACGTGGCGATGTTCCTGCGCCTGGTCGAGCGGATGCTCGTCCTCCAGCCCGTCCTCCCGCAGCCCCGCACCGACGCGGACCACCCCGACCCCCCGGACGGCCATGGCCCTGGCGGCCGCCACCCGGACGGTCACGACCCGGGCGGCGGCCTGGGCCGCGAGATGCCCGACGCGGGCTGAGCGCTCCTCCCGGCCCCCGCGCCGCGCTGCCCCGTCCGGCGGTGGCGGGACAGCGCGGCGCGGGCAATGCGGCGCAGGCAATAGGGTGGAAGACGCCTGAAGCCTCCGCGCTCCCTGTCCGGACCGGGGAGGCAGCCCGATCGCTCCGCCGTGAACGAGGCGGTGCCGCGCCGAGGAGTCAACTGCCGTGTCGGACACCCTGCGCCCCCGCGCCGCTCTCCGTACCGCCGTGGTCTGGGAGGTCCTCCAGGACGTCCTGGAGCGCCGGGTCAAGGCGACCGGACGGCCGGCGCTGGACGTCCTCGACACCGGCGGCGGCAGCGGCAACTTCGCCGTGCCCGTGGCCCGCCTCGGCCACCGGGTCACCGTCGTCGACCCCAGCCCCAACGCGCTGTTCGCCCTGGAGCGCCGCGCCGCCGAGGCCGACGTCGCCGACCGGGTCCGCGGCGTCCAGGGCGACGCCCACGGCCTCTTCGACGTCGCCGAGCGCGGCGGCTACGACGTGGTGCTGTGCCACGGAGTCCTGGAGTACGTCGACGACCCGGCCGAGGGCGTGCGCAACACCGTGGCCGCCCTGCGCCCCGAAGGCGTCCTCAGCCTGCTCGCCGCCGGCCTCGGGGGCGCCGTGTTCTCCCGCGCCCTGGCCGGTCACTTCAAGGAGGCCCGGCAGGCGCTCGACGACCCGAACGGCCGATGGGGCACCGGCGACCCCGTGCCGCACCGCTTCACCGCCGAGCAGCTCAGCGGTCTGGTCGAGGGAGCGGGCCTGCGGGTCGGCGCCGTGCACGGCGTACGGGTCTTCGCCGACCTCGTCCCCGGCGGGCTGGTGGACACCGAGCCCGGCGCCCTCGACGCGCTGCTGAAGCTGGAGGCCGCGGCGGCCGAACTCACCGCCTTCCACTCCGTGGCCACCCAGCTCCATGTGCTCGGTGAGGCACCGGGGGCCGAAGGTGCCTGAGCAGCCGCCTGTGACGCGTCGCTGATCAGCGACGCGTCCGTCGGCCGCGCAGCGCATGGAGTCCGCCACAGGCCCCCCGAATGGCGGCTGGGCACCGTATGATCGAGGGAGACCGTCCGGCATGACGGCCTGGCCATCGGGGAATGAGAAGCCTCGAGAGGTCCGGGACGCCCATGGCGGGTGCCGGTTGGCCGATTGGCGCAGAGGGGCGGGTTTCATGGGGGCGAATCCCTGCCTATCCTGAAGTGACCCCCCGGGTCGCCCCCGGCGACTGCACGATGAGGAGGACGCCGTGCCGCTCTCGGAGCACGAGCAGCGCATGCTCGAGCAAATGGAGCGAGCGCTGTACGCCGAAGATCCCAAGTTCGCGTCGGCGCTCGAGGGAAGTGGCCTGCGTACGTACACCCGTCGGCGGGTCTACCAGGCGATCGTGGGCTTCCTCGTAGGTATTGCGCTCCTCATGGCCGGAATGGTCGCCCAGCAGGTCTGGCTCAGTGTGGTGGGCTTCCTCGTCATGCTGGGCTGCGCGGTTCTCGCGGTGACCGGCTGGCGCAAGGCGCCCAAGCCCGGTGAGCAGGCGGCCGACGTCGCCGGCGCCGTCGGCTCCACCGGCGTGCCGCAGTCCGGCCGGCAGGGCAGGCAGCGGCGCTCCGTGATGAACCGTATAGAGGAGCGCTGGCAGCGCCGCCGCGACGAACAGGGCGGCGGGCAGTAGCTCCCCACCCCACTCCAGGACCTGCGCGAAGAGCATGTGTCAGGGGGTGACCACCAGCTCGGTGGTCACCCCCTGACGCGTGTCCGCACCCGGGCCCACGCGTGGCCGCTCCGCGCCCGGATCGACGCCGGGCGCCGGTCATGGCAAGGAGCACCGTTACGAAGGTGAGGGGCGGGGGACGGCCTCCGGTCGTCCCGCCCCTCACCGCGCACCCGTTCAGCCGGGATCACCTGCCCGGCAGGTCACCTGCCCGGCAGGGTCCGGGCCCGGCGCCGACCGGCCCGGACCAGGCCCGTCAGCCCTGCTGCCGCGAGGGCCTGCGCCATGCCGGCCGCAGGGCGAGGACGCGGTCCCGCACGGCGGCCCACCGGGCCGACACCGCCCAGACCACCCGCACAGTGGAACGCGGCAGGAACAGCGCGCGCAGCCGCATGCCCCGGCCGGCCCCGGACCTCAGTCCGTCCGTCACCCGGCGCACGTCGTCCGCGAGGCCCGCCGTCGGGCGCGGCCGCGGCGCGTAGAGGACCTGCTCCACGGCATCCGCCACCCGGTGCACCGAGGCCGCGGCCTCCGGGTCGAGCCGGCCGAGCCGGACGATCCGGGCCGCCGCCTTGCGCGGGGTCAGCGACTCGTCCAGGGAGATACCGACGTCCCACGCCGTGTCCGTCAGCTCGTCCCAGACGGCCAGGGTGTGCGCCGCCGTGCCCGCCTCGGACCGGCCGTGCGCGCCCAGGCGCACCGAACGGGCCCGCAGCCGCCACAGCATCGGTGCCAGCGGCAGCACGAGGACGGCGAGACCGCCCAGCGCCCACGCCAGCACCACGTACCACTTCGGCCCGTCGCCGTCCGTGGGCAGCGTCGCCAGGGGCGCCTCGCTCGCGCAGCCGTCCAGCTGCCGCTGCTGCACCGAGCAGCTCTCGCTCTCCGACGGGGCGGCCGAGGGTTCCGAGGGCTCCGCCTCGGACGGCCGCGCCGGGTCGGGCAGCGTGCTCTCCGGGGTGTCCGGCACGGTGTAGGCCGGCACCGAACCGCGCGTGGGCGTCGGCTCGAAACGGGTCCAGCCCACGCCCTCGAAGTACAGCTCGGGCCAGGCGTGCGCGTCCCGCAGCCCCACCGCCACCGTGCCGTTCGCCTGCGGGGTGCCGGGCGCGAAGCCCACCGCGACCCGGGCGGGTATGTCCAGGGACCGGGCCATCGACGCCATGGCGAAGGAGAAGTGGACGCAGAAGCCCTCCTTGTCCCTCAGGAAGCGGGCGATCGCATCCGAGCCGCTGCCGACGTCGACCTCGGTGTCGTACTCGAAGCCGCCCCTCAGGGTGAAGTACTCCTGGATCATGACCGCCTGGTCGTACGCGTTCGTCGCCCCCTCGGTGACTTCGCGGGCGGTCCGGGACACCACCGCGGGCAGCGAGTCGGGCAGCTCGGTGTAGTCCCGCTCCAGGGCGGCCGGCGGCGCCGACGCGTCGGCCAGCTGCTCCGGCGTGGGCCGCACGTTCAGACTGCGTACCTGATAGGTCAGTCCCCGGGTGTCCTGGCCGTGGTCGCCGACCAGCGTCATCCCGACCGGTTCGTAACGCCAGTTGCCCCTGATGTCCACGCCGCTCGGCGGATACGGCATCGGCAGCCAGTCCTGCCCGTACCAGTCGGCGGTCGAGATCGTCGTGCCGATCTCCTCGCGCTCGACGTCCGGGCCGAGACCGGCCGGGGTGGGGAAGGCACCGTCGGGCACCGTGGTGATGGACCGTTTGGACGGCTTCCAGGTGGTGCCGTCGAAGTCGTCCAGGGACACGATCCGCAGATACAGGTCCGAGACGTTCTCCGCCTCGGAGCGCACCGACAGGACCTGGCGGTCCTCGTTCACGTTCAGCGAGTCGCGCAGTGACACCAGCGGGTTCACCGCGGAGATCGTGCCGCCCCCGCCGGAACCCGGGCCGGCCCCCGAACCCGCCGGGTCCAGCAGGCCGCCGTTCATGGTGGGCAGAGCGAGCGGTGCCACCAGGGCGATGCCCACCGCGAGCACCCCGATCCGCCGGCCGGTGCGCACCGGGGCACGGGCCCCGCCCGGCTCGCCGGGCGAGCCCTGCGCCACCCCGCCGAAGACCCGCCCCCACTGGGAGAGCCGCTCGCGCCCCTCCACGAGCAGCAGCATCAGATAGCCGGCCGCCGCCAGCAGGAACCACAGCCAGTCGGCCCCGCCGTCGGACAGACCCGCGGCGACGGAGTACAGCGCGAGCAGCGGCAGCCCGGCCGGTGCCGCGCTGCGGAAGGTCACCGCGAGGGCGTCCACCAGCAGCCCGATCACCAGGACGCCGCCGATCAGCATCAACTGGATGCCCTCGGACAGCGGCGCCGGTATCGCATAACGGCCGACGTCCGTCCCGCCCTGGTCGAGCAGCCCGGCGAAGAAGCGGAACGCGTCCGGTCCCGGCAGCAGGCCGGCGAACGCGTGCTCACGCGCGAAGACCAGCGTCAGCAGCACGAGCGCGACAAGGGCCTGCACCGCCACCGTCAGCGGGCGCGCCAGCGGCACCCGCCGGGCCAGCGCGCCCACGCCCGACTGCACCGCCAGCAGAAAGGCCGCCTGCACGATCCAAAAGGGCGGCTCGACCAGCGGCAGCAGCGCGCACGCGGCCAGCAGCGTGGCCGCCCACGAGGCAACCGTCAGCCGCAGTCGTCCACTCACCCTGCTCCCTCCCCACCGCTCGCGGCCGCCAGGCCGGAACGCTCCCGGTCCGCCAGCCGCCACTGCTCCTCCAGGGAGGCACCCCGTGGCACGCTCACCACCGTCCAGCCCGCCTCGCGCAGCATCCGCGGCCGCTCCCCGCCACCGTCCAACGGACCGGGCACGCCCGACGGTTCCCGCAGCCAGGCCCCGCTGTCCAGGAGGAAGGCGACCGCTCCCCGGCTGCGCTGCCGCATCCGGGCGAGCACCGCCGCCTGCTCCTCGTCGAGATCACCGAGGAAGGCCACCAGCAGCCCCTCGTTCCCGCCGCGGAGCACGTCGTACGCCAGGGACAGACCCGCCCCGTCGGAGTGGTCGACCACCGCGAGGGTGTCCATCAGCAGCCCGGCCGCGTCCGCCGACTCCTGGCTCGCGCCCACGAACCCGTCGGAGCCCTCGCCCGGCACCGACGTGCCGGTGTCGGTCAGCAGCCGCACCGAGAAACCCCGCTCCAGCATGTGCGTCAGCACGGACGCCGCACCCGACACCGCCCACTCGAACGCCGAGTCCGGGCCCGCGCCGTCGTAGGCGACGGCCCGGGTGTCCAGCAGGACCGAGCACCGGGCCCGCTGCGGCTGCTCCTCGCGGCGCACCATCAGCTCGCCGTAGCGCGCGGTGGAACGCCAGTGCACCCGGCGCAGATCGTCGCCGTACCGGTAGCCGCGCGGGATCACGTCGTCGTCACCGGCCAGCGCCAGCGAACGCTGCCGCCCGTCGCCGTACCCCTTGGCCTCACCGCTCAGCCGCACCGGCGGCAGCGGCTCCACGCGCGGGATCACCGTCAGCGTGTCGTACGTGGAGAAGGACCGGGTCAGCTCGCACATCCCGAACGGGTCGGACAGGCGCAGCTGCAGCGGGCCCAGCGGGTAGCGGCCGCGCAGGTCGGAGCGGACCCGGTAGGACACTTCGCGGCGCCCGCCCGCCTCCACCCGGTCCAGCACGAACCGGGGCCGCGGCCCGAGCACGTAGGGCACCCGGTCCTGGAGCATCAGCAGGCCCGTGGGCATCCGGGACACGTTGTCCATCCGCAGATGCACCCGGGCCTCGGAGCCGGCCGGTACCCGCGGGGGGGAGAGCCGGCGGCTGCCGGCGACCCGGTAGCGGGTCCGGTAGAGCACGCCCGCGCACACCAGCGGCAGCACCGCCAGCAGCAGCCCGACCCGCAGCAGATCGCTCTGCCCGAGCACGTAGGCGCAGACCGCGGCGGCCGCACCGGCGGCCAGGAAGGAGCGCCCGCGGGTGGTCAGCCCGGCCAGAGCCGTGCGCAGGCCGCCCCGGTCACTGTGGTCGCCCTCCGCGCGGACCGATCCCGCGGTCGTCATCACAGCCTCCGCGGCTGCTGCCGGCCGTACCCGGGGCCGCCGCGGCCCACGCCGATGCCGGTCTCCTGCGGGGCCGCGGCCGGTACCGGCGTGTGCTGCAGGATCTCCTGCACCACCTGCTCGGCCGTGCGGCGGTTGAGCTGGGCCTGGGCGGTGGGCAGCAGCCGGTGTGCCAGGACGGCCCCGGCGAGCGCCTGCACGTCGTCCGGCAGCGCGTACTCCCTGCCGTTCAGCGCCGCGGACGCCTTCGCGGCGCGCAGCAGGTGCAGCGTCGCGCGCGGAGAGGCACCGAGTCTGAGGTCGGGGTGCGTGCGGGTGGCGCCGACCAGCTCCACCACGTACCGGCGGACCGGCTCGGCCACATGGACCATGCGCACCGCCTCGATCAGCTTCAGGATCTCGTGCGCGTGCGCCACCGGCTGGAGGTCCTCCAGCGGGGAGACACCACCGTGCACGTCCAGCATCTCCAGCTCGGCCTCGGGGCTCGGATAGCCGACCGAGACACGGGCCATGAACCGGTCGCGCTGGGCCTCCGGCAGCGGATAGGTGCCCTCCATCTCGACCGGGTTCTGCGTCGCCACCACCATGAAGGGGCTGGGCAGGTGGTAGGTCGTGCCGTCGATGGTGACCTGGCGCTCCTCCATCGACTCCAGGAGCGCGGACTGCGTCTTCGGCGACGCGCGGTTGATCTCGTCGCCGATCACCACCTGCGCGAAGATGGCACCCGGCTTGAACTCGAAGTCGCGGCGCTGCTGGTCCCAGATGGACACACCGGTGATGTCCGACGGCAGCAGGTCCGGTGTGAACTGGATGCGCTGCACCGAGCAGTCGATGGACCGCGCCAGCGCCTTGGCCAGCATCGTCTTGCCGACGCCCGGGACATCCTCGATGAGCAGATGTCCCTCGGCGAGCAGCACGGTCAGCGAGAGCCGTACGACCTCGGGCTTGCCCTCGATCACGCCCTCCACCGAACTCCGCACGCGCTCGACCACGGCGGTCAGATCAGTGAGGCTCGCTCGATCGTCATAGGTCGTCACCCGGCCCTCCTCGGCCTTTCCCCCCGCTCCGAAGGAACGGGGGCCCCAAATGTCCGGGCCGACGCCTTGCTGTGTGGACCGGCCCACCCCGAATCACGGACACCGTGCGGGAAAAGTTCCACACGGCACCACTCCCGCATTCTTGCCGCCGTTACCGATTCGTGTCACTCGCCTGTGGACAACTGGCGGCGATACGTCAGGTCGTGCGACATTTGTGAATGTCGTTCGACCTTGTGAAATCCGGAGAACGGGCGCGCGAATCCCCGGCGAAGGGCGTCCTCGGAGCGGGCCGACGGGTCAGGCGGGGTCGATCTCGCGCAGCAGACCGGTCTTCACATCGAAGACGAATCCGCGCACGTCGTCGGTGTGCAGCAGGAACGGCGAGGTGCGCACCCGCTGCATCGACTGCCGTACGTCCTGGTCCACGTCCCGGAAGGCCTCCACGGCCCAGGCGGGCCGCTGGCCGACCTCCATCTCCAGGTCGTGCCGGAACTCCTCGGTAAGGGACTCCAGACCGCAGTTGGTGTGGTGGATGAGCACCACGCTGCGGGTGCCGAGTGCGCGCTGGCTGATGGTCAGGGACCGGATCACGTCGTCGGTGACGACACCTCCGGCGTTGCGGACGGTGTGACAGTCGCCGAGCTCGAGACCGAGCGCGGCGTGCAGGTCGAGCCGGGCGTCCATGCAGGCCACCACGGCGACACGGAGGACGGGCCGGGCGTCCATCCCGGGATCGACGAACGCGCCGGCGTACTGCTCGTTCGCGTCCACCAGACGGTCGGTGACCGTGCCCTGGCCGACTGTCGCGCTTTCCGGACCCGCGGGAACCGATGCAGAAGTCGTCATAGTCATGACGGTACTGGTCACCTGCCGTCGGGGCTCGCTGTGAGACAGGACAAAGAACGTCATCCATCTTTGGTGTGAGATGACCCACAAGAGGGGCGTGAGTCCTCTCGCACGAGTGGTTCGCCTGCGATGCGGCTGTCCTCACGCCGAGGGCCGCGCCGCACAGGCCGGTTGATTGACCGGGCGACACCGTGGACTAAAGTGACGCGAAGCGGGAGGCGAGACTCCCCGCTGCACTGATTTCCCCCGGAGAACCGGGCAGCGTCCCGGAGATCTCCCCGCGTGCGCTGCGCGTACGTACGGCTCGGCCTCCTCCCGTTCCCGGCCGGCTGTCGCCTCCGGCGCCGGCAGGCCGCCCCGTCCACACCGGGGGAGGGGCGGGGACCCGGCGGTGCGTCACGGCCGCGCCGGACCTTGAGAAGAGGGCCCAGAACCCATGGGGCGCGAAGCGCATGCGAACACGGGCGGGCAGGCCCGGCACGTTCCGGTGATGCTCCGGCGGTGCCTGGACCTGCTGGCACCCGCCCTGGAGCAGCCGGGAGCCGTGGTCGTCGACTGCACCCTCGGCCTCGGCGGCCACAGCGAGGCCCTGCTGACCCGGTTCCCCGAGGCGCGGCTGATCGCCCTGGACCGGGACAAGGAGGCGCTGCGCCTGTCCGGCGAGCGGCTCGCCCCCTTCGGCGAGCGCGCCACCCCGGTCCACGCCGTCTACGACGAACTCCCCGACGTGCTCGACCGGCTCGGCGTCCCACGCGTGCAGGGCGTCCTGTTCGACCTGGGCGTGTCCTCCATGCAGCTCGACGAGGCCGACCGCGGCTTCGCCTACGCCCAGGACGCCCCGCTCGACATGCGGATGGACCAGTCGGCCGGCATCAGCGCCGCCGAGGTCCTCAACACCTACCCGCCCGGCGACCTCGTCCGCATCCTGCGCGCCTACGGCGAGGAGAAGCAGGCCAAGCGGATCGTGGCCGCGGTGGTGCGCGAGCGGGAGAAGGAACCGTTCACCACCAGCGCACGCCTGGTCGAGCTGATCCGGGACGCGCTGCCGCAGGCCGCCAAGCGCACCGGAGGCAACCCGGCCAAGCGCACCTTCCAGGCCCTGCGCATCGAGGTCAACGGCGAGCTCTCCGTGCTGGAGCGGGCGATCCCGGCCGCGGTGCGGGCGCTCGACGTCGGCGGCCGGATCGCCGTGCTGTCGTACCACTCCCTGGAGGACCGGCTGGTCAAGCAGGTACTCGCGGCGGGTGCCGCCACCACCGCGCCCCCCGGGCTGCCGATCGTCCCCGAGCGCTACCAGCCCCGGCTCAAGCTGCTGACACGCGGTGCCGAACTTCCCACCGAGGAGGAGATCGCCGAGAACCGGCGAGCGGCACCCGCACGGCTGCGGGGCGCCCAGCGCGTCCGGGAGCACCTCGAATGACGTGCGGGACACTCGGGCACGGAAGGCAGGCTTCGGGCGAACCCAGGGGAGTGTGAGTGAGCAGGAAACCCGAACTGAGGGGGAGGGCGGCCCGTCTCGCGCAGCTCCTCCCCACGGGACGGGCCCAGGCGGCCCGTACCCCCTTCGTGCTGCTGGTCGTCCTCCTCCTGGGCGGCGGCCTGATCGTGCTGCTGGTGCTGAACTCGGCCCTCAGCGAGGGCGCGTTCCGGCTCGACGACCTCAAGCGGGAGACGAAGAGCCTCACCGACGAGGAACAGGCACTCCAGCGGGACATCGACGCCTACTCCGCCCCCGACGCCCTCCAGCGCCGGGCCCGCGAGCTGGGCATGGTGCCCGGCGGCGACCCCGCCTTCCTGAACCCCGACGGCAAGGTCAGGGGCGTCCCCAGCCCCGCCGCCGCCTCCCGGGCCCCCCTGGTGCTCGCCCCCGAGGCGCTGGCCACCGTGACGGCCACGCTCCCGGGCACGGCGCCCGGCGCGGTACCGGGCGCGGCGGCAGACCCCACGTCCACCCCCGCATCGACCCCCGGCAGGTGACGGAAGTGTCCGACAGGGAACCGCCCCGCCGCCGCGTGCCCGGCCCCGCCCGGCCCGCCCGCCCGGGCGCCGGGCAGCGCCCCGGTCCCGGCGCCCGGCAGGCCCGTGACCCCCGGCCGGCCTCCCGCCCCCGCCCCCGGCCGCCGGGCGGCCCGGCGGCCCCGAAGGTCATCCGGCTGGGCAGCCCGCGCCCCCGGCTGCGCCTGATCGGCCTGGCGCTGGCCCTGGTCCTGAGCGTCTTCGTCGTACGCCTGCTCCAGGTGCAGGCCGTCAAGGCCGACACCTATGCCGCGAAGGCCGGACAGAGCCTCTACGTCGGCCAGGTGCTGGACGCCGAGCGCGGCAGGATCACCGACCGCAACGGCGTCGCCCTGGCGACCAGCGAGGACGCCTACGACATCACCGCCGACCCCACGATGTTCGCCCCCGACCAACTGGAGATCGCCGACGGTCCCGAACAGGCCGCCGCCCTCCTCGCCCCGATCCTCGGCCAGGACCAGGACCAGCTGGTCGACAAGCTGCGGCCGGACAACAAGGCCCTGCGCTACGTCAAGCTCGCGAGCCGCCAGACCCCCCAGGTGTGGCAGCAGATCAAGGACCTGAAGTCCGCGCTGGCCAAGAAGGCGGAGACCGACACGTCCTCCGTCAACGTCCTGGCCGGCGTCCTGTCCGTGCCCACCAGCAAGCGGGTGTACCCCAACAACGAACTCGCCGCCGGGATACTGGGCTGGGTCAACGCCGAGGGCAAGGGCGGCGGCGGCATCGAACTCCAGCTGGACAAGCGGCTCGCCGGCGAGGACGGCAAGATCCGCTACGCCCAGTCCGGCGGCCGTCTGGTGCCGACCCTGGACTCCAGCGAGACGCCGGCCGTCCCCGGCAGCGACGTCGAGCTCACCATCGACCGCGACATCCAGTGGGCCGCGCAGAACGCCATCAGCGAGCAGGTGGAGAAGTCGAAGGCCGACCGCGGCTACGTCATCGTCCAGGACACCCGCACCGGCGAGGTCCTCGCCATGGCCAACGCGCCCGGCTTCGACCCCAACGACCTTTCCGAGGCCGATCCGGCGGCCCTCGGCAACGCGGCCCTCCAGGACGCCTTCGAGCCCGGATCCACCGCCAAGGTCATGTCCATGGCAGCCGTGCTGGAGGAGGGAGCGGCCACCCCGCAGACGCATGTCGTCGTGCCGAACCGGCTGCACCGCGGCGACCGCCTGTTCAAGGACGACGTCGACCACCCGACCTGGTACCTCACCCTCAACGGGGTGCTCGCCAAGTCCAGCAACATCGGCACCATTCTGGCCACCGGCCAGCTCGGCAAGACCCAGGCCGCCGCCAACAAGGTGCTCTACGACTACCTGCGCGCCTTCGGCCTCGGCAGCCACACCGGACTCGGCTTCCCCGGCGAGACCAAGGGCATCCTCGCCCCGCCCGGCACCTGGTCGACCTCCCAGCAGTACACGATTCCTTTCGGCCAGGGCGTGTCCGTCAACGCCATGCAGGCCGCGTCCGTCTACTCCACCATCGCCAACGGCGGCGTACGCGTCGAACCCGCACTGGTGCGCGGCACCAAGGAGCCCGACGGGAGCTTCACCCCCGCCCCGAAGCCCGAGAAGACACGGGTCGTCAGCCAGAAGACGGCGAAGACGCTCGCCCGGATGCTGGAGTCGGTCGTGGACGACGAGGAGGGCACCGGCACCAAGGCGCGCATCCCCGGCTACCGGGTGGCGGGGAAGACGGGTACGGCCAACCGCGTGGATCCGGCCACCGGCAAGTACCACGGCTACACCTCCTCCTTCGCCGGATTCGCACCCGCCGACCAGCCCCGGGTCACCGTCTCCTGCGTCATCCAGAACGCCACCGAGGGCAGTTACTTCGGCGGCCAGATCTGCGGACCCGTCTACAAGCAGGTCATGGAGTTCGCCCTCAAGACCCTCCAGGTGCCGCCGACCGGTGCCGAACCGGCCAACTTCCCGGTCACCTTCAAGCGCTGACCGGACGCGAACCCTCGCGTCCGGCCCGCACGGAACCACCCAGGAACAGCCCGTGACAACGATCACCCCCGACCCCGGGAAACGGAATACTCCCGACCCCGGGAAACGGAACACCCCCCACCCCGTAGCGGACCCCGCCGCCGGACACGGCTCCCCGCCGGACGGCACCGCGCACGGCCCCCTCTTTCGCTCCGCGGCGGGGGAGCCCGGTACGCTCACCGCCGTGCCACACGCTGATCAGTCCCAAACCACTCAGAAGGGCCACCCCGTGACATTCCCCGGGCCGCCCCGGCCGGCGCGGGTCACCGCCACCCCCCTCGCGGAACTCGCCCGTCAACTGGGTACCACCGTGCCGCAGCGGACCGCCGACGTCACGGGCATCACCCATGACTCGCGCGCGGTGCGCCCCGGTGACCTGTACGCCGCCCTCCCCGGCGCCCGCGTGCACGGCGCCGACTTCGTCAACCAGGCAGCGGGCCTCGGCGCGGTCGCCGTGCTCACCGACCCGAGCGGCGCCGAACGCGTCGCCGCGGCCGGCCTGCCCGCCCTGGTGGTCGACGACCCCCGCGCGGGCATGGGCGAACTGGCGGCCACGATCTACGGCCACCCGGGCCGCGACCTGCTCCAGATCGGCATCACCGGCACCTCCGGCAAGACCACCACCGCCTACCTCGTCGAGGGCGGCCTGAAGACCGTCCGCGGCACGGACGAGGAGGGCCGGGGCGGAACGCCGCCGGCCGAGGGCGGTGGTGAGCGACGGGTGGGGCTGATCGGCACCGTCGAGATGCGCATCGGCGACGAGCGCATCAAGTCCGAACGCACCACGCCGGAGGCCACCGACCTCCAGGCCCTGTTCGCCGTCATGCGCGAACGCGGTGTCGACGCGGTCGCCATGGAGGTCTCCAGCCACGCCCTGGTACTGGGCCGGGTGGACGCCTGCGTCTTCGACATCGCCGTCTTCACCAACCTGAGCCCGGAACACATGGAGTTCCACTCCGACATGGAGGACTACTTCGGGGCCAAGGCGCAGCTGTTCACCCCGCTGCGCAGCCGCCTCGCCGTGGTCAACGCCGACGACGAGTACGGCCGCCGCCTCACCAAGGAGGCCGGCGTCCCCGTCATCACCTACTCCGCCGAGGGCCACCCCGACGCCGACTGGCGCGCCGAGGGCGTCGTGGTCGGCCCCACCGACTCCACGTTCACCGTGATCGGTCCCGAGGGCGAGCGGATCACCGCCCGCTCGCCGCTGCCGGGCCCCTTCAACGTGGCCAACACCCTCGCCGCGATCGTCGCCCTCGCCGCCGCCGGACTGGACCCGCAGACCGCCGCCGACGGCGTCGCCGCCGTCCCCGGCGTGCCCGGCCGGCTGGAGCGCGTGGACGCGGGCCAGCCGTACCTCGCGGTGGTCGACTACGCGCACAAGACCGACGCCGTCGAATCGGTGCTGCGCGCCCTGCGCAGGGTCACCGAGGGCAAGGTCCACGTGGTGCTCGGCTGCGGCGGGGACCGGGACATCACCAAGCGGCGGCCGATGGGCGCCGCGGCGGCCCGGCTCGCCGACACCGCCGTCCTGACCTCCGACAACCCCCGCTCCGAGGACCCCCTCGCGATCCTCGCCACCATGCTGGAGGGCGCGGCCTCCGTGCCCGCCCACGAACGCGGCGAGGTGCAGGTCTTCGAGGACCGGGCCGCGGCGATCGCCGCCGCCGTCGCCCGCGCACAGCCCGGCGACGCCGTGCTGGTCGCCGGCAAGGGCCACGAGCAGGGACAGGACATCGCCGGGGTGGTGCGTCCCTTCGACGACCGCCAGGTGCTTCGCGAAGCTATTCAGCAGACCCAGGGATGAACTTGTGATCGCCCTCTCCCTCGCCGAGATCGCAGAAGTCGTCGGCGGGCAGACGTACGACATACCGGATCCGTCCGTCCCGGTCACCGGGCCGGTGGTGCGGGACTCACGGGAGGTGGTGCCGGGCAGCCTGTTCGTCGCCTTCGCCGGTGAACGCGTGGACGGCCACGACTTCGCGGCCGCGGTCGTCGAGGCGGGCGCGGCCGCCGTGCTCGCCTCCCGGCCCGTGGGGGTGCCCGCGATCGTCGTCGAGGACGTCCAGAGCGCGCTGGGCGCCCTCGCCCGGCACGTCGTGCGGCGTCTCGGCGCCACCCTCGTCGCACTGACCGGCTCGGCCGGCAAGACCAGCACCAAGGACCTCATCGCGCAGGTGCTGCGGCGCAAGGCACCGACCGTCTTCACCCCCGGCTCCCTCAACAACGAGATCGGGCTGCCGCTGACCGCGCTCACCGCCACCGAGGAAACCCGGTTCCTCGTACTGGAGATGGGCGCCCGCGGAATCGGCCACATCCGCTACCTCGCCGGTCTCACCCCGCCGAGGATCGGCCTCGTGCTCAACGTGGGCACCGCGCACATCGGCGAGTTCGGCGGCCGGGAGCAGATCGCCCAGGCCAAGGGCGAACTCGTCGAGGCCCTCCCCGAGGACGGCACCGCGGTCCTCAACGCGGACGACCCGCTCGTACGCGCCATGGCGTCCCGCACGAAGGCGAAGGTGCTCCTCTTCGGAGAGAGCGACGAAGCGGACGTTCGGGCCGAGAACGTGCGACTCACGGACAGCGGACAGCCGTCGTTCAGGCTTCACACACCCTCCGGTGCAAGCGATGTGACCATGCGCCTGTACGGTGAGCACCACGTGTCGAACGCGCTCGCCGCGGCCGCCGTCGCCCACGAGTTGGGCATGTCCGCAGACGAGATCGCACTCGCGCTCTCCGAAGCGGGCTCCCTCTCCCGCTGGCGGATGGAGGTCACCGAGCGCCCGGACGGCGTGACGGTCGTCAACGACGCCTACAACGCGAACCCCGAGTCCATGCGAGCCGCCCTGCGCGCGCTCGCGGCCATGGGCAAAGGACGTCGTACGTGGGCGGTGCTCGGCAAGATGGCCGAGCTCGGGGACGAGGCGCTCGCCGAGCACGACGCGGTCGGACGGCTCGCCGTCCGGCTCAACGTCAGCAAGCTCGTCGCGGTCGGGGGCAGGGAAGCCGCCTGGCTGCAACTGGGCGCATATAACGAGGGTTCGTGGGGTGAGGAGTCGGTGCACGTGTCCGACGCACAGGCGGCTGTCGACCTGTTGCGCAGTGAATTGCGCCAGGGAGACGTCGTTCTCGTGAAGGCGTCCCGGTCGGTCGGTCTCGAGAGCGTGGCGCAGGCGCTGCTCGCGACCGGTACCGAGGGTGAGGTCGTCGCCCGATGATGAAGCAGATCCTGTTCGCAGGAGTCATTGGCCTCTTCCTGACGCTGGTCGGCACCCCGCTGCTGATCAAGCTGCTTGCACGCAAGGGGTACGGGCAGTACATCCGCGACGACGGCCCGCGCGAGCACGCCAGCAAGCGCGGTACGCCGACGATGGGCGGTATCGCCTTCATCCTGGCGACGGTCGCCGCGTACTTCCTGGCGAAACTGGTCACGGTCTCCCTGGACCCCAAGGCCGACGCGTCGCCGACCTTCTCGGGTCTGCTGGTGCTCGGCCTGATGGTGGGCATGGGCCTGGTCGGTTTCCTGGACGACTACATCAAGATCGTCAAACGGCGTTCGCTGGGCCTGCGGGCCAAGGCGAAGATGTCCGGCCAGCTGATCGTCGGTATCACCTTCGCCGTGCTCGCCCTGCAGTTCGCGGACAACCGGGGCAACACCCCGGCGTCCACCAAGCTGTCGTTCATCACCGACTTCGGCTGGACCATCGGCCCGGTGCTGTTCGTCATCTGGGCGCTGTTCATGATCCTCGCGATGTCGAACGGCGTGAACCTGACGGACGGTCTGGACGGTCTGGCCACCGGCGCCTCCGTCCTGGTCTTCGGCGCCTACACCTTCATCGGCGTCTGGCAGTTCCAGGAGTCCTGCGCCAACGCGACGACCCTGACCAACCCGGGTGCCTGTTACGAGGTGAGAGACCCCCTCGACCTCGCGGTGGTCGCCTCCGCGCTGATGGGCTCCTGCCTGGGCTTCCTGTGGTGGAACACCTCGCCGGCCAAGATCTTCATGGGCGACACCGGTTCGCTCGCCCTCGGCGGCGTCCTCGCGGGCCTCGCGATCTGCTCCCGCACCGAGCTGCTGGTCGCCATCCTGGGCGGCCTGTTCGTCCTCATCACCATGTCGGTGGTCATCCAGGTCGGCTCCTTCAAGCTCACCGGGAAACGCGTCTTCCGGATGGCGCCGCTCCAGCACCACTTCGAACTCAAGGGGTGGTCCGAAGTCCTTGTCGTGGTCCGCTTCTGGATCATCCAGGGCATCTGCGTGATCGTCGGACTCGGCATCTTCTACGCGGGATGGGCAGCGGACAAGTGACCGCACCAGTGGCATCGCAGTCCCCGGAGCCCTACCGGTTCCGGGGCAGGCACATCACCGTCGCCGGGCTCGGCGTCTCCGGCGTCCCGGCGGCCAGGGCGCTGCACGGCCTCGGCGCGCACGTCACGGTCGTCAACGACGGCGACGACGAGCGCGCCCGGAGCCAGGCGGCCGAGCTGGAACGGCTCGGTGTCACCGTCCGCCTCGGCGAGCAGGCCGCGAGCACCCTCCCCGAGGGCACCGAACTCGTCGTCACCGCCCCCGGCTGGAAGCCCGACAAGCCGTTGTTCGCCGCCGCCGCACAGGCCGGCGTCCCGGTCTGGGGCGACGTCGAACTGGCCTGGCGGCTGCGCGGCCCCGACGCCCCGCCCTGGCTCGCGGTCACCGGCACCAACGGCAAGACCACCACCGTCCGGATGCTCGCCTCGATCCTCGAGGCGGCGGGCCTGCGCACCGCGGCCGTCGGCAACATCGGCGTCTCGCTCCTCGACGCGGTGCTCGGCGACGAGCAGTACGACGTGCTCGCCGTGGAACTGTCCAGCTACCAGCTGCACTGGTCCTCCTCCCTGCGCGCGCACTCGGCGGCGGTGCTGAACCTCGCCCCCGACCACCTCGACTGGCACGGCTCCATGGAGGCGTACGCCGCCGACAAGGGCCGCGTCTACGAGGGCAACCGGGTCGCCTGCGTCTACAACGTGGCCGACAAGGCCACCGAGGACCTGGTCCGCGAGGCCGACGTCGAGGAGGGCTGCCGGGCCGTCGGCTTCACCCTCGGCACCCCCGGCCCCTCCCAACTCGGTGTCGTCGACGGCATCCTGGTCGACCGCGCCTTCGTCGAGGACCGGCACAAGAACGCCCAGGAGCTCGCCGAGGTCGGCGACGTCGACCCGCCCGCCCCGCACAACATCGCCAACGCCCTCGCCGCCGCCGCCCTCGCGCGCGCCTACGGGGTGCCGGCGGCGGCCGTACGGGACGGGCTGCGCGCCTTCACCCCGGACGCCCACCGCATCGCGCACGTCGCCGACGTGGACGAGGTTGCCTGGGTGGACGACTCCAAGGCGACCAACACCCATGCCGCACAGGCCTCGTTGGCGGCCTACGAGTCGATCGTGTGGATCGCCGGCGGACTCGCCAAGGGCGCCGCCTTCGACGAACTGGTCGCGGGCTCGGCGAAGCGCCTGCGCGGCGTCGTCCTGATCGGCGCGGACCGCGCGCTGATCCGCGAAGCCCTGGCGCGACACGCACCGGAAGTACCCGTGGTCGACCTCGACCGGACCGACACTGGGGCGATGCTCCAGGCTGTCCAGGAGGCGAAACGGCTCGCCCGGCCCGGCGACACGGTGCTGCTGGCCCCGGCCTGCGCCTCGATGGACATGTTCGCCAACTACAACAGGCGCGGTGAGGCGTTCGCACAGGCGGTGCGCGAACTCGGTGCCTGACCCGGCCGGCCTGTGCCGGGCGACCTTGGGAGGGACGCGTGGGACCGTCGAGGCACCATGGGGCGCACAGCGGAGGCCGACATGCCCGGTAGCCGCACCGGACGGCCTCCCGTGCGGCGGGCGCCCCACCGCCCCGCCGCACCCCGGCCGGCCCGCGAGAACCCCCTCAGGGCCCTCCACGCGCGGGCCTACAAGGCCTGGGACCGGCCGCTGACCGCCTACTACCTGATCCTCGGTGGCAGCGCGCTGATCACCGTGCTCGGCCTGGTGATGGTCTACTCGGCCTCCCAGATCACCGCGCTGCAGATGTCGCTGCCCGGCTCGTACTTCTTCCGCAAACAGCTCCTGGCCGCCGGCATCGGGGCCGTGCTGCTGCTCGCGGCCTCCCGGATGCCGGTGAAACTGCACCGGGCGCTGGCCTACCCCATCCTCGCGGGCGCCGTCTTCCTGATGGTCCTGGTGCAGGTGCCGGGGATAGGGATGGAGGTCAACGGCAACCAGAACTGGATCGGCGTCGGCGGCTCCTTCCAGCTCCAGCCCAGCGAGTTCGGCAAGCTCGCCCTGGTGCTGTGGGGCGCCGACCTGCTCGCCCGCAAGCAGGAGAGGCGGCTGCTGTCCCAGTGGAAGCACATGCTGGTGCCGCTCGTTCCGGCCGCCTTCATGCTGCTGGGACTGATCATGCTCGGCGGCGACATGGGCACGGCGATCATCCTGACGGCGATCCTCTTCGGCCTGCTCTGGCTGGCCGGGGCGCCCACCCGGCTGTTCGCCGGCGTGCTGACCGTCGCCGCGCTGATCGGCGCGCTCCTCATCAGGACCAGCCCGAACCGCATGGCCCGGCTGGCCTGTCTCGGCGCCACCGAACCCCAGACGGGCCCTGTCGACTGCTGGCAGGCCGTGCACGGGATCTACGCCCTCGCGTCCGGCGGGATCTTCGGTTCCGGACTCGGCGCGAGTGTGGAGAAATGGGGCCAACTGCCCGAAGCCCACACCGACTTCATCTTCGCCATCACCGGTGAGGAACTGGGCCTGGCGGGGACGCTGTCGGTACTCGCCCTGTTCGCGGCTCTAGGCTATGCGGGTATCCGCGTGGCCGGACGCACGGAGGACCCCTTCGTGAGGTATGCCGCGGGAGGCGTGACCACCTGGATCACGGCCCAGGCCGTGATCAACATGGGTGCGGTCCTCGGGCTGCTGCCGATCGCAGGTGTTCCCCTCCCGCTGTTCTCCTACGGGGGCTCCGCCCTGTTGCCGACCATGTTCGCCATCGGGCTGCTGATCGCCTTCGCGCGTGACGAGCCCGCTGCGCGGGCGGCGCTTGCGATGCGGCAACCTCGCTTTGGTAGAAAGCGGGACCGGGGTACCCAGCGACCCCACAGATGGAACACGATGCGACGGCGCGCCACGGCGGCACGCTCGTCCGGAGAGCGGTGAATTTCGGTGCATGTCGTACTCGCCGGCGGAGGAACCGCGGGCCACATCGAGCCCGCGCTCGCCCTCGCGGATGCCCTGCGCAGGCAGGATCCGTCCGTGGGCATCACGGCCCTGGGCACGGAACGCGGTCTCGAGACACGTCTGGTACCCGAGCGCGGGTACGAACTGGCGCTGATCCCCGCCGTGCCGCTGCCCCGCAAGCCCACCCCCGAGCTGATCACCGTCCCGGGCCGGCTGCGCGGCACCATCAAGGCGACCGAGCAGATCCTGGAACGCACCAAGGCGGACGCCGTGGTCGGCTTCGGCGGCTATGTCGCCCTGCCCGGCTACCTCGCCGCCAAGCGGCTCGGTGTGCCGATCATCGTCCACGAGGCCAACGCCCGCCCCGGCCTGGCCAACAAGATCGGCTCCCGGTACGCGGCCAAGGTCGCCGTCTCCACCCCGGACAGCAAGCTGCGCGACGCCCGCTACATCGGGATCCCGCTGCGCCGCTCCGTCGCCACCCTGGACCGGGCCGCCGTGCGGCCCGAGGCCCGCGCCGCGTTCGGGCTCGACCCCAACCTGCCCACGCTGCTGGTCTCCGGCGGCTCGCAGGGCGCCCGCCGGCTGAACGAGGTCGTCCAGCAGGTCGCGCCGTGGCTCCAGCGGGCCGGCATCCAGATCCTGCACGTGGTCGGCCCGAAGAACGAACTGCCCCAGGTGCAGCAGATGCCGGGAATGCCCCCCTATATCCCGGTAGGTTATGTGGACCGAATGGACCTCGCGTACGCCGCGGCCGACATGATGCTCTGCCGCGCGGGCGCGATGACCGTCGCCGAACTCTCCGCCGTCGGGCTCCCGGCCGCCTACGTCCCGCTGCCCATCGGCAACGGAGAACAGCGGCTGAACGCCCAGCCGGTGGTCAAGGCCGGCGGCGGACTTCTGGTCGACGACGCGGAGCTGACGCCGGAGTGGGTCCAGCAGAACGTGCTGCCCGTCCTGGCCGACCCGCACCGGCTGTACGAGATGTCCCGCGCCGCCGCCGAGTTCGGCCGCCGGGACGCCGACGACCTGCTCGTCGGCATGGTGTACGAGGCGATCGCCTCACGTCACCGCTAGGACACCGGCGAGTGAGCCGAAGGGGTGCGGCGGTGCCGGGAGGCCGAGCGTGCGGAGGCCCGAGGGGCTGAGCACGGTCGGCCTCCCGGCACCGGCCGGGGTACCCCGGAGGCGAACCGCGCCGCGGGAAAGGGAGTGCTGTGGCCGGATCGACCACCGCCGAGCGCGGTGAACGCCGGCGGGAGTCGTCCGGGCCGCCGCCTGCGCGGCGGCGGTTGAGACGGAGGCAACTTCGTCTGATCATCATCCTGGCGGTCGTCCTGGTCTTCTTCGGCAGCGGCACGTTCTGGCTGCTGTACGGGTCCGATCTGGCCCGGGTGGAGCGGGTGTCCGTGTCCGGCACCCGGGTCCTGACCCCCGGGGCAGTGCGTGAGGCCGCCGATGTCCCCGTCGGGGACCAGCTGGTCGCGGTGGACACGGACGCGATCGCCTCGCGACTCCGCGAGGAATTGCCCCGGATCGACACAGTTGACGTGGTCCGTTCCTGGCCGCACGAAATCGGGCTGAATATCACCGAGCGCACGCCGGTTCTCGTGGTCGAAAAGGGCGGGGACTTCACCGAGATCGACGACGAAGGTGTCCGGTACGCCACGGTTTCCCGAGCACCCAAGGGTGTTCCCCGGCTGGAATTGGGCACACGCCGGAGTGGTACCACGGCCGCGAGCCTGCGCCGCTTCGGCGAGGGCCGGCTGGTGCGCGAGGCGGTGCGGGTCGCCCGTGAGGTGCCGGACGCCGTCGCCCGTGCGACGCGGAGCGTCAAGGTCCGTTCCTATGACGACATCTCTCTGGAACTGGCGGACGGCAGGACGATCGCCTGGGGGAGCGGTGAGAATGGTGCCGCGAAGGGCCGTGCCCTCACCGCTCTGCTGAAAGCGGCGCCGGACGCACGGCACTTCGATGTGAGTGTTCCCACGGCACCCGCGTCATCAGGGAGTTGACGCATATCGACGCAGGCCAGCCCCCTGGTTGGGGGGCGCCATGGCTGATCACATAGGGTGAAAAGAAAAACGGGAGGTTCGGCGTGTTCGTTGAACGCGCGCCACTTGTCGACTTAGTGTCCTGTTCAGAAGACTCCAGGGAACAGGCACACTGGTAACCCTAAACTTCAACGTTAGGGTTCGGGTCGGCGATACGGACCGTCCCACATCGGCATCAGTCGTCGAATCGCGGCACCGCCGTGAGCCGACGACACGTAACTCGAGGCGAGAGGCCTTCGACGTGGCAGCACCGCAGAACTACCTCGCAGTCATCAAAGTCATCGGTGTCGGCGGCGGTGGTGTCAATGCCATCAACCGGATGATCGAGGTCGGTCTCAAGGGCGTCGAGTTCATCGCCATCAACACCGACGCGCAAGCCCTGTTGATGAGCGACGCCGACGTCAAGCTCGACGTCGGCCGTGAACTCACCCGCGGACTCGGCGCCGGAGCCAACCCGGCCGTCGGCCGCAAGGCGGCAGAGGACCACCGCGAGGAGATCGAGGAGGTCCTCAAGGGGGCCGACATGGTCTTCGTGACGGCCGGCGAGGGCGGCGGCACCGGCACCGGCGGCGCCCCCGTCGTGGCCAACATCGCCCGCTCGCTCGGCGCTCTCACCATCGGTGTGGTCACCCGCCCGTTCACCTTCGAGGGCCGGCGCCGCGCCAACCAGGCGGAGGACGGCATCGCCGAGCTCCGCGAAGAGGTCGACACCCTCATCGTCATCCCCAACGACCGGCTGCTGTCCATCTCGGACCGCCAGGTCTCGGTCCTGGACGCCTTCAAGTCGGCGGACCAGGTCCTGCTCTCCGGTGTCCAGGGCATCACCGACCTCATCACCACCCCCGGCCTGATCAACCTCGACTTCGCCGACGTCAAGTCGGTCATGTCCGAGGCCGGATCGGCCCTCATGGGCATCGGCTCGGCCCGCGGCGACGACCGCGCGGTGGCCGCCGCCGAGATGGCGATCTCCTCCCCGTTGCTGGAAGCCTCCATCGACGGCGCCAGGGGCGTCCTGCTGTCCATCTCCGGCGGCAGCGACCTCGGTCTGTTCGAGATCAACGAGGCCGCCCAGCTGGTGAGTGAGGCGGCCCACCCCGAAGCCAACATCATCTTCGGCGCGGTGATCGACGACGCCCTCGGCGACGAGGTCCGGGTCACGGTGATCGCGGCCGGCTTCGACGGCGGCCAGCCGCCCTCGAAGCGGGACAACGTCCTCGGCTCGTCCTCGGCCAAGCGCGAGGAGCCCGCCCCCGCGCGGCAGCCCGAGAGCCGCCCGTCCTTCGGCTCCCTGGGCAGTGTCACGCCCAAGGAGGAGCCGGAGCAGGCCCCCGAGCCGGTCAGCGACATCCCGGTCGCCCAGCCGCCCGTCCCGCCGTCCCGCACCTACGCGGACAGCGCGGCCGAGGAACTGGACGTACCGGACTTCCTCAAGTGATAGGACAGGGCGAAAGCGTGCGCGGCGCGCACTTCGCCCTCACCGACCGGTGGGGCGGGGTGAGCGCCGCTCCGTATGCGGAGCTCAATCTCGGCGGGGCGGTCGGCGACGACCCCGGCGCGGTGCGCACCAACCGCGAACTGGCCGCGAAGTCCCTCGCCCTCGACCCGGCGCGGGTGGTCTGGATGAACCAGGTGCACGGAGCCGACGCGGTCGTGGTGGACGAGCCGTGGGGCGACCGCCCCGTTCCCGAGGCCGACGCGGTGGTCACCGCGCGGCGGGGTCTCGCCCTCGCCGTCCTCACCGCCGACTGCGTCCCGGTGCTGCTCGCCGACCCCGTCGCCGGTGTCGCCGCGGCGGCCCACGCGGGCCGGCCCGGACTGGTCGCGGGGGTGGTTCCCGCCGCCGTGCGGGCCATGACGGAACTCGGCGCCGACCCGGCCCGCATCGTCGCCCGCACCGGCCCCGCCGTCTGCGGCCGGTGCTACGAGGTGCCGTCGCGGATGCGCGCCGAGGTGGCCGCCGTCGAGCCGGCGGCGTATGCCGAGACGAGCTGGGGCACACCGGCGGTCGATGTGGCCGGGGGCGTGCACGCCCAGCTCGAACGGCTCGGGGTGGGTGACCGGGAGCGGTCGCCGGTGTGCACGCTGGAGTCGGACGATCACTTCTCGTACCGGCGGGACCGCGCCACCGGGCGGCTCGCGGGCTATGTGTGGCTGGACTGATGGGGCATGACGGAACGCAAGGAAGAACTCGCCGCGAATCTCGCGGAGGTGGAGGAGCGGATCGCCGCCGCGTGCGCGGCCGCCGGACGCGGGCGGGAGGAGGTGACCCTGATCGTGGTCACCAAGACCTTCCCCGCGAGCGATGTGCGGATCCTGTCGGAGCTCGGTGTGCGTCATGTCGCCGAGAACCGCGACCAGGACGCCGCCCCGAAAGCCGCCGCATGTGCTGATCTACCCCTTGAATGGCACTTTGTCGGACAACTTCAGACCAACAAGGTGCGATCTGTGGCGGGTTACGCCGATTTCGTGCAGTCCGTCGATCGTTCCCGGTTGGTCACGGCGCTCTCGAAGGAGGCCGTGCGCAACGGGCGCGAACTGGGCTGCCTCATTCAGGTCGCGCTGGACGCGGACGAGCCCGCGGCGGGAGGGAGCCGGGGGGAGCGTGGCGGCGTGGCGCCGGGAGGCGTCGCGGAGTTGGCCCGTCTCGTCGCCGCGGCCGACGGCCTGCGGCTGGACGGACTGATGACCGTCGCTCCGCTCACCGGGGAGTACGCAGGGCGCCAACAGGCGGCGTTCGAGCGCTTGATGGATTTGTCGACCGACCTGCGCGCGGCCCATCCTGCTGCGAACATGGTCTCCGCGGGGATGAGTGCGGATCTCGAACAGGCGGTTGCGGCCGGAGCGACACATGTGCGCGTAGGCAGTGCGGTACTCGGAGTCCGCCCCCGGCTCGGGTAACGTCGCCAGGAAGTCGGACCACAGCAGAAAATATGGTCATTGCCGCTGATCGGGCGGACTTGAGGACCTTGTGGATCGCGGGCACTTGGCGGTCGTCAGCGGATCCACCACAGAGCGGAGGGCACGGAGAATGGCCGGCGCGATGCGCAAGATGGCGGTCTACCTCGGCCTCGTGGAGGACGATGGGTACGACGGCCGCGGATTTGACCCAGACGACGACTTCGAACCCGAACTCGACCCGGAGCCCGAGCGGGACCACCGGCGGCACGAGCCGTCGCACCAGTCGCACGGTGTACACGGGGCACATCAACTCCAAAGGGACGAAGAGGTGCGAGTCGCCCCGTCGCCCCCGCTTCGCGAGCCGGTCGCCCGGTCCGCTTCGCTTCCCGCTGAATCGGCACGCCCGGCGCGCATCGCGCCCGTGGCATCCATCACACAAGAACGCGCCAGCCTGGAGAAGAACGCACCGGTGATCATGCCCAAGGTCGTGTCGGAACGAGAGCCTTACCGGATCACCACACTTCACCCGCGGACCTACAACGAGGCCCGTACCATCGGGGAACACTTCCGTGAAGGCACGCCGGTGATCATGAATTTGACCGAGATGGACGACACGGACGCCAAGCGACTTGTCGACTTTGCGGCCGGTTTGGTGTTTGGTCTTCACGGCAGTATCGAGCGGGTGACGCAGAAGGTGTTCCTGCTGTCTCCTGCTAACGTCGATGTCACGGCGGAGGACAAGGCCCGTATCGCAGAGGGCGGGTTCTTCAACCAGAGCTGAGACGCAGGACCGGACAGACGTAGGACACAGGGGAGAGGGACAACCAGACCATGAGCGTGTTCGCGCAGGTGATCTACATCGCGCTGATGGTGTTTCTCATCGTGCTCATCTTCCGTCTGGTCATGGACTATGTCTTCCAGTTCGCCCGCTCGTGGCAACCCGGCAAGGCGATGGTGGTCGTCCTGGAGGCCACCTACACTGTCACCGATCCACCGCTGAAGCTTCTGCGGCGGGTCATCCCGCCGCTGCGTCTCGGGGGCGTGGCGCTCGACCTGTCCTTCTTCGTATTGATGATCATCGTCTACATCCTGATCTCCCTCGTGGGCAATGCGCTGAGGTGACTGTGGACGACATGGGCCTGCCGACTGCCGATGACTACGTTGAGGTGAAGAGATGCCGTTGACCCCCGAGGACGTGCGGAACAAGCAGTTCACAACCGTCCGCCTCCGAGAAGGCTATGACGAGGACGAGGTCGATGCCTTCCTCGATGAGGTCGAAGCCGAACTGACGCGCCTGCTCCGAGAGAACGAGGACCTGCGCGCCAAACTGGCCGCGGCCACGCGTGCTGCTGCCCAGAACCAGCAGAACATGCGCAAGCCTCCTGAACCGCAGGACCAGCAGCAACAGCAGGGGCCGCCCCAGGGGATGCCCCAGCAGGGCATGCGAGGTCCCGGCGGTCCGGTGCCCGCCGGCATATCGGGCCCGCCGCAGCAGCAGATGGGTGGCCCCATGGGTGGTCCGCCCCAGCTGCCGAGCGGTGCGCCGCAGCTGCCCGCCGGCCCCGGCGGTCAGGGCGGTCCGCAGGGTCCCGGCCCGATGGGTCAGGGTCCCGGTCCCATGGGCCAGGGCGGCCCGATGGGCCAGGGTGGCCCGATGCAGGGGCAGATGGGCCAGGGCGGCCCGATGCAGGGGCAGATGGGCCAGGGCGGCCCGATGCAGGGACAGATGCAGGGGCAGATGGGCCACGGCGGCCCCATGGGCGGCCCCGGTGGCCCCATGGGCGGTCCTCCCGGCCTCCCCGGGCAGCAGGGCGGCCCCGGTGGCGACAGCGCGGCCCGCGTGCTCTCGCTGGCCCAGCAGACCGCCGACCAGGCGATCGCCGAGGCCCGTTCCGAGGCCAACAAGATCGTCGGCGAGGCGCGTTCGCGTGCCGAGGGTCTCGAGCGGGACGCCCGCTCCAAGGCGGACGCCCTGGAGCGGGACGCGCAGGAGAAGCACCGCGTCGCGATGGGCTCCCTGGAGTCCGCCCGCGCCACGCTGGAGCGCAAGGTCGAGGACCTGCGCGGCTTCGAACGCGAGTACCGCACGCGGCTGAAGTCCTACCTGGAGTCGCAGCTGCGTCAGCTGGAGACCCAGGCGGACGACTCGCTCGCCCCGCCGCGTCAGCCCGCCGCCCCGTCGCTGCCGCCGTCCCCGGCGCCCTCGATGGCTCCGGCCGGTGCCGGTGCGCCGTCGTCCTACGGCGGCAACCAGCAGATGGGCGGCGGCCCCGGCCAGTCCGGCCCGTCCTACGGTGGCGGCCAGCAGCAGATGCAGCCGGCGATGACCCAGCCCATGGCGCCGGTGCGTCCGCAGGGACCGTCGCCGATGGGTCAGGCGCCCTCGCCGATGCGCGGGTTCCTGATCGACGAGGACGACAACTGACGGCCTGATGGCCATGAGTACGGCGTAGCGGCCGACAGCGTTCAGGGCGGGGCCCCGGGTTCGAGAACCCGGGGCCCCGCCCTTGTGCTACGCGCGTTGGGGCCCCTTCGCGACGATTGCGGTGATTGTTCGAGGCGCGGGGCAGTTGTCCGTGGGACGCAACGCCGAAGGGCCCGGGCCCGCCGGATTCCTCTCGGCGGACCCGGGCCCTGGGCAATCCGGGTGGCGCGGGACGCGCCGGTGCGGTCTGCCCCTTGGACCTACACCTTGCGGAGGCGGAACGTCAGGGACAGGCCCTCGTCGGTGAACGGCTGCCCGTAGGTGTCGTCCGCCTCACCCGGGGCGCTGTGCTCATTGACGAAGGCCACGGCGAGGACCTCGTCGGCGATGAGACCGGCGTGCTCGGTCAGGGCCGCGACGGTGGCGTCCTCCGTCGCCGTCCAGCGCAGGGCGATCCGGTCGGCCACGTCGAGGCCGCTGTTCTTGCGGGCCTCCTGGATCAGCCGGATCGCGTCCCGGGCCAGACCGGCACGGCGCAGCTCCTCGGTGATCTCCAGGTCCAGGGCGACCGTGGCACCGGCGTCGGACGCCACCGACCAGCCCTCGCGCGGGGTCTCCGTGATGATCACCTCGTCCGGGGCGAGGGTGATCGTCTCACCGTCGACCTCCACCGAGGCGGTGCCCTCGCGCAGTGCCAGGGACAGCGCGGCGGCGTCCGCGCCGGCGACGGCCCTGGCGACGTCCTGGACGCGCTTGCCGAACCGCTTGCCCAGCGCACGGAAGTTGGCCTTGGCCGTCGTGTCCACCAGCGAGCCGCCCACCTCGGAGAGGGACGCCAGGGACTCGACGTTCAGCTCCTCGGTGATCTGCTGGTGCAGCTCGGGGTGGAGGGCGCCGAAGCCGCTCGCCGCGATCAGGGCGCGCTTGAGCGGCTGGCGGGTCTTGACGCCCGACTCCGCGCGGGTGGCCCGCCCCAGCTCCACCAGACGGCGCACCAGCACCATCTGCTTCGACAGCTCCGGGTCGATCGCCGTCAGGTCGGCCTCGGGCCAGGAGGACAGGTGGACGGACTCCGGGGCGTCCGGGGTGACCGGCACGACCAGGTCCTGCCAGACCCGCTCGGTGATGAACGGGGTCAGCGGGGCCATCAGCTTGGTGACCGTCTCGACGACCTCGTGCAGGGTGCGCAGTGCGGCCTTGTCGCCCTGCCAGAAGCGGCGCCGGGAGCGGCGGACGTACCAGTTGGACAGGTCGTCGACGAACGCGGACAGCAGCTTGCCGGCGCGCTGGGTGTCGTAGCTGTCCAGCGCCCGGGTCGCCTGGTCGGTGAGCGCGTGCAGTTCGGAGAGCAGCCAGCGGTCCAGCAGCGGGCGGTCGGCGGGTGCCGGGTCGGCCTCGGAGGGGGCCCAGCCGGACGTGCGGGCGTACAGCGCCTGGAAGGCGACGGTGTTCCAGTAGGTCAGGAGCGTCTTGCGGACGACCTCCTGGATGGTGCCGTGGCCCACCCGGCGGGCCGCCCACGGGGAACCGCCGGCCGCCATGAACCAGCGGACCGCGTCCGCGCCGTGCTGGTCCAT
The DNA here is from genome assembly GCF_044540975.1 of Streptomyces sp. NPDC085927. Taxonomy (NCBI): domain Bacteria; kingdom Bacillati; phylum Actinomycetota; class Actinomycetes; order Kitasatosporales; family Streptomycetaceae; genus Streptomyces; species Streptomyces sp. NPDC085927. The sequence continues at coordinate 602,580 of NZ_JBITSN010000002.1, forward strand.
CAGCGGGATCGGGTCCAGGGTGTTGCCCAGGTGCTTGGACATCTTGCGGCCGTCCTCGGCGAGGATGTGGCCGAGGCAGACGACGTTCTCGTACGAGGACTTGTCGAAGACCAGGGTGCCGATGGCCATCAGCGTGTAGAACCAGCCGCGGGTCTGGTCGATGGCCTCGCAGATGAACTGCGCCGGGTACCTGCTCTCGAACAGTTCCTTGTTCTTGTGCGGGTAGCCCCACTGCGCGAACGGCATCGAACCCGAGTCGTACCAGGCGTCGATGACCTCGGGCACGCGCGTGGCCGTCTTCCCGCAGCCGTCCTGCGGGCAGGCGAAGGTGACCGCGTCGATGAACGGGCGGTGCGGGTCGAGGCCCGACTGGTCGGTGCCGGTCAGCCCGGTCAGCTCGGCGAGCGAGCCGACGCAGGTGAGGTGGTCGTCCTCGCAGCGCCAGATCGGCAGCGGGGTGCCCCAGTAGCGGTTGCGGGACAGCGCCCAGTCGATGTTGTTGTTCAGCCAGTCGCCGTACCGGCCGTGCTTGACGGAGTCCGGGAACCAGTTGGTGCCCTCGTTCTCCTCGAGCAGGCGGTCCTTGACGGCCGTGGTGCGGATGTACCAGGAGGGCTGCGCGTAGTAGAGCAGCGCGGTGTGGCAGCGCCAGCAGTGCGGGTAGCTGTGCTCGTACGGGATGTGCTTGAACAGCAGGCCCCGGTCGCCCAGGTCCTCCGTCAGTTTCTCGTCGGCCTTCTTGAAGAAGACGCCGCCGACCAGCGGGACGTCCTCCTCGAAGGTGCCGTCCGGGCGGACCGGGTTCACCACGGGCAGGCCGTAGGAGCGGCAGACCCTGAGGTCGTCCTCACCGAAGGCGGGCGACTGGTGGACCAGACCCGTACCGTCCTCGGTGGTGACGTAGTCGGCGTTGACCACGTAGTGGGCCGGCTCGGGGAACGCGACGAGCTCGAAGGGGCGCTGGTACGTCCAGCGCTCCATCTCGGCGCCGGTGAAGGTCTCGCCGGTGGTCTCCCAGCCCTCACCGAGGGCCTTGGCGAGAAGCGGCTCGGCGACGACGACCTTCTCCTCGCCGTTCGTCGCGACGACGTAGGCGACCTCGGGGTGCGCGGCGACCGCGGTGTTGGACACCAGCGTCCACGGCGTGGTCGTCCACACCAGGAGCGCGGCCTCGCCGGCCAGCGGGCCGGAGGTGAGGGGGAAGCGGACGTAGACGGACGGGTCGACGACCGTCTCGTAGCCCTGCGCCAGCTCGTGGTCGGACAGGCCGGTGCCGCAGCGGGGGCACCAGGGGGCGACGCGGTGGTCCTGGACCAGCAGGTCCTTGGTGAAGATCTCCTTCAGAGACCACCAGACGGACTCGATGTACTCCGGGTCCATCGTGCGGTACGGGTCCTGGAGGTCGGCCCAGTACCCCATGCGGGTCGTGAGCTCCTCGAAGGCGTCGGTGTGGCGGGTCACCGACTCGCGGCACCTGGCGTTGAACTCGGCGATGCCGTACGCCTCGATGTCCTGCTTGCCGGAGAAGCCGAGCTCCTTCTCCACCGCCAGTTCCACCGGGAGGCCGTGGCAGTCCCAGCCGGCCTTGCGGCCCACGTGGTAGCCGCGCATGGTGCGGAAGCGGGGGAAGACGTCCTTGAAGACGCGTGCCTCGATGTGGTGGGCGCCCGGCATGCCGTTGGCGGTGGGCGGGCCCTCGTAGAACACCCACTCGGGGCGGCCCTCGGACTGCTCCAGGCTCTTGGCGAAGATCTTCTGTTCCTGCCAGAAGTCGAGCACCGCGTGCTCGAGAGCGGGCAGGTCGACCTGGGCGGGCACCTGTCGGTACGTCGGCGTTGTCATCAGCGGGCTTCCTCCGGCGGACTTGCTGCCTTCCGTCCGGAGGGACGAGAGCTGTGTCGATCCCTGCGCCGCCGTCGGCGCGCTCCCGCGGTACCACCCTCCTTGGCCCCCCGGTGCGTCGTGTGCGCCGGTGAGCCCCCTCATTGGGGTCGCGATGCCGGTTCTACTCGCCGCTGCTGTCGGGCTGCGGCTTTCTTCCGGCGGCTCCGGGGTGATCTTCGCGTCGCGCTCGCCCCCGGGCTCACACCGTCCCCGGGTCGCTCTGGGCTGCGTACGCCGCTACTCGTCCCCATCCACGCTTCTCGCTCCGCCCAGTGTACGGCGCGGAGCGGACAGCGGCCGACCGGTTGTTCCGCGGACGGTGAGCGGGGGCCCGGATGGGGTGCGCGCACATGCCGTTCACGTACATGCCGCATGAGTCGCAAATAGAGGGACATACCACCGAATGAGGCGGTACGGGTGTTCGGATTCTGTGACGTCCGACTTGGTGGCATACCCGGCGGGGAGCTGGGCACAACGGATGAAGGTCCGCCGCGCGGCGTCCGCGGGGCGGGCGAATCGGGCGGTGCGCCCCGTTGCCGCGGGACCCGAGTCGATTTATCGTCCCAGAACGATTCGCGCGCAAGATCACAGTATGTGAAAAGGGGCCGCGGCCATGGTGGCGAAGAAGACCGCCGTACAGCAGTCGGCGTCCGGCAGGGCCATGCCCGCCGAGGAGTCCCGGGAGGACACGAAGACGACGGCGCAGGCGGGAAAGGCGGCCACGAAGCAGTCGGCCGGGAAGGCCGGATCCGGGAAGGCCGGGACGGGAAAGAGCACGGCGGGGAGGACCGGGGCCGGGAAGGACGCCCCCGCCCCCGCGAAGACGAAGGCGGGGAAGGGGACGTCGGCCTCCGGAGCCGCGCGATCGAAAGCGACGGCTGCCAAGGCCGCCGCGGCCGGGAGCCCCCGGAAGAAGACGGCCGCCCGGGGGGCGGAGGCCGGTACCGGGCGGGGTACCGCGCGTGAGGGCGGTAGCGGCGGTGCGAAGGAAAGCACCACCAGGACCAGCGGGGGCACACAGGACACGGCCGGGCACGGCACGGCCACTGGCGCGGACGCGGCCGAGGCCGCGACGCAGACGGGAGCGACGACGGTGGGTGCTGAGAAGACTCCGGGCACGGCGACGGCGGCGAAGACCGCCGTGCCCAAGGCACGGCTCGCAGCGGTGGAGCCGGGCGACCTCGCGGTGCGTCCGGGCGAGGAGCCCTGGACACCGGAGGAGGTCGAGGACGCGCGGGCCGAGCTGACGGCCGAGGCGCTGCGGCTGCGCGAGGAGATCACCTCGTCCGAACGGTCCCTGGCCGGCCTGATGCGGGACTCCGGGGACGGGGCGGGCGACGACCAGGCCGACACCGGCACGAAGAACATCACGCGCGAGCACGAACTGGCGCTCGCCGCCAACGCGCGCGAGATGCTCACCCAGTACGAGCGCGCCCTGCAGCGGCTGGAGGCCGGCACCTACGGCCTGTGCGAGAGCTGCGGCAACCCCATCGGCAAGGCCCGGATGCAGGCCTTCCCCCGGGCCACGCTGTGCGTCGAGTGCAAGCAGAAGCAGGAGCGCCGGTACTGAGCACCCTTGTACGCCGCCTGAGCACGAGGGCCGCACGGGGTGTGCCGTACCCTCGTCCTCAGTCAGGTACCTAGGGTGAGGGACTCACGTGGCAGAGGCGGAGCGCATCATCGGTACGCCGGAGACCCCGGACGCGGACCGGGACGGGCAGGACCGTGACGAGCAGGACCGGACCGGGCTCGACCCGGCCGGTGCCCAGGGCGCGGAGGCGGCGGCCGAAGCACCCCGCGGCAAGCGGCGCGTGGCCGTGCTGTTCGCCGTCGCCGTCGTCGCCTACGCCCTCGACCTGATCAGCAAGATGATCGTGGTCGCGAAGCTGGAGCACCACGAGCCCATCGAGATCGTCGGGGACTGGCTGAGGTTCGAGGCGATCCGCAACGCGGGCGCGGCCTTCGGCTTCGGCGAGGCCTTCACCGTGATCTTCACGCTGATCGCGACGGTGGTGATCGTGGTGATCGTCCGGCTGGCCCGCAAGCTGTACAGCCTGCCCTGGGCGATCGCGCTGGGCCTGCTGCTCGGCGGTGCCCTCGGCAACCTCACGGACAGGATCTTCCGCTCCCCGGGCGTCTTCCAGGGCGCGGTCGTCGACTTCATCGCGCCCAAGCACTTCGCCGTCTTCAACCTGGCGGATTCGGCGATCGTCTGCGGCGGCATCCTGATCGTCCTGCTGTCCTTCCGGGGCCTGGACCCGGACGGGACCGTCCACAAGGACTGAGCAGGACCGAGAGCGCGCGTACGGAGTCGCCGGGCCGGTCCGGCATACTCGACGGGTGAGCACGATTCCCGAGATCCGAACCCTGCCCGTGCCCGACGGCCTGGAGGGCGAGCGCGTCGACGCCGCCATCTCCCGCATGTTCGGCTTCTCCCGGACCAAGGCGGCCGAACTCGCCACCTCGGGAAAGGTCACGGTCGACGGATCGGTGGTCGGCAAGTCGGAGCGGGTGAGCGGGGGCGCCTGGCTCGAGGTGGAGATGCCGCAGGCATCCGCCCCGGTGCAGGTGGTCGCCGAACCCGTCGAGGGCATGGAGATCGTGCACGACGACGACGACGTGGTCGTGATCGCCAAGCCGGTCGGGGTCGCCGCCCACCCCTCTCCGGGCTGGACCGGACCGACCGTGATCGGCGGCCTCGCCGCCGCCGGGTACCGCATCTCGACCTCCGGCGCCGCCGAGCGCCAGGGCATCGTGCACCGCCTCGACGTCGGCACCTCCGGTCTCATGGTGGTCGCCAAGTCGGAGTACGCGTACACGTCGCTGAAGCGCCAGTTCAAGGAGCGCACGGTCGACAAGCGCTACCACACCCTGGTCCAGGGCCACCCCGACCCGACCAGCGGCACCATCGACGCGCCCATCGGCCGGCATCCGCACCACGACTACAAGTGGGCGGTCACCGCCGAGGGCAAGCCCTCCGTCACGCACTACGACCTCATCGAGGCCTTCCGGTCCGCCTCGCTCCTCGACGTCAAGCTGGAGACCGGCCGCACCCACCAGATCCGCGTCCACATGGCCGCCCACCGGCACCCCTGCGTCGGAGACCTGACCTACGGCGCCGACCCCACGCTCGCCAAGCGGCTCGGCCTGACCCGTCAGTGGCTGCACGCCGTGCGGCTCGGCTTCGAGCACCCCGGGGACGGCCTGTGGGCGGAGTTCAGCAGCGACTACCCCGAGGACCTGCAGCAGGCGCTGGACCGGGTCCGGGAGGAGACCTACGCGTGAGCACCCCGTACGTGGTCCGCGAAGCGGTGGAACCCGGCGACCGGGAGGCGTGCTTCGCGGTGCGCAAGGAGGTCTTCGTCGCCGAGCAGGGCGTGCCCGAGGACCTGGAGTACGACGCGCACGACGCCGGCGCCGTGCATGTGCTCGCGCTCGGTGAGGACGGCGAGCCGCTCGGCACCGGGCGGCTGCTGCACGGCGGGGCCGCCGCGGCGAAGACCGGCGGCGACACGTCGGTCGGGTCCCTGGGACGCCTCGCGGTGACGCGCCGGGCGCGCGGGCTCGGTATCGGGGCCGCCCTGGTCCGGGGCATCGAGGAGGCGGCCCGCGCCCGCGGTCTCACCGCCGTCGACCTGCACGCGCAGACCCATGCCCTGGGGTTCTACGAGCGGCTGGGATACGTGGCGTACGGACCGGAGTTCCCGGACGCGGGGATGCCGCACCGGGCCATGCGGCGCGCTCTGTGACCGGACGGGACACGTAACAGGCGACGCGAGGCGGGTCCGGAGGGCCGGGAACCGGCCCGCCTCGAGGCGGGCCGGTCACTGTGGCGGTACACACTCCGGCCGGCCGGCCTCCGCACGCGTAAGCGTCCCGTGACCGGGCACGCGGGGTGACCGGTGGCGTCGGACGCCTGGCGCCGAACGGTCGGCGCCGCACGCCTGGCGCGGGACGTCGGCGTGGCAGGCTGGGCGCCCTGCCGTCCGACCGCCGAGCCGCCCGGAGCACCGACCGTGGACCAGATGGCCCTGATGTTCGCCCTGCTGCTCGGGGCCGTGGTGTGCGTTCCCGTGGGAGACCGGCTGGGACTGCCGGCGCCGGTGCTGATGACGGTTTTCGGGATCGTCCTCGCCCTCCTGGAGTTCGTCCCGAACGTGGACGTCCCGCCGGACCTGATCCTGCCGCTGCTGCTGCCGCCCCTGCTCTACGCCGCCGTCCGCCGGACGTCCTGGCGGCAGTTCGCGGCGAACGCGAGACCGATCCTCCTGCTGGCCGTGGCGCTGGTGTTCGTCACCACGCTGTGCGTGGCCGTCGTCGCGCACACGATCGTGCCGGGCCTGCCGCTGGCCGCCGCGATCGCCCTCGGCGCGCTGGTCGCACCGCCCGACCCGGTCGCGGCGACCGCGGTCGCCGGGAAGCTGGGGCTGCCGCGCCGACTGGTGTCGATCCTCGAGGGCGAGGGCCTGTTCAACGACGTCACCGCCATCGTCCTGTACCACGTGGCGATCGCCGCCGCCGTGAGCGGCACCTTCTCGCCCTGGGACGCGGGCCTGGACCTGGTCCTGTCGGCCGTGGTGGCGGTCGCGGTCGGGCTCGCGCTCGGCTGGGGCGCCAACCGGCTGATGGACCTGCTCGGGGACGCGACCCTGCAGATCGCGCTGAGCCTGCTGGTGCCGTACTTCTCCTACGTCCTGGCCGAGGAGCTGCACGGCTCGGGGGTGCTCGCGGTGCTCACCACCGCGCTGTTCCTCGTGGAGTACGCCACCGACGCCGACGACGTGACGACCCGGCTGGCCGGGCACGCCTTCTGGGACATCGTGGACACGCTCGTCACCGGCGTCGCGTTCGGGCTGGTCGGTCTCGAACTGCACAACGCGGTCGGGGCCGCGGCCGGCCACTGGGGCGAACTGCTCGGCTGGGCGGGGGTGATCGTGGCGGTGGTCGTCCTCGTCCGGCTGCTGTGGCTGCTGCCCGCGACCTGGCTGACACGGCGGTTGCACGCGGCGCGGGACACGGGTGAGGACATCCCGGTGAGCTGGCGCGAGACCGTGGTGATGTGGTGGTCGGGGATGCGCGGGGTGGCCTCCGTCGCGCTGGCGCTGGCGATTCCGCTGGAGACCGAGGCCGGGGGCGACTTCCCGGCCCGGGGCGAGATCGTCTTCATCGCGTTCGGCGTGATCATGGGGACGCTGCTGATCCAGGGGACGACCCTGCCGTGGCTGGTGAAACGGCTGGGGGTGCGGGCCGACACCAGGCGGGAGAAGGAACTCGAACGGGACCTCGCGCTGCGGGCGTCCCAGGCCGCGAAACACCGGCTGCGCGAGATCGAGGAGGCCGAGGACCTGCCGGAGGAACTGGCCGAGCAGATGCTGCGCAGCGCCTTCGACATCGGGGCGCGGATCAGCCCCGATGTCGTCGAGGACGAGCGGCGGGAGGCGTACCGGCACCGGGCGCGGTGGGTCAGGGCGGCACGGCGGATCCGGGGGGAGATGCTGAGCGCCGCGCGGCACGAGGTGCTGGCGGCGCGGAGCGAGGCGGGGGCCGACCCCGAGGTGGTGGACCGGGTGCTGCGTCACCTCGATGTGCGCAGTCTGCGGTGAGTTCGCTCCGCGGTACGGCGTTTGGTTCGTAAGGTCGGGGCATGACGCGCAACGTGGTGATCAGCGGGGGCGGTACGGGGATCGGGCTGGCGGCGGCACGGGTCTTCGCCGCCGACGGGGACCGGGTGCTGCTGCTCGGGCGGCGCGAGGACGTCCTGGAGCGGGCCGGGGCCGAGGTGCCGGGGGCCGAGGTGTACGCCGCGGACCTCGCCGATCCGGTCGCCGTGCGGGGCGTCGCCGGCTACGTCGGCCGGGAGTTCGGAGCCGTGGACGTCCTGGTCCACAGCGCCGGCGGCAGCGGCCTCCTCGAACGCCAGGCGGGGGCGGACGATCCGCTCGACGCCGTCGCCCGCCACTGGACGGTCAACTTCCGGCTCAACCTGCTGACCGCCGTCCTGCTCACGGAGGCACTGAAGGACCGGCTCGCCGAGCCCGGCGGGCGGGTGCTGTTCCTCAGCTCGATCGCCGCCTACCGGGGCTCCGGGCAGACCGCGTACGCGGCGGCCAAGGCCGGGCTGCACCCGTACGCCCACGACCTCGCCCGGAAGCTGGGGCCGCACGGCATCACGGTGAACGTGGTCGCTCCCGGCTACATCGAGGACACCGCCTTCTTCGGCGACGGCATCGACGAGGAGCGGCGGGCGAAGCTGGTCGCCGAGACCGCCGACGGGCGGGCCGGGACGCCCGGGGACGTGGCCGCCACCCTGCACTGGCTGGCCTCCCCGGGCGCCGGACACATCACCTCGCAGATCATCCAGGTCAACGGCGGCGCCGAACGCGGCCACTGAGGTGCCGTCAGTACTCCTTCGCCGCGCCCTGCGGGTCGTGGGCGGGCACCCCGCCCTCCGGGGGACCGGAGGGGCCGGGGATACCGGGGGGACGGGTGATGCCGGCGGCGCCGCCGGGGGAGTGGTGGCTCTTGTCGAGGACCGGTGCCGGGTCGGCCGGCGCGGTGCTGACCCGGGGCAGGGCGTAGGGATGCTGCTCGGCCAGCCAGCGGATCATCTGCTCGCGGACCTCCACCCGTACCGTCCATATGTCGCCGGCGTCCTTGGCCGTCACCAGGGCCCGCACCTGGATGGTGCTGGGTGTGGTCTCCACGACGGTCAGGTTGTAGGCGCGGCCGTCCCAAGCCGGGCACTCGCGCAGGATGTCGCGGAGCCGGTCGCGCATCGCGTCCAGCGGGGCCCGGTGGTCGAGGTGCCAGATGACCGTCCCGGTCATCTGCGGGGAGTCGCGGGACCAGTTCTCGAACGGCTTGGACGTGAAGTACGACACCGGCATGGTGATCCGGCGCTCGTCCCAGGTGTTCACCGTGAGGAAGGTCAGGGTGATCTCCTCGACCGTGCCCCACTCGCCGTCCACCACGACGGTGTCGCCGATGCGCACCATGTCGCCGAAGGCGATCTGCAGTCCGGCGAACAGGTTGCTGAGCGTGGACTGGGCGGCGACACCGGCGACGATGCCGAGGATGCCCGCCGAGGCCAGCAGCGAGGCGCCGGCCGCGCGCATGGCGGGGAAGGTCAGCAGCATCGCGGCCACCGCCACCACTCCGACCATCGCCGAGACGACCCGCCGGATCAGCGTCACCTGGGTGCGCACCCGGCGGACCCTGGCCGGGTCGCGCTCGCGGTGCACGTTGGCGTACCGGGTGTACGAGGTCTCGACGACGGCCGCCGCGATCCGGATCACCAGCCAGGCGGCCGACCCGATCAGCACCAGGGTCAGCACCCGCTCGATGGATGCCCGGTGGCCCTCGAACAGCTTCGCCTCGCTGAACGACCCTCTCAGCAGAGCCGCGCAGATGAGCAGCTGGTAGGGGATGCGGCCGCGCCGGAGCAGTTCCCACATGGGGGTCTCGGGGTGCCGGGCGTCGGCCTTGCGCAGCAGTCGGTCGGTGGCCCAGCCGAGCATCAGGGTGAGCACGACCGAGCCGCCGAACACGATCAGGGGGCGGAGCACGTCTTCCATGTCCTCGAACCTAACCGGCCTCGCGTGCACTGAACATGTGACATCCGTGGCGCCGTGGGTACGGACGGCGCGTCGGACCGGGCCGCCGGCGGGCACCGGCTGTCGGACCCGGCTGGCACCATGGGCGTCATGAACATCATGCTGTTTCACTCGACCTACGGCCCGCGACCTGCGGTGTCCGCGGCCGCGGACCGGTTGCGCGGCGCCGGACACGAGGTGTGGACGCCCGACCTCTTCGGGGGCCGTACGTTCGACACGGTCGAGGAGGGCATGGCCCACCGGGAGTCCATCGGCAGGGACGAGTTGCTGAGGCGGGCCGTGCTCGCCGCCGCGCCCTACTCGGAGCGGGGACTGGTGTACGCCGGGTTCTCCTTCGGCGCCTCCGTCGCCCAGACGCTGGCCCTCGGCGACGGCCGGGCGCGCGGGCTGCTGCTCCTGCACGGCACGTCGGACATCGCGGCGAACGCGGCGGTGGACGGCCTGCCGGTACAGCTCCATGTCGCCGAGCCGGACCCGTTCGAGACGGACGACTGGCTGAGCGCCTGGTACCTGCAGATGGGCCGCGCCGGAGCCGACGTCGAGGTGTACCGGTACGCCGGGGCCGGTCACCTCTACACCGACCCCGGCCTGCCGGACCACGACGAGGAGGCCGCCGAGGCCACCTGGCGGGTGGCGCTCGGCTTCCTCGGTTCGCTGGAGGACGACTGACGGAGAGAAGCGAAGGGCGCGGACCGGACCGGCGTATCGGGCCGGCTTTCCGGACCGGCGCATCGGGCCGCGCGGGTCAGACCGGGCTGTCGGCGCGCTCGACCCGCTGGGTGCCGCTGAGCGTCCGGTAGGAGCGCGCCCACGTGGACGTGGCGTCCGGGTCGGTGCGGCTGGACACCACGTAGTAGTCCATCTGCGCCCGCTCGGACGTGATGTCCAGCACGCCGTAGCCGTGGCGGTCGGTGTCGACCCAGTGGACATGCCGGTTGGTGGCCCTGATCAGCGGGGAGGCGACCGCGGAGACGGTGCCCTCGGGAACCTTGACGATGTCGTCGAGGTTGTCCGAGGTGACCGAGGTCACGACGAACTCGGCGGCGGCCGAGCCGGAAGCCGGGTACGTGCCCGCGTTCACCGGCACGTCGTTGGCCCACGCCATGTGGATGTCACCGGTGAGGAAGACCGTGTTGCGGATCGCGTTCGTCCGCAGATGGGCGAGGAGTTCCCGGCGGTCGTCGGTGTAGCCGTCCCACTGGTCGGTGTTGAGGGCGAGGCCCTCCTGCGGCAGGCCGAGCAGCTTGGCGATCGGCTTCAGCAGACTGGCCGGGAGCGAGCCGAGCGCGAGCGGCGAGATCATCACCGAGGTGCCGACCAGCCGCCAGGTGGTGTCGGACGCCGACAGCCCCGACTTGAGCCAGTCGAGCTGGGCGCGGCCGGTGAGCGTACGGTCGGGGTCGTCCACCTCGCCGTCGCCCAGGGAGACCTGCTGGGAGCGGAAGGAGCGCAGGTCCAGCAGCGAGAGGTCGGCGAGCCTGCCGAAGCGCAGCCGGCGGTAGGTGGTGCCGGCCAGCGCGGGACGTACCGGCATCCACTCGAAGTAGGCCTGCTTGGCGGCGGACTGACGCGCGGCCCAGGTGCCCTCCTGGCCCTCGGTGTGGTTCCCGGCGCCGCCGGACCAGGTGTCGTTGGCGATCTCGTGGTCGTCCCAGATCGCGACGACCGGCGCCTTGGCGTGCAGCGCCTGGAGGTCGGGGTCGGTCTTGCACGTCGCGTGCCGCAGGCGGTAGTCGGCCAGGGTGACGATCTCGTGGGCGGGCGCGTGCGCGCGGACGGTCCTGCCCCGTGTGCCGTACTCGCCGGAGCCGTACTCGTAGATGTAGTCGCCGAGATGCAGCCAGGCGTCGAGGTCGCCGCGGGCCGCGAGATGGCGGTACGACGAGAAGTGGCCGGCCTCCCAGTTGGAGCAGGAGACCACGCCGAAGCGCAGACCGGTCACGGCGGCGTCGGCGGCCGGGGCGGTACGGGTGCGGCCGGCGGGGGAGTCGGTGCCGCCGGAGGAGAAGCGGAACCAGTAGTCGGTGGCCGGCGCGAGGCCGCGGACGTCGGCCTTGACGGTGTGGTCGGTGGCCGCGGTGACGCGGGTCGACCCCTTCGCGACGACGCTGGTGAACGCCTTGTCGCGGGCGACGGTCCAGCCGACCTCGGTGTCGGGGCCGAGCCCGGAGCCGGGTGTCGCCTCCGGCGTCGGCGTCACGCGCGTCCACAGCAGGACGCCGTCCGGCAGCGGATCGCCGGAGGCCACCCCGTGCAGGAAGACGGGGGCCACGGCGGTGGCGGCGCGGGCGGGCAGCGCGGCGGCGAGCGGTGCGGCGAGGACCGCGGTCGCGGCAGCGGCTTTGACGACCGAACGGCGGCGGGGGAAAAGGGAGTCGGCGTCCGCGGTGGCGGAGACGGCGCTCTCGGACGATCTGTGTCGAGTGGTCACAGCCGACCAGGCTACTGACAGGTACATGCAAAAGCGGGCGAACTCGCGAAAGTTCGCCCGCTCTTCAGCGTGCTGTCGGCCGGTCGTGACCGTACCCCGGCCGCGCGCCCCCGGCTCCGGCTCCGGGGGCCGGACGAGGTTGTCGGATCAGGACTTGAGCGCCTTCTCGACCGCGGCCGTGAACTCGGCGGCCGTCATCGGCGCGTTCTGCCCGTCGGACCCGGTGAGCTTCTCGCCGTCCATCTTCAGCGTCGGGGTGCCCTGGACGTCGCTGTCGTCGAACTTCTCGGACATCTCCAGCGCCCACTTGTCGTAGGTGCCGTTCTCCACGGCCGTCTGGAACTTCTTGTTGCCCTTCAGTTCCTCGACGGAGTCCGCCACCTCGATCAGGTAGGCGTCGTCCTTGAACTTGTCCTGGCTCTCCTCGGGGTGGAACTCGGCCGAGTAGAGCGCGGACTTGTAGGCGAGGAACGCCTCCGGGCTGACGTTCAGCGCGGCACCCAGGGCGCTCAGGGCGTTCTTGGAGCCCTCGCCGGTCAGGTTGCGGTCGAGGAACGCGGCGCCGATGAACTGGACCTTGTACTTGCCGTCCGCGACGTCCTTGTCGATCGTCTCGCCGACGGTCTGCTCGAACGAGGCGCAGATCGGGCAGCGCGGGTCCTCGTACAGCTCCAGGGTCTTCTTCGCGTCGGCCTTGCCGATGACGACGGTCGTGCCGTTCTCGCCGCTGGAGTTGGCCGGCTTGACGAGCTTCGCGTCCGCCGCGGCCTCCCATGCGCCGGGCTTGTTGGCCTGCATGATGGTGTAGCCGATGCCGCCGGCTATCGCCAGGACGCCGACGATCGTTCCGGCGACGACCAGCTGGCGCTTGACCTTGGCCTTCTTGGCCTCGCGCTCGCGCTCGACGCGCAGACGCTCGCGGGCCGCAGTCTTCGCCGCCTGGCTGTTCCGCTTGCTCATGGTGATGCTCTCCACTGGGGACGCGCACAGGGTGTGTGCGGGATACGTATGGGGGGACTACGGGTGCTCGGACAGGGTGCCGACGCCGAAGAGGCCGAGCCGTCTCAGGCGAGGGCGGTGGAGCACGGCGGTCCACGCCGTCCCAGGAAGTGCACGAGGAACCGGTCCACGGCCGTGATGGTCCGGTGGTCCGGGCGGGCCGGCCGGCGGACCTTCGGGGCACGGCGCACGGTCACCGCGGCGACCGCCAGCAGCAACGGCCGGACCGCTGTCGAAGCCGTCGCCGTCACCGCGCCCAGCAGCTGGGCCAGCGCCCGCTCGCCACGGTGCAGCCAGGCGGCGGCGAACAGGCCGATGCCGATGTGCGCGCCGAGCAGCAGCCACGCGGTGGCCGGGCCGGCCTGGGCGAGCAGTCCCGCGAACCGGTCGCCGCCGTCGGCCGCGGTGCCGGTCACCCGCGCCAGCGGGGTGCCCACGCCGGTGCCGTCGCCGCACAGCAGGTCGAAGCCGACCGAGCGCAGCGGGCCCGTGACCGGGCCGCCCATCGGGCCGTAACAGACGTGCTGGCCGGTGGTGAAGACGGTGTCGGCGGCCAGCTCCAGCGGGACCAGCAGGGCGGCGATCCGCCCGAAGGAGCGCTGCCGGCCCGCGAGGGCGTACGCCAGGACGAACACGGCGCCGGCGATCACCGTCACCGTGCTCAACGGCAGGGGAGCCCCGGACAGCAGCACGTGCGACGCGGCGCTGAGGGTCACGACCACGGTCGTGAACAGCGCCGCGCGTACGGCTCTGAGCGGGGCTCCGGATATGTCCATGGGGGGCCGAGTCTGTCATGCGCTCCGGTAAGGGATCCCTAAAGGGTTCCGGTCGGCAGGAATGACCCGGCCGGGGCGGCCCCGGGCGGCAGGAAGGTCACAGTCCGGGGATCCTGCCGTTGCGGAACAGGTCCAGGAAGATCTGGTGGTCGCCGCGCGCACGGGCGCCGTAGCTGTGCGCGAAGTCGACCAGCAGGGGCTCCAGCCCCTCCTCGTCGGCCGCGATCGCCGCGTCGATGGCGCGCTCGGTGGAGAACGGCACCAGGGACTCGCCGGACGTGTCGTCCGCCGCCGCGTGCATCGTGGCCGTGGCCCGGCCGAGGTCGGCGACGACCTGGGCGATCTCCTCCGGCTCGTCGATGTCGCCCCAGTCCAGGTCCACCGCGTACGGCGAGACCTCCGCGACCAGCTGCCCCGTGCCGTCCAGCTCGGTCCAGCCCAGCCACGGGTCGGCGTGCGCCTGCAGGGCACGCTGGGAGATCACCGTGCGGTGGCCCTCGTGCTGGAAGTAGTCCCGGATCGACGGGTCGGTGATGTGCCGGGAGACGGCCGGCGTCTGCGCCTGCTTGACGTAGATCACCACATCGTTCTCCAGGGCGTCGCTGTGCCCCTCCAGCAGGATGTTGTACGACGGCAGCCCGGCCGAGCCGATGCCCACGCCCCGGCGGCCCACGACGTCCTTCACCCGGTAGGAGTCCGGACGGGCCAGCGAGGCGTCCGGCAGCGTCTCCAGGTAGCCGTCGAAGGCGGCGAGGACCTTGTAGCGGGTGGCGGCGTCGAGCTCCACCGCGCCGCCGCCGGAGGCGAAGCGGCGCTCGAAGTCACGGATGACGGTCATCGAGTCCAGCAGCCCGAACCGGGTCAGCGAGCGGGCGTCGCGCAGCGCGTCGAGCAGCGGGCCCTGTGCGGTGTCCAGCGTGAACGGCGGCACCTCGTCGCTCTTCGCGCCGGTCGCCAGCGCGTGGATCCGCTCCCGGTACGCGGCCGTGTAGATCCGCACCAGCTCGGTGATCTGTTCGTCGCTGAGCGCCTTCGCGTAGCCGATCAGTGCCATGGAGGCGGCGAAGCGCTTGAGGTCCCAGGTGAAGGGGCCGACGTAGGCCTCGTCGAAGTCGTTGACATTGAAGACCAGACGGCCGTTGGAGTCCATGTACGTGCCGAAGTTCTCCGCGTGCAGATCACCGTGGATCCACACCCGGGACGTCCGGTCGTCCAGGTACGGTCCGCTGTATATCCTCCCGCCACCCCGCCCGGCGTGCTCGGCGTCCAGATCGTGGTAGAAGAGACACGCCGTGCCTCGGTAGAACGCGAACGCCGAGGCCGCCATCTTCCGGAACTTCACGCGGAAGGCGGCAGGGTCGGCGGCCAGGAGCTCGCCGAAGGCGGTGTCGAGAACGGCGAGAATCTCCTCGCCGCGGTGCTCGCCGTCGAGCTGCGGGACCGACATCGCTGAGTGCCTCCTGGTACGGGATATTTTGGGACGGCGGATCCGTCCCCTGCTCCAACGTGTGGCGCGTCACGGGAGTGCCCGCGCCGCACGCCTGAAGGTACGTCCGGCGGAGCCTCGAGTGTCAGTGCCGGGGCATAGAATTCGAGGCTGTCCACCGGACTGCCGCCGAGCGCCCGCCCGCCACCCGACCACCACCCCTCGACAAGACGCTCCGCGCCACAGCCACCCTCTCCGTCCGACCCCTGCCACTGGAGGCCGAACCGTGTCGAAGACGCCGTTCACGCACCTGCACGTCCACACCCAGTACTCCCTGCTGGACGGTGCCGCGCGGCTGAAGGACATGTTCAACGCCTGCAACGAGATGGGCATGAGCCACATCGCCATGTCCGACCACGGCAACCTGCACGGCGCGTACGACTTCTTCCACAGCGCGCAGAAGGCCGGAGTCACCCCGATCATCGGGATCGAGGCCTACGTCGCGCCCGAGTCGCGGCGCACCAAGCGCAAGATCCAGTGGGGCCAGCCGCACCAGAAGCGGGACGACGTCTCCGGTTCGGGCGGTTACACCCACAAGACCATCTGGGCGGTCGACAGCACGGGTCTGCACAACCTCTTCCGGCTCTCCTCCGACGCGTACGCCGAGGGATGGCTGCAGAAGTGGCCCCGGATGGACAAGGAGACCATCTCCAAGTGGTCCACCGGGCTGGTCGCCTCCACCGGCTGCCCCTCCGGCGAGGTCCAGACCCGGCTGCGCCTCGGCCACTTCGACGAGGCGCTCAAGGCGGCCGCCGACTACCAGGACATCTTCGGCAAGGACCGGTACTTCCTGGAGCTGATGGACCACGGCATCGAGATCGAGCGCCGGGTCCGTGACGGCCTGCTGGAGATCGGGAAGAAGCTCGGCATCCCGCCCCTGGTGACCAACGACTCGCACTACACGTACGCGAACGAGGCGACCGCCCACGACGCACTGCTGTGCATCCAGACCGGCAAGAACCTCTCCGACCCCGACCGCTTCCGGTTCGACGGCACCGGCTACTACCTCAAGTCCACCGACGAGATGTACGCCATCGACTCCTCCGACGCCTGGCAGCAGGGCTGCGCCAACACCAGGCTGATCGCCGACATGGTCGACACCACGGGCATGTTCGAGAAGCGCGACCTCATGCCCAAGTTCGACATCCCCGAGGGCTACACCGAGGTCAGCTGGTTCCGCGAGGAGACCATGCGGGGCATGCAGCGCCGCTTCCCGGGCGGCATCCCGGACGACCGCATGAAGCAGGTCGAGTACGAGATGGACACCATCATCTCGATGGGCTTCCCCGGGTACTTCCTCGTCGTCGCCGACTTCATCATGTGGGCCAAGAAGCAGGGCATCGCGGTCGGCCCCGGCCGTGGCTCCGCGGCCGGCTCGATCGTCGCCTACGCCCTCGGCATCACCGACCTCGACCCGATCCCGCACGGCCTGATCTTCGAGCGGTTCCTCAACCCCGAGCGCATCTCCATGCCCGACGTCGACATCGACTTCGACGAGCGCAGGCGCGTGGAGGTGATCCGGTACGTCACCGAGAAGTACGGCGCCGACAAGGTCGCCATGATCGGCACCTACGGCAAGATCAAGGCGAAGAACGCCATCAAGGACTCCGCGCGCGTGCTGGGCTACCCGTACGCCATGGGCGACCGGCTCACCAAGGCCATGCCCGCCGACGTCCTGGGCAAGGGCATCGACCTCGACGGCATCACCAACCCCTCGCACCCGCGCTACAACGAGGCCGGCGAGATCCGCGCGATGTACGAGAACGAGCCGGACGTGAAGAAGGTCATCGACACCGCCAAGGGCGTCGAGGGCCTCGTGCGGCAGATGGGCGTGCACGCGGCCGGCGTGATCATGTCCAGCGAACCCATCGTCGACCACGCCCCGATCTGGGTGCGGCACACCGACGGCGTGACCATCACGCAGTGGGACTACCCCCAGTGCGAGTCGCTCGGCCTCCTGAAGATGGACTTCCTGGGCCTGCGCAACCTCACGATCATGGACGACGCCATCAAGATGGTGAAGGCCAACAAGGGCATCGACCTGGAGATGCTCGCCCTCCCGCTGGACGACCCCAAGACCTTCGAACTGCTCTGCCGCGGTGACACCCTCGGTGTCTTCCAGTTCGACGGCGGCCCGATGCGCTCGCTGCTCCGCCAGATGCAGCCCGACAACTTCGAGGACATCTCCGCCGTCTCGGCCCTCTACCGGCCGGGCCCGATGGGCATGAACTCGCACATCAACTACGCGGAGCGCAAGAACGGCCGCCAGGAGATCACACCGATCCACAAGGAGCTGGAGGAGCCGCTCCGGGAGGTGCTGTCGGTCACCTACGGCCTGATCGTCTACCAGGAGCAGGTGCAGAAGGCCGCCCAGATCATCGCGGGCTACTCGCTCGGCGAGGCCGACATCCTCCGCCGCGTGATGGGCAAGAAGAAGCCCGACGAACTGGCGAAGAACTTCGTCCTCTTCCAGGAGGGCGCCCGCAAGAACGGCTACAGCGACGAGGCGATCCAGGCCCTGTGGGACGTGCTGGTCCCCTTCGCCGGCTACGCGTTCAACAAGGCCCACTCCGCCGCGTACGGACTGGTGTCGTACTGGACCGGCTACCTCAAGGCGAACTACCCGGCCGAGTACATGGCCGCGCTGCTCACCTCGGTCAAGGACGACAAGGACAAGTCGGCCGTCTACCTCAACGAGTGCCGCCGCATGGGCATCAAGGTGCTCCCGCCGAACGTCAACGAGTCCGAGTCGAACTTCGCCGCGCAGGGCGACGACGTGATCCTCTTCGGCCTCTCCGCCGTCCGCAACGTCGGCACCAACGTCGTCGAGTCGATCATCAAGAGCCGCAAGGCCAAGGGGAAGTACGCCTCCTTCCCGGACTACCTCGACAAGGTCGAGGCGGTCGTCTGCAACAAGCGGACCACCGAGTCGCTGATCAAGGCGGGCGCCTTCGACTCCATGGGGCACACCCGCAAGGGCCTCACCGCCCAGTACGAGCCGATGATCGACAACGTGGTCGCGGTCAAGCGCAAGGAGGCCGAGGGACAGTTCGACCTCTTCGGCGGCATGGGCGAGGAGGAGACCAGCGAGCCCGGCTTCGGCCTCGACGTCACCTTCACCGACGACGAGTGGGACAAGACCTACCTGCTCGCGCAGGAGCGGGAGATGCTCGGACTGTACGTCTCCGACCACCCGCTGTTCGGGCTGGAGCACGTCCTGTCCGACAAGGCCGACGCGGGCATCTCCCAGCTCACCGGCGGCGACTTCGGCGACGGCGCGGTGGTCACCATCGGCGGCATCATCTCCGGCCTCCAACGCAAGATGACCAAGCAGGGCAACGCCTGGGCGATCGCCACCGTGGAGGACCTCGCCGGGTCCATCGAGTGCATGTTCTTCCCCGCGACCTACCAGCTCGTCTCGACCCAACTCGTCGAGGACGCCGTGGTGTTCGTCAAGGGCCGGCTCGACAAGCGCGAGGACGTGCCGCGGCTGGTCGCCATGGAGCTCCAGGTGCCCGACCTGTCCAACGCGGGCACCAACGCGCCCGTCGTGCTCACCATCCCGGCGACCAGGGTCACCCCGCCGATGGTCAGCCGCCTCGGTGAGATCCTCGGCCACCACAAGGGCGACAGCGAGGTCCGCATCAAGCTCCAGGGACCGACGAAGACGACGGTGCTGCGCCTGGACCGGCACCGGGTGAAGCCGGACCCCGCCCTGTTCGGCGACCTCAAGGTCCTCCTCGGCCCGTCCTGCCTGGCGGGCTAGCCGGCCGGGCGACCCACACGGCCGACAAGGCCGACGAGACGGACAAGGCCGACGAGAGCGACGGCCAAGAGGGGTGCACCCGGTGACGGGGGCACCCCTCTGCACATGCCGTGCGCGGGGCTCAAGGGCCCGCCGCGCGGGCGTCAGTTGTGGCCGAAACGCTTCTCCCTGCCCTTGCGGGCGACATCTCCGGGAGTGATCTGCGGGCCGTGCTGCTCGGTCTGCGGCTCCGCGGAGGGGTGCTGCGCCGCCTGCGGGGCGCGTGCGGTCTGCGGCTGCTTCCGTTCACGGTTCTTGTTCTTGGCCATGGTGGTGCCTCCTGTGGGGGATCTAGGGGCCAGGGCCGGGACCAGACTCACATGGCGGAAGAGCCGCCGCATGTCGGACAATTACCGTGTGTGACAGGGTGGGTCGGCGAAGGAAGTGTGGAAACGCCACGCCGAAGATCGAGTTCGGGCCGTTAACCCCGGCGTGGTCGGGCAGACTCGAAGCAAGCCCGAAGCAAACCTCCCGGAAAGAGGGTGGATCGCGTGGACCGCTGCATCGTCCTGGTGGACGCCGGGTATCTGCTGGGGGCCGCCGCCAGTCTCCTCGCCGGGGAGCCCTCGCGGTCCCGGATCACCGTCGATCACACCGCCCTCGTCCAAGGGCTGCGCGACCGGGCCGAGTCCGACACGAGCCGGCCCCTGCTGCGCATCTACTGGTTCGACGGCGCCCCCGACCGGGTGCCGCAGCCCGAGCACCGCCGGCTGCGGGTCATGCCCAGGGTCACCGTCCGGCTGGGCGCCCTCACCCGCAGCGACGGCCGCTGGGCGCAGAAGGGCGTCGACGCCGCCATGCACGCCGAGTTGACCGAGCTGGCCCGCAACCGCGCCTGTTCCGACATCGTCCTGGTCACCGGCGACGGCGACCTGCTGCCCGGCATGATGGCGGCCAAGGAGCACGGTGTCGCCGTCCACCTGTGGGCCGTCCAGGCCGCCGACGGCGACTACAACCAGTCCGAGGACCTGGTGGCCGAGGCCGACGAGCGCCGGGTGCTGGACCGTGCCTGGATCACCAAGGCGGTGCGCGCCAAGGAGGACCACTCCGGGGCGTGCGCGCCGCCCCCCGCCGCCCGTCCCGAGATCGCCGCGATCCTCTCCGCCCCGCTGCCGGAGTCCGCGCCCGCCCCGGAGGAGGACGCGGCCGCCCAGGAGCCGCCGCACCCGGCCGCCGCCGGACACAACGGCACCGGCGAGCGGGCACCCGCCGCCAAGGGCGTCCCCACTCCCAAGGACCTGGCGGCCCTGCGCGGCCCCGGCGCCCCGCACCCCCACCCGCCGCAGTCCGCCACCCTGCGCTGGTCCTCCGACAAGGGCTGGGTCGACCGGCCCGTCGCCGAACCCCCCGAGGCCGCCTCGATGCCGACGCTCGCCCAGCTGACCACGGCGGAGCAGCGGTGGGCCGACCGCGAGGAGGACATCACCACGGTCGGCGGGGACCCCTTCGAGGTGGGGCAGGTCTTCGCCCGCCGCTGGGTGGAACGGCTGGGGGACCAGGGCAGTATCCAGAAGCTGTCCGGCATGTACCCCCGCATCCCGCACCGCGTCGACGGCGAGCTGCTGCGCTACGCCGCCCGCTTCGGCCTGCTCGCCCACAAGGACGACCAGATCGACGAACGCGACCGGTACGCCATCCGTGCGGGCTTCTGGCGCGAGCTGGACGTACGCACGGGGACGGACCGCGCCCCGGTCGGGGACTGATCCCGGCACCCGGGCCGGGCGCCGACCGTGCGGTGCCGCCCCCGCGCGGCCCCGCGCCGGGACGGGCCGGTGCCCTGCGGCGGGCTCGTCGTCCCAGCGGGGATTCCGGGGCGGTCGGCCGACCCGGAAGTGGATCGGGGGCGCGGACCCCGTAGTCTCGTTCCTTGTGAGTACGCGCGCGGTACAGGCATTCCGGCACGACAGTGACATCGTGTGCGTGGTGCGCGGGCTGACCAAGACCTATCCGGCGGCCCGTGGCCGCCGCGGAGTGCCGGCGACCCCCGAGGTCCGGGCCACCGACGACGTCGCGCTCGACGTCCGGCGCGGTGAGATCTTCGGACTGCTCGGGCCGAACGGCGCCGGCAAGTCCACCCTCGTACGCCAGCTCACCGGACTGATGCGGCCCGACCGCGGCAGCGTCCGGCTCCTCGGCCACGACATCGTGCGCCACCCCGAGCGGGCCGCGCGGATCCTCGCCTACCTCGGGCAGGAGTCCACCGCCCTCGACGAGCTGACCGTCTCGCTCGCCGTCGAGACCACCGCGCGGCTGCGCGGCCTCGACGCGAAGCGGGCGTGCGCGGAGCGGGACGACGTCCTCGACGAACTCGGGCTCACCCCGCTCGCCGCGCGCCCCCTGAAGAAGCTGTCCGGCGGCCAGCGCCGGCTGGCCTGCTTCGCCGCCTCGCTGGTCGGCGAGCGGCCCCTGCTGGTGCTCGACGAACCCACCGTCGGCATGGACCCGATCGCGCGGCGCGCCGTGTGGTCCGCCGTCGACCGGCGCCGGGCCGAGCAGGGCGCCACCGTGCTGCTGGTCACCCACAACGTCATCGAGGCCGAGACCGTGCTCGACCGGGTCGCCGTGCTCGACCGGGGCCGGGTGATCGCCTGCGACAGCCCGTCCGGGCTGAAGGAGCAGGTCGCGGGCGAGGTCCGGGTCCACCTGGTGTGGCGCGAGACGGCCCCCCTGCACGTACCGGAGGTCGCCGCGCTCCAGGACCGCGCCGTCGAGTCCGGCCGCCGCTGGACACTGCGGCTCGGGCCGGAGGAGGCCCGTGCCGTCGTCGCCACCGTCACCGGCGGCGCCGCCTTCGCGGCCCTGGACGACTTCACGCTCACCACGCCCACTCTGGAGGACGTGTACCTGGCGCTGGGCGGTGCCGTGCGGCAGGGGCTGGTGAAGGCATGAACGGCGGACCCCTGAGTGCACCGGGTGCCGTATCCGTACGGAACAGGACGACCGCCGGAGTGGATCCGGGCGAACCTCCGAGCGAAGGGGAGCAGCGCGACGTGAGTGTCGTACCCGCCGATGTCCTGCCGGGCGCCGTCCTGGCCGCGGAGGAGACCGCACCGGAACCCGCCGTGCTCGGTCCCCGGGCGCGGCTGTGGCCGTCGCTGGCGGCCGTGTACCGGGCGCAGCTCTCCCGGGCGCGGGTGGCGCGGATCCCGCTGCTGTTCGTGGCGACCTTCCAGTCCGTCGGGATCATGATCCTGATGCGCGGGGTCGTGGACGGCGGCTCGGAGGCGCGGGCGGTGGTGGCCGGATCGGCCGTCCTGGTCGTCGCCTTCGTCGCGCTCAACCTGCTCGCGCAGTACTTCGGACAGCTGCGGGCCAGCGGCGGACTCGACCACTACGCGACGCTGCCGGTGCCGCCGGCCGCGGTGGTGCTGGGCGCGGCCGGCGCCTACGCCTCGTTCACCGTCCCGGGGACCGTGGTGACCGCGGCCTTCGGATGCGTGCTGTTCGGGCTGCCGCTGACGCATCTGTGGGTGCTGGCCGCCGTGATCCCGCTGTCGGGTGCCGCGCTCGCCGGGCTGGGAGCGGCCCTGGGGCTGCTCGCGCCGCGGCCCGAGTTCGCCACGCTGCTCGGCCAGCTCGGCATGTCGGCGGCGCTGCTGCTGGGTGTGCTGCCGGCGGAGCGGATGCCGGAGGCGGTACGCGTCGTCCGGGACCTGCTGCCGTCGACGTACGGTGTCGAGGCCCTCGCACGGACCTTCGCGCCGCATCCCGACTGGGCGCTGGTCCTCGGCGACCTCGCCGTGTGCGGGGTGGTCGGCGTGCTCTCGCTGGCCGTGGCGGCCTGGGCATACCGCAGGGCCGCCGTCCGCTGACCCGTACGGCACCCCGTCCGGTGACCCGTCGGTGACCTGTCCGTGTCACGCCGCACAGCCGGGCCTGGCACGATGTCGGGGTGAGCGCACCTCTGACACCACCACCGCCTCCGCATGAACACTCCCCGCAGGGCGGGTGGCAGTCACCGTCCGCCGGGCAGGTGGCCGCCGCCTCCGCCGACGGGTCCGCCTCGGACGCCGCGGCCGGGCCCGCCGGGCACGGCGACCGGGCAGGGTACGGCTGGTACGAACAGGACGGCCCCGGGATGAAGACGGAACTGCGGGAGGCCGCCGTGACCGCGGTGGCGGTGGCGCTCGGCGGGGTGCTGCTCGGGGTGCTGTGGTGGTGGCTGGCGCCGCGGGTCCCGCTCGTGGGCGACGTCGCGGGCGACAGCTGGGTCGTCTACCTCAAGGACACCGAGGGCGAGCAGGCCATCGGCGTGGACGGGACGTTCGTGCTGCTCGCGCTGGCGTTCGGCGCGGTGAGCGCGCTCGCCGTGTTCCTCGTGCGGCGGCGCGGAGGCGTGCCGCTGGTGGTGGGGCTCGGGGTCGGCGGGCTGCTCGGATCACTGCTGGCGTGGCGGCTCGGGGTGTGGCTCGGGCCCGCGCAGGACGTCATCGCCCAGGCGAGGGACGTCGGCAAAGGCGTGACGTTCGACGCGCCGCTGAAGCTGAGCGCCAAAGGGGCGCTGCTGGCCTGGCCGTTCGCCGGACTGGTCGTCCACCTGGGCCTGACCGCGCTGTTCGGCCCCCGCGACCCCGATCCCGGTCCCTACCCGCCGGCCGACCCGTACGTCCCGCAGCCGCCGCACGGCGGATTCCCCGAGGCGTAGGGCCCGCCCGGCGGGCAGGCCCTACGCCTTCGGCCCGGTCGTGGTGTCAGGCCGGGCGCCTGCCGTGGTTCGCGCGGCCCTTCCTGGTGCGCCACTTGCGTTTGCGTGTTCTCTTCGACATGCCTCTTCTGCTTAACCGAAGAAGCGGGGCCCGTCGAGGGGTCAGGCACGCCCGATCGGGGCGAGTACCGCCGAGGTCAGCTCGGCCAGGTCGGCGGGAGAGAGCTCGACCTCCAGACCGCGGCGGCCGGCCGAGACGCAGATCGTCTCGTGCAGGCCGGCCGAGTCGTCCAGCACCGTGCGCAGCCGCTTGCGCTGGCCGAGGGGCGAGATGCCGCCCCGGACGTAGCCCGTGGTGCGTTCCGCCAGGGCCGGATCGGCCATCGCGGCCCGTTTGCCGCCGACCGCCGCCGCCAGGCCCTTCAGATCCAGCTGTCCCGCCACCGGGACCACCGCCACCGTCAGCGCGCCGTCGACGTCCGCCACCAGCGTCTTGAAGACCCGGTCGGGGGAGACACCCATCGCCTCGGCCGCCTCCTCGCCGTAGGACGGGTGGGAGGGGTCGTGGTCGTAGGAGTGGACGGTGAACGGCACCCCGGCCGCGGTGAGTGCCACCGTCGCGGGCGTACCGCCCGACTGCTGCTTCTTCGGCTTCTTCGCCATCCCGGCCCCGTTCCTGTCCCTGCGCTCGGTCCCGTTCCCGTCCCGCTCCGGGAAGCCGTACGGTCGTACGTCAGTTGAGGTGTGTCGGCCCGCGGGTCAGCTCCGACGCCGGCAGCGACGGCAGGTTGCGGATGATGGCCGTCTCCGTGCGAAGGAGCTTCAGCTCGTCGCGGAGCCGGGACGCCGTGTCCGGCGCCTGGAGCAGACGCTGCTTCGTCGGCGTGTCGAGCATCATCGCGGCGGCGACCAGATAGGACACGACGCCCGGCTCGTCCGGCAGTTCCGCGCCGGTCGCCAGCGACCGCTCCCGCGCCCCCGCCAGCCGCTTCTGGTACTGGCGGAAGGCCCGCAGCACTCCTTCGGCGAGCGCCCCCGCCTCCTCGCCGGGCGCCTCGAGCACCGGCTCCAGCTCGGCCGTCAGGAACGGCCCGGAGGCGTCGACCGACAGCAGCCGTGCCCGGGTCGTGCCCGTCGCCAGCACCTCGAAGGTGCCGTCGGCCCGTTCCCGGATCGTCGCCGCGTCGGCCACACAGCCCACCTTGTGGAAGGACCGGAGCGGGTCGGGACCGAAGCCCGCCGCGGGACCCAGCTCGGGTACGGCCGTCGGGTCCGGGATGCCGGGGGCGCTCGGGGCGACCTCGTGGCCGTCGCGGATCGTCACGACGGCGAACCGGCGCGGCTCGTCCTCCGGCGTCTTCAGAAGCTCGCGCATCATGGCGCGATAGCGCTCCTCGAAGATGTTCAGCGGAAGCACGAGCCCGGGGAACAGCACCGAGTTCAGGGGGAAGAGCGGGAGCCGGGCGGTGGTCACGACGTAAAAGCCTAATGGTCGCCGGGCCGGGCCCGGCGGCCCCGTTCACTCCGTGGATGCAGGGAGCCCGCGAAGGAGGCCGCGGCGGGCCCGGCGACCACCGTCTCGTACAGGCCCCGGCGCACCTCCAGGAACCGGCCGAGGGGATCCTCCGCCTCCCGGTCCCAGGGCGTGGAGGTGGCGTACGGGCCGGTGAGCCGCAGCTGCTCCAGGGCCTCCGGCCGGCGCTCCAGGCGCAGCAGGACGTACGCCAGGAGGTTGCGCAGGCCGGCCGGCCGGGGGTGGGCCGCCGGGAGCCGGGCGGACAGGGCCAGGGCGAGGTCGGCCGCCGCGTCGAGCCGCTCGCGCGGCACCCCGGGGCCGCCCCCGGCGGTGAGGTAGCCGAAGGCCGCCTGCAGCGGCAGGGCCTGCGTGAACGAGCCGTCCGGGGCGTCCTGCGCGGCCTGGTCGGCGAAGTCGAAGCACTCGAGGTGCGCACCGTGCCAGGAGGACGACAGGTAGCGCAGGGCCGCCACGTGGCAGCCGTAGTGGTGCGGGGCGCGGCGGACCGCGGCCTCCCACAGCTCCTGGAAGTACCGGTGCCCGGCCCGGGCGCCGCGGGCGTGGTCCAGGGCGAGCCGCCACGGCACCGGGTCGCGGTGGTCGGCCCGCGCGGCGGCCGTGATCAGCGGGCTCACCTCGCGCAGCAGTTCGGCGCGGGCCGGTGAGTCCCAGACGTGGTGCACCGCCCGCTGGGCGTCCACGAGCAGCCCGTCCGGGTTGTGCGGGTCGTGGGCGCGCCAGGTGTCCAGCCACTCGGGGCGCGAGCGGGCGAAGACGGCCAGCTGCCGCACGTACCGGTCGCGGTGCTCCCACGCCCCGCCGTGCCGGGTGGCGGCGAGCAGGCCGACGGCGGGCGCGGGGTCGCCGGCCGCGGCCCCGACCAGGACCGGACCCAGCACCTCGTCCGGGGCGTCGAGCAGCACCTCGGCGTCCGCGGGCAGCACGAGGACACCGGGCCGGGTGGTGCCCGACTTTCTTCGCACCCGGGACGCACGGGTGAACGCGTACAGCGGAGCCATGGTGTCGACCATTGAAAGACCGCAGGTCACAGCGGCGCCAGACCCTTCACGAAAGTTACGGAAGGTTGTACGCCGTTCGTTCAAGGCCGGGTAAAAAGGAGGCGGGCCCTCCGGGGCCGGGGAGATACCGGTTGTCGCTGGTCAGGCGCTGGACGGAGGAGGGGCAGGGGCCTGGGCGGGCCGGTCAGCCGCGGCGCAGGGTCCGGGTCGCGCCCGCCGCCACCGTCGTGGCGAGAATCCAGCCGAGCAGGATGAAGGCGGCCGCGAGCCACTGCCAGCCGCCGCGCAGTTGCCAGAACCCCACCTGGCCCAGGTCGATCACCGGCAGCAGCAGGTCCAGGGCGAAGAGGGACGGGTTCCACGCCGGATGCTCGCCGCTCTTGATCGGCGGATGGTGCGTGTGTGCGAACGCCATCGAACCGCCCGCCCACAGCACCGCCATCCACACCGCGGCCCGCCCGGGCCGGTAGCCGTAGGCGACCGTCCAGTCCTGCGCGTAGCCCCACAGCTTGGCCGCCAGGGGCAGGCCCTCGCGGCGCCGGCGCTGCTTGGCGAGCAGCACCTCGCGGGCGTCCTCCTCCTCACCGCCCGCCCGCAGCACGGCGGCCAGCCGCTCGTACGGCTCCGGGGTGTACTCGGCGCTCGCCGCGGCCACCCACTCCAGCCGCTCCGCCAGCGGGAACGGCCCGCGCGGCACGAGGTTCTCGTAGGTGAAGCCGCCCATGTGCAGCCGGCCCGGCCCCGGCCAGCTGTCCGCCCGGTCCATCAGGTTGACCACCCGCGCCCCGGACAGCGCCACCCGCCCGCGGGCCGGCCGCTCCCCGAGGAACCGCAGCTCCGGTGTCTGCACCCGGCGCAGTGACAGCTCCTGATCGTCGGTCAGGGTGAACCGGGCCCGTTCGAAGTCGACCGCGTCCCCGAACCGCCCGTCGTCCAGCCGCACCCCGCCCTGGCACTCGAACCGCTGGATCCGCGTCCCGCGCGCCGGTGTCATTCCGCTCCGCGCCTGGGTGCCGACCCCGGCGGGCGTCAGATACAGCGACCGCTCGACGGTCAGCTGCGGCGCGTTCAACGCGAGGCGGGCGGACGGGTTGACCAGCCGGGCGCCGCGCAGATTCACCGAGACGCCTATCGTCGCGCTGCGCAGGCTCAGCTCGCCGTGCGACTCCAGCAGCTCGGCCTGGAGGTCCTGGCCGATCGTCATGCCGTCCGCGGCTATCGACCGGCCGCTGCGGTCGCGGTGCACGACCGCCTGGTTGAGCAGCAGATCCGTGCCGATCCGGGCGTCGGTCAGCCGTATGCCCCCCAGGAACCGGCAGCGCGGCAGATGCAGATCGCCCTCGGTCTGCACCCGGGCCGCTTCCAGCCGGGGCACCGAGCAGTCCACCAGCCGCACCGTAGTGAAGCGGGCCTCCGGCAGCAGCACGTCCCGCTCGAAACGGCAGTCGCGCATCTCCACGTACGGCACCACCGTGCCGCCCGCGAGGTCCAGCGCGCCGCTGATCAGCACCCCGACCAGCTTCAGCGAGGAGACCCGGCCGGCCAGCGCGGGAGGGCCGTCCAGCAGGAGCCAGCACACGACACGCGCCCGGACGGTCCGCTCGGGTCCCCACGGATGCCCTCCGTGCGGATCGTCGACGACGGAGTCCCCGCTGCTCAGGTCGTACACGCTGCCGTTGCGGAAGGCCTGCCACATGCCGGCCTCCGTCGCCGTCAGGTCGGCCGGCACCTCGCCGGAGCGTCGTCCCTCCCCCTCGGTCACGGTCCCCCCTCCCTTCCCAGATACTCGCGGGTTCGTCATTTCGTACAACTCGTACGCGTACAACGGTTCATGCCCATCGGGTGACCCGTCGAACACAGAAAGTAAGAAGGATCTTTCGAATGTGCACAATGGGTCACCGGGAGGGCCGTGTATCAGCCATTGGAACGCCCGCACGGCGTCCGGGGCGGGTCTGAGAGAATTGAGCACGTGATCTCCCGAATCGATCTGCGCGGCGACGCCCTCCCCGAGGGCCCCGCCCTGCGCGACCTGCTGCCCCGAGCCGACTTCGACGTTGCGGCCGCCCTGGAGAAGGTGCGGCCCATCTGCGAGGACGTGCATCATCGAGGCGACGCGGCGCTGATCGACTTCGCCGAGCGGTTCGACGGAGTGCGTCTGGAATCCGTCCGGGTCCCGGCGCAGGCGCTCACCGACGCGCTGGACCGGCTGGACCCGGCCGTGCGCGCGGCCCTGGAGGAGTCCATCCGCCGCGCCCGGCTCGTGCACCGCGCCCAGCGCCGGGAGACCCACGTCACCCAGGTCGTCCCCGGCGGCACCGTCACCGAGAAGTGGGTGCCGGTCGACCGCGTGGGCCTGTACGCGCCCGGCGGGCGGTCCGTGTACCCGTCCTCCGTGATCATGAACGTGGTCCCGGCCCAGGAGGCCGGCGTCGAGTCGATCGCCCTGGCCTCCCCGGCGCAGAAGGAGTTCGGCGGACTGCCGCACCCGACGATCCTCGCCGCGTGCGCCCTGCTCGGCGTCGACGAGGTGTACGCCGCGGGCGGCGCCACCGCCGTCGCCATGTTCGCGTACGGCACCGAGTCCTGCCCGCCCGCCCCCATGGTCACCGGCCCCGGCAACATCTGGGTCGCCGCCGCCAAGCGCTACTTCACCGGCCGCATCGGCATCGACGCCGAGGCGGGGCCGACCGAGATCGCGATCCTCGCCGACGACACGGCCGACCCGGTCCACGTCGCCTCCGACCTGATCAGCCAGGCCGAGCACGACCCGCTGGCCGCCGCCGTCCTGGTCACCGACTCCGCCACTCTCGCGGACGCCGTGGAGAAGGAGCTGGCCCCCCAGGTCGCCGCCTCCCGGCACGTCGAGGACCGGATCGCCCCCGCGCTCGCCGGCCGGCAGTCCGCGATCGTCCTGGTCGACGGCCTCGACGAGGGCCTGCGCGTGGTCGACGCCTACGGCGCCGAGCACCTGGAGATCCAGACCGCCGACGCCGCCGCGCTCGCCGGCCGGGTACGCAACGCCGGCGCGATCTTCGTCGGCCCCTGGTCCCCGGTCTCCCTGGGCGACTACGCGGCCGGCTCCAACCACGTCCTGCCCACCGGCGGCTGCGCCTGCCACTCCTCGGGCCTGTCCGTCCAGTCCTTCCTGCGCGGCATCCACATCGTGGACTACACCGAGGACGCGCTGGCCGACGTCGCGCACCACGTGGTCACACTCGCCGAGGCGGAGGACCTGCCCGCGCACGGCGCGGCGATCAAGGCCCGGTTCGGCTGGAAGGTACCCGAGAGCAAGTGAACGCCATCAACGCCACCGACCCCGTGAACGTCACCATCGACGACCTCCCCGTACGCGACGAGCTGCGCGGCAAGTCCCCCTACGGCGCGCCCCAGCTGGACGTCCCCGTACGGCTGAACACCAACGAGAACCCCTACCCGCTGCCCGAACCGCTGGTCGAGCGGATCGCCGAGCGGGTCCGCCAGGCCGCCCGCCACCTCAACCGCTACCCCGACCGGGACGCGGTCGAGCTGCGCACCAGGCTGGCCGAATACCTGACGAAGACCGGCGGCCACCCCGTCGGCACCGAGAACGTCTGGGCCGCCAACGGTTCCAACGAGGTCATCCAGCAACTGCTGCAGACCTTCGGCGGGCCCGGCCGCACGGCCATCGGCTTCGAGCCGTCGTACTCGATGCACGGCCTCATCGCGCGCGGCACCGGCACCGGCTGGGTCTCCGGCCCCCGGGGCGAGGACTTCACCATCGACCTGCCCACCGCCGAGAAGGCGATCGCCGAGCACCGCCCGGACGTCGTCTTCGTCACCACCCCCAACAACCCCACCGGCACCGCGGTCCCCGCCGAGACCGTCCTCGCCCTGTACGAGGCCGCGCAGGCGGCCGGACCGTCGATGGTGGTCGTGGACGAGGCGTACATCGAGTTCAGCCACGGCGACTCCCTGCTGCCGCTGATCGAGGGCCGCCCGAACCTCGTCGTCTCCCGCACCATGTCGAAGGCGTTCGGCGCGGCGGGACTGCGCCTCGGCTACCTCGCCGCGCACCCGGCCGTGGTGGACGCCGTGCAGCTCGTCCGCCTGCCCTACCACCTGTCCGCCGTCACCCAGGCGACCGCGCTGGCCGCCCTGGAACACACGGACACGCTGCTGAAGTACGTCGAGCAGCTGAAGCAGGAGCGGGACCGGCTGGTCGCCGAACTGCGTACCCTCGGCTACGACGTCACCGAGTCCGACGCGAACTTCGTCCAGTTCGGCACGTTCGCGGACGCGCACGTGGTCTGGCAGAAGATCCTCGACCGGGGCGTCCTGGTGCGGGACAACGGCGTACCGGGATGGCTGCGGGTCTCCGCGGGCACCCCGGCCGAGAACGACGCGTTCCTCGACGCGGTCGGTGAACTGGTCAGCTACGTGGGGGCCACCCCCACACCCCCGAAGGAGCAGAGCGCATGAGCCGCGTAGGACGCGTCCAGCGGACGACGAAGGAGACGTCGGTCCTCGTCGAGATCGACCTCGACGGCACCGGCAAGACGGAGATCTCCACCGGGGTCGGTTTCTACGACCACATGCTCGACCAGATCGGCCGGCACGGTCTGTTCGACCTGACCGTGAAGACCGAGGGCGACCTGCACATCGACTCGCACCACACCATCGAGGACACCGCCCTCGCCCTCGGCGCCGCCTTCAAGCAGGCCCTCGGCGACAAGGTGGGCATCTACCGCTTCGGCAACTGCACGGTCCCGCTGGACGAGTCCCTCGCCCAGGTCACCGTCGACCTGTCCGGCCGCCCCTACCTCGTGCACACCGAGCCCGAGAAGATGGCGCCGATGATCGGCGAGTACGACACCACGATGACCCGGCACATCCTGGAGTCCTTCGTCGCCCAGGCCCAGGTCGCCCTGCACGTGCACGTGCCGTACGGGCGCAACGCGCACCACATCGTCGAGTGCCAGTTCAAGGCGCTGGCCCGGGCCCTGCGGTACGCGTCCGAGCGCGACCCCCGCGCGGCGGGCATCCTGCCCTCCACGAAGGGCGCCCTGTAAGCATGAACGGTCTGTCCACCGTCCTGATCGTCGTCGGTCTGTTCCTCGTCGGCGGCGTCGTCTCGTTCAGCAAGCAGAAGCTGCCCAAGGGGGTGATCGCGGTGCTCGCCATCGGCGCCGCGATGTGCCTGACCGCGGGCATCCTCCGGCTGGAGGTGTGACCGTGAGTGCCACCAAGCGGGTCGTGGTCTTCGACTACGGCTTCGGCAACGTCCGCTCCGCCGAGCGCGCCCTCGCGCGCGCCGGCGCCGACGTGGAGATAACCCGTGACTTCGACACCGCCATGAACGCCGACGGGCTGCTGGTCCCCGGCGTCGGCGCCTTCGCGGCCTGCATGAAGGGCCTCAAGGAGGCGCGTGGCGACTGGATCATCGACCGCCGGCTGTCCGGCGGCCGGCCCGTCATGGGCATCTGCGTCGGCATGCAGATCCTGTTCGCCCGCGGCATCGAGCACGGCGTCGAGACCGAGGGCATGGACGAATGGCCCGGCTCGGTCGAGCCGCTGCAGGCCGATGTCGTGCCCCACATGGGCTGGAACACCGTGGACGCGGC
The DNA here is from genome assembly GCF_044540975.1 of Streptomyces sp. NPDC085927. Classification (NCBI taxonomy): domain Bacteria; kingdom Bacillati; phylum Actinomycetota; class Actinomycetes; order Kitasatosporales; family Streptomycetaceae; genus Streptomyces; species Streptomyces sp. NPDC085927. The sequence goes on from NZ_JBITSN010000002.1 coordinate 634,354, forward strand.
GACCGGGTCCGAACTCTTCGCCGGCCTGGACGCGGACGCCCGCTTCTACTTCGTGCACTCCTACGCCGTCCACGACTGGTCCCTCCAGGTGGACAACCCGGTGATGCGGGCACCCAGGGTCACCTGGTCCACCCACGGCAAACCGTTCGTCGCCGCCGTGGAGAACGGTCCCCTGTGGGCGACGCAGTTCCACCCCGAGAAGTCCGGCGACGCCGGAGCCCAGCTCCTCACCAACTGGATCGGAACCCTGTAGCGACATGGCCAAGCTCGAACTCCTCCCCGCCGTCGACGTCCGCGACGGCCAGGCCGTCCGCCTCGTGCACGGCGAGTCCGGCACCGAGACCTCCTACGGCTCCCCGCTGGAGGCCGCGCTCGCCTGGCAGCGCTCGGGCGCCGAGTGGCTGCACCTGGTGGACCTGGACGCCGCGTTCGGCACCGGCGACAACCGCGCGCTGATCGCCGAGGTCGCGGGCGCCATGGACATCAAGGTGGAGCTGTCCGGCGGCATCCGCGACGACGACACGCTCGCCGCGGCCCTGGCCACCGGCTGCACGCGCGTCAACCTCGGCACCGCCGCCCTGGAGACCCCCGAATGGGTCGCCAAGGTCATCGCCGAGCACGGCGACAAGATCGCCGTCGGCCTCGACGTACGCGGCACCACTCTGCGCGGCCGCGGCTGGACCCGCGACGGCGGCGACCTCTACGAGACGCTGGGGCGTCTCGACAAGGAGGGCTGCGCGCGGTACGTCGTCACCGACATCGCCAAGGACGGCACCCTCCAGGGCCCCAACCTGGAACTGCTGAAGAACGTCTGCGCCGTCACCGACCGCCCCGTGGTCGCCTCCGGCGGTGTGTCCTCGCTCGACGACCTGCGGGCCATCGCCGAGCTCGTCCCGCTCGGCGTCGAGGGCTCCATCGTCGGGAAGGCCCTGTACGCGAAGGCGTTCACCCTGGAAGAGGCCCTGGAGGCTGTGTCCCGATGACATCCGAAGCCGTACGGCGCGTGCGGGGCGACAGCCCCTGGGAGGAGTCCTTCGGGTCCGCACGCGCCGTGGCGGCGGGCGACCGCGTCCTGGTGGCCGGCACGACCGCGTTCAAGGGCGACGTCCTGTACGGGGAGGGCGACCCGTACGAACAGGCCAGGGCCGCCTTCGGCAGCGCCCTGGAGGCGCTCGCCGAGTTCGGGCTCGGCGTCGACTCCGTGATCCGCACGCGCGTGTACCTCGCGCACTCGCGGGACATCGACGCGGCGGGCCGCGCCCACAAGGAGCTGTTCGAGGCGGTGCGCCCGGTCACGACCCTCCTGGTGGTGGAGGGCTTCATGGACTCGCGCGTACTGGTGGCGGTGGAGGTCGAGGCGTTCGACGCCACCGGGCCGGCCCGCCGGCCCTGAGACCGCCGGCGGACACCGGGACCGGCCGGCGGACACCGAGATCAATCAGCGGACAGTGAACAGACACTAGAGGAGCACGATTCATGACCCTGGCGGTCCGAGTCATCCCCTGCCTGGACGTGGACAACGGCCGGGTCGTCAAGGGCGTCAACTTCCAGAACCTGCGTGACGCGGGCGACCCCGTCGAGATGGCCAAGGTGTACGACACCGAGGGCGCCGACGAGCTGACGTTCCTGGACATCACCGCCTCGTCGGGCAACCGCGAGACGACCTACGACGTGGTGCGCCGCACCGCCGAACAGGTGTTCATCCCGCTGACCGTGGGAGGCGGCGTCCGCACCCCCGAGGACGTGGACAAGCTGCTGCGGGCGGGCGCGGACAAGGTCGGCGTCAACACCGCCGCGATCGCCCGCCCGGACCTCATCCGGGAGATCGCCGAGCGCTTCGGCCGCCAGGTCCTCGTCCTGTCGGTCGACGCCCGCCGCACCGGGTCCGGCGACTCCTTCGAGGTCACCACGCACGGCGGCCGCCGGGGCACCGGCATCGACGCCGTCGAGTGGGCCCACCGGGCCGCAGAGCTGGGCGCGGGCGAGATCCTGCTCAACTCCATGGACGCGGACGGCACCAAGGACGGTTACGACCTGGACATGATCGCCGCCGTCCGCAAGCACGTCACCGTCCCGGTGATCGCCTCGGGCGGCGCGGGCCGGCTGGCCGACTTCCCGCCCGCGGTCGCGGCGGGCGCCGACGCGGTCCTCGCCGCCTCGGTCTTCCACTTCGGCGATCTGCGCATCGGCCAGGTCAAGCAGACCCTGCGGGAAGCGGGCCACCCGGTGCGGTGAGGCCCGCCGCGCGCCGCCCGGCCGCCGTGCCCGGCGCCCGGACGGCGTACGGTGCCCGGCCGGCTCGGTCAGTCCTTCGGCTGGGCGAGCTGGACCAGGTTGCCGACCGTGTCGTCCAGGACGGCGGTGAGTACCGGTCCCTGCTCCTGCGGCTCCTGGACGAAGTTCACGCCCTCGCCGCGCAGCCGCTCGTACTCCGCGCGCAGGTCCGTCACCGAGAACACGATGGCGGGCAGCCCCGCCTCGCGCACCGCCCTGCGGTACGGCTCCGCGATGGGGCCCTGCCCCGGCTCCAGCAGCAGCTCCAGATCCCGCTGGGCCCCCTCGCCCGCCCCGACCGTGACGAACAGGGTGCCGTCGCCCAGGTCCGTCCGGGTGCGGGTCTCGAAGCCGAGGACGCCGGTGTAGAAAGCGTGTGCCTTCGCCACGTCGTCGACGTACACGCTGGTCATGGCGACCTTGATCATGGGGATTCTTCTTCCGATCTTGCAGTCTTTCCGGGGCCGGTCACCGGCCCCGGTATCCGTGACCGCACTCGGACGGCCCCCGGGATCGTGCGGCTTCAGATACCGAGCTGCTTGGACGCGTTCAGCTTCTCGATCGCGTCCGCGTCGCCCTCCAGGTCGACCTCGGCCACCCCGCGCCGTCCGTAGAGGAACAGCACCAGCTCCGACGCCTCACCGGTCACCGTGACCACCGGCGTGCCGCGGCGGGCCACCACCGTCCGGCCGTCCGGGCGGCGCAGCACCAGGCCCGTGGGGGCATCGCGGCCCATCATCCGGGCGGTCTGCTCGAGCCGCGACCACAGGGTGTCCTGGAACACCGGGTCGAGCTCACGCGGCGTCCACTCGGGCTGCGCGCGGCGCACGTCCTCCGTGTGGACGTAGAACTCGACGACGTTCGACAGCTCGTCGATCTGCTTGAGGTTGAAGGGCGAGAAACGCGGCGGACCGGTACGGATCAGCTGGATCAGCTCCTCGTACGGCTTGGCGGTGAACTCCGCCATCACCCGCTCCAGACGCTGGGCGAGCTGCTTGACCACCATCCCGCCGGCGGCATCCGGGCGGCGCTCGCGCACCACCACATGGGCGGCGAGGTCGCGGGTGAGCCAGCCCTCGCACAGAGTGGGGGCCTCGGGGCCCGCGGTCTCCAGCAGGTCGGCCAGAAGAAGTCGTTCACGCTTGGCATGGGTCGACATGCAGTCAGCCTACGGTGACCCGCCCGGTCCGCCCACCCGTCCCTCGCCCGTCACCCCAACGAGACGTGTGCGCACCGCCCCTGGCCCGTTTCGTCCCCGCGTCCTTCCAACCCGTGGACGCCGCCCGGGCGCCGCCCGCCCGCACGGCACAATGGCTTCCATGACCAGCAGCACGTCCCGGCCCAGCCGTCTCGACCCGGAGATCGCCGCGCGGCTCAAGCGCAGCCCCGACGGCCTCCTGCCCGCCATCGCCCAGCAGTACGACACCCATGAGGTGCTGATGCTGGGCTGGATGGACGACGAGGCGCTGCACCGCACCCTGACCACCGGCCGCTGCACCTACTGGTCGCGCAGCCGCCAGGAGTACTGGGTCAAGGGAGACACCTCCGGCCACGTCCAGCACGTGAAGTCCGTCGCCCTGGACTGCGACGCCGACACCCTCCTCGTCAAGGTCGACCAGATCGGCGCCGCCTGCCACACCGGCGCCCGCACCTGCTTCGACGCCGACGTGCTGCTCACGGACACCCCCGCGGACCGCGCCGGAAGCGGTGCGCACGCCCCCGGTCAGTAAGGTCTGCCGCCATGGACCTCGAGACGTTCCGCAAGCTCGCCACCGACCGTCGGGTCATCCCGGTCACCCGCAAACTGCTCGCCGACGGCGACACCCCGGTCGCGCTCTACCGCAAGCTCGCCGCGGAGCGCCCCGGCACCTTCCTCCTCGAGTCCGCCGAGAACGGACGGTCCTGGTCCCGCTACTCCTTCGTCGGCGTCCGCAGCGCCGCCACCCTCACCGAGCAGGGCGGACGGACGCACTGGCAGGGCACCCCGCCCGTCGGCGTACCGGCCGGCGGCGACCCGCTCGCCACGCTGCGCGCCACGCTCGAAGCACTGCACACCCCGCGCGACCTCGCCCACGACCTCGGCCTGCCGCCCTTCACCGGCGGCATGGTCGGCTACCTCGGCTACGACATCGTGCGCCGGCTCGAGAGGATCGGCCCCGGCGAGCGGGACGACCTGCGCCTGCCCGAGCTGACCATGCTGCTCACCAGCGACCTCGCCGTGATGGACCACTGGGAGGGCGCCGTCTGGCTGATCGCCAACGCGATCAACCACAACGACCTGGACACCGGCGTCGACGAGGCCCACGCCGACGCCGTGGCCCGCCTGGACGCCATGGAGGCCGACCTCTCCCGCGCGGTGGCCCAGCCCCCGGCCGTCCTCCCGCCCTCCGAACTCCCCGAGCACACCGCCCTGTGGGGCGGCCCCGACTTCCGGGCCGCCGTCGAGGACATCAAGGAGCGCATCCGCGCGGGAGAGGCCTTCCAGGTCGTCCCCTCCCAGCGGTTCGAGACCCCGGTCACGGCGAGCGCCCTGGACGTCTACCGGGTGCTGCGGGCCACCAACCCGTCGCCCTACATGTACCTGTTCCGCTTCGACGGCTTCGACGTCGTCGGGTCGTCCCCCGAAGCACTCGTGAAGGTCGACGACGGGCAGGCGATGGTCCACCCCATCGCCGGCACCCGGCCGCGCGGCGCCACCCCCCAGCAGGACCAGGCCCTCGCCGAGGAACTGCTCGCCGACCCCAAGGAACGCGCCGAACACCTCATGCTCGTCGACCTGGGCCGCAACGACCTCGGACGGGTCTGCGAGCCCGGCTCCGTCGAGGTCGTCGACTTCATGTCCGTCGAGCGGTACTCGCACGTCATGCACATCGTCTCGACGGTCACCGGCCGGGTCGCGCCCGGCCGCTCCGCCTTCGACGTGCTCACCGCCTGCTTCCCGGCCGGCACCCTCTCCGGCGCGCCCAAGCCCCGTGCCATGCAGATCATCGACGAACTCGAGCCGTCCCGGCGCGGACTGTACGGCGGCTGCGTCGGCTACCTGGACTTCGCCGGTGACTCCGACACCGCCATCGCCATCCGCACCGCGCTGCTGCGCGACGGCACCGCGTACGTCCAGGCGGGCGCCGGAATCGTCGCCGACTCCGACCCGGTCGCCGAGGACACCGAGTGCCGCAACAAGGCGGCCGCCGTGCTGCGCGCCGTCCACACGGCGAACCGGCTGGACGCGGGGTGACACGCACGGTGTGACACCCGCTCGGCCCCGTACGGGACCCGCCCGGGGCCGTGTGAGATGCGCCCGGCACGAGCCCCGGGTGACCGTTCGCGCGGGGTTCACGCGATAGTGGAGTACGTGACTGCCGTACCTCCCCCCCGTTCCGAGGCCGCCGGCTCCGCCCGGACCGGCCGCCTCAGCCTCGCCGTCGCCCTGCTGTGCGGTGCCCTGGGCGCGGCCGTGGTCCTGCTCGCCACCCGGCAGCAGTGGTCCCAGGGCACCGCGACCGTGGCCGGCGGCTCCTTCCCCCTGACCGCGACCGGCAGTGACGTCACCGGCGTCCCCGCCGCCCTCGCCGTGGTGGGCCTGGCCGCGCTCGTCGCCGTCTTCGCCGTCCGCCGGGCCGGCCGGTTCGCCGTTGCCGCCCTGCTCGCCCTGTCCGGGGCGGGCACCGTCGTGGCCGCCCTGCTCGGCGCCTCCGACAGCTCCGCGCTCGACGACAAGGCCGCCGAGGTCTCCGGCGACACGTCGGCCGCCGTGGAGGCCCTCAGCCACACGGCCTGGCCCTACGTCGCGGCCGTGGGCGGCCTGCTGCTCCTGCTGGCCGGCGCGCTCGCCCTGCGCTACGGCAGGCTGTGGCCCGCGATGTCCGGCCGCTACGAGCGCGGCGGCGCCCCGAGGCCGCGCCGCACGGCCGCCGCCTCCGACACCGACCGGCCGGAGGAACTGTGGAAGGCCCTCGACCGGGGCGAGGACCCGACCGGAGCCTGAACCACCGGGCCGCCGTCTCCTCCGCCGGGCACCGGCGTTCGCCGTGCGGAGGAGCACCCCCGATCACGGCACGCGCGCACGTGCGGGACAATTGATCCGAGCGTCCTGCTCAGACACGTACACAGCACTGAGGAGCAAGCAATGGCGGGCAGCAGCCACGGTCACACCCCGGCCGCCTGGACCGGTGTCATCATCTCGTTCATCGGTTTCTGCGTCGCGAGCCTGTTCATGGTGATGGCCTCGCCGGTGGGCTTCTGGGCAGGCATCGGCCTCACACTGCTCGGCGGTGTCGTCGGCGGCATCATGAGCAAGATGGGCATGGGCCAGAAGCCGCACTTCCACCCCCTCAACCCGCCGGCCGCAGACCGCGAGGCGGCCCGCGCCGAGAGCTGAACACCGGGAGCACTCCGGACGGGGGCGGCCGGCACACGGGTGCCGGAACCGCCCCTGACACGCGAGCGCGGGGCACAATCACCCTGTGAACGCCGTCAGCCACAGCGTGCCCCGCGGCCTCGCCGCCCGACTCGTCCTCCCCGCCGGGGCGCTCGCCGCCGTCGCCGGCGCCTTCGTCCACGTCGGGACGGTGGACCCCAACGAGCCCGGCCACTACCCCGCCTGCCCGCTGCTGCGCCTCACCGGCCTGTACTGCCCCGGCTGCGGCGGACTGCGCAGCGCGCACGCCGTCGCCCACGGCGACCTCCTGACCGCCCTCCAGGCCAACGCGCCCGCCGTCCTCGGTTACGCGGCCTTCGCCGTCCTCTGGACCGTATGGGTGGTCCGCGCGGTGCGCGGAAAACCCCTGCGCATCGACCCCGGACCGGTGCTCCTGTGGTCCCTGGGGACGTTCCTGCTGGTCTTCACGGTTGTCCGGAACCTGCCGTTCGGTGGCTGGCTGCATCCTTGATCACATGGCGAACGTCCAGGTAGTGGGACCGGCGTCAACCGGATGTGAGTCGTACCCCCTGCTGCGGATACCATCGCAGTGACCACCGGTTTCGTCCGGCGACCCGCCCGCGAGGACGGGGAACGCCCCAGGGACGGAAACGAACGCACTGAAGACGGACCGTCTGGAAGGGGGCCCCTCGCGTGAGTGTGCTCGACGAGATCATCGACGGAGTCCGTGCCGACCTCGCGGAGCGCCAGGCACGGGTCGGCCTCGACGAACTCAAGGAGCGCGCGGCGAAGGCTCCCGCGGCCAAGGACGGCGTGGCCGCCCTGCGCGGCGAAGGCGTCAAGGTGATCTGCGAGGTCAAGCGTTCCAGCCCCTCCAAGGGCGCGCTCGCCGCGATCGCCGACCCGGCCGGACTCGCCGCCGACTACGAGGCGGGCGGCGCGGCCGTCATCTCCGTCCTCACCGAGCAGCGCCGCTTCGGCGGCTCGCTCGCCGACCTGGAGGCGGTCCGCGCGCGGGTGGACATCCCCGTCCTGCGCAAGGACTTCATCGTCACCTCGTACCAGCTCTGGGAGGCGCGGGCGCACGGCGCCGACCTCGCGCTGCTCATCGTCGCCGCCCTCGAACAGTCGGCCCTGGAGTCGCTGATCGAGCGGGCCGTCTCCATCGGCCTCACCCCGCTCGTCGAGGTGCACGACGAGGACGAGGTCGAGCGCGCGGTCGACGCCGGAGCCAAGATCATCGGCGTCAACGCGCGCAACCTCAAGACCCTCGAGGTCGACCGCGGCACCTTCGAGCGGATCGCCCCCGAGATCCCGGACCACCTGGTCAAGGTCGCCGAGTCCGGCGTCCGCGGCCCGCACGACCTCATCGCCTACGCCAACGCCGGCGCCGACGCCGTCCTGGTCGGCGAGTCCCTGGTCACCGGCCGCGACCCGAAGACCGCGGTCGCCGACCTGGTGGCGGCCGGCGAGCACCCCGCACTGCGCCACGGGCGCAGCTGAGCGCCCCGCCAGGCCGGCCCCGATGACCCTCCCGATCACCCTGACGACCAGGGACCCGTACGCGCGCCTCGCTCGCGGCTGCCGCCCGCGAGGCTGCCGGGCCCCTGCTCGCCGTGTGCTCGGCCGCAGGGTGCGCTACCACATCGGTGACGAGCCCGGCCAGGTCAACGGACTGCGATGGCACCGCCCCTGACAAGGGGCACGGGGCCGCGCCGGCACGCCACTCGGCCGCGTCGGCGCGACCAGCCGCATCCGGCCTGAAGCCGGTCGGCGCACCCTGCCCCCACGGCGCAACGTGTCCGCACACTCACCGTGAGGTTTCCGCATGCCCAGCGAGTTCTTCCTTCCCGACCCCGAGGGCCGGGTCCCCAGTGCCGAGGGCTACTTCGGCGCGTTCGGCGGCAAGTTCATCCCGGAGGCGCTCGTCGCCGCGGTGGACGAGGTCGCCGTCGAGTACGACAAGGCCAAGGCCGACCCCGAGTTCGCCCGCGAACTCGACGACCTGCTGGTCCACTACACCGGCCGCCCGAGTGCCCTCACCGAGGTGCCCCGGTTCGCCGGACACGCCGGCGGTGCCCGGGTATTCCTCAAGCGCGAGGACCTCAACCACACCGGATCCCACAAGATCAACAACGTCCTCGGCCAGGCCCTGCTCACCCGGCGCATGGGCAAGACCCGCGTCATCGCCGAGACCGGCGCCGGACAGCACGGCGTCGCCACCGCCACCGCCTGCGCCCTGTTCGGCCTCGACTGCACCATCTACATGGGCGAGATCGACACCGAGCGCCAGGCCCTCAACGTGGCCCGGATGCGCATGCTCGGCGCCGAGGTCATCGCCGTGAAGTCCGGCAGCCGCACCCTCAAGGACGCCATCAACGAGGCGTTCCGCGACTGGGTCGCCAACGTCGACCGCACGCACTACCTCTTCGGCACCGTCGCCGGACCCCACCCGTTCCCCGCCATGGTCCGCGACTTCCACCGCGTCATCGGCGTCGAGACCCGCCGCCAGCTGCTGGAGCGGGCCGGCCGGCTGCCCGACGCCGCGATCGCCTGCGTCGGCGGCGGCTCCAACGCCATCGGCCTCTTCCACGCCTTCATCCCGGACGCCTCGGTCCGGCTCGTCGGCTGCGAACCCGCCGGACACGGCATCGAGAGCGGCGAGCACGCGGCCACCCTCACCGCGGGCGAGCCGGGCATCCTGCACGGCTCGCGTTCCTACGTCCTCCAGGACGACGAGGGCCAGATCACCGAGCCGTACTCCATCTCGGCGGGGCTCGACTACCCGGGCATCGGCCCCGAGCACGCCTACCTCAAGGACTCCGGCCGCGGCGAGTACCGCGCGGTCACCGACGACGCCGCCATGCAGGCCCTGCGGCTGCTGTCGCGCACCGAGGGCATCATCCCGGCCATCGAGAGCGCCCACGCGCTGGCCGGCGCCCTGGAGGTCGGCAGGGAACTGGGCAAGGACGGGCTGATCGTCGTCAACCTGTCCGGCCGGGGCGACAAGGACATGGACACCGCCGCCCGCTACTTCGGCCTGTACGACACCGACAGGAGCGTGGCCGCCGACGCGGATGCCGACACCGCCGAGATCGAGGAGGACGCCAAGTGAGCGGGAACGTGAAGCTGCTGAACGACACCCTCGCCGCGGCGAAGTCCGAGGGCCGCGCCGCCCTGATCGCCTACCTCCCGGCCGGGTTCCCGACCGTCGACGGGGGCATCGACGCCGTGAAGGCCGTCATCGACGGCGGTGCCGACGTCGTGGAGGTGGGCCTGCCGCACAGCGACCCCGTCCTCGACGGGCCCGTCATCCAGACCGCCGACGACATCGCCCTGCGCGGCGGCGTGCGGATCGCCGACGTGCTGCGCACGGTCCGGGAGGCCCACCGGGCCACCGGGAAGCCGATCCTCGTCATGACGTACTGGAACCCCGTCGACCGCTACGGCGTCGAGCGGTTCACCGCCGAACTCGCCGAGGCGGGCGGTGCCGGCTGCATCCTGCCCGACCTGCCCGTCCAGGAGTCGGCGCTGTGGCGGGAGCACGCCGGCAAGCACGGTCTGGCCACCGTCTTCGTCGTCGCGCCCAGCAGCAAGGACGAGCGGCTCGCCGAGATCACCGCGGCGGGCAGCGGCTTCGTCTACGCCGCCTCCCTCATGGGTGTCACCGGTACCCGTGAGTCGGTCGGCACGCAGGCCGAGAACCTCGTGGCACGCGCCCGGGCGAGCCGCGCCGATCTGCCGGTGTGTGTCGGGATCGGCGTCTCCGACGCCGCCCAGGCCGCCGAGGTCGCCCGCTTCGCCGACGGCGTGATCGTCGGATCGGCCTTCGTCAAACGACTGCTGGACGCCCCCGACCCGGCCGCGGGCCTCCAGGCCGTGCGGGCGCTCGCGGGCGAGCTGGCCGAGGGCGTGCGCGGTCGGCCCTGACGGCGTGCGGGGCCGGTGACGGCGTGTGCGGCCGAGCCCGGAGGCACCGGATCCGGGACGGCGGCGCCGGTGCCCCGTCGTCGGCGGACACTCCGCAGTTGGTCATACGGGTCCCTCGTACGGGTGGATCTGGGACCGGGGAGGCGCGTTGCGCCTCCCCGGTTCGTTCTGCGGGGTGTGAGCGAGAAGAACCGTGAGGGAAAGCGCACCGCCCGTGAGCGGCTGGCGGTCGAGCGTGAGAAGCAGAAGGCGGCGGACAGGCGGCGCCGCACCCTGATCGTGGGTGCGAGCGTGGTCTGTGTCCTGGCGCTCGCGGCGGTGATCGGCGTCGTCGCCGCCAACGCGGGCAAGGACGACGGCAGTGAGGAAGCGGGCCCGGTGGTGGTGCCCTCGGGGGCGCTCGGCAAGGACGGCCTGGCCATCCCGGTCGGCAAGGAGAGTGCCAAGTCCACCCTCACCGTGTGGGAGGACTTCCGCTGCCCCGCCTGCAAGTCCTTCGAGCTGGCGTACCGGCCGACCCTCCATGAGCTGACCGAGTCCGGCCAGTTGAAGATCGAGTACCACCTCGTCACGCTGATCGACGGGAACATGGGCGGCACCGGCTCCCGCAACTCCGCCAACGCGGCGGCCTGTGCCCAGGACGCCGGCAAGTTCGCCGAGTACCACGACGTGCTGTTCGACAACCAGCCCCCGGAGACGGACGACGCCTTCGCCGACAACGCCAAGCTCATCGAGCTGGCCGGCAAGGTCAAGGGCCTCGACACCCCCGCCTTCCGCAGCTGCGTGGAGGACGGCACGCACAACAGCTGGGTCGCGAAGTCCAACGAGGCCTTCCAGAAGGGCCGTTTCTCCGGCACACCGACCGTCCTGCTCGGCGACAAGAACATCTACCAGGACCGGACGATGACCCCGGCGAAGCTCAAGAAGATGGTGGAGGAGGCCAATCAGCAGTAGGGCTGCGAGCCTTCCCGTTATGGACCCGTAGCCGGACCGCCCGCCGTGGGAGCGGTCCGGCGCGGTAGCGTCGACCCTGCCATGGAACTTGCCTACATTCCCAGCCCGTCGAGCGGGGTGCTGTACCTCGGCCCCGTTCCGCTCCGCGGCTATGCCTTCAGCATCCTCGCCGGCCTCTTCGTCGCCCTCTGGATCGTCGACCGCCGGTGGGTGGCGCGCGGCGGCCAGAAGGGAACCGCCTGGGACATCGCGTTCTGGGCCGTCCCGTTCGGCCTGGTCGGTGGCCGCCTCTACCACGTGATCACCGATTACCAGCTCTACTTCGGCGAGGGCCGGAACTGGGTCGACGCCTTCAAGATCTGGGAGGGCGGCCTCGGCATCTGGGGCGCCATCGCGCTGGGCGCGGTGGGTGCCTGGATCGGCTGCCGGCGCCGGGGCATCGCCCTGCCGCCGTACGCCGACGCCCTGGCCCCCGGTCTGGCGCTGGCGCAGGCGATCGGACGCTGGGGCAACTGGTTCAACCAGGAACTGTACGGGCGGGAGACGGACCTCCCGTGGGCCCTGCACATCACGTCCACGGAGGGCGGCCGGGTACCGGGGTACTACCACCCGACGTTCCTGTACGAGTCCCTGTGGTGCGTGGGCGTCGCCCTGCTGGTCATCTGGGCGGACCGCCGCTTCAAGCTCGGGCACGGGCGGGCGTTCGCGCTGTACGTCGCCGCGTACTGCGCGGGCCGGTTCTGGATCGAGTACATGCGTGTCGACGAGGCCCGCGAGATCCTGGGCCTGCGGCTGAACAACTGGACCGCGATGTTCGTGTTCGTGCTCGCGGTCGTGTACTTCGTGATGTCGGCGAAGCTGCGTCCGGGACGCGAGACCGTGGTGGAACCGGGCGCGGCTGCCGCCGGTGGTGCGGCAGGCGGTACGACGGACGGTTCCGCCGGGGGCGACGGTGCCCCGGACGCGGCCGGGAACGGTTCCGGCCCCGGGGCGGCCGAGCCGGAGACCGCCGGCAAGGACGGCAAGGCGGTCTCCCCGGAGCCGGAGGAAGAAGCCGGGCCGAAGAAGCCGGACGCCGGATCGAAGAAGCCGGACGCCGGGTCGAAGGCTGACGCGAGCCCCGAGGAGAACGACGGCGCGGCGGACAAGGACGCCACCGGGCCGGGTGACGCGAAGGCCGAGGACGCCAAGGCGGAGACGGCCCGGGCGGACTCCGAGGAAGCGGCTCCCGGGGCAGCGGGCTCCGGGTCCGCGGCCTCCGGGGACGCGCGGTCCAAGGACGAGGCCGGGTCGGCGAAGAAGAGCTGACGGTCTGCCGGGCCGCCGCCGACCGGCGGCCCGCTGTACGGGAACGACGCCGTGGGGCGTCCGGGGACTCGGGCGCCCCACGGGCGTGTGTGCGGGGCCTCTCACGCCCGGCGGGCCAGGGACAGGACCCGCCGGGCGGCCGTCACCACCGCCGCGTCGACGAAGCGGCCGTCGGGGAGCGCCTGGGCGCCCTGCTCGCCGGCCGCCGCCTTGACGACCGTCTCCGCCCGCTCGATCTCCTCCTCCGTGGGCAGGTAGGCGCGCTCGATGACCGGCAGCTGACACGGGTGGATGGCGGCGCGGCCCAGGAAACCCAGGGCACGGCCACGGGCGCAGGAGGCGCGGAGACCGTCCAGGTCGCGGATGTCCGGGTGGACGGACTGGGTGGGCGGGGCCAGACCCGCCGCCCGCGCGGCGACGACCACGCGGGAGCGGGACCAGTCGAGGCCCGCGTCGTCGCGTACGCCCAGGTCGGTCCGCAGGTCCTCCTCGCCGATCGAGATACCGCGCAGGGACGGGTGGGCGGTGGCCACGTCGTGCGCCCGCTCGATGCCGAGGGCCGTCTCCAGCAGCGCGTACAGACCGGGCGCGCCGCCGTGGGCGGACCCGGCCCGCCGTGCGACCCGGACGACGTCGGCGGGCGAGGACACCTTGGGCAGCCGCAGGCCGGCCAGGCCCGCCAGGCCTCCGGCCGGGGCCACGGCGACGAGGTCGGCCTCGCCCCAGGGGCCGGCCAGGGCGTTGACGCGGACGTGGACCGGGACCGGCTGCGGGTCGCCCAGCAGCTCGGCGCAGGCGGCACGGGCGTACGCCTTGCGGTCGGGGGCGACGGCGTCCTCCAGGTCGATCACCACCACGTCGGCCCCGGAGACGAGTGCCTTCGCCACCACACGCGGCCGGTCGCCCGGTGCGTACAGCCAGGTCAGCGGGGATGTCACCGTCACAGCGCGCCTTCCGCGCGCAGGGCCGTCAGCTCGGCCGGGGTGAGGCCCAGTTCGGTCAGGACCTCGTCGGTGTCGGCGCCGTGGGGGCGGCCCGCCCAGCGGATCGCGCCGGGGGTGTGCGAGAGCCGGAAGAGGACGTTCTGCATGCGCAGCGGGCCCAGCTCGGGGTCGTCCACCGTGGTGATCGTGTTCAGGGCCTGGTACTGCGGGTCGGCCATCACGTCCCGTACGTCCTGGACGGGCGCCACCGCGGCCTCGGCCTTCTCGAAGGCGGCGAGCACGTCGGTACGGGTGCGGCGGGCGATCCAGCCGCCCACCGCCTCGTCGAGGAGGTCCGCGTGCCGGGCGCGGCCGGCGCCGGTGGTGAACCACGGTTCGTCGATCAGCTCGGGCCGTCCCACCAGCCGCATCACCCGCTCGGCGACCGACTGGGCCGAGGTGGAGACGGCGACCCAGGTGCCGTCGGCGGTGAGGTAGGTGCCGCGCGGGGCGTTGTTCTGGGAGCGGTTGCCGGTGCGCGGCTGGACGTGGCCGAGCTGGTCGTACCAGGTCGGCTGGGGCCCCAGCGCGGTGAGGATCGGTTCGATGAGGGCCATGTCGACGACCTGGCCCTCGCCGGTGCTCTCCCGCCCGGCGAGGGCGGTCAGCACCGCGTACGCCGTGGTCAGGCCCGCGATGGAGTCGGCCAGGCCGAACGGCGGCAGCGTCGGGGGCGCGTCCGGCTCCCCGGTGATGGCGGCGAAGCCGCTCATCGCCTCGGCGAGCGTGCCGAAGCCGGGCCGGTGCGCGTACGGGCCGAACTGGCCGAAGCCGGTGACCCGGACCAGGACGAGACGGGGGTTGGCGGCGGACAGCTCGGACCAGCCCAGGTCCCACTTCTCCAGGGTGCCGGGCCGGAAGTTCTCGATGATCACGTCGGCGGTCCCGGCGAGGCGCAGCAGGGTCGCCCGGCCGCCGCGGGTGGACAGGTCGAGGGTGATGGTCCGCTTGTTGCGGCCGAGCATCTTCCACCACAGCCCCACGCCGTTCTTCGACGGGCCGTGGCCTCGGGAGGGGTCGGGCTTTCGCGGGTGCTCGACCTTGACGACCTCCGCGCCGAAGTCGCCGAGCAGGGTCGCGGCGAGGGGCCCGGCGAAGAGGGTCGCGAGGTCCAGGACCCGCAGGCCGGCCAGCGGGGGCGCGGGAGCGGAGGCAACGGGGGAGGGGGTGGTGGGCGTGACGGGCCGGGTCATGGGCGGGAGGCCTCCAGACGGGTCGTACGGGTCAGACGGGCCAGGGCGTCGAAGCCGACACCGTTGAAGTCGCCCACGGAGGTGGCCAGCCGGTTCTTCAGCGGGGCCGTCCAGCGCTCGGGGAGCGCGGCGGGGGAACCGGCGAGCAGGGCGGCGACACCGCCGACCGTGGCGCCGTTCGAATCCGTGTCCCAGCCGCCGGACACGGCACGGCAGACGGCGCCGGTGAAGTCGCCGTCCGCGTGGGTGAGGGCGGCGGCGATCAGGGCGGTGTTGGGGACGGCGTGCACCCAGTGGGTACCGGCGTGCAGGGCGTGGAGCCGGTCCACGACGGTGGCGAAGTCGTGGTGTTCGTGCGCCAGCCGGACGGCCTCGCGCACGGCGCGGGCGAGCCGGGAGCGGGGCGGCACGACGGTGAGGCCGGCGCGCAGGCAGGCGTGGACGTCCGGGCGGCCGCCGCCCGCGGCGGTGGCGATGACGGCCGCACCGAACATCGCGGCGTGGACACCGCCCGCGGTGTGCGTGAGGGTGGCGTCGCGGTGGGCCTGTTCGGCGGCGCCCGCCGGATCGCCGGGATTGGTCCAGCCGTGCACGTCGGCGCGGATCAGGGCGCCGATCCACTCGCGGAACGGGTTGCGGTGGCGGGCGGTGCGCGGCGGCTCCACGCCGTCGAGGAGATTGCGGTAGGCGACGCGTTCGGCGGTGAAGGCACGGCCCGCCGGCAGTTCGTCCAGCCAGAGCCGGGCCACGTCCGTGGTGGTGAAACCCTTGCCGTGGCGCTGGAGCAACAGCAGGTTGAGCAGCGGGTAGTCGAGGTCGTCGTCCTCGGGCATCCCGTCGATGTTCTCGGCGAGCGAGGTGGCCGCCGAGCGACGGTTCCAGGGGTACCGCGCGGCCAGCTCCCCGGGGACTCCGAGGGCGGTGAAGTAGCCGTTCAGAGGCCAGTTCCCGGTGGCCCGGGCGAGTTGGCGGATGCCGTCGAGGGGGAGCTTCTCCACCGGTTTGCCGAGCAGGCAGCCGACGGCACGGCCGAGCCAGGCGGCTTCGAGACGGCCGTCTTCGAGGCAGTCGTCTTCGGGACGGCCGGTTTGCAGAAGGCCGGCTTCGATGCGGTCAGGGGCCGGGGGAGCGGTGCCGACGGGTGAAGGCCATTCCGGACAGAGGGACTTGATGGCGCCCAGGTCCGTCGGTTCATCGTCCGCCAGGCCGCTGGGCAGGTCGGCGAGTTCGTCCAGGAGGTCCCCGGCCAGCAGCCGGAGGTAGCGGGACGCCGGTTGCGGGGAGGCGCCCGCGCGGGGCGGGGCCTCGGAGCCGCCCGCTGCGCGCCACCGGGCCGCGACGGCGGCGACGGCCGCGGGCGCCCGGCCGTCCTGGGCGGCCTGGCGCAGCTCGTGCCCGATCAGGTCCTCCGGCTGGACCCAGGTCAGTCGGAGCATTCCGGGCCTCCCAGCTCGGCGAACGCCCTTTCGTGCGAGCGGCGCCGGGACACGTCGCGCGCGAAGACCTCGCGGGCCACCTCCGTCAGCGCGGCCGCGGGCTCCAGGAGGTCGAGACGGCTGGCCTCCGCCACGGTCTTCGCCCAGTCCTCGGGGACCGGCGCACCGAGGGCGCCGGTCACGGCGCCGGCCATCGTGGCGATGGAGTCGCAGTCCCGGCCGTAGTTCACCGCGCCCAGCACCGCGTGCCGGAAGTCGCCGCCGGACACCACCACCATGCCCAGCGCGACCGGGAGTTCCTCGATCGCGTGCAGCCGCGAGGGACGGCGGGCACCCAGTGAAGGAGCACGGTAGTCGGGGCCCACGGTGTCGTACGGGGCCACCGCCTCCCGCAGCGGGCGCAGCGCGGACTCGAAGTCCGTATGACGGGACGCCACTTCGCAGACCTTCTCGATCGCCGTCCGCGTGCCGTCCTTCGCCAGGGACAGGCAGGCGGCGACGACCGAGTCCGGTGTCGCCCCCGGCGCGCACGCCGCCGCCACGGCCGCGGCGAGGACACCGGCCGCCTCCCTGCCGTACGACGACTGGTGGGCCCCCGCGACGTCCAGCGCCTCGGCGTAAGCACCCGCAGGGTGGGCCGCGTTGACCAGGCCGACCGGGGCCATGTACATCGCGGCACCGCAGTTGACGATGTTGCCGGCGCCCGCCTCACGCGGGTCGACATGGCCGTAGTGGATCCGGGCCACCAGCCACTTCTCCGCGAGGAAGACCCGCTGCAGCAGGAGCGCCTCCGCCTCCAGCTCCGGGATCCAGCGCGGGTGCGTCATCAGGTCCGGGACCAGGTGGTCGGCCACGGCGTGGGCGTCCAGATGGTCCCGGACCCGCGCGTACACCCGGACCAGGGCGTGCGTCATGAGGGTGTCGTCGGTGACGTGGCCGTCGCCCTTGTGGTACGGGGCGATCGGGCGGGCGGTGCGCCAGTCGTCGCCATTCCAGGGGCCGACGACGCCGTGGACACGGCCGCCGTGGCGTTCGACGATCTGCTCGGGGGAGTACCCCTCGACGGGGCCGCCGAGCGCGTCGCCGACGGCGGCTCCCACCAGCGCGCCGGTGATCCGCTCGTCGAGGGAGGCACCCCGAACCTGCTTTTCATGCTCTTTGAGCGTCATGCCTGAATCATCCTCCGGAGGGAGGCGGTTGTGCGGCTTCCAGGAGCCCGGCGAGTTCCACCAGATCGGTGCCGGTGAGCCGGGGGAGGGTGCAGCCGGAGAGGATGCGGCAGCTCTCCCGCCAGGACGCCGGGATCGCCGCGCCGCCGCCGAGCGCGCCGGTCAGCGCGCCGACGAGGGCGGGGGCCGAGTCCGCGACCCGGGACAGGCAGGCCGCCGCGGGCACCGCCTCCACCATCCGGCCGTTTGAGGCGACGGCCAGCGCGAGGGCCACGGGGACGGTCTCGGCGGCGGCGATGCCGTAGCTGTAGACGTGGTCGACGATCTGGTGCTCCAGGGGCGGCACGAGGGCGAAGGCGCCCTCGGCGTCCGCGGCGAGCCGCAGCGCGTGCCGGGCGTTGCGGCCGATCTCCGTCTCCTCGGGCAGCTCGGCCACCGCGGCCGCCACGCACGCCCCGACGTCCGCGCCGGCCAGTGCGAGGGCGACGGCGGCGGCCATCGCGCGGGCGCCGTGCACCCCGTCGCCGTCCTGGGTGTAGCGGGCGTCGAACTCGGCGAGCGCGGCGGCGCCCCCGGGGTCGCCGGGGTGGGCCACGGCCAGGACACAGGCCCGTACGCAGGCCGCGTCGTCGAAGTAGTGCGGGTTGTCGTGGCCGGTGGCGGGCGGGCGCAGACCGGTGGCGAGATTGCCGAGCCCGGCCCGTACGGAGATGCGGGCACGCAGGGGCAGGACGGCCGACTCGATCTCGGGCGCGCGTTCCGCGGCCGCGGCGACTTCGCCGGCCACGGCGTTCCAGGTGAGGTCGATGGCGGCCCGGGTGCGGCGTTCGCGGCTCAGGTCGCCGAGCGCGCCGTCGTCGCCGGCCCGCAGGACCGCCTCGGCGGCGAACACCGCCCACTCCGCGTCGTCGGAGGGGCCCAGGCGCAGGGGTTCCGGGGGCTGGTTGAGGGCGATGGGCACGGGGAGGGTGGTGGTCGCGTTCTGCTCGGCGAAGGTGTCCAGTTCCCGGGTGAGGCGCCGGGTCCACTCGGGCATCCGGGCGGCACGGTGGCGTGCCGCGGGCCAGCCGGCGGCGTCTCCGGCGGCGAGGCCGAGGAGGAGGCCCTCGATCCGGGGCGCCTGCGGAGGCGGAACGAGGGGTGCTGTCGCGGGCCGGTGGTCGCCGGCTCCGGACCGGCGGTCGCCGAAGGCCCCGGGAACGTCTTCGGGGAGGAGGGCGCCGGAGATGCGGCTTTCGGGCCGGCGGGTCTCGGTGGTGCCGGTGGGGTGGGTTCCGCGACCGGGCGGCCTCGGCGAGGGGTTCCCGGTGGGTGGCGCGGGTGGCGGGTCCAGGGGCGTGGGCGTGGGTGTCGTCGCTGGTGGGGAGAGGGTCATGACGGGGTCTCCGCGGTGGTGTCGGCCGGTGTCGGGGTGAGCAGGTCCGCGATGTCCAGGACGTGGTGGCCCGCCATCGCGGGGAGGCAGCTGCCGCGGGCCGGGCCGATCGCGGCCGCCCAGTCCTCCGGGATCGCGGCGGCGCCCCGGGTCGCGCCCGCCAGGGCACCCGCCACCGCCGCGATGGTGTCCGCGTCGCGGCCCATGTTGACGGCCGTCAGCACCGTCTGTTCGAAGTCCCCGTCCGCCGCCGCGTACGCGCCGAAGGCCAGGGCGACGGCCTCGGGGGCCAGGTCGGTCCAGGGATAGCCGCCGATCACGACCGCGGAGCGGACCGCGCGTTCGCCCCGGTGGGCCGCGGTGACGGCGCGGCGCAGGGAACGGGCGGTCCAGGAGTCCTCCGGCACCAGGGCCAGCGCGGTGGCCACGACGGTGACCACCGGTGCCCCGGCCATCGCCGCCGCCACGCCTGCCGCGACCGCCTGGCCTCCGTAGATGCCCTCGCCGTCGTGGCTGACCGAGCCGTCGATCGCCGCCAGCCGGGCCGCCTCGGCGGGACGGCCGGCCGCGAAGACGCCGTGCGGTGCCGCCCGCATCGCCAGCCCGTCGCTCCAGGCGTGGCGGTGCTGGGCGGAGACGGGGGCGGCCAGTCCCCGGCGGAGGTTCTCCAGGGTGCCGCGCTCGCTGAATCCGGCACCCCGGAACCGCCCCTCGGCGCGGTCCGCGATCCATTCGTGCCAG
Organism: Streptomyces sp. NPDC085927; assembly: GCF_044540975.1. Classification (NCBI taxonomy): domain Bacteria; kingdom Bacillati; phylum Actinomycetota; class Actinomycetes; order Kitasatosporales; family Streptomycetaceae; genus Streptomyces; species Streptomyces sp. NPDC085927. The sequence goes on from NZ_JBITSN010000002.1 coordinate 654,095, forward strand.
GCCGCCCCGACCTGCGCCGGGGTGAGCGCCGACCCGTGCCGGGCCAGCAGCAGGCCGGACAGGATCGCGTACTCGGTGTCGTCCGTGCCCGCGGGGTGCTCCGCCACGTATCCCGTGATGCGGCCCCACCGGGCGCGGATCTCGGAGGGTTTCAAGTTCTCGGCCGGGGCGCCCAGCGCGTCGCCGACGGCCAGGCCGAGCAGCGCGCCGCGCGCCCGTTCGCGGAGCCCGAGGGGGTCCCCGGACGCCGGGGCCGAGGGGATGCGGGAGTTCGATGCCATACGCGGCTCTCCTCTCAGGGGCGCCCCGAGAGGCGCGAAGCCCTTTGCGGAACTGTCCCCGGTGTGAGGTCCGGCACAGCCTCACAGGCCTCGGTGTCACCCGGTCGACATCTGCGCGGGCCCTCTCGCAGGTGAGCGGCGGAATCGACAAAACCGCAGGTTAGCCCAGCCTTTCCTTGCTGGCGGAAGGGAATGCGGAAGCGTAGATTGGGCGTTGTTCAAAAGTAGAACTTGTCTAAAACAAGGTCTGCGCCGACCGTCGGAGACGTCGGCTTTGCAGGCGCTTTCGCGAACTCCCTGGGGGACGGCATGGCGATCATCGACACCGAGGCGACGCTGCACGAGGCGCACCGCGACAACCACACGCACCGCGATGTCAACGGTGGCTGGCTGCGGCCTGCCGTGTTCGGCGCGATGGACGGCCTGGTCTCCAACCTCGCGCTGATGACCGGCGTGGCCGGCGGCTCGGTCGGGCAGCAGACCATCGTCATCACGGGCCTCGCGGGCCTGGCGGCCGGCGCCTTCTCCATGGCCGCCGGCGAGTACACCTCCGTCGCCTCCCAGCGCGAGCTCGTCGAGGCCGAACTGGACGTCGAGCGACGCGAGCTGCGCAAGCACCCCAAGGACGAGGAAGCCGAACTCGCCGCCCTCTACGAGGCCCGGGGCGTCGAGCCGGAGCTCGCCGCCGAGGTGGCCCGGCAGCTGTCGCGCGACCCCGAGCAGGCGCTGGAGATCCACGCCCGGGAGGAACTGGGGATCGACCCCGGCGACCTCCCCTCGCCCACCGTGGCCGCGGCCTCGAGCTTCGGCGCCTTCGCGCTCGGCGCGCTGCTCCCCGTACTGCCGTACCTGCTCGGCGCGAGCACTCTGTGGCCCGCCGTGCTGGTGGCGCTGCTGGGGCTCTTCCTGTGTGGCGCGCTGGTCGCCAAGGTGACCGCGCGGACCTGGTGGTACAGCGGTCTGAGGCAGCTCGCCCTCGGTGGCGCGGCGGCCGGTGTGACGTATGCCCTGGGCACATGGTTCGGAACGGCCGTAGGATGACCCGGCTCGGACGACTCGGCTCGGACGGCCCCGCACGGCTGCCCCGGACCGGGGCACCGGCTCGGCGTCCGGCGCGGACGGGCAGCACCGACGCCCCGGCTCCGTTTCTGTGCGAGGGACCGCACAAGTAGCTGTTACTCGTTGGTTTCGACCGCGTGACGACGGGGCATTAGCCGAAAGCGCTGTGGGCAATGAGGCTCACGACGCAGTCGCGGGAGTGGGCGAAGGCGCCCGGCCCGCTCTCGGACCGGCGGACATCGATCTGCCCGCCACGGTCCCCACAGCTTCTCCCGTCAGGCGCGGAATCCCCGACGCGACCTGCATGGTGTCCACATGGTGGAACGGAAAATCCCGCTTACCGGGAACCGGGCCATCGTGTAATCTGCACGAAATTTTGCAGTCACGCAGAGGGCCAGCGTCGTCCCTCGGCACTTTGCACATGCCACATGACGACGACGGGAGAGCCGATGCGTACGCCGCGCCAGCCGTCCCAGCATTCCGTGCATGGCCAGAACTGGTCCTTCATGGATGCTCGCCCTGCCCCGCAGGGCATGTACGACCCCCGCGACGAGCACGACGCCTGCGGCGTCGGATTCGTCGCCACCCTTACCGGCGAGGCGTCCCACACCCTGGTCGAGCAGGCACTCACCGTTCTGCGCAACCTGGAGCACCGCGGCGCCACCGGCTCCGAGCCGGACTCCGGCGACGGCGCGGGCATCCTCTCCCAGGTCCCGGACGCCTTCTTCCGCGAGGTGGCCGGATTCGAACTGCCCGAGGCCGGCGCCTACGCCGTCGGCACCGCCTTCCTCCCCGCGGACGCCACCGACGAGACCGTCGCCCGCGTCGAGGAGATCGCCGCCGCCGAGGGCCTGACCGTCCTCGGCTGGCGCGAGGTACCCGTCGCGCCCGACCTGCTCGGCGCCACCGCCCGCTCCACGATGCCGGTCTTCCGCCAGGTCTTCGTCACGGACCACGCGTCCCGGGGCATCGACCTCGACCGCACGGCCTTCGTGCTGCGCAAGCGCGCCGAGCGCGAGGCGGGCGTCTACTTCCCGTCGCTGTCCGCGCGGACCATCGTCTACAAGGGCATGCTCACCACCGGTCAGCTCGAGCCCTTCTTCCCCGACCTGTCCGACCGCCGCTTCGGCTCCGCGCTCGCGCTGGTGCACTCCCGGTTCTCCACGAACACCTTCCCGTCGTGGCCCCTCGCGCACCCCTACCGCTTCGTCGCCCACAACGGTGAGATCAACACCGTCAAGGGCAACCGCAACTGGATGCGCGCCCGCGAGTCCCAGCTGGCCTCCGACCTGTTCGGCTCCGCCGACCGTGGGCACAGCGGCTCCGCCGCCCTCGAGCGGATCTTCCCCGTCTGCACCCCCGACGCCTCCGACTCGGCGTCCTTCGACGAGGTCCTCGAACTGCTGCACCTCGGCGGGCGCTCCCTGCCGCACTCGGTGCTCATGATGATCCCCGAGGCGTGGGAGAACCACGGCTCGATGGACCCCGCGCGCCGAGCCTTCTACCAGTACCACTCCACGATGATGGAGCCCTGGGACGGCCCCGCCTGCGTCACCTTCACCGACGGCACCCAGGTCGGCGCCGTGCTCGACCGCAACGGCCTGCGCCCCGGCCGCTACTGGGTCACCGACGACGGCCTCGTCGTCCTCGGCTCCGAGGTCGGCGTCCTCGACATCGACCCCGCCAAGGTCGTCCGCAAGGGCCGCCTGCAGCCCGGCCGCATGTTCCTCGTCGACACCGCCGAGCACCGCATCATCGAGGACGACGAGATCAAGGCCCAGCTCGCCGCCGAGCACCCCTACGGCCAGTGGCTGGAAGCCGGCGAGATCGAGCTGTCCGACCTGCCCGAGCGCGAGCACATCGTGCACACCCACGCCTCGGTCACCCGCCGCCAGCAGACCTTCGGCTACACCGAGGAGGAACTGCGCGTCCTGCTCGCCCCGATGGCCAAGGCCGGCACCGAGCCGATCGGCTCCATGGGCACCGACTCGCCGATCGCCGCCCTGTCGGAACGCCCCCGGCTCCTCTTCGACTACTTCACCCAGCTGTTCGCGCAGGTCACCAACCCGCCGCTGGACGCGATCCGCGAAGAACTGGTCACCTCGCTGCGCAGCTCGCTCGGCCCCCAGGGCAACCTGCTCGAGCCGAGCGCCGCGTCCTGTCGCACCGTCGTCCTGCCCTTCCCCGTCATCGACAACGACGAGCTGGCCAAGCTCATCCACGTCAACGCCGACGGCGACCTGCCCGGCTTCAAGGCCGCCACCCTCTCCGGCCTCTACCGGGTCTCCGGCGGCGGCGACAGCCTCGCCGCCCGCATCGAGGAGATCTGCGCCGAGGCCGACGCCGCGATCGAGAACGGCGCCCGCCTGATCGTCCTGTCCGACCGGCACTCCGACGCCGAGCACGCGCCGATCCCGTCGCTGCTGCTCACCTCGGCCGTCCACCACCACCTCATCCGCACCAAGCAGCGCTCCCAGGTGGGCCTCCTCGTCGAGGCCGGAGACGTCCGCGAGGTCCACCACGTGGCCCTCCTCATCGGGTTCGGCGCCGCCGCCGTCAACCCCTACCTGGCGATGGAGTCCGTCGAGGACCTCGTCCGCGCGGGCACCTTCCTGCCCGGCATCGAGTCCGAGAAGGCCATCCGCAACCTGATCCACGCCCTCGGCAAGGGCGTCCTGAAGGTCATGTCCAAGATGGGCATCTCCACGGTCGCCTCCTACCGCGGCGCCCAGGTCTTCGAGGCCGTCGGCCTCGACGCGGCCTTCGTCGACACGTACTTCCACGGCACCGCCACCAAGATCGGCGGCGTCGGCCTCGACGTCGTCGCGAAGGAGGTCGCCGCCCGCCACGCCAAGGCGTACCCCGCCACCGGCATCGCCCCCGCGCACCGCGCCCTCGACATCGGCGGCGAGTACCAGTGGCGCCGCGAGGGCGAACCGCACCTGTTCGACCCCGAGACGGTCTTCCGCCTCCAGCACTCCACGCGCTCCGGCCGCTACGACGTCTTCAAGCAGTACACCGCCCGCGTCAACGAGCAGTCCGAGCGCCTGATGACGCTCCGCGGGCTCTTCGGCTTCGCCTCCGACCGGACGCCCATTCCGGTCGACGAGGTCGAGCCGGTCTCCGCGATCGTCAAGCGCTTCTCCACCGGCGCCATGTCGTACGGCTCCATCTCCCAGGAGGCGCACGAGACCCTCGCCATCGCCATGAACCAGCTCGGCGGCAAGTCGAACACCGGCGAGGGCGGCGAGGACCCGGAGCGCCTGTACGACCCGGCCCGCCGCTCCTCCATCAAGCAGGTCGCCTCCGGCCGCTTCGGTGTGACCTCCGAGTACCTGGTCAACGCGGACGACATCCAGATCAAGATGGCCCAGGGCGCCAAGCCCGGCGAGGGCGGCCAGCTGCCCGGCCCCAAGGTCTACCCGTGGGTCGCCAGGACGCGTCACTCGACGCCCGGCGTGGGCCTCATCTCCCCGCCGCCGCACCACGACATCTACTCCATCGAGGACCTCGCCCAGCTCATCCACGACCTGAAGAACGCCAACCCCCAGGCGCGCATTCACGTCAAACTGGTCTCCGAGGTCGGCGTCGGCACCGTCGCCGCGGGCGTCTCCAAGGCCCACGCCGACGTCGTGCTCATCTCCGGCCACGACGGCGGAACCGGCGCCTCCCCGCTGACCTCGCTCAAGCACGCCGGCGGACCCTGGGAGCTCGGCCTCGCCGAGACCCAGCAGACCCTGCTGCTCAACGGCCTGCGCGACCGGATCGTCGTCCAGACCGACGGCCAGCTCAAGACCGGCCGCGACGTCGTCATCGCCGCCCTCCTCGGCGCCGAGGAGTTCGGCTTCGCCACCGCCCCGCTGGTCGTCTCCGGCTGCGTGATGATGCGCGTCTGCCACCTGGACACCTGCCCGGTCGGCATCGCCACGCAGAACCCGGTCCTGCGCGACCGGTTCGCCGGCAAGGCCGAGCACGTCGTGAACTTCTTCCGGTTCATCGCCGAAGAGGTCCGCGAACTCCTCGCCGAACTCGGCTTCCGCTCCGTCGAGGAGGCCGTCGGCCACGCCGAGGTCCTCGACGTCGCCCGCGCGGTGACCCACTGGAAGGCACAGGGCCTCGAACTGGCCCCCCTCTTCCACGTGCCCGAACTGCCCGAGGGCGCCGTCCGCCACCACGCCGTCCCCCAGGACCACGGTCTGGCGAAGGCCCTCGACAACGAGCTGATCAAGCTCGCCGCCGACGCACTCGCCGCCGACGGCGCCACCGAGGCCCAGCCCGTACGCGCCCAGGTCGCCATCCGCAACATCAACCGCACGGTCGGCACCATGCTCGGCCACGAGGTGACGAAGAAGTTCGGCGGCGCCGGCCTGCCCGACGACACCATCGACATCACCTTCACCGGCTCCGCCGGCCAGTCCTTCGGCGCCTTCGTCCCGCGCGGCATCACGCTGCGCCTGGAGGGCGACGCCAACGACTACGTCGGCAAGGGCCTCTCCGGCGGCCGGATCGTCGTCCGCCCCGACCGGGGTGCCGACCACCTCGCCGAGTACAGCGTCATCGCCGGCAACACCCTCGCCTACGGCGCCACCGGCGGCGAGATGTTCCTGCGCGGCAAGGTCGGCGAACGGTTCTGCGTCCGCAACTCCGGCGCGCTGGTCGTCTCCGAGGGCGTCGGCGACCACGGCTGCGAGTACATGACCGGCGGCCACGCGGTCGTCCTCGGCGAGACCGGCCGCAACTTCGCGGCCGGCATGTCCGGCGGCACCGCCTACGTCATCGACCTCGACCGGGACAACGTCAACCCCGGCCACCTGGACGCCGTCCACGAGCTCGACGACACCGACCGCGCCTGGCTGCACGACGTGGTGCGCCGGCACCAGGAGGAGACGGGCTCCACCGTCGCCGCCAAGCTGCTGGCCGAGTGGGACAGCCCCGACGGAGGCGCCGCCCGCTTCAGCAAGATCACCCCCAGTACGTACCAGGCAGTGCTCGCCGCCAAGGACGCCGCCGAGCGAGCCGGGCTCTCCGAGTCCGACATCCACCGGAAGATGATGGAGGCGGCGACCCATGGCTGATCCGAAGGGCTTTCTGAACCACGGGCGCGAGGTCGCCACCTCCCGCCCGGTCTCCGAGCGCGTCAAGGACTGGAACGAGGTCTACGTCCCCGGCTCGCTGCTGCCGATCATCAGCAAGCAGGCCGGCCGGTGCATGGACTGCGGCATCCCGTTCTGCCACAACGGCTGCCCGCTCGGGAACCTCATCCCCGAGTGGAACGACTACGCCTACCGCGAGGACTGGTCGGCGGCGAGCGAGCGCCTGCACGCCACCAACAACTTCCCGGAGTTCACCGGCCGGCTGTGCCCCGCCCCGTGCGAGTCGGCGTGCGTGCTCGGCATCAACCAGCCGCCGGTCACCATCAAGAACGTCGAGGTCTCCATCATCGACAAGGCGTGGGAGACCGGCGACGTCGCCCCGCAGATCCCCGAGCGGCTGTCCGGCAAGACCGTCGCCGTCGTCGGCTCCGGCCCGGCCGGCCTCGCCGCGGCCCAGCAGCTGACCCGGGCCGGCCACACGGTCGCCGTCTACGAGCGGGCGGACCGCATCGGCGGCCTCCTGCGGTACGGCATCCCCGAGTTCAAGATGGAGAAGCGGCACATCAACCGCCGTATCGAGCAGATGCGCGCGGAGGGCACCAAGTTCCGCACCGGCGTCGAGATCGGCCGGGACATGCCGGCCACCGCGCTGCGCAAGCGGTACGACGCCGTCGTCCTCGCCGTCGGCGCGACGACCGCGCGCGACCTGCCGGTGCCCGGCCGCGAACTCAAGGGCATCCACCAGGCCATGGAGTACCTGCCGCTGGCCAACAAGGTGCAGGAGGGCGACTACGTCGCCCCGCCGATCACGGCCGAGGGCAAGCACGTCGTGGTGATCGGCGGCGGCGACACCGGCGCCGACTGCGTGGGCACCGCCCACCGCCAGGGCGCCGCCTCCGTCACCCAGCTCGAGATCATGCCCCGCCCGAACGAGGACCGGGACGCGGTCTCCCAGCCGTGGCCGACCTTCCCCATGCTCTACAAGGTCACCTCCGCGCACGAGGAGGGCGGCGAGCGGGTCTACTCCGTCTCCACCACCCACTTCGAGGGCGACGAGGACGGCAACGTGCAGTGGCTGCACCTGACCGAGGTCGAGTTCGTCGACGGCAGGCCCACCCCGAAGCCCGGCACCGGGCGCAGGATCCCGGCCCAGCTGGTCACCCTCGCCATGGGCTTCACCGGCACCGACCGCGACAACGGCCTGGTCGAGCAGTTCGGCCTGGAAGTCGACGCGCGCGGCAACATCGACCGCGACGCCGACTTCCAGACCAGCGTGCCGGGCGTCTTCGTCGCCGGAGACGCCGGACGCGGCCAGTCGCTCATCGTGTGGGCGATCGCCGAGGGCCGCTCCGCGGCGCGCGGCTGCGACCGCCACCTCACCGGGGCGAGCGAGCTGCCCGCACCGGTCCGCCCGACCGACCGCTCACTGATGGTGTGACCGGACGCTCCGGGAAGCACCACGCGGTCCGGACCCCGCCGGTCCGGACCGCGCACAACGGGACCTGACGGTCCCCCGCAGAGGTCCCGTACAACGGCGTACGGAACAACAGGTGGCGCCTGCCCGTCAGTCCCCGACCGGACGCACCGGGCAGGCGCTGCCGCATGCGCTCGTCCACTCAGGGAATGCTGAAGGTCTCCCCGTACACCTGCCACGTCAGCGGCGTGGTCAGCTCCAGGTTCCCCTCCTTCAGGAACCGGCGCTGGGCGGTGTCGATCCGGGACGTGTCGGCGTCCGCCTTCTTCGCGAGCACGGCCGCGCGGCGCACGTCGAGGAACGCCTCCAGGAACGCCTTCTCACTGCCGCCCTGACCCGGCGTCCTGGCCTTGCGCATGGCCTGCTCCCGCAGGCCGTAGAAGCCGTCGGGTCCGGTGTCGGGGCCACGCCGGACCATCGCGTCGTAGTACACGAACTGGCCGAGCGTGCCGAGACCGTCGAGCTTGGCCACGCGCACCGCCGGGTCGAAGTAGACCCGGTCGCGCTCGGCCTCCTGGGCCGCGCGGAACTCCGGTGTCCTCGCCTCGGCCTGCCAGGCGGCCGTGAAGCCCGGGTCCAGACCCTCGTGCGAGTCCGTGCCGTCGACCTCGCGCAGTGCCGGCAGATACCTCGCCAGCCCGTTGTCCGGGTGCTTGCGCGTATAGCGTTCGACGAGGGTGAGCAGATCGTGGGTGCCGGTGGTGAAGCCGACGATGCCGGCCGTGTAGCCGTCGCCGTCCCCGACGTCCTCGATGGAACCGTAGGTCTCGCGCCAGCGCAGCGTCGCGTTCTCGGCGCTCGCCAGGATCTGCTGGGCGAGCTCCTTCTTCGCCGGATCGGCCAGGCCCGGCGGCCGGCTCGCCACCAGCGCGTCGTCCTCGGCCGACTCCGACTCGGCGCGCTCCTTGGTCTGCTCCCGCGCGTTCGGGGAGGCGGACACGGCCGGCCCGCTGCCGACGGCCGCGCCGTCGGGCCCCGTAGGCACCAGCATGTACACGGCCGTCGCCACCACGGGCACGGCCGCGAGCAGCAGGGCTGAACGTTTCACTGGGAAACTCCTCCACCGGTCAGTTCCGACACCTTGGCCACCGCCAGGACGACGAGCAGCGCGAGCAGTACCAGGCAGGCCCCCGCCTGCAGCAACGTCCGGTGCCTGCCCCTGGGCACGTACGCGAACGCCACCGCCACCGCGCCGCCCGCCAGCAGCCCGCCCAGATGCCCCTCCCAGGACGTCGCCACCGCGGAGATCACCAGCCACAGCAGCAGCCCGGCCATGAACCGGTTGACCGCCCGCATGTCGGCACCGATCCGCCGGGCCACCACGTAGTACGCGGCACCCAGCCCGAAGATCGCCCCGGACGCGCCGACCACGGCGTCCTGCGGTGCCAGCAGCAGCACCAGCACCGAGCCGCCCAGCGCCGACAGCAGGTACAGGGCGAGATAGTGGACACGGCCCAGCATCGGCTCGACGGCCCGGCCCAGGTTCCACAGCGCCACCATGTTCATCACGATGTGCAGAATCCCGAACGTGCCCTCGGTGGGCGGAAGATGCAGGAAGGCGCCGGTCAGCAGCCGGTACCACTCCCCGTTCACCAGGCCTTCCGCACGGAAGTCCCCGAAGTACGGGCCCTCGACCCACACGTAGTGACCGCCGTCCGGCCCGACCAGCCCCGCGCCCAGCATCGCGAACCGGTCCACGACCTCCGGCAGCGCCAGCTCCGCCAGATACGCCAGCACGCTGACGGCGATCAGTACGTACGTCACCACCGGCACCGCCGAGACGTGCCCGCCGACCACGGTGCGGGCCTGCCGCACCGACCGCACGCCCTCCTTCACGCAGTCGGGGCACTGGTGGCCCACGGCCGCCTCCCGCATGCAGTCCGGGCAGATGTACCGGTCGCAGCGCACGCAGCGGACATGGCACTCCACCTTGGGATGGCGATAACAGGTGGTGACGGTGGCCTCGGAATCCACGAGCCGGCTCCTAGCGAGGGACGGGACGGACGAGCCGGTGAGGGCGGCGCCGAACAAAATAGCGAACAGTGGGGGAGAGGTGAGGAGGCGGGGTGGAAGTGCCGTACGCTCGGGACCGGTTCCGGTGACCGGACAACCGGTCCCGGTGACAGGGCGCCCGGTGCCGGCGGCGGGACGGCCGGCCCCGGCAGCGAGCAGCCGGCGTTCGGTGACCGAGAGGGAGCGGGCATGGCCGCGATCAGCCTGACCAAGATCGAGGAGACCGCGCCCCAGCTGGTCAGCCTGTACAAGACCGCGGGGCACGCGGTGTCCGGGCACGGGCTGGACGGCCTGCGCGCCGCGGTCTACCTCGTGCTCGACCACTCCGGCTCGATGAAGCCGTACTACAAGGACGGCAGCGTGCAGGCCCTCGCCGACCGGGTGCTGGGCCTGGCCGCCCACCTCGACGACGACGGCATCGTGCCGGTGGTGTTCTTCTCCACGGACGTCGACGCCGTCACCGGCATCGCCCTCGACGACCACGAAGGACGGGTCGAGCGGATCGTGGCCGGACTCGGGCACATGGGCAGGACCAGCTACCACCTGGCCATGGACGCCGTCATCGACCACTACCTCGACAGCGGATCGACCGAACCGGCCCTCGTCGTCTTCCAGACCGACGGCGGCCCCACCAGCCGGCTCGCCGCGGAACGGTACTTGTGCAAGGCGGCGAAGCTGCCGCTGTTCTGGCAGTTCATCGGCTTCGGCGACCCGGACAGCCGGCAGTTCGACTACCTGCGCAAGCTGGACGACCTGGCCGTCCCGGACAAGCGGGCCGTCGACAACGCGGGGTTCTTCCACGCGGGAGCCGAGCCCCGCAGGATGCCGGACGCCGAGCTGTACGACCGGCTGCTGGACGAGTTCCCCAAGTGGCTGGCGGACGCGCGGGCGCGGGGGATCCTCTAGCCGAGGACGGCCGCATCACCGCCCCACCGGGCCGGCACCCCGGCCCCGGCCCCCTACGTGTCGCACTCCAGCACCGTCCGGCACAATGTGCACCGCGCTCGTACCCGCCCCCGCACCGGAACCCTGATCCGCTGATGGCACGTGGGACACGGGAACGACACCCGCAGCGGCTCCTCACGGCCACCGCCCCGCGTGAAGCTGTACGGCACATCCGTCCGGGCCGGGAGAAAGGGGAGGGCCCCGCGCTCCCCCTGGGCGTGCCGGCGCTCCCGCGCGTACCGCCGGCGCCCCGTCCAGCCGGCAGCCGTCAGCGGCGGCTGCCGCCCGTCGAGCCGGGCCAGCTCCATCCCGCTCACATACGCGGTGTGGGCCTGCTCGCTGGTGAACCACACCGACGGGTCCTCGCCGAACACCAGCGACCGCTTCGCCAGCACATAGCCGAACTCCTCCGGCGTGAGATACCCCAGCTTCTGCGACGACACCTCGTCCTGACGGAACGCGTCCAGCAGCAGCCACCCCGCCCCCAGATACGTCGCCGCCGTGTCCGTCAGCAGCTCGTTGTCGCGCGTACCGGGAAACGACAGCCCCAGGCGGTGCAGGTAGACATGCGTCACCTCGTGAGCCAGCGCCGCCCCTATGTCCCGCCGGTGCGTCCGGAACCGGTCGTTCAGCTCCACGAAGTACTCAGGACCCGCCTCCAGCTCGACATGCGCCGCATACTTCATGTCGCGGAAGCTGACGATCAACCGCGCATCCGGCAACCGGTAGTGCCGGACCATCTCCCGCGCCACCCGCTGCGCCCCCATATGGAGATCATCCGTGTCGCAGAACGCCACATCGACGGGCGCCACACTCACCGAGAACGCCTGCACCGTGTCGTACGACAAACGCCGGTACAACGCGGTCACAGCCGACCGCACCGTCTCCAGATGCGGGTAGCCCCGCTCCACCGCCCCGTCGCTCGTCACGCCTCACCCCCAGGACGCCCCACAACCGATTCCACTGTACGAGCCCACTCCGATGTACGAGCCCACTCCGACCCTGTCCCCGACCGCGGGCGCCCGGCACCCCGCCCCCGCCCCGTAGGCTGACTTCCCATGACCACCAGCAGCACCGGTACCGGTGACGTCGACCCCGCGGTCCGCGAGGAACTCGCCAGGTTGCGCGACAGCATCGACAACATCGACGCGGCCGTCGTCCACATGCTCGCCGAACGCTTCAAATGCACCCAGCAGGTCGGCCGCCTCAAAGCCGAACACCGGCTGCCCCCCGCCGACCCGGCCCGCGAAGCCCGCCAGATCACCCGGCTGCGCACCCTCGCCGAGAACGCCAAACTCGACCCGGCCTTCGCCGAGAAGTTCCTGAACTTCATCATCGCCGAAGTGATCCGCCACCACGAACACATCGCCGACGGCGCCGCCAAGAGCCCCGTCAGCAACCCCACCGGCGCCCCCGCACCCGCCACGGACTGACCGACCCCCGCCCCCTCCGGGGGCACGGACACCCACGACCGGCACCCCGCCCCGCCGGCACCGTCCCCACGCGACGGCACGCACACCCCGCACCTCCCGGAACCCCCACAGAGGGGCGCACAGCCGGGAGCCCGCCCCGGACCGGACATAAGTCGTGTACCGATCCGCCTCTGTGCCCCGCCGACGCCATCAGGCAGCATGGCCTGCATGTCCGTACTCACGCGCGACGAAGCGCAGAACCGAGCACAGCTCCTCGACGTCCACCGCTACGCGATCGAACTCGATCTCACCACCGGTGACGACACCTTCGACTCCCGCACCCTGATCCGCTTCACCGTCCTCGCGGACCAGGACGACACGGACACCTTCGTCGAGGTCAAGCCCGCCGAGCTGCGCTCCGTCACCCTCGACGGACACCCGCTGGACCCCGAGACCCTCGACGGCAACCGACTGCCGCTCAAGGGCCTCACCCCCGGCGAACACGAACTCCGCATCGACGCCGCCATGCACTACTCCCGCACCGGCGAAGGCATGCACCGCTTCACCGACCCCGCCGACGGCGAGACCTACGCCTACACCCAGCTCTTCCTCGACGACGTCCAACGCGTCTTCGCGGCCTTCGACCAGCCCGACCTCAAGGCCGTCTTCGACCTCACCGTCACCGCCCCCCGCACCTGGACCGTCCTCGCCAACGGCATCACCGAACACCTCGGCGACGGCCGCTGGAAAGCAGCCACCACCCCCCTCATCTCCACCTACCTCGTCGCCGTCGCCGCCGGACCCTGGCACTCCGTACGCACCGAACACCGCGGCCTCCCCTTCGGCATCCACTGCCGCCGCTCCCTCGCCCCCCACCTCGACGCCGACGCCGAAGAACTCCTCGACGTCACCCGCGCCTGCTTCGACCGCTACCACGCCACATTCACCCAGCCCTACCCCTTCGACTCCTACGACCAGGCATTCGTCCCCGAATTCAACGCCGGCGCCATGGAGAACCCCGGCCTCGTCACCTTCCGTGACGAATTCGTCTTCCGGTCCGCCGTCACCGACACCCAGCGGCAGACCCGCGCCATGGTCATCGCCCACGAAATGGCCCACATGTGGTTCGGAGACCTCGTCACCCTCAAGTGGTGGGACGACATCTGGCTCAACGAGTCCTTCGCCGAATACATGGGCTACCAGACCACCGCCGAAGCCACCCGCTTCACCGACACCTGGACCGACTTCGGCGTCACCCGCAAATCCTGGGGCTACGACGCCGACCAGCGCCCCTCCACCCACCCCGTGGCCCCCGAAGACGTCCAGGACACCGCCTCCGCCCTCCTCAACTTCGACGGCATCTCCTACGCCAAGGGCGCCTCCGTCCTGCGTCAGCTCGTCGCCTGGCTCGGCGAAAAGGACTTCCTCGCCGGCATCAACACCCACATCGAGCGGCACAAATTCGCCAACGCCACCCTCGCCGACTTCCTCGACTCCCTCGCCTCCGCCACCGACCGCGACGTCCACGCCTGGGCCAACGCCTGGCTCACCACCACCGGAGTCGACACCCTCACCCCCGAGCTCCGCACCGACAACGGCCACTGGCACCTCACCGTCCGGAACCCGCCCCCCGCGGGCGAAACCGGCCGCCCGCACCGCATCACCCTCGGCCCCTACGACCACGACCTCCACACCGCCCACGGCCTCGTCCCCCGCACACCCCTCGAAGCCGACCTCTCCACCACCGGCACCACCACCGTCAGCGCACCCGGCCCCCGCCCCGCCCTCCTCGTCCTCAACGACGGCGACCTCACCTACGCCAAGATCCGTTTCGACGACGAGTCCACCCAAACCCTCCGGGCCCGCCTCTCCGGACTCCCCGACCCCCTCACCCGCGCCGTCGTCTGGAACGCCCTGCGCGACGCCGTCCGCGACGGCGAACTCCTCCCCGCCACCTACCTGGACATCGCCCGCGCCCACCTCCCCCACGAAACCGACCTCGCCCTCGTCGGGGGCGTCCTCGCCTTCGCCACCACCCACGTCACCGACCGCTACGTCACCCCCGGCGAGCGGCCCGCCGCCCTCGCCACCCTCACCGACCTGTGCCGCGACCTCATCCGCCGCACCGAGGACGGCGACAACCCCGGCCTGCGCCTCATCGCCGTACGCCACCGCATCGACACCGCCGCCCACCCCGACGCCATCGCCGCCTGGCTCACCGACGGCACCGTCCCCGGCGGCCCCGAACTCGACCCCGAGCTGCGCTGGCGCATCCTCACCCGCCTCGCCGTCCTCGACGCCACCGACGAAGCCGCCATCGCCGCGGAACTCGCCAACGATCCCAGCGCCACCGGCCAGGAAGGCGCCGCCCGCTGCCGCGCCGCCCTGCCCCACGAAGACGCCAAGGCCCGCGCCTGGGACGCCCTGTTCCACACCGACAACCTGTCCAACTACCTGTTCACCGCCACGGCCCAAGGCTTCTGGCAACCCGAACAGGCCGACCTCGTACGCCCCTACGTCGCCCGCTACTACAAGGACGCCGTCGCCCTCGCCGCCCGCCGCGGCCCCGCCATCGCCGAAGCCGCCGGCCACTGGGCCTTCCCCGTCCACGCCGTCGACCCCGAAACCCTCCGCCTCGGCCAGAAATGCCTCCGCAAGGCCGACCCGATCCCCGCCCTGCGCCGCAAACTCGTCGACCAGCTCGACGACCTGGCCCGCGCACTCCGCATACAGCAGCAGGCGTAAACCGGCGGGCACACCGCGCAGCCGGGGGCGCCGCACCACCACGCGGCACCCCCGGCAACACTTCGAGGCGGCCCCGGGCGCCCCGGGCGACCTCGAGGAACGGCCGGCACCGCACCACCGGCCCGCCCTCCCGCACCGCTTTTCAGAACACCGGCGTACCCTCCCGCGTCAGCCGCCAGTCCACCGACGCGAACTGCGCCGGATCCAGCACACCCTTCGCCGTCACCCACTCCGCGATCCGGGTACGGATCTCCGTCGACTCCGACCACACCTCCTTCGCCGACGCCACATGCGGAAACGCGCCGCCCCCGTTCGCCCGGTAATTGTTCACCGCGAACACGAACTCCTGCGCGTCGTCCAGCGGAGCACCTCCGACGGTCACATTCCGGATCCGCGACCCCACCGGCTGCGCGATATCAATGTCGTACCGCAACCCCGACACATAGTCGTAGTTGTAGTCCGGGCGCCCACCCGCGTTCGTCAACGCCGCCACATCCACCGGCGCACCCACCGCCGTCCGCACGAAGTACTCCGCCGAATACTCCAGATACGCCCGCACCTGCGCACCCGTCATCAACTTCGCCACCAGCGTGTTGTCGTACACATACAGACCCGACAGATCCCGGATCGTCACCTCGCCCGCCGGAATCTCCGACGTCCGTGAGAACGGCGACCCCTGCGACAACACCGGCAGCGACGCATACTCCGAACCCGCCAACGCGGCCCGGACCACGTCCTCCTGCGCCTTGGTGATCAGATCGATGATCGGCGCGTCCTTGTACCGCGCCTCCACCGTCGTCAACGCCACCGTCGCCGAACCCACCACCTGATTGACGTACGCCACCACCTCCGCATGCTCGTCCGACAACAGACGCGTGATCCGCGGATCGTCCTCCACCGTCGCCGCATCCCGCAGCGACGCCCCCACCGACTCCACCCGCCACCGGCCCCGCTCCAGAACGAGTCCGAAGTCGAACAACGTCAGCCGCTCCGCGTAACACAGCGGCTCCGACAGCACGACCTCCCGGCCCGTCTCCTCATTGACGACCCGCAACTCCTCGATCTCCGCATGCGCGTGACCGACCAGAATCGCGTCGATCCCCGGCACCAGGCGCGCCACATTCGCCGCCGCGTTCTCCACGTACGGCAACTGATCCCCGTACGACGACGTCCCCGACGACCCCGAATGCGCCGACACCACCACCACGTCCGCACCCATCGACCGCAGCTTCGGCACCCACTTCGCCGCCTGCTCCTCGAGCCCCGGGAACGTCAGCTTCCCCTGCACATACGCCTTGTCCCAGATCGCGATACCCGGGTTCGTCAACCCCAGCACCGCCACCCGCACCGGCGGAGCACCCTTCACCCGGAACTTCTTGATCAAGTACGGCGGGAACGCGGGCTTCAACGTCTTCGCGTCCAGCGCGTTCGCACCCAACAGCGGGAAACGGCACTGCTCCTCGAACTTCCGCAGCGTCTCGATCCCGTAGTTGAACTCGTGATTGCCGAGCGCCACCGCGTCGTACCCGATCGCGTTCATCGCCTGCGCCATCGGATGGACCGGGCCGCCCTGCGCGGTGATCGGATCCACCTTCGCGTAGTAGTACGTCAACGGCGTGCCCTGGATCGTGTCCCCCGCGTCCAGCAGCATCGTGTTGTGCCGGCCCTTTTCCCTGCGGACCTGCTCCACCAGTGTCGACACCCGCGCCAGGCCCTGCGCGTTGCCCGCCCCGTCCTCGTACTCCGCGTCCTTGAAGTAGTCCCAGTTGAAGACATGGCCGTGCAGGTCCGTCGTCCCCATCACCGTCAGCGCATACCGCTTCACCGGCTTCTCCTTCCCCCCTCTCCCCGCACCCGCCGCCACGGCGGTCCCTGCGGCGTCCGCGGACCCGGCGGCCTGAGCAGCGGGAGCCGCCGCACCCGCCAGCGCCACCCCCGCCCCCGTCGCGGCGGACCTCGTCAGAAACTTCCGGCGGTTCAACGGCATCCGGGGCTCTCCTCATCCAGGCAACGACGCGCGTAGATCCGCGCGCGACGATTCTGACCTGAACACGTCGAGTCTGACCAGCCTCCACGGGCCGCGATCCGGCAGCGGTGGCGGCAGTGACAGTGGCAGCGGTGACAGCAGCGGTGGTGGCAGTGGCGGTGGCGGCCCTGACCGGCCGTGCGAGCCGCGGCGCGCGCGACGATCCGGTGTGCTCATCGGAGCGCCCGGCCGCACAATTCAACACTTGTCAATAGTGATTCATACGCAGTCCGCCGAATGGTCACATGTGACCTAATCCCTACCCGCCGGTAAGCCCTAGGCTCGTATCATGCGCCGAGCCAAAATCGTCTGCACGCTAGGGCCCGCCACCGACACATACGACCAGATCAAAGACCTGGTCGACGCCGGAATGGACATCGCCCGATTCAACCTCAGCCACGGCAGCCACGCCGAACATGAGGAGCGTTACCACCGGGTCCGAAAAGCCGCCGACGAAACCGGACGCAGCGTCGGCCTCCTCGCCGACCTTCAAGGCCCGAAAATCAGGCTCGGCCACTTCGCCGAAGGCCCCGTACTCCTTGAACGCGGCGACACCTTCACCATCTCCGTGGAAGACGGCATCCAAGGCGACCGCCACACCTGCGGCACCACCCACGCAGGCCTCGCCGACGACGTCACCCCCGGCGAACGCATCCTCATCGACGACGGCAAAGTCACCCTCCAGGTCACCGCGGTCGACGGCCCTTGCGTCCACACCACCGTCATCGAAGGCGGCATGGTCTCCGACCACAAAGGCCTCAACCTCCCCGGTGTCGCCGTCTCCGTCCCCGCCCTCTCCAAAAAGGACGAGGACGACCTCCGCTGGGCCCTGCGCACCGGCTTCGACACCATCGCCCTCTCCTTCGTACGCAGCGGACACGACATCAAGGACGTCCACCGCATCATGGAGGAAGAAGGCCGCCGCCTCCCCGTCATCGCCAAAATCGAAAAACCCCAAGCCGTCCAGAACATCGACGACATCGTCGCCGCCTTCGACGGCGTCATGGTCGCCCGCGGAGACCTCGGCATCGAAATGCCACTCGAACAAGTCCCCATTGTTCAAAAGCGCGCGATCAAACTTGCCAAACGCAACGCCAAACCGGTCATCGTCGCCACCCAAATGCTCGACTCGATGATCGACAACGCCCGCCCCACCCGCGCCGAAGCCTCCGACGTCGCCAACGCCGTCATCGACGGCACCGACGCCGTCATGCTCTCCGGCGAAACCAGCGTCGGCAAACACGCCATCAGCACCGTCCGCACCATGGCCCGCATCGTCGAAGCGGCCGAAGAGGACCTCCTCGCCAAAGGCCTCCCACCCCTCACCGAAACCAACAAACCCCGCACCCAGGGCGGCGCCGTCGCCCGGGCCGCCGCCGAAATGGGTGACTTCCTCGACGCCACCCACCTCATCGCCTTCACCCAATCCGGTGACACCGCCCGCCGCCTCTCCCGCTACCGCTCACCCATCCCCCTCCTCGCCTTCACCCCCGACCCCGCCACCCGCTCCCAGCTCAGCCTCACCTGGGGCGTCGAAACCTTCCTCGGCCCCCACGTCGACTCCACCGACGCCATGGTCGACCAGGTCGACGAACTCCTCCTCACCTACGGCCGCTGCAAGAAGGGCGACATCGTCGTCATCACCGCCGGCTCCCCGCCCGGCGTCTCCGGCTCGACCAACCTCGTCCGCGTCCACCACATCGGCGAGGACGACAGCCCCAAGTAGCCTCCTCAGGGCCCCGGTTCAGTGCTTGGGGCCCACATGAAGGTCCATCAGGGCAACGGACGCCTTCTTGGCGACGGAGATGTTGCGGGGGTTGGGCTGCCGCCATTCGACACCCACTCGGTCCAGGGATGCCGTGAAGAGGCGGATGATGTCGGCCGAGAGATTGGTGAAGAAGTACCGCGGGTACTCATAGCGCTTCCGTTCGCCGCGGACCATGCGCGTCGTCCAGTTGGTGATCCGGCACCCGTCGGAGTGGATGAGTCCACGGACGAATTCCCAGGGATACCTGTCGACCAGAGCTTGTTGCCAGGGCTGCAGAGCGATGGAGCGATCATGCTTCTTGCCGGGCCCATGCTGGGGGAAGAGTTGGGGCCAGTGCGGGGAGTAGCTGGTGATCATCACGCAGCCCTGCTTCGGCTCTGTGCAGAGGCCGATCCCGGGGCGCACTCGCGTGATGGCCTCGCGGCACAGTTCGGTCAATCCAGGCCAGGCGTCCGCACACGCGATCCGCAGGTAGGAGCCGGAACGGGGGTGCGCGCTGATGCAGCCATCGCCGAGATAGAGACCGAGGAGATAGGCGTAAGCAGGCTCATCGGCAGGTGGTCCCGAATCCGGGGACGTCATGCGGGGCAGGGGCTCCAGGCGGTGCTGCCAGGACCTGATCGCGGCGCGGGAGATACCGGTCTCGCGGCTCACCGAGTTCAGGCTCCGGCCTTGGGCCACCAAAGTCAGTGCCCGCCTGCGTGCGCTGAGGTCGTACATGTGTACACCGTGCATGCGTGATAGCGGTGACACGCGGTAATAAGTGGAGGTTCACGAGAACGTGGACATCCGGTTTCCCGTGCGATCCTGGAAATCGAAGGAAAAGTGCCCCCGGTCGGACTCGAACCGACACTGTATGGGTTTTGAATCCATTGCCTGCTGCCAATTGGGCTACGGGGGCCTGGGAAACGAAGGCCGGCGGTCACCCGCCGTGCCCCCACCTTACCGCAGCTAGGTACGCTCTTGTCAGCAGTATCTGCCCGGCCCGCACCAAGGAGCCCCCGTGAGCGTCCCCGAGTCGCCCCAGCCAGTAGACGCGCCCGACGACGACAAGTCGCACGTGCCTCCGATGACGACGCGTGTCGTGATCGCCGAGGACGAGGCGCTGATCCGGCTCGATCTCAAGGAGATGCTGGAGGAGGAGGGGTACACCGTCGTCGGGGAGGCCGGCGACGGTGAGCGGGCGGTGGAGCTTGCCCGGGAGCACCGGCCGGACCTGGTGATCCTTGATGTGAAGATGCCGAAGCTGGACGGTATCTCTGCGGCGGAGAAGATCGCTGAGGAGAGTATCGCGCCGGTGCTGATGCTGACGGCGTTCTCGCAGCGCGATCTGGTGGAGCGGGCGCGGGACGCGGGGGCGATGGCGTATCTGGTGAAGCCGTTCTCGAAGAGCGATGTGGTGCCGGCGATCGAGATGGCGGTGTCGCGGTTCACGGAGTTGCGGGAGCTGGAGCGTGAGGTCGCGGATCTGAGTCTGCGGCTGGAGACGCGGAAGCTGGTGGACCGGGCGAAGTCGGTGCTGCAGACGGTGTACGGGTTGTCGGAGCCGGCGGCGTTCCGGTGGATCCAGAAGACGTCGATGGACCGGCGGATGTCGATGCAGCAGGTGGCGCAGGCGGTTATCGACGACGCGGAGGAGAAGAAGGCGTCGAAGGGGTAGGTGTCCGTCGGTTGTGCTGCTGAGGCCCGGGTCCCCAGGGGGAGCCGGGCCTCAGTGCTGTGCTGTGCCGTGTGGTGGGTGGGTCAGTCCACGCCGAGGTAGGCGTTGCGGACGGATTCGTCGTGGAGGAGGTCCTGTCCGGTTCCGGAGAGGACGATCTTGCCGATTTCCATGACGTGGGCCTGGTCGGCGAGGGAGAGGGCGGCCTGGGCGTTCTGCTCGACGAGGAGGATGGTGGTGCCCTGGGCCTTGAGTTCCGAGATGGTCGCCATGATCTTCTGCATCATGATCGGTGAGAGGCCCATGGAGGGTTCGTCGAGCATGAGGAGTTTGGGCTGGGACATGAGGGCCCTGCCCATGGCGAGCATCTGCTGTTCTCCGCCGGAGAGGGTTCCGGCTGCCTGCTTGCGGCGTTCCCCGAGGATGGGGAAACGGTCGTAGGCGCGCTGGATGTCCTTTTCGATGCCTGTTTTGTCGTTGCGGAGGAAGGCGCCGAGGCGGAGGTTGTCCTCGATGGTCATGCGGGGAAAGATGTGGCGGCCTTCGGGGGAGTGGGCGAGGCCGTGGGCGACGATCTGGTGGGCGGGGGTCTTCTTGAGGGATTTTCCGTTGAATTTGACTTGGCCGCCGACGGGCTTGAGGAGGCCGGAGAGGGTGCGGAGGGTGGTGGTTTTGCCTGCGCCGTTGGTACCGATGAGGGTGACGATCTCGCCGGCTTCGACCTTGAAGGAGATGCCTTTGACGGCTTCGATTTTGCCGTAGGCGACTTTGAGGTCTTCGACTTCGAGGAGTGCGGTCATCGGTCGTTCTCCTTGCCGGGTGCTGCGTCCTTGCCGGGAGTGGTGTCCGTGGCGGTCCCGGTGGTTCCGGCAGTGGTGTCGGCTGCTGAGGCTTCGGTGGCGGCTTCGGCCGCGGCGGCTTCGGCGGCCTCCACTTCGGCCACTTCTTCGGCGCCGGGGTCGCTGTCGAGGGGTTCTCCGAGGTAGGCGGCGATGACGCGTTCGTCGTTCTGGACGGTGGCGGCGTCGCCTTCGATGAGTTTTTGTCCCTGGACGAGGACGGCTACGCGGTCGCAGAGGTTCATGATGAACCGCATGTCGTGCTCGATGACGAGGATGGCGATACCCATGTCCCGGATGGCGAAGATGAGTTCCTCGGCGGCGCGGGTTTCCTGGGGGTTCATGCCGGCGGTGGGCTCGTCGAGGAGCAGGAGACCTGGTTCGCTGGCGAGGGCGCGGGCGATTTCGAGCTTGCGCTGTTCGCCGTAGGGGAGGTTGCGGGAGAGGTGTTCGGCCTTGTCGGCGAGGCCGATGAACTCGAGGAGCTCCATGGCGCGTTCGCGGGATTTGGCTTCTGCCTTGTGGAAGCCGGGGCCGCGGAGGAGGGCGGACCAGAGTCCTTCTTTGGTGCGGGTGTGCCGGCCGACGAGGACGTTTTCCAGGACGGTCATGTTGCCGAAGAGGCGGATGTTCTGGAAGGTGCGGGCGATGCCGGCTGCGGTGACCTTGAAGGACTTGGGGGGAAGGACGCGGTCCTTGTAGCGGACTTCGCCCTCGGTGGGGATGTAGAGGCCGGTGAGGCAGTTGAAGAAGGTGGTCTTGCCGGCTCCGTTGGGTCCGATGAGGCCGACGATTTCGCCGCTGTTGACGGTGAGGTCGACGTCGCGGACGGCGGTGAGGCCGCCGAAGCGCATGGTGACGCCGCGGGCGTCGAGGACGGTGTCGCCGGGGGCGGGGGTGCCTGGGGTGGTGTCCTTGGTGGTGGTGTGGGTGGTCATGTGGTCAGGCCCCTGTCTTGCTCAGGACTGCGGGCGCGTCGTCCTCTGTGTGGAATTCCAGTTTGCGGCGGCGGTTGGGGATGAGTCCTTCGGGGCGGAATCGCATGATGAGTACGAGTGCGAGTCCGAAGGCGAGGAGTTGGTAGTCGCCGAGGAACTGGAGTTTGTTGGGGATGAGGAAGAGGAGTGCGGCGCCGATGAGGGGTCCGGCGATGGTGCCCATGCCGCCGAGGACGACTGCGGCGAGGAGGAAGGCGGAGTTGGGCGGGGTGGTGCCGGCGAAGAGGTACTGCTCGGGTGTGACGGTGTAGGTGACGTGGGCCTGGACGGTGCCGGCGAGGCCGGCGAGGGTGGCGCCGAGGGCGAAGGCGATGAGTTTGACGCGGAAGCCGTTGATGCCCATGGCGAGGGCGGCGGTCTCGTCTTCGCGGATGGCGACCCAGGCGCGGCCGATGCGGGAGTCGCTGCTGCGTCGGAAGACGAGGACGACGACCGCGGTGATGGCGAGCATCAGGAAGAAGTAGTTGGCGAATCGGCCGATGGTGAAGCCGGCGATGTCGTGGGGGGCTCCGAGGTCGAAGCCGAGGATGGTGAGGTCGGGGATGGAGGAGATGCCGTTGGAGCCGTTGGTGAGGTCGGGTCCTGAGGTGCCGTCGAGGTTGTTGACGGCGATGCGGAAGATCTCGCCGAAGCCGAGGGTGACGATGGCGAGGTAGTCGCCGCGGAGGCGGAGGGTGGGGGCGCCGATGAGGACGCCGAAGATGAGGGAGGCGACGGCTCCGACGAGGACGGCCGCCCAGAAGGGGAAGTGGACGCCGAAGGGCGAACTGGGGGAGCCGGAGACGAGCGAGGCGGCGTAGGCGCCGACGCCGAGGAAGGCGACGTAGCCGAGGTCGAGGAGTCCGGCGAGGCCGACGACGATGTTCAGGCCGAGGGCGACGGTGGCGAAGATGAGGATGTAGACACCGAGGGTGGCGTACTGGTCGTCGGTCTGGGTGAAGGGGAAGCAGGCTGCGGCGATGAAGGCGCCGCAGACGGTGATGTTCTGGTGCCGGGCGGTGATGTGGGAGGCCTGGGCGACGAGCCCGGACTTGTTGAGTGCGGCGATGCCGAAGCCGGCGGTGATGAGGAAGCCGACGAAGAGTTCGTCGTACTCGGTGCCGATGCCGTAGGTGAAGACGAGGAGGGCGAGGGCGAGGACGCCGACGATGATGAGGATTTCGGCGTAGGAGGGCAGCGGGGGTACGGCGCGTGGGGTGCCGGAGGTGAAGGCCGCCTTGATGGTCTGCCAGGTGTGGCCGGCGTCGTGCCTGAAGCGTGCCCAGCCGGTTTCGTCGGGGTCGATGGGGTCGGCTTCGGGGCGTTCGAAGGGGAGGGCGAGTGCGCCGAGGAGGGCGAGGAGGGTGGCGGCGGCTGCGAGGTAGGCGCCGGGTTCGAGGTTGACGAGGCCGCCGAGCTGGAAGCTGATGGCGAGGACGGTGTACCAGGTGGTGGTGAAGGCGGCGAGTGCGGCGAGTTTGATGGCCGCGTCGGCGCCGGCGGGGGTGAGCCAGCGCAGGCCCCGGACGCCGTAGGAGGAGAGGGCGAGGAGGGTGGTGAGGGCGCCGGCGACGAGGACGAGGACCTGGAGTCCGCCGGGGTAGCCGTAGTAGGTGAGGTCGCCGGGGAAGTCGGAGGTCCAGGTCCAGGCGAGGAAGGCGGAGATGACGGTGAGGGCGCCGCCGGCGGTGGCGAGGGCGCGGCCGGCGTGCGGGGGGATGCCGATGAGGCCGGTGGGGGTGGTCGCCGCGGAGGTGGCGGGGGTGTTCGGTGTGCTGGTCTGTGTGGTCATCGGTGTCACGCCCTGTCCGCAACGCGCTCGCCGAGCAGGCCTTGTGGTCTGAACAGCAGTACGAGGATGAGGAGGATGAAGGCCCAGACGTCGGCCCAGGACTGGCTGCCGAACTGGTCGAGGCCGGGTATGTCGGCGATGTAGGCGGTGGCGAGGGTTTCGGCGAGGCCGAGGACGAGACCGCCGATCATGGCGCCGTAGATGTTGCCGATGCCGCCGAGGACCGCCGCGGTGAAGGCCTTGAGGCCGAGGATGAAGCCCATCTTGAATTCGATCTGGCCGTACTTGAGCCCGTAGGCGACGGATCCGACGGCGGCGAAGACTGCGCCGAGGGCGAAGGCGACCACGATGATGCGGTCGGTGTTGACGCCCATGAGCTTGGCGGTGTCGGGGTCCTGGGCGGTGGCCTGCATGCCGCGTCCGGTACGGGTGCGCATGACGAAGTAGGCGAGGATGGCCATGCTGACGGGGGCGGCGATGAAGAGGAAGATGTCACCGGTCTGGAGGGTGACGCTGCCGATGTGGAAGGGGCCGCCGTCGATCTGGGGGAAGGTGCGGGCCGATTTGGCCTCGGGGTACCACGCCCAGACGGCTTGCTGGAGGGCGAGGGAGAGGCCGATGGCGGTGATGAGGGGGGCGAGGCGGGGTGAGCCTCGGAGGGGCCGGTAGGCGAATCGTTCCGCTCCGACGGCGACGGTGGTGGAGACGAGTATCGCCCCGAGGAGCATGAGGGGGAGGGCGATGAGCATGGAGGTGCCGTCGGGCAGGATGTAGAGGTAGACCGTGAGTGCGCCGAAGGCGCCGGTCATGAAGATCTCGCCGTGGGCGAAGTTGATGAGCTGGATGATGCCGTAGACCATTGTGTAGCCGATGGCGACCAGCCCGTACATGGATCCCAGTAGCAGGCCGTTGACCAGCTGCTGCGGCAGTTCGTTCACCGCATGTCCTCCGAGACGTTCGGAAAAATAGACGAATGGGGCCGGATGCGAGCCGCGCGGGGCGCCTGTGGTGCGGCGCCCCGCGCGGCTCGTGTGGTGCGGGCTGGGTCAGCCGGTGTAGGTGCCGGAGTCGACGGCCTTCCAGTCGCCGTTCTCGACGGCGTAGACGGTGAGCTGCTTGTTGGTGGCGTCGCCGAACTCGTCGAAGGAGACCTTGCCGGTGACTCCGTCGAAGGAGACGTTCTGCATGGCGGCGGTGACCTTGGCGCGGGCGTCGTCGGGGAGCTTGCCGTCGTTGTCCTCGACGACCTTCTTGACGGCTTCGATGATGGCCCAGGCGGAGTCGTAGCTGTAGCCGCCGTAGGCTTCGTAGTCTTCCTTGTACTTCTCGGCCTTGTAGTTGGCGACGAACTCCTTGGCGGAGGGGAGGTCTTCGACGGGGGCGCCGACGGAGGTGGCGAGGTCGCCGGTGCCGGTGGCGCCGGCGAGCTTGATGAAGTCGGCGCTGTAGATGCCGTCGCCGCCGACGAGCGGGATCTTGGCTCCGGCGGCCTTGATCTGCTTGCTGAGCGGGCCGGCCTGCGGGTATTCGCCGCCGTAGTAGACGACGTCGGCGCCGGACTTCTTGACCTTGGCAGCGACGGCGTTGAAGTCCTTGGTGTCCGGGTTGATGTGCTCGGTGCCGACGACGTCGCCGCCGAGCTTCTTGAAGGCCTCGGTGAAGGTCGCGGCGAGGCCGGCGCCGTAGGTCTTCTTGTCGTCGATGACGAAGACCTTGCGCTTCTTGGAGTCGTTGTAGAGGTACTCGGCGGCGAACGGGCCCTGGATGGCGTCCGTGGTCGCGGTGCGGAAGTACGACTTGTAGGGGCGGACCTGCTTGGTCTGCCAGTCGACGCCCTGGGTGAGCGAGGGGTTCGTGTTGGCGGGGGAGACCTCGACGAGCTGGGCGGCGTCGAAGACCTTCTGCATGGATTCGCCGACGGAGGAGTTCAGCGGACCGACGACACCGAGGACTTCGTCGTTGGCGACGAGCTTGGTGGCGTTCTGCTGGCCCACGGAGGGCTGGCCCTGGTCGTCGAGCGCTTCCACCTTGAAGGTGACGCCGTCGACGGTCTTCTCCTTGTTGGCGATCCTGGTGGCGAGGTCCACGGAGTTCTTGATGCCGAGGCCCAGCGCGGACAGGTCGCCGGTCAGCGGTGCGTCGACGCCGATGACGACGGTGGTGCCGCCGTTGCCGGAATCCGAGCCGCCGCTGCCGCCCTCGTCGCGCGAACCGCAGGCGGTGAGGGTGAGTGCTCCTGCCGCCAAAGCAGCGGTGACGGCGATGAGTGAACGTTGACGCACGATCCAGTCCTTTCCCCTGACGGCTGTTTCCCGGTGGAAACGGCCGAGTCGAGCGCTGGGCCGAAGTAAGAATCGGGAGGCGCGGTGACTGGCCGTGACTCTAAGCGGGTGAAGGGAACGGGGAGGAGGGTCTGGCCAATGCTGTGACTCTCTTGTTATGACACGAGGTAATGCAGAGCGGTACTGAGTGGGGGGAACGGCGGAATTCCAGCCGTTTTGACCTGTCCGCATGCTGAGAAACCGCAGGACCGGGCGGGGGTCGTTCAGGTGTGTCAGGGGTTTTGGTGATTACCGAAAATCGTTGCCGCAGGCGACCTGTAGGGCTATGGAGAGGTCCCGCGTGTAGCGCGGTCCGAGGATGAAGCTGTGGGTCCGTATTGCGCGCGCATTACGCAGAGTTACATCCAGGAAAGGGAGTCCGACGTTCTCTGGCAATTCTCCACATTCCGTGACGCGGAGGGTGATGGCGATCTTGCGGGGGGATCCTTCTTTTGTCCGGAAAGGGGCGTGCGGGCTGGAGGTCGCCGAAAGGCCCGCGTAGGGCTGGGATATGCGGGTGACGGTGACCGGAGGGCCTGATTCCACAGTGAGTTCGACGAGGAAGCTGAAATTCCGCTTGTCTGTTTCCGGGCCTCTGGCCTGCGGCTTCAGGTAGGTGACCGTGGTCACCTGGGACGGGAACGGCGGTGCGGGTGGCGGGGGTTGCCGGGGGCGTGTGGTGTACAGGAGGACGCCGGCGGCGAGGACGGCCGCCGCGGTGAGGGCGGCGGGTACGGTCCGGCGGTGACGCCCGTGCAGCGCCGCGAGGGGTCCGCGGCGGGGGACCCGGGGACCGCGAGGTGGCGGCGGGGTCAGGGGGCGGGTTTCGCCGCCGGGTTCCACGGGGCCGATGGCGTTCACCGCCAGGCGCCTTCGTCCGGTCCGCCGGCGCGGTGCCGTTCGGCGCACGCCTCACGGACGTGACGGCCGATCACGTCGTGGGCGGCCGCGGCGCCTCGGTGCTCACGGACGGGGCGGGCGGCGGCCACGGCGTCGCGCAGGATGTCGTACTGGCCGTTGGACAGGCCCATGGACTGGTAGTCGCCGTAGGCGGTGCCGTCCAGTACCTCACGGGCCCAGTGGGTGACGATCCGTGCGCACACGTCCTCGGAGGCGGTCGCTGACGGCGAGGGCGAGGGGGGCGGCGGCAGGGAGGGCGCCGGGGTGCCGGTGCGTCCGGACGGGCCGCATCCGGCTGTCAGGAGGACGGTCGCGAGGGCGGCCAGGAGAGAAGCCGGAAACGCTCTCGTGAAGACCGACGGGAGGAGCGCCGGGAGCGCCGGAGGTGCCGGGAGGGGCACCGTGGTGAGCAGGGGGCGGCCGGGGCCCCGCACGGCGGGCCGGGTGGCACCTCCCCGTTCCATGCTGGAACGGTAGGGCACCCACTGTTCCCGGGCAATGGCCGGGCGACGGGTGGTGCGGGGCGGTCGCGCGCCCCGCACCACCCCGTGCCGGTCAGCCCTTGGCGGTGCCGGCGACCTGCTCCGCGTCCTTCGGACCGACGTCCCGCAGCAGGCAGGTCAGCCGCGCGGTGCACACCCGCTTGCCGGCCTCGTCGCTGATGACGATCTCGTACGTGGCCGTGGACCGTCCCCGGTGCACCGGGGTGGCGACCCCGGTGACCAGGCCGGAGCGCGCGCCGCGGTGGTGGGTGCAGTTGAGGTCGACGCCCACGGCGATCTTGGTGGCGCCGCCGTGCAGCATCGACCCCACCGAGCCGAGGGTCTCGGCCAGGACGGCGGAGGCGCCGCCGTGCAGCAGCCCGTAGGGCTGGGTGTTGCCCTCCACCGGCATCGTCCCGACGACCCGCTCCGCCGAGGCCTCCAGGATCTGCACGCCCATGCGGGTGCCGAGGTGGCCGGCGGAGAACAGTGCCCCCAGGTCCACCCCGAGCGCGGCGTACTCGTCGATGACCTCTTGCGGGAACTTCACGTGCTGCTGCTCTCCCATGGGGCCGGGCTCCGTTCGTCGTTCGTCGTGGTTCGTCCGTCGTGATCACTGCGGCGGTACGGCACTGCCGTGGACGCTTCTGTGCCACGTCCACGGCAGTGCCGCCGCCCTCACTGAGCAAACGCTCAGTCGGTCGCGGATTGTTCCAGACGGACCACGACGGACTTGCTGGCCGGGGTGTTGCTGGTGTCGGCGGTCGCGTCCAGCGGCACCAGGACGTTGGTCTCCGGGTAGTACGCGGCGGCGCAGCCGCGGGCCGTCGGGTAGTGCACGACGCGGAATCCGGGGGCCCTGCGCTCCACACCGTCCTTCCACTCACCGACCAGGTCGACGTACGAGCCGTCCGCGAGCCGCAGCTCGCGCGCGTCCTCGGGGTTGACGAGCACCACGCGGCGGCCGTTCGTGATGCCGCGGTAGCGGTCGTCGAGGCCGTAGATCGTGGTGTTGTACTGGTCGTGCGAGCGCAGTGTCTGCAGCAGGAGCCGCCCCTTCGGCAGTTCGGGGTACTCGACCGGGGCGGCGGTGAAGTTGGCCTTGCCGGTGGCCGTCGGGAAGCGCCGCTCGTCGCGAGGGGCGTGGGGGAGCGTGAAGCCCGAGGGGTTCGCCACGCGCGCGTTGAAGTCCTCGAAGCCGGGGATCACCCGGGCGATGCGGTCGCGGATCGTCGCGTAATCCTTCTCGAACTCCTCCCACGGCACCTTGCTGTCGGAGCCGAGGACGCGGCGGGCCAGCCGGCAGACGATGGCCGGCTCGGACAGCAGCTGCCCGCTCGCCGGTTCGAGGCGGCCGCGGGAGGCGTGCACCATGCCCATGGAGTCCTCGACCGTCACGAACTGCTCGCCGCTGCCCTGCAGATCGCGTTCGGTGCGCCCCAGGGTCGGCAGGATGAGGGCGCGCGCGCCCGTGACGGCGTGCGAGCGGTTCAGCTTGGTCGACACGTGCACGGTCAGCCGGGCCCGGCGCATCGCGGCCTCGGTGACCTCCGTGTCGGGGGAGGCGGAGACGAAGTTGCCGCCCATGGCGAAGAAGACCTTCGCCCGCCCGTCGCGCAGGGCGCGGATGGCCCGTACGACGTCGTAGCCGTGTTCGCGCGGCGGGGTGAAGCCGAACTCCTTCTCCAGGGCGTCCAGGAACGCCTCCGCGGGCCGTTCGAAGATGCCCATGGTGCGGTCGCCCTGCACGTTGGAGTGGCCGCGCACCGGGCAGACGCCCGCGCCGGGGCGGCCGATGTTGCCGCGCAGCAGCAGGAAGTTGACGATCTCACGGATCATGGGCACGGAGTGCTTGTGCTGGGTGAGGCCCATCGCCCAGCACACGATGACGCTCTTCGATTCGAGGACCATGCGCAGGCACTTCTCGATGTCCTCGCGCGTGAGGCCGGTCGCGGTGAGGGTGGCGTCCCAGTCGGCGGCGCGGGCGGCCTCGGCGAAGTCCTCGTAGCCGTGGGTGTGTTCACGGACGAAGTTCTCGTCGACGGCACCGGGCGTGTCGAGGATCAGCTTGTTGAGGATGCGGAAGAGGGCCTGGTCGCCGCCGAGACGGATCTGCAGGAACAGGTCGGTGAGGGCGGCGCCGGTGGTGAGGCCCTTGGGGGTCTGCGGGTTCTTGAAGCGCTCCAGGCCGGCCTCGGGCAGCGGGTTGACGCTGATGATCCGTGCGCCGTTCGCCTTGGCCTTCTCCAGGGCGGACAGCATGCGCGGGTGGTTGGTGCCCGGGTTCTGGCCGGCGACGATGATCAGGTCGGACTTGTAGAGGTCCTCCAGCAGGACGCTGCCCTTGCCGACGCCGATCGTCTCGGACAGGGCGGAGCCGGAGGACTCGTGGCACATGTTCGAGCAGTCGGGCAGGTTGTTGGTGCCGAGCTCACGCGCGAACAGCTGGTAGAGGAACGCGGCCTCGTTGCTGGTGCGTCCGGAGGTGTAGAAGACGGCCTCGTCGGGGGAGGAGAGGGCGCCGATCTCCTCGGCGACGATGTCGAAGGCGCGCTCCCAGGTGACCGGCTCGTAGCGGTCGCCGCCCTCCGGGAGGTACACGGGGTGGGTCAGGCGGCCCTGCTGCCCCAGCCAGTAGCCGCTGCGGCCGGCCAGGTCGGCGACGGGGTGCTCGGCGAAGAACTCGGGGGTGACCCGTCTCAGGGTGGCCTCCTCGGCCACGGCCTTCGCGCCGTTCTCGCAGAACTCCGCCGTGTGCCGGTGCTCGGGCTCCGGCCAGGCACAGCCCGGACAGTCGAAACCGTTCTTCTGGTTGACGCTGAGGAGGGTCAGCGCCGTGCGTTTCACGCCCATCTGCTGGTGGGCCATGCGCAGACTGTGACCGATCGCCGTGAGGCCCGCTGCCGAGTGTTTCGGCTCGGCGACCTTCGGCGCGTCCTGGACCGGGTCGCCCTTGGGCGGCTTGCTGGCCATCGCGCACTCCTCTTCGCGTACACGTGTGACGTACGCCTCCGATCCTCGCACGGGACGATGACGACGACGGAGGGCCCCGGGTGAGCCGGGACATTCCCCGTGAACGGTTGCGAACGGTTTCGAGGGATTGCGAGCGGCTCCGGGTGAGGGGCGGCCGTGGATCGGCGGGTGCGCGGGACGGCGGCCGTGACGTCCGCGGTGCGGGGGCGGGGCCGAGTGTCGGTGGCGCGTGGCAGGATCGGGGACGTGGCAGAGACAGCAGCGAAGAAGACCGACCAGACCTCCGGCGAGGCCCGACCGCGACTGATGCTCATGGACGGGCATTCGCTGGCCTACCGCGCGTTCTTCGCGCTGCCCGTGGAGAACTTCACCACCGCGGCGGGTCAGCCGACGAACGCGATCTACGGCTTCGCGTCGATGCTCGCGAACACACTGCGTGACGAGGCGCCCACGCATTTCGCGGTGGCCTTCGACGTGTCCCGCAAGACCTGGCGCTCGGCGGAGTTCGCCGAGTACAAGGCGAACCGCTCCAAGACCCCGGACGAGTTCAAGGGCCAGGTCGAGCTGATCGGTGAGCTGCTCGACGCGATGCACGCCCCGCGTTTCGCCGTCGACGGGTTCGAGGCCGACGACGTCATCGCCACGCTCGCCACCCGCGCCGAGGCCGAGGGCTTCGACGTGCTGATCGTCACCGGCGACCGGGACTCCTTCCAGCTGGTCTCCGAGCGCACCACGGTGCTGTATCCGACCAAGGGCGTCTCCGAACTGACCCGGTTCACCCCCGAGAAGGTGTTCGAGAAGTACGGGCTGACGCCCGCGCAGTACCCCGACTTCGCGGCGCTCCGCGGCGACCCCTCCGACAATCTGCCCGGCATTCCCGGTGTCGGTGAGAAGACGGCCGCGAAGTGGATCAACCAGTTCGGGTCCTTCGCACAGCTCGTCGAGCGGGTCGACGAGGTCAAGGGCAAGGCCGGGCAGAATCTGCGCGACCACCTGGAGTCGGTCAAGCTCAACCGCCGCCTCACCGAGCTGGAGCGAGAGGTCGAGCTGGCCAAGGGCGTCACCGACCTGGAGCGGACCGCCTACGACCGCAAGGCCGTCGCGATGATCCTGGACACCCTGGAGATCAGGAACCCGTCACTGCGCGAGCGGCTCTTCGCCGTCGACCCCGGAGCGCAGGAGGCCGAGACCACCCCGGTCGTCGCGGAGGGCGTGGAGCTGGACGGGGCCGTCCTGGGCGCGGGCGAGCTGGCCGGCTGGCTCGCCGAGCACGCCGTCGGCCCCCTCGGCGTCGCCACCGTCGACACCTGGGCGCTGGGCACCGGCTCGGTCGCCGAGATCGCCCTCGCCACGGCCGCCGGACCGGCCGCCTGGTTCGACCCGGCCGAGCTGGACGAGGGCGACGAGCAGGCGTTCGCCGCCTGGCTCTCCGACGCGGACCGGCCCAAGGTGTTCCACAACGCCAAGGGCGCGATGCGGGTCTTCGCCGAGCACGGCTGGAGCGTCGAGGGCGTCTCCATGGACACGGCCCTCGCCGCCTATCTGGTCAAGCCGGGCCGCCGCTCCTTCGCCCTGGACGCGCTGTCCCTGGAGTACCTGCACCGCGAACTGGCACCCGCCGCCGCGGCCGACGGCCAGCTGGCCTTCGGCGCGGACGACGACGCCGCGGCCGAGACGCTGATGGTGCAGGCCCGTGCGGTGCTCGACCTGGGCGAGGCCTTCGAGGGCCGCCTGACGGAGGTGGGTGCCGCGGATCTGCTGCGGGACATGGAACTGCCGACGTCCATCCTGCTGGCCCGCATGGAACGGCACGGCATCGCGGCGGACCGGGCCCACCTGGAATCCATGGAGCAGATGTTCGCGGGCGCCGTGCAGCAGGCCGTGAAGGAGGCGCACGCGGCGGCGGGACACGAGTTCAACCTGGGCTCGCCCAAGCAGCTCCAGGAGGTCCTCTTCGGTGAACTCGGCCTGCCGAAGACGAAGAAGACCAAGACCGGGTACACGACCGACGCCGACGCCCTGGCCTGGCTGGCCGGCCAGACCGACAACGAGCTGCCGGTGATCATGCTCCGGCACCGTGAGCAGGCGAAGCTGCGCGTCACCGTCGAGGGCCTGATCAAGACGATCGCCGCCGACGGCCGTATCCACACCACGTTCAACCAGACGGTCGCCGCCACCGGCCGCCTGTCGTCGACCGACCCGAACCTGCAGAACATCCCGGTCCGCACCGACGAGGGGCGTGCGATCCGCCGGGGCTTCGTCGTCGGCGAGGGCTTCGAATCCCTCCTCACCGCCGACTACAGCCAGATCGAACTGCGGGTGATGGCCCACCTCTCCGAGGACGCCGGTCTCATCGAGGCGTTCACCTCCGGTGAGGACCTGCACACCACGGCCGCCGCGCAGGTGTTCGCGGTCGAGCAGTCCGCGGTGGACGCGGAGATGCGCCGCAAGATCAAGGCGATGTCGTACGGCCTCGCGTACGGGCTGTCCGCCTTCGGGCTCTCGCAGCAGCTGAACATCGAGGCGGCCGAGGCCCGCGCCCTGATGGACGCGTACTTCGAGCGGTTCGGCGGAGTGCGGGACTATCTGCGCCGAGTCGTCGACGAGGCTCGGGCGACGGGCTACACGGCGACCCTCTTCGGCCGCCGGCGCTACCTGCCCGACCTCAACAGCGACAACCGTCAGCGCCGCGAGGCGGCCGAGCGCATGGCGCTGAACGCGCCGATCCAGGGCACGGCGGCGGACATCGTCAAGATCGCCATGCTGAACGTGGACCGCGCACTGCGCGAGGCGGACCTCAAGTCCCGCATGCTCCTCCAGGTCCACGACGAAATCGTCCTGGAGATCGCCCCCGGCGAGCGTCCGGCCGCCGAGGAACTCATCCGCCGGGAGATGGCCGACGCGGTCCGGCTCCGTGTCCCCCTGGGCGTCTCGGTGGGCGCGGGCCCGGACTGGGAGTCGGCGGCACACTGACGGCGCCGGGCACGGCCGGGCCCGACGGGCGGGAGGCGGCAGGGGGACGGGCAGGGGCGGAAGGCACCGGACGGGCGCCTTCCGCCCCTGCCCGTCCCCTTTGCCGGAGCCCGCCCCCGAAGGGCGCTTCACCCGCGTGGACCAGGCGGGCAAGCCGTCGAGTGGACCGGGCGCCAGGATGCGGGGCATGGGCATACGCATGCTTCACCGCAGAGCGGCATTCCCGAGGGCCACCGGCGGACCCACCCCCGAGGCGCTGTCGCCGGTTCCGGTCTTCGCGGCCGGTGCGAGTACCGCCCGTACCCCCGTACCCCTTGCCGTCGCGCTGCGGCGTGCCGCCGCGGACCTCGGCCGCCGCATCACCGACGGACCCCGGCGCCCGGGCCGCGGCGAAGAGGCAGGACTCCCGGGCCCCGGCGGCGAGCCGCCCGCGTGGCGGCTGTGGGCAGAGCTGGCCCGCGGCTGTCTGACGCTCGCCCGCACCCTGCTGCCCCGGCCCCGCCCGGTCCGTATCGTCACCGTGTTCGTGGCGGCCGGCGAGCCCCTCAGTGTGCGGCCGTCCGGCTCGGCCGCCGCGCATCCGCGTCCTCGGGGCCCGCGGTGGCCGGGGCCGGACGCCACGCCCTGACCGCCACGGCGTACACCGGCAGTGCGAGGACGAGCCCGGCGCCCGCCCCGAAGCACACCGTCGGGATCAGCTCCCAGGGCTTCGCGGCCGCACCCCAGTAGTCCCACCAGCGCGAGGCCCGCTGCACGGCCCCCGCCAGCGCGCAGCCGCCGAGCAGCGCGGCGGCCGCCCACCGGTCGGCCGGGGACAGCGCCGGGACCCCCGCAGGCCCCGGGCGGGGCGTCGCCCGGCGCAGCGCCCGCGCCAGGAACACGGCGATCACCACCGCGGCCACCGCCGACCCGCCGTACTGCAGGTACCAGTACAGCGGTGAGCCCGCGATCTCCTGTCCCAGCACGGGGAAGACCCGCATCCCCCACCGGTCGAGGTGCGTGAACTCGTCCCAGACCACGTGCGTCAGCGCGCCGAGCACGGCCGAGACGTACCAGCGCGCCACCAAGGGGGCGCGCACGCGCGCGCGGGGCGTGCCGCAGCGCAGCAGGGCGGCCGTCCGCCCCTGCCGGGGCCGCGGCAGCAGCGCGACGAGCGGTTCGCGGAGCAGGAGCCAGAGACCCACCAACGCCCAGGCGATGCCCGCATCGATGGTGAGAACGCCCGGGAACGAGTGCGTGAAGTCCCCGAACTCCATCGCCCCGGGCAGGAAACTGGCCGCGTAGTAGGTCAGGTCCGGAGCGAGACTGCCCGCCACGAGTACGGCCGGCACCAGCGGTCCCCGGCCGGTCCCGTCGGTGCGTACGGCGGGCAGGACCGCCACCGCATGGCTCAGCGTGAAAGGCAACCCGGCTCCTCGGGAGGGTGGTTGACCCGGCCCGTCGGCCCGGGTGCTCGGCGGACCCCAGTATGCGCGACGCGGCCGTCCTCGACCGGGCGGGGAACGGCTGTGGCCGACCGGTGAAGACCGGGCGTGAACGGGTGTCCGGGCAAAGGATGGTGCCGTAGGGTCGCGAGAGCTGCCGCGCCGGTGCGACCGGCGGGGCGGAACTGCGTCGCCACAACGGATCGTTACAACGGATCAGTACAACTGATGGCCGCGGCTGATCGTCACAACAGGCGACCGTGACGGACATTGACGGATGCTCCGGCGTCCAAGGGGAGGGGTTCACTCTATGGCGGCGCATTTCGGCAGGAGGCTGCGCAAGGGAGCGGCAACCACCGCCGTGGCGGCGGCCGCGGTGGCTGCCCTGTCCGCGTCCCAGGCGCCGGGCGTGACGATCGGCGGTCAGGACGGCCGCACCTCCTCGGGCACCGCCACGGAACCCGAGGAGAGCACCGGCGACCCCGGCGCGACCGGCAACTCGCCGTACTACACGGACCTGCCGCCGCTGAACAGCCCCAACCCCTCGCCGTCCGCGAGCTCCGACCCGGTCACGCGGGGCGCCGCCGAGGCGGGCATACCCGCGACCGTCCTCGACGCCTACAAGAAGGCCGAAGCCGCGCTGCGCGAGTCCAAGCCCGGCTGCAACCTGCCCTGGCAACTGCTCGCCGCCATCGGCAAGGTGGAGTCCGGCCAGGCCCGCGGCGGACGCGTCGACGCCGACGGCACCACGACCTCCCCGATCATCGGCCCGCAGCTCGACGGCAACGGCTTCGCGCTCATCAAGGACACCGACGACGGCAAGTACGACGGCAACAGCGCCTACGACAACGCCGTCGGCCCCATGCAGTTCATCCCGTCCACCTGGGCGTGGGCCGGCCGCGACGGCAACGACGACGGCCTCGACGACCCCAACAACATCTACGACGCCGCGCTGGCGGCCGGCCACTACCTGTGCCGCTTCGACTGGAACCTGTCCGACCGGGCGGACCTCCGCAAGGCGATCCTCAGCTACAACAACTCGACGGAGTACCTGAACACCGTCCTGTCGTGGCTGGAGTACTACCGCAAGGGCACGCACGAGGTCCCGGACGGCACCGGCACCCTGCCCGACAACCGCAGTGACGACCGCTCCACGAGCCCCACCCCGTCGACGCCGGGCGCCGGCCCGTCCGCCCCGGACACGCGGCCGTCGAAGCCCGGCACCGCGCCCGGCAAGCAGGGCAGCGGCAGTACCGAGCCGCCGGCCTCGCCCGGCACACCGAGCACCCCGCCGTCCACGACCCCGCCGCCGACCACCCCGCCGCCGACGACCCCGCCCCCGACCACCACGCCCCCCACGCCCACCGACACGGTGGACCACCTGGAGAACGCCGGCACCGGCAAGCTCACCGCGACGGCGGGTGAGGCGTTCACCGAGCGGATCCGCACCCGCGCGGAGACGGACGAGGGCAAGAGCGTCGCGAAGGTGCGGATCCGCTTCATCGTCGTCGGCGACACCGACACCACCTTCACCGGCGGCGAGAGCGTGGCCACCGTCCTCACCAACAGCTCCGGTGTCGCCGTCGCGCCCGCGCTCCAGGCGGGCGAGAAGACCGGCGACGTCACCGTCCGCGCCACCGTCGTCGGCCGCGTGGTGCCCGGCCTCGGCTACCGGGCCACCGTCACCGAGCGCGTCGCCGACACCGTCGTCCGCACCGGTGACGAGGAGCTGACCTGCACACCGGACGGCGAGTTCGCCCACCGCGTCGAGGTGCTGGCCACTCACGACGGCGCCCCCGCCGGCAAGGTCGCCGCCACCGCCACGCTGATCACATCGGCCGACGATCCCACCGTCAACGACGAGGGCCCCTACTTCAAGGACGCGGACGACAAGGCCGTCCGCACCCTGAGCGGCCTTCGGACGGACGCGGACGGCCGGCTGAAGCTGCCCCAGCTGTACGCGGACGACACCACCGGCACCTTCCTGCTCCGCGTCACCACCGCGGGCGGCGCCACCCTCACGGTCGAACTCACCGTGGCCGCGGCCGGCACCGCGTCCCCCGAACCCACCACCGGCGCGTAACCGCACGCGTGCCCGCACGCACCCCGCGCGGACACAGGGCGCCCCTCCGTCGCCGACGGAGGGGCGCCCTCCCGCGTGCGCGACGCGTTCTCGTCCTGCCCGGAGGAGGGCCACGTCATCGGCCCCGAGGACCTGGCCCGCATCGCGCCGTACCTGACCGAGCACATCCGCCGCTTCGGCGAATACTCCACCCACGAACTCGGACTCCAGCCCGAGGCGTACGACCCGCACCCGGGCGTCGGCTTCAGTCCGCTGCGTGGCGATGACCCACCCGCCGAGAAATTGGAGCGTCTGCATGGCCTCGCGGCCTGACCGGCCCCGAACCGCCGCGATCACGCCGAGAGGAACGGCTCCGTCAAATGCGGCGTCGCCAGGTGCAGCGTAATGGCGGTTTCGTGGACGAGCATGCGCTCCCTCGAGTGCCTGGCCGCCTCAGGGTCGGCCTCGTGCGCGTAGGCGAGCTCGGGGTGGAGCAGCTGGAGCGCGTGCACCAGGAGGTCGCCGGTGACGAGCGCCAGCTCGCGCCCGTCGGCGACCAGCACGCTCTGGTGCCCGGGCGTGTGACCGGGCGTGGCGACCGCGCGCCCGGTGCGCAGCGGCGTGTCCCCGTCGAGGAGCCGGAGCCGACCGGCGGCCGCGAGCGGGTCGGTGAGGGTCTCGCGAAGCTGCGGGTTGAGCGTGCCGATGGCGTCGAACTCGGCCCGCTGGAGCAGGTATTCGGCGTTCGGGAAATAAGGGCGGCGGCCGCTGGTCGCGCCGCCGGTCGAAGCGTTGCCGTCCACCGCGCCGCCCGCTGATGGGACGGCCGTCTCGGTCACGACCGCCCACCCGACGTGGTCGGTGTGCAGATGTGTGAGCACCACGGTGTCGACTTCGGCCGGGTCGATGCCCGCGGCGGCGAGCGACTCGGGGAGCGCACCGGGCACGGGCGCCCACGAGCCGGCCGGGCTGTCCGCCGGACCGATCCCGGCGTCCACGACGGTGAGGCCCTTGTCGCCGCGGATCGCGTACGCGCGGAACTGGAGCCGCCAGCGGCCCTCGGCGTCGACCGCGCCCGGGTCGTAGCGGTCGGCCTCGGCCCACTGTGCGGCCGTGGCCTCGGGGAAGGCCTCGGCGCGCGGAGAGAAGAACGGGCCCTCGCCGTCGGCGAGGGCGATGATCTCGGTCGAGCCGATCCAGAGGCGGGGAACGCTGAGGGACATGACCGCGATCCTGCCATGCCTTCCACGCGGGTGGGGCTCACCCCGTGCCGTGACGATCTCGACGTGGGGCGAGGTGATCTCTCAGATGAACAGGGGGCAGTGCTGGGGTAGTTGCTGCCCGTTGCGCTGTTGGGTAGGCCGTCGGTGTGTCGAAGGCGCCTACCGCCGCCGCCTGATCGCCGACCGCCACGACATCACCGGCGCCCGCCGTGGGCTCGACCGGCCTCGGGACTGGTGAGCTCGCATGTTGGGGTGGCGCGTGTTCGACAGGCGGCTTGCCGGTTTCGTCACGGTGGGTGTTGAGCCGCCGGACCGTGACGGCCGCATGGAGATGGGACGTGCGGTCCGTCCAGGGCGGGGTGCCAGTAGGATCACCTGCTCATGGATGCGGGTGCAGGAAGCGAGATGGTTGTCGTCCCGCCGGGCCAGGTAACCCTGTCGGACCGGCGGACAGAACGCAGTTGGTCGGTTGAGCTTGCGCCCCACCAACTGGCGGCGTTCCAGGTCACTCAGGTGCTGTACGCACAGATCACCGGAAAGCGGCCGGGAACTTCTCAGGGGGACGAGTTGCCCGTCGAGGGAGTTTCCTGGTGGGACGCGGTCCGGTTCTGCAACGCTCTGTCGCGGCGCGACGGGTTCGTACCCGCCTACCACTTCGATGCCGAGGGCGAGGGCATCGAGTGGGATCCGTCTGCCGATGGGTACCGGCTGCCGACCGAGGCCGAGTGGGAACACGCCTGCCGTGCCGGGATGACCGGACCGCGTTACGGGCCGCTCGACGAGATCGCCTGGTATCGCGGCAACTCGCATGAACGAG
Source organism: Streptomyces sp. NPDC085927 (assembly GCF_044540975.1). Taxonomy (NCBI): domain Bacteria; kingdom Bacillati; phylum Actinomycetota; class Actinomycetes; order Kitasatosporales; family Streptomycetaceae; genus Streptomyces; species Streptomyces sp. NPDC085927. Next base: position 693,354 of record NZ_JBITSN010000002.1, read on the forward strand.
TCCACGACGTGGGCGGCAAGCGGCCGAACCCGTGGGGCCTGTACGACATGCTCGGTAACGTTTGGGAGTGGTGCTGGGACATCTACGACGCTGAGGTCTATGGCACCTACCGGGTGCTGCGCGGCGGTGGCTGGTTCGACGAGCACTGGAGCTGTCGGGCCTCCGTGCGCCGCCGTAGCCACCCGACCTTTCAGGTTGACGACGTGGGCTTCCGCATCGCACGGTCCGTCGGGGGCTGACCGTCACCGTGCATGATCACCTGGGGCGTAGCGGCTCCAGGTTCCGCCGGCTTCGGTCACGAGCCGAGTGGCGGTCTTGTCGTGGTAGCCGAGTGCCTTCGCGATGACGGGGGCTGGGGCCTGGAGGACGAGTTGGCGGATCGTGGAAGCCCTGCCGCGCTGTGGCGGGACGCCGATCTCGCGTAGGTGGGCCCGGAGGCTGCCCGGGTTCATCGGCTGTCCTGGTTGGCGGCCAGGGAAGAGCCATCGGAAGCTTCTGGAGCTGGCGTAGGGCAGGTGCTGGTGGGAGCGGACGTAGGGCAGGTGCTGGTGGGAGCGGACGTAGGCCCGCATCAGTTCGGCGACGGGCTCTGGGAGAGGTCACCGTCTGAGCCGCGCGTTGGTGTGCCGGGTCGGCTCGGCCGCGGCGGGGTCCTCGGGCCACGGGTGCCGGGGATAACGGCCGCGCAGCTCGGCCCGTACGCCCTTGTAGCCGTCCTTCCAGAAGGAGGCGAGGTCGGCGGTGACGGCGGCGGGCCGGCCGGCCGGGGACAGCAGATGCACCAGCAGGGGCACCCCGGCCACCCGCGGCGACTCCTGGAGCCCGAACATCTCCTGGAGCTTCACCGCGAGCACCGGCTGCGCGGGGTCGGAGTAGTCGATGCGGACCGCGGACCCGCTGGGCACGGTGATCCGCTCGGGGGCGAGTTCGTCCAGCCGGGCAGCCTCCCCGGACGCCCACGGCAGCAGCCGGCGGAGGGCCTGCCCGGCGTCGATCCGGGCCAGGTCGGCCCGGCGCCGGGCCCGGCTCAGCTCCGGCTCCAGCCACTCCTGCACGCGCGCGTGCAGCGCGTCGTCGGACACGTCGGGCCAGGGCTCGCCGGCCTGCCGGTGCACGAACGCGAGCCGCTGCCGCAGCACGGCCGCCCCGGCCGGCCACCGCAGCAGCCCGAGCCCCTCCCGCCGCAACCCGTCCAGCAGCGCGGCCCGTACGAGCGCGGGCTCCGCGTCGGTACGGGGCCGTACGGCCAGTTCGACGGCCCCCAGCCGCTCGACCCGCCGGGCGACGACGTCCCCGTCGGCCCAGTGCACCTCCTCGCGCGTCTCCAGCAGGGCGCCGGCCGCCCACCGCGCGGTGGCCTCGTCGACGACCGCGCCGAGCTGCACGCGCGCGTGCCCCCGCCCCACGGGCCGGTCGGCCGCGGCGACCGCGATCCAGGGCGCGCCGCGCAGCCCGGTGCCCGCCCCGGCCTCGGCCCGCGTCCCGGACACCATCAGATACGAACCGCCGTCCGCGCGGGCGATCCGCTCGGGGAACGCGAGCGCGGCCACCAGCCCCACCCGCGCGTCCACCTCGTCCACGCGCGGCGGGCCGCCGTCCGTCTGCGAGGAACCCCGCGGGGTGCTCCGCGAGGTGCCCTGCGCGGAGACGTCCTGGGCGAGCGCGCGCAGCCGGCGCACCTCGGCGCGCCACCGCTGCGCGTAGGCGTCGTCCCCGCGCCGCGCGGTGCGCAACGCACCGGCGAGGTCGTCCCCGTAGCTGCGCGGCGCCTCCTCGCCGATCAGCGCGACCACCTCGGCGGCGAGCGCGGGGCCCACGGCCGCCGCCGCGTCCAGCAGGGCACGCCCGAGCCGGGGATGCAGGCCCAGCCGGGCGAGCCGGGTGCCCCGCTCCGTGGCCCGCCCGTCGGCGCCGACGGCCCCGATCGCGGTCAGGACGGTCCCGGCCGCCGCCATCGCCCCGGCCGGGGGCGGATCGAGCAGGGCGAGCCCGGAGGCGTCCGGATCGCCCCAGCAGGCCGCCTGGAGCGCGAACGCCGTCAGGTCGGCCACCTTGATCTCGGGGGAGGGGAACCGCGGCAGCCGGGTGTCCTCCGCCTCCGCCCAGCACCGGTACACCGCGCCCGGCGCCTCACGCCCGGCCCGTCCCGCCCGCTGCCGGCCCGCCGCCTGCGAGGCCCGTACCGTCGTCAGAGCGCTCAGCCCGCGCGCGTGGTCGACACGGGGCTCACGCGCGAGGCCAGCGTCCACGACCACCCGCACCCCCGGCACCGTCAGCGACGACTCCGCCACCGAGGTCGCCAGCACCACCCGCCGCCGCTGTCCGGGCGCCAGCACCGCGTCCTGCACCGCGGCCGGCGCCCGCCCGTGCACCTGGAGCACCTCGACGCCCGGGAGCGTCCCCAGCTGCGCGGCGACCCGGGCGATCTCGCCCACGCCCGGCAGGAACACCAGGACGTCCCCGTCCCGCTCGGCCAGCGCCCGCCGCACCACCGACGCCACATGCGTCAGCAGCGCCGGATCGACCCGCATACCGTGCGGCGGCCGTACCGGACGCGCGGGCGGTGCCCACACCACCTCCACCGGGTGCGCCGTGCCGCGCGCCTCGACGACGGGCGCGTCGCCCAGCAGCCGTGCCCAGCCCGCCGCGTCGGTCGTCGCCGACGCGGCCACCAGACGCAGCTCCGGACGCAGCGTCTCGCGCACGTCCCACAGGAACGCCGCGGCCGTGTCCGCGTCCAGGTGCCGCTCGTGGCACTCGTCGAGAACCACGACGTCCACGCCGGTCAGCTCCTGGTCGCGCTGCAGCCGCTGAAGGAGCACACCGGTCGTGACGACCTCCACACGCGTGTGCCGGCCGGTCACCCGCTCCCCGCGCACCGTGAAGCCGACCGACTCGCCGGGCTTCTCGCCCAGCAGCCAGGCCATCCGCCGGGCCGCCGCGCGCGCCGCGATCCGCCGCGGCTCGGCGACCACGACCCGCCGCGCGGGACCGTCACCGGTCAGCCCCGCCAGCACCAGCGGCACCAGGGTCGTCTTCCCGGTGCCGGGCGGGGCGACGAGCACGGCGGTGCCGTGATCCCGGAGGGCGTCGGTCAGCGGCGGGAGCGCCTCGCGTACGGGGAGGGAGTCCAGAGCGTCGTGACGGATCACGCCCTCAGTCCCGGACGCACACGAAGATCGCCGTTCCCGGGATCAGACGGCCGCGCAGCGGGGACCAGCCGCCCCATTCGGAGCTGTTCCACTCCGGCCACTGCGGCTCCACCAGGTCCACCAGCCGGAAGCCCGAGGCGGCGACGTCGCGGACCCGGTCGCCCAGCGTCCTGTGGTGCTCGACGTACACCGCGCGGCCCTGCTCGTCCTCCTCCACGTAGGGCGTGCGGTCGAAGTACGACCCGGAGACGCTCAGCCCCTCCGGACCGGGCTCGTCCGGGAACGCCCAGCGGATGGGATGCGTGACGGAGAAGACGAACCGGCCGCCGGGCCGCAGCACCCGGTGCACCTCGCGCAGCACGAGCCGCGGGTCGGCGACGAAGGGCAGCGCCCCGTACGCCGAGCAGGCCAGGTCGAAGGAACCGTCCGCGAACGGCAGCACACCCGCGTCCGCGCACACCAGCGGCAACGAGCCCCCGATGCGCAGCGCGTGCTGCAGCTGCCGGTGCGAGATGTCCAGGGCCACCGGGCGCGCGCCCTGCGCGGCCAGCCAGCGCGAGCACTGGGCCGCGCCGGCGCCGAGCTCCAGGACGGCGCGGTCCTTCAGCTCCTCCGGCGGGCCGAGCAGCTCGGCCTCCACCTCGTCCAGCCCCTCGGGGCACCACACGAAGCGGTCGTCGCCGAGGAACGTGCCGTGCTCGACCTGGTACTCGTCCGCGTTGCGGTCCCACCAGCCCCGGTTGGCGCGGACGCTCTCGGTGATGCCGGCGTCCCGTCGGGTCGCCTCGGGTTCGGGACCTTCGGGCTCTTGGATGATCGGCTCCATCGTCGTACTCTTCCGTCCAGTCGCCCCGGCTGTCGCCACAGGGGCGCGGTGTCCTGCAGCGGCGGGTCCCGCGTGGCCTCGAGGTGGCATCTGACATGCGGCTCTACCCCCGGACGGGGGAATTGTGCCGGTTATGCGGCGATCCGCCCCGGGTGAGGGCTTCGCGCATTGACCCTGCCCGGCTGCACCCGTATGCTACAAGTTGCGCTGCGAGCCTGCGCACCTCAGACATAGCAGGCTGCGCTCGCGTCTGTTGTATGTCCCCTCGGTTGTCGAGGCGCCACCGGGCACCCGGTGTCTGGAACGGCGCTTCCTAGGCTGTCCGGCTTCTGCAGAGCGAAACGGGCTCCGGCGTAGCAGTACCTACGACTCACTGTCCGTACCGGAGCCCTTTCCCACATGACGAGCAGCACCGAGACCACCGCCACCACCCCGCAGGTTGCGGTCAACGACATCGGTAACGAGGAAGCCTTCCTCGCCGCGATCGACGAGACGATCAAGTACTTCAACGACGGCGACATCGTCGACGGCGTCATCGTGAAGGTCGACCGGGACGAGGTCCTGCTCGACATCGGTTACAAGACCGAAGGTGTCATCCCGAGCCGCGAACTCTCGATCAAGCACGACGTCGACCCCAACGAGGTCGTCGCCGTCGGTGACGAGATCGAAGCCCTTGTTCTCCAGAAGGAGGACAAGGAAGGCCGCCTGATCCTCTCGAAGAAGCGCGCCCAGTACGAGCGCGCCTGGGGCACCATCGAGAAGATCAAGGAAGAGGACGGCATCGTCACGGGTACCGTCATCGAGGTCGTCAAGGGTGGTCTCATCCTCGACATCGGCCTCCGTGGCTTCCTCCCGGCCTCCCTGGTCGAGATGCGCCGTGTCCGCGACCTCCAGCCCTACGTGGGCAAGGAGCTCGAGGCGAAGATCATCGAGCTGGACAAGAACCGCAACAACGTGGTCCTGTCCCGCCGTGCCTGGCTGGAGCAGACCCAGTCCGAGGTCCGCCAGACGTTCCTCACCACCCTCCAGAAGGGCCAGGTGCGTTCCGGCGTCGTCTCCTCGATCGTCAACTTCGGTGCCTTCGTGGACCTGGGTGGCGTCGACGGCCTGGTGCACGTGTCCGAGCTGTCCTGGAAGCACATCGACCACCCCTCCGAGGTCGTCGAGGTCGGTCAGGAAGTCACCGTCGAGGTCCTCGACGTCGACATGGACCGCGAGCGTGTCTCCCTGTCGCTGAAGGCGACGCAGGAAGACCCGTGGCAGCAGTTCGCCCGCACCCACCAGATCGGCCAGGTCGTGCCCGGCAAGGTCACGAAGCTGGTTCCGTTCGGTGCGTTCGTCCGCGTGGACGAGGGCATCGAGGGTCTGGTCCACATCTCCGAGCTGGCCGAGCGCCACGTGGAGATCCCGGAGCAGGTCGTCCAGGTCAACGACGAGATCTTCGTCAAGGTCATCGACATCGACCTCGAGCGCCGCCGCATCAGCCTCTCGCTGAAGCAGGCCAACGAGGCCTTCGGTGCCGACCCGTCGGTGGTCGAGTTCGACCCGACCCTGTACGGCATGGCCGCGTCCTACGACGACCAGGGCAACTACATCTACCCCGAGGGCTTCGACCCCGAGACCAACGACTGGCTCGAGGGCTACGAGACCCAGCGCGAGGTGTGGGAGACCCAGTACGCCGAGGCGCAGTCCCGCTTCGAGCAGCACCAGGCGCAGGTCATTAAGTCCCGCGAGGCGGACGAGAAGGCCGCTGCCGAGGGTGTCGACACCGCGGGTGCGGCTCCGGCCGCGTCCGGCGGCGGTGGCGGCGGTGGCTCGTACTCCTCCGAGGGCGGTGACAACTCCGGCGCCCTGGCTTCGGACGAGGCGCTGGCCGCGCTGCGCGAGAAGCTGGCCGGCGGCCAGAGCTGAACCGCAGCACGCTGAGCGGTAACCACTGAGCGCGAGCTCTTGGGCCGAGGGCCCGCACCCCACCGGGGTGCGGGCCCTCGGCACGTCCCGGTCCGGTGACCCGGCGGCCCGGGAGGCCGCCCGGCCGGCCGGTGACGGTGCCCGAACCGGCGCGGGAGGACGGCGCCGCACGTGAAGTCGCGTGAGAACAAGGGCGTTCGAGGGGGGACTCCGGGAATGCCGGTGCCGCGCGTCACGTTGTCCACTAGGACACACGAGGAGGGGCGGTCACTGTGCTTGATCCGCAGGGTTTGTACGCATGGGAGCCGAAGGGGCTGGCTGTCGTCGACATGGCGCTCGCCCAGGAATCGGCCGGCCTTGTCATGCTCTACCACTTCGACGGATACATCGACGCGGGCGAGACCGGCGACCAGATCGCCGAGCGGCTGCTCGACTCGCTGCCCCACCAGGTCGTCGCCCGGTTCGACCACGACCGGCTCGTCGACTACCGGGCCCGTCGCCCTCTGCTGACCTTCACCCGCGACCGCTGGACCGACTACGAGGTGCCCGCGCTCGAGGTGCGGCTGGTCCAGGACGCCACCGGAGCGCCGTTCCTGCTGCTGTCCGGGCCCGAGCCGGATGTGGAGTGGGAGAGGTTCGCCGCCGCGGTGCGGCAGATCGTGGAGCGGCTCGGCGTCCGCCTGGCGGTGAACTTCCACGGCATCCCCATGGGCGTCCCGCACACCCGCCCCGTGGGCATCACCCCGCACGGCAACCGCATCGACCTCGTCCCGGCCCACAGCAGCCCCTTCGAGGAGGCGCAGGTGCCCGGCAGCGTCGAGGCCCTCGTCGAGTACCGGCTCATGCAGGCCGGACACGACGTGCTCGGAGTCGCCGCCCACGTGCCGCACTACATCGCCCGCTCCGCCTACCCGGACGCGGCGCTGACCGTCCTGGAGACCATCACGGCCGCCACCGGCCTGGTCCTGCCCGGTGTCGCGCACTCCCTGCGCACCGACGCCCACCGCACCCAGACCGAGATCGACCGCCAGGTGCAGGAGGGCGACGAGGAACTCACGGCCCTCATCCAGGGACTCGAGCACCAGTACGACGCCGCCGCGGGTGCCGAAACCCGGGGCAACATGCTCGCCGAGCCGGTGGAGATCCCGTCGGCGGACGAGATCGGGCTCGAGTTCGAGCGGTTCCTGGCGGAGCGCGAAGGCGACATCTGAGGCGGCCGGGCGCCGGAAGCCCCGGAAGGCCCGGTGCCACGTGCCGGTCCCGCCCGGGGCGCCGCCGACGACAGGCCCTAAGCTTTCGGACATGCTGACGGTGGGACTGACCGGTGGGATCGGCGCCGGCAAGAGCGAGGTGTCTCGGCTGCTCGTCGAGTGCGGCGCCGTACTGATCGACGCGGACCGCATCGCGCGCGAGGTCGTCGCACCGGGGACACCCGGTCTCGCGGCGGTCGTGGCGGCCTTCGGGGAGGAGATCCTCACCGAGGACGGCAGCCTGGACCGGCCGAGGCTCGGTGCGATCGTCTTCGCCGACGCGGAGAAGCTCGCCCTCCTCAACTCGATCGTGCACCCCCTGGTGGGCGCCCGCTCCCGGGAGCTGGAGGAAGCCGCCGCCGAGGACGCCGTCGTCGTCCACGACGTACCCCTCCTCACGGAGAACGGCCTCGCGTCCCTCTACGACCTCGTGATCGTGGTCGACGCGAGCACCGGGACCCAGCTCGAGCGGCTCGTCGGCCGGCGCGGCATGAGCGAGGAGGACGCCCGCGCGCGGATGGCCGCCCAGGCGACGCGCGAGCAGCGCCGGGAGATCGCGGACATCGTCATCGACAACGACGTGCCCCTGGACGAGCTGGCGCGGCGGGTGAAGGACGTATGGGCCGAACTCGTGCGCCGGGCGGGGGCGGACCGGCGGCCCGCGCGGGAATAGGGGTCCTCGGCCGGGGCGTTGAACCGGTCCGGCAAGGGAAGGATGCAGCTGTGCCCAAGAGCAGTGGTTCGACCGGACGTACGCCGGAGACGCATGTCATCGACTTCCGTGCCGCTGAGCAACTGCTTGCCTCGCGGGACCCGCGGGGTGCGGTGAAGCTGCTCGACGGGGTCATCGACGCGTACCCGGAGAACACCGCCGCGCGGCTGCTGCGCGCGCGTGCTTTCTTCGCGGCGGCCCAGCTGCGGCCTGCGGAGCTCGAGTTCTCCATCGTCCTGGAGCGCGAGCCGGACAACGCCTTCGCGCACTTCGCGCTCGCCCGCACCTACCAGCGGCAGAGCCGGCCCGATCCGGCCAGACGCCACTTCCGGCTGGCCGCCGCCCTGGACCCGAACCCGGAGTACCTGAAGGCCGCGCGGTTCGACGACGACTGATCCGCTCACGGCCGAGGCGGCGGTGGGAGGGCGGCCGGGCATCCGGGAGGACCCGGCCCGGCCCCGGTCACGGCGTCCGACGCCTCAGGGCGACAGGCCGTCCTTCGACGGTCATCTCGTGTCCCGGGGCGGTTCGTACGGGGGCACGTCGCGGCCCGGCTGGTAGTGCGCGCGCTGGCGCAGGCGCCGGACGACCACGATCAGGTCGACGGTGACGACCAGCCACAGCAGTCCGCAGAGGAGCGCCCAGCCCGGGTGCCCGGAGACCGCGAACGCCACCGTCCCGAAGATCGTCCAGACCTCGCCCCACACGCTCAGCCAGAACCGCATGCGCAGCGCACTGCGCGCGGTCCTCGGCTCACTGCCTGTACGCATTCCGTCACCATCCTGCCTGTGTCCACCGTACGCCGGACCGCGGGCAACGGCCGCCGACCTCTCCCGGAGGGGTTGCCGTCACTCGGACGGGTGAAACCAGGGAGGTAGGGGAACGGGCTTGCGGATCCGGGCCGTTGGACGGGCATGAAGCTGGACATGCGTGAGGGATACGAGGGGACGGGGCCCGGGGCGATCACCCCGGACGGCTGCGCGGTGGAGCTGTACTCGCGGCTGCCCGTCGGGGACGAACCGGACGTCATCGCCGCCGCCGTGCCGGCCGGCTCGAGCATCCTGGAGCTGGGCAGCGGGGTGGGGAGGATGACCCACGCGCTGCTGGAGCGCGGGTTCGGGGTCACGGCCGTGGACGAGTCCGCCGAGATGCTGGAGCGCGTCCGCGGGGCGCGGACCATATGCGGCCCGATAGAGGAGCTGCGGCTGGACGAGACGTTCGACGTGGTGCTGCTCGCGTCGTTCCTGGTGCACGCGGGCGACGCGGAGGTGCGGCGGGGACTGCTGCGCACCTGCGTGCGGCATCTGGCGAAGGGAGGGTGCGTACTGATCCAGCGGGAGGGCGAGGACTACCACACGAACGTGCCGCGCGAGCGGGTGGACCCTGCGGGTTTCACCGTGCGGATCGTGTCGGCCGAGCCGGTCGGCGACGGGGTCGACGCGGTGCGCGCGGAGTACGTGTTCCCGGACGCGGTATGGACACAGACGTTCCGCTCGCGGCCGCTGACGAAGGAGCAGTTCGAGGAGGCACTGGGGGAGGAGGGCCTGCGCGTGGACCGGTACCTGACGGAGGACGGGATGTGGGTGAGGGCGGTGGCGGCGGCGACCGGGGACTGAGCGGAAACCCGGAGGTTTCGCCCGGGCGGGGATGACGTACGGCTCGGCCCCGGCATGGCGGGAGGGCCCCGCCGGGGCGGTGTGCCGGAGTGGCGCCCGGGGCACCGCCGGGTTCGGCCCGGGCTCGGACACCGCGTCCCCGGTACCGTGCGGCGCCGGTCGTTCAGGGCCGCTGCCGTTTCTTCGAGGCCGGTCGCCGGCCACGGCCACCGGCCTCGGCCGGTGCGTCGGATCCTTCGAGGGCTCCGGGGAGGCCGGGACCGCTCAGGCCCCCTGGGCCGCCCAGGCCGCGGAGGCGTTCCAGTTCGCGGCGGTCGCGCTTGGTCGGGCGGCCCGCGCCGCGGTCCCGGATGCCGGCCGGGGCGACGGCGTCGCGGGGCGGGGGCGGCGGGGAGTTGTCGACGTAGCACTGGACCGCGACCGGGGCACCCACCCGCTTGCGGATCAGGCGCTTGACGACGACGACCCGTTCCCGGCCCTCGTGCCGCAGGCGCACTTCGTCGCCGACACGCAGCGAGTGCGCGGGCTTCACCCGCTCACCGTTCACGCGCACATGACCGCCCCGGCAGGCGGCGCCGCCGAGGGAACGGGTCTTGACCAGGCGTACGGCCCAGATCCAGCTGTCGGTCCGGACGGTCTCGCCGCTCTTCGGTCCGGCGGCCTCGGCAGCCGCCACGGCGGCGGCGGTCTTCGGGTCCGGGGCGGCTGTCCCGCCCGAGTCGGGGGAGGCCTCGGCGGCCGGCGCGGGAGCGGGTTCCCGTGCGGGGGCCGCCCCCTTCGCGGGGTCTCCGCCGTCACGCGTCCTGCCGTACTCCGCACCCTCAGAAGCCATGGTCCCGACTTTAGCCCTCCGGGGCGGCCCGGTGAGAAGGGATTTCGGCCGCCGCCGGGGAGCGGCCGAGCGGCCGGGGGAGCCGTCGGTGCCGGTCGGCTGGCACCCGCGGGCTTGTGGGAGCCATCGGTCAGGGGACGGCCGGGCGGCGCGTCCTACCGTGGAGTCATGGATCCCAGAGGTCTCCCCGACTCCCCTGCCCCCTCCGGTGCACGCGACTCACCGAGCCTCTCCGCTCTCGACCGGCGCATCGCCGACTGCCGTGCCTGCCCCCGGCTGGTGGACTGGCGGGAAGAGGTCGCCCGCACCAAACGCGCCGCGTTCGCCGACTGGACGTACTGGGGACGGCCGGTGCCGGGATTCGGGCCGCCGGACGCCCGGCTGCTGATCGTCGGACTGGCGCCCGCCGCGCACGGCGGCAACCGCACCGGGCGGATGTTCACCGGAGACCGTTCCGGAGACGTGCTGTACGAGGCGCTGTACGACGTCGGGCTCGCCTCGCAGCCCACCTCCGCACATTCCGGGGACGGTCTGGAACTGTACGGCGTGCGCGTCACCTCACCTGTGCACTGCGCCCCGCCCGCCAACAAACCGACCCCCGCGGAACGGGACACCTGCCGGCCCTGGCTGGTCCAGGAGCTGCGGCTCCTGCGGCCGACGGTACGGGCCGCGCTCGTCCTCGGCGCCTTCGGATGGCAGGCCGCCCTGCCCGCGTTCGCCGAGGCGGGCTGGACCGTACCCCGCCCCCGCCCGGCCTTCACCCACGGCACCCATGTCACGCTCCCCGCCCCGGACGGCGACGACCTGCACCTCTTCGGCTGCTTCCACGTCAGCCAGCGCAACACCTTCACCGGCAAGCTCACCCCCGCCATGCTGCGGGAGGTGCTGCGCGCGGCGGCCGAAGCGGCGGGAGCGCCCACGCGGAAATGAGAGGAGCCCTCGCGTCCTGAGCGCTACGGTGCCCCGATGGGTCTCTATCCGCACATCGAACCGTACGACCACGGCATGCTCGACGTCGGCGACGGCAACCACGTGTACTGGGAGACCTGCGGGAACCCGCACGGCAAGCCCGCGCTGGTGCTGCACGGCGGCCCGGGAAGCCGCGCGAGCCCCGGCCTCCGCCGCTTCTTCGACCCCGCCGCGTACCGCATCGTGCTCCTCGACCAGCGCGGCGCCGGACGGTCGACACCGAGCGCGGCCGACCACGCCACCGACATGAGCGTGAACACGACCGCCCACCTCATGGCCGACCTGGAGCGGCTGCGCACCCACCTGGGCATCGAGCGGTGGCTGGTGTGGGGCATCTCCTGGGGATCGGCACTGGGACTGCGGTACGCGCAGACGCACCCCGGCGTGGTGACCGAGCTGGTGCTGACCGGGGTGGCCACGGGCTCCCACCCCGAGGTGGCCCTCCTGACCCGTGGGCTGGGGAAGATCTTCCCGGAGGCCTTCGAACGCTTCGTCGGCGAACTTCCCGACGACGAACGTGACGGCAACCTCGCCGCCGCCTACAACAGGCTGCTCGAGTCCCCCGACCCGGAAGTCCGGGAACGGGCCGCACGGGCCTGGACCGACTGGGAGACGGCGATCATCCCCGCGCCGCCGGGCTCGGTCGAGCGCTTCCGGGACCCGGTGTTCCGCAGGGGCTTCGCCCGCACCGTCACCCACTACTGGGGCAACGACCACTTCCTCTCGGAGGGCAACGACGAGGGCGTGGTCCTCCGCGACGCGCAGCTGCTGAAGGGCATCCCCGGCACCCTGGTCCAGGGCAGCCTCGACCTCGGCAACCTGCTCGGCATCGTCTGGCGGCTCCAGCACGCCTGGCCGGACGCCGAGCTGACGGTCGTCGACGAGGCCGGCCACGACGCCGGAGCCGTCGGGGACGACGTCCTGGTGGCGGCGACGGACAGGTACGCGCGCGGCGAGGCCTGACGCGTACGCCCGCGCCGAGGCCTGAGGCGTACGCGCGCGGCGGGTGTCCCACAGGGTGTCTCCCACAGGCGGCCGCCCCACGCCCGCTCTACGGCCGCCACACGAACCGCAGGTCCGGCTCCCGCTCCTCGTTCCGGCTCCCGTCGGTCCACTCGACGGCCTCGAAACCGTGCCGCTCGTAGAAGCGGTGCGCGGACTCGTTGACCTGGAAGGTCCACAGGGAAAGGCCCGCGGGGCGGTGCTCCTTGGCCAGGGCGACGAACCGGTCGCCCAGTCCGCGCCCGCGCCACTCGGGGACGAGGTACAGCTGCGCCAGCTCCTCGTCCTCCAGCACCATCACACCGACGACGCCCCCGCCCTCCGTCTCCGCCACCCATGTCTCGCACAGCGGCACGAGGACATGACGGAAGTAGCCGTGCACCTCGTGGTCCGACCGGGGCCGGACCACGCCCGGCAGGGCTGCGGCGAACGACCGCAGCCAGACGTCGGCCGCGGGGGCGGCGTCGGCGGGCAGAGCCCGGCGCAGGTTCACCGTCCGGCCGTCGCCGCTCATGAATCCGCTGCCGCGTCCGGTACGACGGCCGTCGCGGTGATCTCGACGAGCTGCCCGGGGTAACCGAGGCAGGCCACACCGAGCAGGGTCGACGAGTGCGGTCCGGTACTCAGCCCGGACGCTTCGACGACGTCCCACACGGCGGAGAGCGCGGCGGGCTCACCGCTCACGACGTACACGTCCGTCGACACGACCTGTGACAGGCCGCTTCCCACCGCACGCAACTGCTCCTCGAGGTTGGCCAGCACCTGCTCGGCCTGCCGCACCGGATCCCCCTCCCCGACGAGCCTCCCGTCGGCGTCGAGCGGGACCGACCCGGCGAGGAACGCCAGCCGGGTGCCCGCCTCGACGACGGAAGCGTGGGAGTACGTGGGGGGTGGGAACAGGCAGGGGACGGTGACGCGCCGGATCACGCGGGCTCCGATCTTCCAGGGACGGTGACGGACGACCCACCGAGCATGCGGCCCCGGCCGCGCCACCGCACCCCTATTTCGCTCGCACCGCCGGGCCGACCTCCGTAGCCTTCCCACCCGACCGCCGCACACCCCCTCCGCCCCCTGACAGGAGCCGCAGCCGTGCCCTCCCTCCCGGACCAGGCCTTCCTCGACATGACCGCCGACCGGCTCGCCGCCCTCCCCGGTGTCCGCGCCGTCACCCTCGGCGGCTCACGTGCGCAGGGCACCGAACGGCCCGACAGCGACTGGGACCTGGCGGTCCACTACCGGGGCGAGGGCGCCTTCGACCCCGACGACCTGCGCGCGGTCGGCTGGGAGGGCGAGGTCTCCGGGATCGGAGACTGGGGCGGCGGCGTGTTCAACGGCGGCGCCTGGCTGACCATTGACGGCCGCCGGGTCGACGTCCACTACCGCGACCTCGACGTCGTCGAACACGAACTGGCCGAGGCGGAACAGGGCCGCTTCCGCGTCGAGCCACTGCTGTTCCACCTCGCGGGCATCCCGACGTACCTGCTTGTCGCGGAACTCGCGATCAGCAAGGTGCTGCGCGGCGAACCGCCCCGCCCCACCGCCTACCCGCCGGCCCTGCGCGAGACCGCCCCGCCCCGCTGGTACGGCACGGCCACCGCCACCCTCGCCTACGCCAAGGCCGGTCATGCCCCCAAGGGCGCCGTCACCCAGGTCGCCGGGGCCATCGCCGTCGCCGCGACCCAGACCGCGCACGCGGTGACGGCGGCGCGGGGGGAGTGGGTCACGAATGAGAAGGGCCTGATCCACCGGGCCGGCCTGCGGGACGTGGACGACCTGCTGCGTCACCTCCCCACCGGCCCGGACACCCACCCGCAGGCCGACTCGAGGTCCCTCGCCCAGGCCCTCACCCGAGCCGTCTCCGAGGCGGAGGCCCTTCTCGAACGAGCCGTACGCACCGCGCAGGTCCGGTAGCCCAGGGGGAAGTTGATGATAGTTATTCCTGCAAATCCGCGTGCAGGTCGGTCAGTTTGTTGATGTCGGCGCGCAGCTGGTTCACCCTCTCGCGGTAGGCGTTTACGATGTCTCTGGTCAACTGGTAGTGAGGCGACCTGGGGACTTGGGCTGCGTAGGGGTCCGGGACAAAAGGAGGATCGTATCCCTCCTTGTGATTTTGCAGGGCTTTGACGGATTCGGCGATGACCTCCCATCGAGGGTCACCGGTGTATTGGTGCAGCCAGGCCGCGATGCTTAAGGGAGAGCGGACGTGGAAGGGTACTTGCAGGCGGCGGCGGACCGTCTTGAACTCCTTTCTTAGGTCTGTCCAAGCTTCATCCAGCAGGTAGCGGTGCGTCCGCTGTTGCTTGAAGTATGCATCGCCGGGATAGGGGAGTTCCTTTTCGGGCCGCCATCGTCTGACCGGGGCAGGCCGCCAGTCCGGCTCGGGCACGTCGGCCGGGACGGCAGGCGGCACACCTTCACTATTTTTCTGTGCTTGATCGGTTTCTGCGGATCTCCTCAGTAATTCGGCGCTGTAGTGCTTGGCTCCCTCGCTCACTTCAGCAGACATCACCGCAGTGGCGGCACGGTTCGGGAAGCAGAGAGAGTCGGCCACCTTGTTCTGGGTGAACTGCTGGGGCTCCGGACTTCTCCTTTCCAACAGCCGCTTACGCACTCGCTGCCACGCAAGAGTGACGCTTAACTCCGGCCCTATGCCGGGGATTCCGCGTTCAAGGATCTTGATCAGTTCTCCGGTTGCCTCCGGATAGGGGGCTCCTGGCGGTGCGTAGGATTGTCGGTCGTGCGGGGCGGATGTGAGGACCACGTCCCCGTGGTCCTCCGTGGGATCGCTTTCCTGAGTCGGATCTTCGTCCAAGGCCAGGGCCAGTTCGGTGCGCGTGGCCGGGCCATGGGCACTCATCGCGCCTGCCAAACCGCTGTAGCAGCAGTCCAGGACAGTCAAGCGGTAACGTGCCGCTGCACCGGCCGTCCGTACGACACGGCGTAGATCTCGGTACATCACCGTTCCGACCTGCGGGTATTCGGGGTCGGCGCCGGCCAGACACAGGTAAAGGTTCTCACCATCGAGGTCGCGCAGGCCGTGTCCGGCGAAGTACACGACCAGGGTGTCGCTCGTCGCTTGCGCGGCGTCGCGGACCGCGCTCAACACCTCTTCTCCAAGCGCTTCGGCACCGAGCACCGTGACATGGCTGTCGGGAAGGCCCCAAAGATCGCACAGCAGTCTGGAGAGCCGCTGGGTTCCGACGGCTGTAGCGGGTAGTGGCGTCATACGGGTGTAGGCGTCCACCCCGACGAGCACTGCCCGGCTTGCCTGCGGGTCAGGAAGCACCGTCGGCTCCGCTGCCCGCAGGAGTGCCTTCCGCCGGCCCTGGCGGCTGGTGGCCGGGGAGGCCGGTGCCGGTGACCAAGCGTGTGATCCGGGCTGCCTCTTCGGCGGAACCCGCCTCGATCACCATTCGGGAGTCGCCGTGTTCGACGACCAACCGCACCGTCGACTGCACACGGGGCGGCAGCGAAGCGCGGAACGCCCTGTGTGAGTACACCAGCGATGCCACGGAGAACCCACTGTTCAGTACCAGACTGAGCCACTCGACCAGCTCGGCGGACATCGCGCCGTCATCTGCTTCTGAGCGGATCCGGCTGATCTCTACGTGCGGACCCACCGTGCGATCCTGGACAAGCCACCGCGCGAAGGCTTCCGTTAACCGCGGTGCGTCCTGATTCTGCACACTGCCTGCAACTTCGATACGAATGCGCACGCCTACCCCCCCCACGTCGGGCTTCCGTCAAGCGGATGCCGCTCGAACTGTACTGGCTGAGCAGTGCACGCTCCACCGGACGGCGCAGGTGCATTTCCGTTACGGCGCTGTCGTCCGTGGGGGACCGTGTGGGACAGCGCGATCCACGAATCAGCGCGGGCCATCACGGAAAAGATGGCCAAGGAGAATTGCTTCATCGGATGGGACACCTCACAGCCCACAGTGTCGGCTGAACTCGTTCTTCAGGGGCCACACTTCGGCGTCGCCGCACCAGCGAGCAAGCAGCCGAGGATTCCCTGCCGAGGCAACCACGCCTGGTCAGCCTTCGATCTGACCGGCCTCGGCACCGGCGCAGTGCCGCGTACGAATTATCCGCGGGCCGAGGGATGTGCGCTGAAGCGCCACGAAGATGAGCAGCGGGCACTCTTGCGGGAATGCCAGTAGCCCTTCCGGCCGAACACGCGGTTTATCAGCTGGTGTGGAGATGCACCCGGTGCACGCCTGCTTCGCGAACCGGCTGAAGCAGCACGCAAGCGCCCCGCACCGAAGGTGTTCAACCGGTGCGGGACGCTGCGGTGTCCGTACGGGTCAGTCCTGCGCGGCGTACGAGACGAAGCTGCCCCACGCGCCGGGGGAGAGGGCGAGCTGCGGGCCGCGCGTCTGCTTCGAGTCCCGGACGCGGACCGCCGAAACGCCGGTCGACTCCTGCCGGGAGACGGCTACTTCGACGCAGTCGCCGTCTCCACTGCTGCTGTAAGTGCTCTTGAACCAGATCAGTTCAGTCGTACTCATTGGGCTCCTCGCATCTGCTGCAACAGGCCCAGGGAGTCTTCGAGGGAGAGAGCCTGTGAACGCATCCTGGCATACCTCATCTGGAGGACGCTTACTTCCCTCGGGTCAGAGACGAACAGGCCGCCGCGCTGCCCCTCGTTGTAGGCGAACCACCGGGCTTCGGACGTCTCCAGCAACTGCATCGGGCCAGCCAAGCCGGCATGAGCTGTCCGCACCAACGGCATCACCTGCACCTCGACGTTCCGCAGTTCCGCAAGATCCAGCACGTGCTCGATCAGCTGCCGTGTCACCTCCGCCCCGCCTGTGCGCCGCAGAAAAAGGTGCTCCTCCAGGATGAAACTGAACGCTGTGTTCGGCCGCTCCCACAGCAACCGCTGTCGTTCCGCCCGCGCCACCCACTGGACCTCGATCTGCTCGTCGCCCAGCGGGGGAAGCTGGTTCACGAACAGCGTGCGCGCGTACGCCTCCGTCTGCAACAGGCCTGGAATCAGACGGCACTCGTAGGTACTCAGGCTGATGGCCGCCGCCTCCAGCTTCGCCCACTGCCGGAACCAGCTCGCCAGCCCCGGCTGCCGTGACAGATGCTGCACGGCCCCGCTCAGAATGCCGGCCGCGTCCAGCGCCTCCTCCGCCCGCCGGACGTACTCCAGCGTGGGGAACCGCCTGCCCTGCTCGACGGATGCCACCGTCTGCACCGAGTACCGCACCTGCTCGGCCAGTTCCCCCTGCGTCAGCCCGGCCCGTTTACGGAAGCCCTTGACCACCGCGCCGAACGTCTTCAGGCTGTCGGAGACCTCCGGCTCACCCCCGCCCGGCGACGCACCCGCCACCCCCGCCCCCGATGACCCGGACCCGCCGACCACAGCCGCCCCCACCGCACCCGCACCGTCCGTCATACCGGCCACCTCCCGCGCGTTCTCCCCGCTGCACACTCCCAACTCACCCAGGGTTACAGACCGTCACCGGAACCGTCCACTCCTCGTGCTCGTACGCTGACTCGGCGTACGAGTCGCTGACCTGGTGAAGCACTCGCCACCGTCACCACTGTGGCCCCATGACGCCACCCCCCACCTCCCAACCGGCGGTTACCGTAAGTGTGTTCACCCAGCGGTTCAGTTCCACTCCGCTCGGCGCCCGCCTCGCCCGGCAGCTGACCCTCGTCCAGCTGCACGCCTGGGGCATTCCGCACGGCAGCGCACTCTCCGACACCGCCGCCGTGATCGTCGCCGAACTGGCCGCCAATGCCGTCACCCACGGCCGCGTACCGGGCCGCGACTTCGAACTATGCCTCTCCCACGTCCCGGACGTCCTCTTGCGCATCGAGGTCGCCGACACGCGTGCCGAACGCCGGCCACCCGGACACGGAGAGGCGAGGAACCCCGCACCTCTCGACGAGACCGGCCGGGGCCTGCTCCTGGTCGACGCGCTCGCCGACCGGTGGGAAGTGGCCGATCGCGTGTCGCAGGGTGTCGCCCTCCCCGGCAAAACGGTCCGCGCCGAACTGGACCTGCCACGTTGAGGGGACCCCGCTTCGGTACCGGTGTCGGTGGCGGCGTGCTGCGGCGGAACCCGCCCCGCCCCACCTACCGGCTTCTCGCCAGCCGGGCCCCCTCGGGCGTACGGCGGTAGAGCACCGATCGGCCGGACCGGGCGCGGGCGACGAGGCCGGCCCGGTGCAGTACGCCAAGGTGGTACGAGACCGTGGCGGGGCTGAGGAAATGACGTGCCGCCAGCTGTGCGGTGGAGGCCGGCTGTATCAACGCGGCGAGCAACCCGGCGCGGGTGGGGCCGAGCAGCTGGGCCATCTCGGCGGAGGGGGCTGCTGGAGCGATGGTGCAGGCGATGGCCTTGTCACGTACGGGATAGATGAGCATCGGAGGCCGGTCTTCGTCGCGCGTGGGGTCCACGGCCACGGCCGGCCGAGGTGCGACGAGTGACGGTACGACGACCACCAGGGGCACCGGCTGAGCGATCCGGAACCGACTCTCGACGCGCAAGGTGCCCTCGACCCACTCGATCTGGGGATGCAAGGAGTTGAAGAGCCTCGCTGCTCCGTACCCGGCCAGCACGCCGGCGCATCGGCCGACCTCCGCATCGAGGGTTGCCTTTGCGGCCTCCCAGTGCGGTGCGAAGGCCAGTTCCCAATAACGTCGCATCTCGTCCGCCGCCTGCCGGGCCACGTGCGCACCACCCCGCGCCATGGCCCGCCGCACCCCCGCCGGCAGCTCGGAACCGGCGAGGCCACTGCGCGGCCGCCCGTCGCGCAACGCCTCCAGCTCGCCCAGGACACGTTCGGGCGGGGTGCACCGGACCTGCTCCAGCTCCTCCTCGACGGTGGGCGAGGGCCCGGACGGGTACGGGTTGAGGAAGTCGGGCACGTATCCGGGCCCATCCAGGGCCAGTTCGGACAGCAGCGGCAGCCGCGCCCGACGCAGCACGCGCCGGGCGCGAGCGACCCACGGGTCGGTGTCAGGGGTCGCTTGCAGGCCCCAGGGCATCAGTGTCGCGACGACCTCGTGCAACGGTGAGACGGCGAAGCGTGAGCGGGCGAGCCCGGCGGCGTCGACGGTGAGCTCGATCATGACCCTCCCGCTGCCCGGCCCCGCTGGTTCAGCGGCCGTCCCTTCGAACCTGCTCGAATCGTGGCACAAAACGTCGCGGCGGCAGGCCTGATCGGCACAGGCTGATGGCCCGCAGTTCTGTGGCCGACGAGGCCGAGGGGGAGCGTACATGCGAGGGACTCGAGGAGTCTCGGGGCTCGGTGAACTGCGGTGCACCGGGATGGTGCAGACCAACTGCCAGAAAGGAGTTGCGTACCATGCGAAACCGAACCCGGCTGCTTACCGCAGCCGCCGCGACGATGCTGATGACGACTCTTGGTGGTATCTCCACCACACCGGCTTACGCTGCCACGCCGACCTGCAACGAGACGGTCCGGAAATACAGCGCCAGCGGCGAGCGCATGTTCATCCCCGTCCAATACTCCACCCTCAGTCCCACCTGCCTGATGAAGCGTGGGAACAACAACAACGCGGTCAAGTACCTCCAAGAGGTCATACGGGGCTACGGTTACAAGATCGCGGTGGACGGGGACTTCGGCCCGGCGACGGAGAGTGCACTGATCGGTCTTCAGCGGCGCCTCGGCATCAGCGCGGACGGCGTCTACGGGCCTCAGACCCGCGACGCGATCTGCTGGCCCCTCTACTACGAGCCGCACGCCTGCTGGTGGTACGACGAGTAGATGATCGCTCACTTGGGGAGCGGCGACCTCCGCCCAATGCGCACCAGGACCAGCTTGAACGTGTGGATCTGAGCTGCCCGGGTCGAGGGCTTGGGCGACCTGGAGCGGTCCTGTCCGATCGGGAGACCGACGTCGGCCATCAGCGGCAGCAGTCGGAGTTCTATTCCGACCCCGAGAGGCCCATCGCTTTACGGGTGCTGGCGATGTGAACGGAATCGGCCACTAGGGCACACGCTGCCCTTTGGGCCGCCAAGGAAATCAATGGAAACCCGGCTCACTAGTGCACGTCAGAAAGGGAGACATGAAGATCAATGCGATAAAGGCATCTGCCAGGCTGGCTTCGGTGCTCGCAGGGGTAAGCATGTTCGCTGTCGCCACTGCCTTCCCGGCTCACGCGGCGAGCTACTACCGGTTGTACGAGGGGAGCGACTATGCCGGCGTCGGCGCTGACCGCTCGTGGGTCGAGGTGTGCGACATGGAGCGGGACGGAAACGGTGTCTCCGCCACGTTCTACGTCAAGAACGGCCAGGGGGGCACAGTAAGGGACGGGAACGGATCGAGTGGCGGCTGCGGGAATGCAAGCTTCTCCGGCACGATCATCGCCTTGGAGCTTTGTGAGCTGCAGTTGACCGGTCCTTTGTGTGAGTACAGGACCGTGCCCTCCTAGTATTCCAGTCTGACTTCGCGATCTCGTGGGGCCCGGCCTGGAACGGGTGCGGCCACCGCGTGATCATCGGGGGTCGTGCCGACTCCTGAAGATCGTGCGGTGGCCGCAGGTCAGGTGCACAGAGCCCTGTATCCCGAGACGGTCGCATCCACCATGCCAACTCACGCCACAACGAACATCTGGGGAGTCGTTTGACCAGAGAAAAGGCTGTCACGCTGAGCAGGAGAACCGCCGTCACCATGGCAGTCACCTCTCTCGTACTTCTGGCCTCGACGTCGACTGCCCAGGCAGGAGGCGCGTGCGACTGGTCGGGCTGCTCTGAGTTCACCAACGGCAGCCATCTCGGAGTGCTGGCCGTCAAGCATTGGAATTGCTCCACCGGGACGACGGGTACCGCCAGCGAGGGCTGCGTGAACACGGGCGACACGAAATGGATCGACCCAGGGAAAAGGACCCCGAGCGGCCAGGACTGGGACGCCCTTCGTGTCGACGCAGGCTACTGCTACAAGGTCGAGTTCCTGAACGAGTTCCCGCTTCTGACGAAGAGGTGGACCATGACCTACGACCGGACGAAGTCCACCAAACCCGTCTACGTCAAGATCGAAAATCCCTCGCAGGGATATGTGCTCGCGCAGAAGGCCGGGTCCTGCCCGTAATCGATGTCCGGCCTCCCCGGATACACCCGGTTCGGGCAGTACCAGATCCTGGTCATGGCCGGGGCGTTGAGCGCGATCCGGCCGGTCGGCACGGCCTTCCTCCGGCCCGCCGTCACCGCTCCGAAACATGTCCGTTCCCTCAGCTCCAAGAACACCCTCTACGGTGGGCAGCACACTCCCCGCCCGGTCACCGTCGCCCGTGAGCCCGCACCGCCCTCGACGAGACGACTGGAGAACCGTGTCCCGCACCGCGCCCGCCGTACCCCTGTGGCTCGCCCACGCCCTGCGGGCCCAGCGCGGACCGGTCCCGTGGAGCGCGGTCACCCGGGGGGTGCTGGGCGGTGGGCCCCTGCTGGTCGTCGCCGTTCTTGCCGGGCGGCCCACCCTCGGCGTCGTCGCCGCCATCGGCGCCATGTTCGCCGGGATCAACGACCGGCCGGGCAGCCGACGTGTCTCCGTCAGCCGGATCGGAGTGCCCGCGCTCGCCGGGGCGGCCGGGCTCCTCGTCGGGACGTACGCGGGGGACCACGTCCCGGCCGTGCTGCTGACGCTGATACTGACCGGGTGCGGGCTGGTCGCCGGCGCGGTCAGCGCGCTGAGTCCCGTCGGCTCCTCCGCCGGGATCCAGCTGCTCGCCGGGGCCGCCGTCGGCGCCGGGATGCCCCTGCCCGAACCCGGATGGCAACGGGCGCTCGCCCTCCTCGCCGGAGCCGCGTGGCTGCTCCTGCTGCGGCTGGCGCTGCCCACGCCGGGGTCCCTCGCCGGGGACTTCCGGTTCGACGGCGAGCGGCATGCCGTGGCCGGCGTGTACGAGGCCGTCGCCGCGCTGCTCGACGCCACCGGCTCACCCACCGCCATCGCGCGCCGCGCCGCGCTCACCGCCGCCCTCGACCACGCGCAGGACGCGCTCGCCGGACCCCGGCTGCGGCGGTACGCCAGTTCCGCGGCCGAGCGGCGACTGCACGCGCAGTACGGCGCCGCGCTGCCGCTGGCCGAGGCCGCGACCGCGCTGGCCTGGGCCGGGGAGGCCGTACCGGCTCGCGCGTCCGAAGGGCCCCGGCGGCTCGCCGCCGCCGTACGCGGCGGCGCCGCCACCGGGCCGCTGCCCGCGCCCTCCCGGTCCGTCCCCGCGCTGCGCGCCCTCGACGACGCCCTCCTGCGCGCCGCCGTGGCCTTCGACCGGGCCGACGGCGGTGACCTGCACACGCGCCGCCGGTCCCGCGCCGCCCTCACCCGTACCGTCCTCGGCACCCGGGGGCAGGAGTACGGCCTGCGGGTCGCCCTCTGCTTCGGGGTGAGCGTCGCCGTCGCCCAGGCCCTGTACCACGCCCGCTGGTACGGGCAGCACGAGCACTGGTACTGGCTGCCCGTCACCGCCGTCTTCCTCGTCAAGCCCGACCTCGGACCGCTCGCCTCCCGGGTGCTGAGCCGGGCTGCCGGCACCGTGCTCGGGGCGCTCCTGTTCGCCGGGTTCGCCGCCGTGCTGCCCCGGCCGGAAGGGTTCATCGCACTGGTGGCGGTCAGCGGGGCGCTCATCCCGGTCGCCGCCCGGCACTTCGCCGCGCAGACCACCGTCGTCACCGTGCTCGTGCTCGCCCTGGTGATGGTGGGCGGTGAACCGCAGGCCTCCGTGGCACGGATCGGCGAGACACTGCTGGCCTGCGCCATCGTGCTCGTCGTCGGACATCTGCCGATGCCCGTGCGGCGCGGCGGCGCCCTCCGCGCCCGGCTCGCGGAAGCGGGGGAGGCCGCGCACGCGTACCTCGCCCATGTGCTGGAGGGGTCCGGCGACCGCGCCGCCCGCTGGGCCCTGCGCCGCGAGGCCTACCGCGCCCTCGCCGAGGCCCGCGGCGCCATCGCGCTCGCCTCCGCGGAACTCCCCGCGCTCGCCCGGCATGCCGACGGCACCGACGAGTTCGCCGCCCTCCTCGAACGGCTCGTCGACACCACCACCGCCTGCGCCGTCCACCTCGACGACACGGGCCGGCTCGACGCCCGCCATGCCCAGCAGCTCGCCGAACTGCGGGACGCCCTCGAGGGGCTCCGCGAGGGCGTCGGGGTCCGGCTGCCGGAGCTGCCCGTCGCCGGATGAGCGACGCCCGTACCGCCGTCGCCGACGGGCGGCGGATCCAGGAGTACGGCACCTGAGCATCCGACGAGTACCGGACGAGTGGCGGACGAGCATCCGGCGCGCGCCCGGCGGACGCGAGCGGCCGGTCCGGAAAATCTTGGAACCGGGCGGACGAGTTCCGATGAGTTCCGGTGACGGCGCCGGTCACTTCCTGCAACGGGACCGTTGCACAGGAGGAACCATGTCGCTTCCGGAGATCGTCTCGCGCGCGGACTGGCGCGCGGCGCGGGCGGAACTGCTGGTCAAGGAAAAGGTCGTCACCCGCGCGAAGGACGTGCTCAACGCCGAGCGGCGCCGGCTGCCCATGGCCGAGATCGACCGGGAGTACGTGTTCGAGGGCGGTGACGGCAAGGCCGCGCTGCCCGATCTGTTCGAGGGGCGACGGCAGCTCGTCGTGTACCACTTCATGTTCGCGCCCGAGTGGGACGCCGGGTGCCGCAGCTGCTCCGGGTTCCTGGACCAGATCGGACACCTCGCCCATCTGAAGGCCCGCGACACCACCTTCGCGGCCGTCTCCCGGGCGCCGTACCCGAAGATCCTCCCCTTCAAGGCGCGGATGGGCTGGACGCTGCCCTGGTACTCCTCCTACGCCGACGACTTCAACGAGGACTTCGAGGTCACCCTCGAGCGTGACGGAGAGCTGATCGAGCGGCCGGGCCTCAGCTGCTTCCTGCGGGACGGGGACCGCGTCTTCCACACGTACTCGACCTACGGACGCGGCCTCGACGGGCTCGGCTCGACCACCACCCTGCTGGACCTCACGGCGCTCGGCAGGCAGGAGGAGTGGGAGGAACCCGCGGGGCGCGCGTCGTCCTCCGGCGCCCCCGCGGGAAGCGAGCGAGTCCGCTACCACGACGAATACGACGAGTAGGGCTCTACGACGAGTCCCGGGGAAGACGACGAGTAAGAGTCGCGACGCGGAAAGCGACCGGATGTTCGGAAGATCGGAGAGCCCGCTCACACCTGACGGTGAACATGTGTCAACCAGGTCTCAGTACGGTCTCCGAGCGAGGCGTTCGCCCCCTCGTCGGCGTTTGACTCCACGAGTACGACGCTGAACGGGAGGTCGCGGGTGAACGGGCGAACGGTGCTTGAACGCTTTCCCGCGGGGGGACCGCGGGGGTCCTGGCCCGCGGAGGAGTTCGCACGGGCGCGGCGCAGGGAGGGCCTGCCCGCCGAGGTCGTTATGGACCTCGCGACCGACACGTTCCTGGTGATCGTCCGCGGTGGCGACGGCAGCGCGGACGCGACCGCGTGAGGCCGCACGGGTCACGGCGCAGGGCGGTGCGAAGGGTGCGGAGTGAGGCCCGGGAGCCCTATGCGATGACCGGGCGGGACCAGCTCGGGGTCGTGTCCGTCAGGCGGCACACCGCCAGGTAGAGCGGTATCGGCGGAGTGTACGGAAGCGTGCCGGCAGGGCGGTGGATCAGACCGGGGAGGTCCGGGGCGTCCGGCACGACGGCCCCCGTCTCGTACCGCGCGGGGGCGGGCCACTCCAGGGCGTAGTCCGAATCGGACGGAACCAGCCACCACCAGTGCGCCTCATCGGCGTACACGCACCCCACCCGTGGCAGCCGGGGCATGACCAGCGGTCCGAAGCGGGCCGGTACCGCCACCGCGTCGCAGCCCATCGGCGCCGTCATCCCCTCGGGGACGGGCAGGCGCAGGAGCGGTGCGGCCGGAGTCTGCAGCCCGCGCTGGAGGCGCACCAGCGTGTTCAGGCTCAGGGGCCGAGCGGTCCGGGCGCCCGTCACACCCGTCCCCCGTCCCGGCGGTACTGGTGCGGGGCCGTGTGCCGGCGAGGAGGTGCGGTCGAAGCGGTCGGGGCCGCTCCCGGGTGGTGCCGCTGCTCGGGCTCCTCGCCCTCGTCCCGGCCGTCGGCCGGGCCCGGCTTGGGGCGCTCGCCCCAGCCGAGGTCGTTCCGCGGCCCGTCGGGCGGAGGCGGTGTGTCGCCCTTGCGGGGGAGCTCGGCCCAGACCAGCAGCCCGGGGCCCTGCTCGTGGGCGCCCCAGGCGTGACACATGGCGTCGACGAGAAGCAGTCCCCTGCCGTGCTCCTCCTCCGGCTGCCGCCGGGTGTTCGCACGGGGCCGGCCGGGCGCGCAGCCCTCGTCCCGCACGGCGATGCGCACCAGGTCGTCGCCGTCGTGCAGCTCGCAGACTATGTGACTGCTCGCCGTGTGCACGATGGCGTTGGTGACGAGTTCGGAGACGACCAGAGCCGCTGTGTCGCAGGTGTCCTCGCACACCGACCAGCCGGTCAGCCGGGCCCTCGTCAGGCGTCTGGCCTGCGCGGGAGAACCCGGGTGAGCGGCCAGTTCGAAGCGGAACCGGCGCTGGACAACAGCCCCTGCGGGGTCGGCGGCTCCCGAGGCGGGGCCGGGACCGAAGGGGCGCGCAGCGGCGTCTGTTCCTAAGGGCACGGACGGAATCACGCTTGCCACTATCGCCCCGCCGTGCACACTTGGCAAGCGTCACTCTGAAAAATCCAGAGTGCTGTGTGACGGTCTGGACGGCCGTGGCACACTGCTCGCAACAGCACCCCGCGCGGCGCCAGTTGAGGTCATCGAAGAAACGTTCGATTTGCCTCGGATTGGCGCCGCAGGGCTGTCAGGACTGTCGGAGCTGCCAGAGCCGTCAGCTTCGGGAACGTCAGGAAACCCTTTTCGTGGAGGTGGAGCGTGAGCGAACCGCGGTCCGCGCCGACGGTCGGCCAGGTCGTCCTCGGCCGGCGCCTGCTGGATCTGCGGGAAAGCGCCGGCCTCAAGCGCGAGGAGGCCGCACGCGTCCTGCGCGTCGCCCCCGCCACCATCCGGCGCATGGAGATGGCCGAGGTCGCGCTCAAGATTCCGTACCTCCAGCTTCTGCTGAAGGCATACGGGGTCTCCGACAGCGAGGCCGACGCCTTCGTACAGCTGGCGGAGGACGCCAACCGGCCCGGCTGGTGGCAGCGCTTCCACGAGATCCTGCCCGGCTGGTTCTCGATGTACGTCAGCCTCGAGGGCGCGGCTACGCTCATCCGCAGCTACGAACCCCACTTCGTCCCCGGTCTGCTGCAGACCGAGGACTACGCACGTGGCGTGCTGCGCTCGGGTGCCATCGGGCAGACCCGGCCCGAGGACATCGAGGGGCACGTCGCCCTGCGCATGCAACGGCAGGATCTGCTCACCCGTGACGACGCACCCCGGCTGTGGGTTGTCATGGACGAGACGGCGCTGCGCCGCCCGGTCGGCGGCCCGGAGGTGATGCGTGCCCAGATCGACAGACTTCTCGAGGCCACGAAGCTGCCCAACGTGACGCTGCAGGTCGCCCCGTTCGCCAGTGGGCCGCACCCCGGCACGTACGGGCCGTTCGTGCTGTTCCGATTCGCCATGCCCGAACTGCCGGACATGGTCTACAGCGAGTACCTGACCGGCGCCGTCTACCTGGACGCGCGCGCCGAGGTGGCGACCCACCTCGAGGTCATGGACCGCATGGCGGCGCAGGCCGCTACAGCACATCGCACGAAGGTGATCCTCAGGGATCTCCGCAAGGAGCTGTGAATGAACCACATGAAATCTCTGTCCCTGTCCTTTCCCCTGCCGGGGCCCCCGCCCCGGGTCCGCACCGCACGGATCTACAACGGCATGCCCGCGCGCGAGCTGGGCAGCGAGGGCTGGCACAAGCCGTGGAGCGGTGGCAACGGCGGCAACTGCCTGGAGGCGATGAAACTCGACGACGGCCGGATCGCCGTACGGCAGTCCACCGACCCGGACGGACCGGCACTCATCTACACCTCGGCCGAGATGACGGCCTTCATCGAAGGAGCCAAAGCGGGAGAGGCGGATTTCCTGCTGTCCTGACCCTTGCCGACCCTCCTACCGTTGCTTCCGGCGTACACCCGATGGTGCTTGTTCCCCCTCCCGTCCCCCTCCGCCCTTTCCCTTCTCCCTACTGACTCCCCGCCGAGTACGCACCCTCGTCCCCCGCACAGCACTCTGATCCGGATGCCTCCGCCCGCCCCGCTCACCCCACCGGCTCGGCATTGAAATTGATCACTAACAGTTGCAGACACTTACGGAGTTCGTCATGACCGGGCAGCAGCACCCCGTCGAGATCGACACGAGCAAGCCGCACACCGCGCGGATGTACGACTGGTACCTGGGCGGCAAGGACAACTACCCCGTCGACGAGGCCATGGGCCGGCAGATGCTCGCCCTCGACCCGAGGGTGCCCGTGATGGCGCGGGTGAACCGGGCCTTCATGCAGCGCGCCACGCGCTGGCTCGCCGGCCAGGGCGTACGTCAGTTCCTCGACATCGGCACCGGCATCCCCACCGAGCCGAACCTCCACCAGGTCGCCCAGGAGATCGCACCCGACGCGCGCGTCGTCTACTGCGACAACGACCCGATCGTGCTGGCCCACGCGGGCGCGCTGCTGCGCGGCACCGACGAGGGGGTGACCGAGTACCTCCAGGCCGATGTGCGCGATCCGGAGAGCATCCTGGAGGGCGCGCGGAAGATCCTCGACTTCGACCGGCCGGTCGCGCTCTCCCTCATCGCGCTGCTGCACTTCATCTCCGACGAGGACGGCGCCCACGAACTGGTCGGCCGGCTGCTCGCCGATCTGCCCTCCGGCAGCTACCTGGTGATCTCCCACGCGACGCCCGACTTCACCCCCGAGGAATCGAAGGCGGCCACGGAGAAGCTCAAGGCCGCGGGCGTCACGCTGGCCCTGCGTTCCCGCGAGGAGTTCACCCGCCTCTTCGCCGGCCTCGAGCTGGTCGAACCCGGCGTCCAGGTGCCCCACCTGTGGCACCCCGAACTGGGCGAGCCCGTACCCGGCCAGGACGACGGGGTGATCCCGGGGTACGGGGCGGTGGGGCGCAAGGCCTAGGCCCCGGGCGGCCCGAGGGGCGGGCGCGCCCCGCCCCTGTGCGTCACGCCCTCATCGGACGGTCGTACGGACCGATGGGGGCCGGGAGCCGGGTGGTGCCGTCGGTCAGGTGACGGTCGACGGCCGCCGCCACCGCCCGGCCCTCGGCGATCGCCCACACGATCAGCGACTGCCCGCGGGCGGCGTCCCCGGCCGCGAACACGCCCGGCACGTTCGTGGCGAAACCGGCGTCGCGCGCGATCGTGCCGCGCGGCTCCAGTTCCAGACCGAGCCCGGCGACGAGCCCGTCCTCCAGGTCGGGTCCGGAGAAGCCGAGCGCGAGGAGGACGAGGCCGGCGGGCAGGACCCGCTCGGTGCCCGGCCGGGGACGGCGCTCCGCGTCCACCCCGGCCAGGTGCAGCGCCCGGACCCGCCCGCCCGCGTCGCCGGTGAGGCGCAGGGTGGACGCCGCGAACAGCCGCGCGTCGGAGTCCTCGGCCGCCTCCGGTGCCGTCCGCAGCACGCCGGCCTCCTCGTGCGCGGGGGACAGCCGGTACAGCTTCGGGTACGTCGGCCAGGGTTCGGTGTCCTCGTCACGCGCGTCGCCCGGCCGGTCGTAGATGTCCAGCTGCGTCACGGACGCGGCCCCCTCCCGCACGGCCGTGCCCAGACAGTCGGCACCCGTGTCGCCGCCCCCGACGATGACGACGTCCCGGCCCGCGGCGGACAGCGGGGACGTCTCCAGGTCCCCCTCGCACACCCGGTTGGCCAGCGGAAGATACTCCATCGCCTGGTGGACGCCGGTCAGTTCCCGTCCGGGAACGGCCAGTTCCCGCCACGCGGTCGCCCCGGTGGAGATCACCACGGCGTCGTAACGCGCCCGCAGTTCGGCGGCGTCGACGTCACGCCCGACCGTCGTGGACGTACGGAACTTCGTCCCCTCGGCCCGCATCTGCTCGATGCGCCGCTCCAGATGACGCTTCTCCATCTTGAACGCGGGGATGCCGTACCGCATCAGCCCGCCGATCCGGTCGTCCCGCTCGTACACGGCGACCGTGTGCCCCGCCCGGGTCAGCTGCTGGGCCGCGGCCAGTCCGGTGGGACCCGAGCCGATCACGGCGACCGTCCGGCCGGAGAGCCGGTCCGGCGGGGCCGGCACGGCGAAGCCCTCCTCCCAGGCCCGGTCGGCTATGGCGCACTCGACGTTCTTGATGGTCACGGCGGGCTGGTTGATGGCGAGCACACATCCCGCCTCGCAGGGCGCCGGGCACAGCCTGCCGGTGAACTCGGGGAAGTTGTTGGTCGCGTGCAGCCGCTCCGCCGCGGCCCGCCAGTCGTCGCGCGCGACCAGGTCGTTCCAGTCGGGGATCAGATTGCCCAGCGGGCAGGCCTCATGGCAGAAGGGGACGCCGCAGTCCATGCAGCGGTCGGCCTGCGGGCTGATGATGGGCAGCAGCGCGCCGGGGACGTAGACCTCGTCCCAGTCCCGGACCCGTTCCCCGATGGGCCTGCGCGGCCACTCCTGGCGCGGCGTGGTCAGGAACCCCTTGGGATCGGCCATGGCCGTCTTCCTTGCGTTCTTCCCCGCGTTCTTCCCTGCGTGCGCGAGTGACAGGCCGTTCACGGTCGGACGGCACTCCTCGGGGCCGGGAGGCTTCGGCCCCCGGCGTCTCCTGTCTCTCCGGACCTGTCTCTTCGGCCCTGGCGCTCTCTTCGGGCTCCGGTGTCCTCCGGCCACGATACGACTGCCCACGCCCGCCCGCAGGCCCGCCGACGGCGCCTTCCGCGCTGTCCGTGCCTCCCATGTGTCGTCAGGTGAGAGCCAGTACGTACGCCACCGCGGCGCCCGCCGAGGCGACCGTGCGCACGTGGTTCCACCGCGTCCACTCGCGCACGTACGCGGTCCAGTACGCGGCGGCCTCCGCGGTGCCGGGACCGAGCCCGGCCAGCGCGTTGTTGCGCGGCACGTTCGCGACCACGGTGACCCCGAACCCGCCGAACAGGTACAGCGCGCTGCCGGCCAGCAGCCACGCCGCCCCCTCGTCCGGCCCCGTCACCAGGGTCACCGCGGCGATCGCCGCGCACAGCAGCGCCGAGCCGAGGAACACCAGCATGAAGGGCGCCCGCACCGCGGCCACGTTGACCGACTGCATCGCCGCCACACCCTGCGCGGGCGGCAGCGCCGCGAGCCCTCTCATCACGAACGTCGAGAAGGCGCAGAAGGCCCCCGCCACCAGCCCGGTCCCGAGTACGCCCAGCACCGTCAGCACGAAGTACGGTCCATCCATCACGTCGTCGGCTCCTGCCCGTCCCCGGCCGGAACTCCTCCCGGCGGCCACTGTCACCACCAGTGAAGCCGGGCCCGGGCCCGGCGCCCATGGCCGAGCGTCGCGGGACCATGCGCGGGAGTCCAGCCGGCCCGCGCATCATGGCGGTGTGCGATTCGAAGCGATCACCTGGGACCGGCTCGGCGACCTCCTCGCCGAACGTGTGGCGACGCTGAAGACGTCCGACGGCGGCCCCTGGCCGCGCGTCGCCCTCGACGGCGCCCCGGCCGCCCGCCCCGAAGACCTCGCCGAACGGGTCGCCGAGGCCCTGCGTGTCCGCGGACGCCCCTCCCTCGTCGTGAGCACGGAGGGCTTCCTGCGCCCCGCATCGGTCCGGCTGGAGTACGGCCGCCAGGACGTGGAGTCGTACTACGACGGCTGGTACGACACCGGCGCCCTCTGGCGCGAGGTGTTCGGCCCCCTCGACCCGGACGGGAACGGACGGGTCCTGCCCGACCTGTGGGACCCCGCCACCGACCGGGCCACCCGCAGCCCCTACGTCCCGCTCCCACCCGGCGGTGTCCTGCTGCTGCACGGCCCGCTCCTCCTGCGGCACTGGTTCCCCTTCGACCTGAGCGTCCACGTCTCGCTCTCCCCGGGCGCCCTGCGCCGCCGCACCCCCGAGTCCGGGCAGTGGACCCTGCCCGCCTTCGAGCGCTACGAGCGGGAGACCGGCCCCGCCGGCACCGCCGACGTCCTGGTACGCGCCGACGACCCCCGCCACCCGGCGTGGCACGGCTGAGGCGGGCGAAGGTGCGGGGCCCTGCCGGCACGGCGACAATGAGGGGCACCGGTACTCGCGGTGCGCCCCGCGCCGCGCCGGCCGTCCGGCACCGGGAGGTGTCCCATGACCACCGCCGGAGACATCATGCACCGCGGTGCCCAGTGGATCCCCGCCCACGAGACGCTCGACCGCGCCGCCCAGCTGATGCGCGAACTGAACGTCGGCGCGCTGCCCATCAGCGACGAGAACGAGCGCCTCTGCGGCATCCTCACGGACCGCGACATCGTCGTCGGCTGTGTCGCCATGGGCCACGATCCGGCCAGGGTCACCGCAGGGGAGATGGCCAAGGGCACACCGCGCTGGATCGCGGCGGACGCCGACGTCGGCGAGGTCCTCCAGGAGATGCAGACACACCGCATCCGCCGGCTCCCCGTCGTCGACGACAAACGCCTGGTCGGCATGATCAGCGAGGCCGATCTCGCCCGGCACCTGACGGACGACCAGCTCGCCACCTGGGCCGAGAACGTCTACGCCAGGGTCCCGTCCGACTGAACACGGGCCGTGCCGCGCCCCGTCCGGTTCCCGGCCGTGGACGAACGGGCAACGGTCCGGAGCGTCAAGCGCACCGGACAAGCCGGGCAACTGGGATGATCGCTCCATGACGCGAAGCGACGGGTACCTGCTCGAACACCGGCAGACCGACGTGCACGGGCAGAGCGAGGAGGACCGGCAGGCCGAGGAGGACCGGCAGGCCGAGGCGGCGGAACGCCTCGACGCCTTCGCCGACCTGTTCGACCCCACCACGTTCCGGAATCTCGAAGCGGTCGGCGTCGGAGCCGGCTGGCGCTGCTGGGAGATCGGCGCCGGCGGTGTCTCCGTGGTGTCCTGGCTCGCCAAGAAGGTCGGACCGACCGGCAGAGTGCTGGCCACGGGCACCGACATCACCCGGCTCGCACCGGCCGCCCGTCCGCCGGTGGAGGTGCGCGCCCACGACATCGGCGCGGAGGAGCCGCCGACGGGCGGTTTCGACCTGGTGCACGCACGGCTGCCGCTTCTCGGCGCGGCGGACCGCGAACGTGCGGTGCGGTCCATGGCCGGTGCCCTGCGCCCCCGCGGACACCTCCTGGTCGAGCACACCGACCCCGCTCTGCAGCCCCTGGTCTGCCCGGACGAGTACGGCCCCGAACAGCGGCTCGCGAACCGGCTGCGGCAGGGCCTGCACCAGCTCTCCCACGATCGCGGGACCGGCCTCGCCCATGGCCGCACACTCCCGCGTCTGCTGCGGGAGACCGGCCTGAGCGAAGTACGGGCCGACGCCTACTTCCCGATCGCCGCGCCCGCCTGCGCGGCCCTGGAGTCCGCCACCGTCCGCCTGGCCCGGGACCGGCTCGTCACCGCGGGCGTCGCCACCGCCCAGGACATCGACCGCCACCTCGCCAACGTCGCCGCCGGCACCCTGGACCTGGCGACGGCCCCGATGATCTCGGCCTGGGGGCGCAAGGGCTAGAACCCTCCGGCGGACGGCGGACGGCGGACGGCGGACGGCGGACGGCGGACGGCGGACGGGGATGAGGCGTGGGGGCGGTGGAGGCCGGCCGAGGTCGTCAGACCGGTGCCGGCGGGCGGCCTCCCACCTGGCGCACCGCCAGCGCACCCGCCCTGCATCCCTCCGCCGCCGCATGCCGGAGATCGGCGCCCGCCATGAGAGTGGTGAGAAACGCGCCCGTGAAGGCGTCGCCGGCGCCCGTGCTGTCCCGGGGGGTCGCCGTTACGGCGGGGACGCGGCCGCACACCCGGCCGGACCGGGCCAGCAGCGCGCCCTCGGCCCCCTGCTTGGCCACGACCAGCGGAATCCGCCGGCTCAGCCGCGCCGCCGCGTCGGCCACTTCCGGCAACCCCGTGAGCAGGCACGCCTCGTCACGGCTGGGCAGCAGGATGTCGACGCCCTCGACGAGGGACAGGAACCGGCCGGCACCCAACTGGGTGAGGAAACCGGCCGACGCCGGATCCAGGCTCACCGGCACCCCACGCACTCGTGCCGCCTTCAGAGCCACCGCCACGAACGCCCGGCCCGGTTCGCTGAACAGCAGATACCCCGACAGATGCAGCCGGGCCACCCCGTCCAGCAACGCGTCCGACCAGTCACCGGGTTCGAGCCGCAGTGAGGCCCCACTGTCGGTGAGGAAGGTCCGCTCGGCCGCCGCGCCCTCGTCGACCAGGCAGATCACGGTCCCCGTCGGCGCCTGCGGATCGACCACCAGCAGGGGACGTACTCCGCAGGCGGCCAGCTCCCGTGCGTGCCACGCCGCCGCGTCCTCGCCCACTCGTCCGAGCAGCCGCACCTCCGCGTCGCCCCAGCACGCCGCCCAGCAGGCCACATTGGCCCCCGC
This sequence comes from Streptomyces sp. NPDC085927, assembly GCF_044540975.1. Classification (NCBI taxonomy): domain Bacteria; kingdom Bacillati; phylum Actinomycetota; class Actinomycetes; order Kitasatosporales; family Streptomycetaceae; genus Streptomyces; species Streptomyces sp. NPDC085927. The sequence goes on from NZ_JBITSN010000002.1 coordinate 727,121, forward strand.
GCCGCCGGGCACCGTCCGGACCGCCGCCGCGGTGTCCGTACCCGGGGTGAGCGGTCCCCGGTGCCGGGCGACCACATCGGTGATGACGTCACCGACGACCAGCAGCGCACCGGACCGCGCACCGGCACCCGCGCCGGAGCGGGCATCGGCTGCCCCCGCCTTTGCCGCACGGCCCGCCCCGACAGCGCTGCCGCCTCCGTCACCCGGGAGCGCCGAGGTCACGCCCCCTCACGCCCGGCCCAGGCCGTCGCGATGCGGGCCGCCAGCCGTACGTTGCCCCGGACCGCCGCCAGGTTGGCGGCGAGGGAGGCACCGTCGGTGTGCCGCACCAGGTGGTCGAGCAGGAACGGAGTGACCGCCTGGCCGGTGACGCCCTCCTCCTCGCACGCACGCAGCGCCTCGTCGAGCACCCGGGCGTGCAGTCCGGGGTCCAACTGCTCCTTCACGGGCACGGGATTGGCCACGATCAGCGCCGACTCGGGCCCCCCGAGGGCGTCCTGCGCCCGCATCACCTCCGCCACCTCCTCCGGCGCGTCCAGCCGCCAGTCCACGGGGTGCCCCGAGTCCGACAGGTAGAAGCCGGGGAAGCGGTCCGTGCCGTACCCGGCGACCGCGACCCCCAGGGTCTCCAGCCGCTGCAGCGTTGCCGGTACGTCCAGGATCGACTTCACGCCCGCGCACACCACAGTGATCCTGGTCCGCGCCAGCAGCCCGAGATCGGCCGACTCGTCCTGGGTCACCGTCCACTCGCGGTGCACCCCGCCGAGTCCGCCGGTCGCGAACACCCGTACGCCCGCGAGGGCGGCCAGCAGGGCGGTGGCCGACACCGTGGTGGCACCACTCACCCCGGACGCCACCGCGAGCGGCAGGTCGCGGTGACCGAGCTTGCGGATGCCGTCCTCATGGGCCACCCGCTCCAGCTGCTCCTTGTCCAGGCCGACCCGGGGCCGCCCGTCCAGCACGGCGACCGTGGCGGGAACGGCGCCCTCCCGCCGCACCGCCGCCTCCAGCTCCGTCGCCACCCGGAGATTGCGCGGCCGGGGCAGCCCGTGCGCGATGATCGTGGACTCCAGGGCCACCACCGGCCGACGGGCGGCGAGCGCCTCCCGCACCTCTTCGGACACCGTCAGGATCACGAGCCGTCTCCCGTCTGTAGCTCCTCCCTCATCCCTGGCGGGCCGGGCAGCCGGTCAAACCCCCGGAGCCGGTCCGCCGGACAAGGCCCTTGCGGGCCGCCGCGGATCTCGCGGAGCCTGGGACACATGACGGAGAACACAGCACGTCTCGACCACATCGTCCTCTGGGTGCGCGATCCGATCGCGGCCGCCGGCTTCTACGAGAAGGCGGTCGGCCTGGAACCGGTCAGACTCACCGACTTCTCCGTGGGAGAGGTGCCCTTCCCCTCGGTACGGGTCAACGAGGAGACCATCCTCGACCTCATGCCGTTCGCCATGGCGGAACGCATGACGATGCTGCCCGGTGCCGCCGAGGCCTCCGGCCATCCCGTCAACCACGTCTGTCTGTCACTGCCCGCCGACGGCTTCACCGCTCTCCGCAGCCGCCTCGAGGAACAGTCCGTACCCATGACGGACCTCTCGCACGACTCCTTCGGCGCCCGCGGCCTCGCCAGGCGCAGCTTCTACTTCCGTGACCCCGACGGAAACGTGTTCGAGGCGCGGCACTACGACTGACCCGCTCGTCAGAACAAGGGCTCCGGCAGCACGCCCTCCAGGGCGAGCAGCCGGCGCTTGATCTCCAGCCCGCCCCCGAACCCGCCGATGCCGCCGTCCCTCTCCACGACCCGGTGACAGGGCACGACCACCGGAAGGGGATTCGCGCCCATCGCCGCGCCGACGGCCTGGGCGCCCTCCGGCCGGCCGACCCGGCCGGCCAGAGTGCCGTACCCCACGACCGTGCCGTACGGCACGCCGGAGGCCAGCTCGCTCAGGACCTCCCGGTTGAAGCCGGAGATCAGCGACCAGTCCAGGGGCAGGTCGAAATCGCGCCGCTCACCCGCGAAGTACGCCCCGACCTGGCCTATCGCCTCGGCGAGCAGAGGGGAGCCGGGCTCCTCGGCGGGCTCGGTGCCGAACCGGGACGCCAGCCGTCCCAGCGCGCTGTCGCGCACCCCCGCCGTGGCGTGGAACACGACGTTGACCAGACCCTCACGGGTCGCGGCCAGCAGCAGCGGGCCGATGCCCGTGTCGACGACGGCCCACACGACCCGCCGGTGGTACTGCCCATGGCTGTCCATGCGCCCACCGTACGGCCCGCCACCGACAACGCCGGACCCGAAGAGCGACGGGCCGGGCGATCGGGCGCGAGGGAGGCGCGAAGGGGCGGGGGGAGATCAGCCGCCCACCGCGCCCCGCACCACGTCGGGCTTGTTGCTGATGATCCCGTCGACCCCGAGTCCGGCGGCCCGCCGGGCCGCGGCGGCGTCGTCCACCGTCCAGGTGAGGACCTCCAGAGGCTTGCGGTGCGGTCCCCGGAAGCCCTGGACGGCGGTGACGTAACCGGCGGACAAGGAGGTGTGCGAGGGGTTGATCTGGTCGGCGAAGTCCGCGTACACGGACAGGTCCTTCACGGGAGGCGCACCGATGAAGCCGGTCTTCACCCCGGGCTTCAGCGCGTGAACCGTCCGCACGCTGTCCGCGCTGAAGCTCTGCATGACCAGCCGGTTTTTCAGGTGCGCGCGGTCGAGCCACCCCTCGTTGCTCAGGACCTTCAGGGTCTCGCCCTCGATGCCGGGGTACAGCTGAGGGTTCTTGATCTCCAGGAACAGCTTCTGGTCGTGCCGCTCGAGCCGCCGGACGAACTGCTCCAGCGTCGGCACGCGCGTGCCCGCGAACGCGGGACCGAACCAGCTGCCCGCGTCGAGCCGGGCGATCTCCGCGGCGGTGAAGTCCTTCACCTTCCAGGGCGACCGGCCGGGGAAGACCTCCTCGACGTCCGTGGTGCGCGCCAGGCTGTCGTCGTGCAGGACGACGAGTTCGCCGTCACGGGTGCGCTGGACGTCGTTCTCCACCCAGTCGAAGCCGAGCTCCGCCGCCTTGTCGGCGGCCGGGAGAGTGTTCTCGGGCGCGTACCCGGAGGCACCCCGGTGGGCGACGACCAGGGGGAGTGCGTCACTGCCGGTGGCACGTGTGGGGGAGAGGGCAAGCAGGAGGGCGGCGGTTCCCAGGAGCGCGGTGGTCGAGGCGACAACGGTGCGCGCGTGCATGCGTACTCCTCACGTCGAGCGGGTCGGGTCATCGGCAGGAAGGCGGATCCTCGCCGGGCGGTCGGATCCTCGCCCGGCGGCCGGTCGGCGTCGGACAGTCGGATCATCGCCCGGTCGGAACATCACGGACAGCTCAACTGTGGCAGCAGAGAGTCAACGGCGGGCGGGTGCGGAACGACCACAAATTGAACAGGTCCGTCCCCACTGCGCACACTGGTGCCGCACAAGTGGGGCAAGGACGTGTTTCTTTGCCGGATGGTCGTTCGGCCATTCCGGTGAGGTCATACTCTCTGCGTCAACCCTGACCGCCGACGCGGTCCTGGGAGGGGGGTTTACAACCGGAATTCCGGGACGCAAAGGGCGGAAGGACAGCCGCGCATGCAGAGCATGGTCGACGGATTCAGTTACGGTCTGGTCACACCGGTGGTGGCCTTCCTCATGGCCTGCCTCGGCGGCGCCCTGGGGCTGAGATGCGCCACCCGGCCGCTCGTCGTGACCGGGTCGTGGCGCCCCGGCTGGCTCGCCCTGGGCTCGGGGGCCATCGGGTCCGGCATATGGACCATGCACTTCATAGCGATGATGGGCTTCACGATCGAGAGCACACCGATCCACTACGACCGTCTGATGACGTTCGCCAGCCTGGCCGTCGCCGTCGTCATGGTGGGGATCGGGATCTTCATCGTCGGCTACCGGGGTGCCACCGGAACGGCCCTGTTCACCGGTGGCACCATCACCGGGCTCGGCATCGCCTCCATGCACTACCTGGGCATGGCCAGCATGAGCCTCGACGGACAGCTGGAGTACAACACCCTCACCGTCGCCGCGTCCGTCGTCATCGCCATGGCCGCCGCGACCGCCGCCCTGTGGGCGGCCGCGCAGGCCAAGGGTTTCCTGTGGAGCGTGGGTGCGAGTGTCGTCATGGGTCTCGCGGTCACCGGCATGCACTACACCGGCATGGCCGCCCTGGAGGTCCACGTCCACGGGACGGCCGACCCCGCCACGGGAGAATCCGCGGCCGCCCTGCTCGCGCCCATGATGCTCGGCCCGCTCGCCCTCCTGGTCCTGGCCGGCATCGTGGTGATCTTCGACCCGCTGTTGGTCACGGGCCGGGCCGGCCCGGCGCCCGTCGAGCACAAGCCCGGCATCCCCGCCCACCCCCGGCACCACTCCTCCCCGACGCACCCGACCCGCCTGCGGCCGCGTGCCCGCGGCCCCGTCGAGCACCGCACCCGCACCCCGCAGAAACGCTGACCGGAACCCGTTGTCAGTGGAGGGTCGTACCGTGGGTGACATGCGGCCCGTTTCCCAGATCGAACGCACGGTGGCGCCCTTCGAGGTCGTCAGTCCCTTCCAGCCCAGCGGCGACCAGCCGACGGCCATCGCCGACCTCGCCCGGCGCATCGAAGCAGGCGAGAAGGACGTCGTCCTCCTGGGTGCGACCGGCACCGGCAAGTCCGCCACCACCGCGTGGATGATCGAGAAGCTCCAGCGCCCCACCCTGGTCATGGCGCCGAACAAGACTCTGGCCGCCCAGCTGGCCAACGAGTTCCGCGAGCTGCTCCCGAACAACGCGGTCGAATACTTCGTCTCGTACTACGACTACTACCAGCCCGAGGCGTACGTCCCGCAGTCGGACACCTACATCGAAAAGGACTCCTCGGTCAACGAGGAGGTCGAGCGGCTGCGCCACTCCGCGACCAACTCCCTGCTCACCCGCCGCGACGTCGTCGTGGTCGCCTCCGTCTCCTGCATCTACGGCCTCGGCACCCCGCAGGAGTACGTGGACCGCATGGTGCCGCTCCGCGTCGGCGAGGAATTCGACCGGGACGAGCTGCTGCGCCGCTTCGTGGACATCCAGTACACGCGCAACGACATGGCCTTCACCCGGGGCACCTTCCGCGTCCGCGGCGACACCATCGAGATCTTCCCGGTCTACGAGGAGCTCGCCGTCCGCATCGAGATGTTCGGCGACGAGATCGAGGCGCTCTCCACGCTCCACCCGGTCACCGGCGAGATCATCAGCGACGACCAGCAGCTGTACGTCTTCCCGGCCTCCCACTACGTCGCCGGCCCCGAACGCATGGAGCGGGCCGTCAACGACATCGAGAAGGAACTCACCGGGCGCCTCGCCGAGCTGGAGAAGCAGGGCAAGCTCCTGGAGGCCCAGCGTTTGCGGATGCGCACCACCTACGACCTCGAGATGCTCCGCCAGATCGGCAGCTGCTCCGGCGTCGAGAACTACTCGATGCACTTCGACGGCCGCCTGCCCGGCTCCCCGCCGAACACCCTGATGGACTACTTCCCGGACGACTTCCTCCTCGTCATCGACGAGTCGCACGTCACCGTGCCGCAGATCGGCGCCATGTACGAGGGCGACGCCTCCCGCAAGCGCACCCTCGTCGACCACGGCTTCCGGCTCCCGTCCGCCCTGGACAACCGCCCGCTGAAGTGGGAGGAGTTCCAGGAGCGCATCGACCAGGCCGTGTACCTCTCGGCCACCCCCGGCCAGTACGAACTCTCCCGCTCGGACGGCGTCGTCGAGCAGATCATCCGCCCCACCGGCCTGGTCGACCCCGAGGTCGTCGTCAAGCCCACCGAGGGCCAGATCGACGACCTGGTGCACGAGATCCGCTCGCGCGTCGAGAAGGACGAGCGCGTCCTGGTGACCACGCTCACCAAGAAGATGGCCGAGGACCTCACCGACTACTTCCTCGAACTCGGCATCCAGGTGCGCTACCTCCACAGTGACGTCGACACCCTGCGCCGCGTCGAGCTGCTCCGGGAGCTGCGCAGCGGCGAGTACGACGTCCTCGTCGGCATCAACCTGCTGCGTGAGGGACTCGACCTGCCCGAGGTGTCCCTGGTCGCGATCCTCGACGCGGACAAGGAGGGCTTCCTGCGCTCCGGCACCTCCCTGATCCAGACCATCGGCCGTGCCGCGCGCAATGTCTCCGGCCAGGTCCACATGTACGCGGACAAGATCACCCCGGCGATGGAGAAGGCCATCGACGAGACCAACCGCCGCCGGGAGAAGCAGGTCGCCTACAACCGGGCGAAGGGCATCGACCCCCAGCCGCTCCGCAAGAAGATCAACGACATCGTCTCCCAGATCGCCCGCGAGGACATCGACACCGAGCAGCTGCTGGGCTCCGGCTACCGCCAGGCCAAGAAGGACGGCGGCGGGGCCAAGGCCCCCGTGCCCGCGCTCGGCACCAAGGCGGCCAAGGGCGCGAAGGGCAGGGCCAAGGGTGCCGAGCCGGTGCCCACCGACCGGCCCGCGGCGGAGCTCGCCGGGGAGATCGAGGAACTCACCGCGCGGATGCGGGCCGCCGCCGCGGACCTCCAGTTCGAGATCGCGGCCCGGCTGCGCGACGAGGTCTCCGAGATGAAGAAGGAGTTGCGGCAGATGCGGGAGGTGGGGCTGTCCTGACGGCGCCGTCTTCCGGCCCGGCGCCCGTCCGGCACGGACTGTGTTGCAAGACCGACACAAAGTGCGAACCGGGGTGCGTCACCGTCGGTGCTCCTGCGTAGGGTTCTGGTTCATCCGCGGTTTCGCGGCAACAGGGGAAAGTCCGAGAGGGGAATCAGCGCGTGACCGTCAACATGACCAAGGGTCAGGCCATCAGTCTGCAGAAGAACGACGGCGGCAGCCTGACCGCGGTCCGTATGGGTCTCGGCTGGCAGGCGGCTCCCCGCCGCGGCCTGTTCGGCTCGCGTACCCGGGAGATCGACCTGGACGCCTCCGCCGTCCTGTTCGCGGACAAGCAGCCGGTCGACGTCGTCTTCTTCCGCCACCTGGTGAGCGACGACGGCTCCGTGCGCCACACCGGCGACAACCTCGTCGGCGGTGTCGGCCAGGGCGGCGACGACGAGGCCATCCTCGTCGACCTGTCCCGCGTCCCGGTCCACATCGACCAGATCGTCTTCACCGTGAACTCCTTCACGGGCCAGACCTTCCAGGAGGTGCAGAACGCGTTCTGCCGTCTCGTCGACGAGACCAACGGCGAGGAACTCGCCCGCTACACCCTGGCCGGCGGCGGCGCCTACACGGCCCAGCTCATGGCGAAGGTGCACCGCTCGGGCACGGGCTGGACGATGACGGCCCTCGGCAACCCGGCCAACGGCCGCACCTTCCAGGACCTCATGCCGGCGATCCTGCCGGTGCTCTGAGCATCCGCAGCGGCACCCGGCCGAGCACCCGCGGCCCCCGAACGCCGGCCGGACCCGTCGGGGCCGGTGAGCGGTGCCCGGACCATCACAGGTGACGCAGCGAGCGGCACGTCACCAGCGGCACGTCACGCACGACGGAACACGAGCGGCACACGCGAAGCACGCGACACAGGGGGACGAGGGCGATGACGGCTGAGCTGGTGCGGGGACAGAACCACCCCCTCTCCCAGTCCCGTCTCGAGATCCGGGTCTCGGCCGGCACACCGGTCGTGACCGTGGCCGCGCTCGGCGACGAGGACGGCAGGATCCACGGGATGGAGTGGGTGGCCCACCCGGGCGCACCCACCCGGCCCGGCCTGGAGGTGTCGCGGCAGGCCGCGGCCGACCACCGGCTCGCGGTGGACCTGGACGCCCTGGCCGACGCGGTCCACCGCGTCGGCGTGCTGCTCGCCCTGCCCGCCCTCGCCGGCGGCCGGGGCCCCACCCGCTTCGGCGCCGTCGCCGCACCCTTCGTCGCGGTCACCGGGCTGGACGGCACCGAAGTGGCCAGCTACACCATCACCGGCCTGGAAGCCGAGACGGCCGTCATCGCCCTGGAGCTCTACCGGCGCCAGGGAGCCTGGAAGGTGCGCGCGGTCGGCCAGGGGTACGCCGGCGGCCTGGCCGAACTTCTCACCGACCAGGCACTGCCCCAGGCACAGCAGCTCGCGGGCAGCATCGAGGAAGCGGTCACCACGGGTCTCGCCCGCTCCGTGCAGGCGCCCCCGCCCCGCCCCTCCGACGGCGACCGTTCACGCCGGACGGCCACCCCGGCCCACCACCCCGACCAGAGCACCGGCACCGCACCTCAGGGTGTTCCCGGCCCCGTGCCGCCCGCGTACGACGGCCGGCCGGCCGGATCGCCGGGCCAGGGCGGCCCGCAGCCGGCGTACCCCGGGGGAGCCGCGGATCCGTCCGCGGCGACGGCCGGCGGCCCGATCGACTACAGCCACCCCCGCCGGCAGAGCGCCGCCCCGCCGCCGCCCCCACCGACCGCGCCCCCGGCGCCGCCGGGACAGCCCGCGCAGCCCGTCGCGGGCGACGCGACCGGCTGGTCCATGGAGGAGCGGCTCTACAACCAGGTCTGGGGCATGTTCGAGGACCTGGCCCGCACCACCGCCGCCTACCGCAGCGCCGTCGACTTCGCCGAGTCCCGCATGGACAAGGAGCTGGAGCAGGTCCTGTCCGACCCGCGCAGCCGGATCGGCGGCCAGGCCGACGCGGCGCGCGCGGCGGCCGGGGCCCGGCAGGCCGAGCTCGTCGACCGGGCGAGGGAGGCCCTCGACCGTGACCTCGCCCAGCTCGTCGCCGAGGCCGAGGTCGTCGAACCCGCCCTGCCCCCGGCGTACGCCCGCTGGGACAGCCCCGTCTGGCACGCCTACCGGGTGCCGATGGAGATTCCCATGGCGCTGCGCCTGGGTGACCTCCGGCTGCCCGAGGCCGACCGGATACGCATCCCCATGCTGCTCCGGCTGCCGCTGGAGCGCGGCCTGTGGATCGACAGCGGCCGCACCGACGCCCTGGACGAGTCGTTCACCGATGCCCACGACATGCGGCGCCTCGCCATGGAGACGGCGGTGACCCACGCGGCACGCCTGCTCGCCGTCTACCCGGCGGGAGAGTTCACCGTGCACGTCGTCGACCCGGCCGGGTCGGGCGCGCAGTCGCTGGCACCGCTGACGCGGAGCGGTGTGCTGGCGGCCCCGCCCGCCCGGGGCGCCGCGGGCGTCGCGGATGTCCTGGGCCGGCTCACCCAGCGGGTCGACCTGGTGCAGATGGCGCTGCGCGGCGGAGCCGCCGACTCCCTGCCACCCGGCTTCGACCCCTCCCAGCAGCTGCTGGTCGTCAACGACTTCCCGCACGGTTTCGACGACCGAGCCGTGAACCAGCTGCGTTACCTCGCCGACGAGGGCCCGTCCGTCGGCGTCCACCTGATGATGGTCGCCGACCGCGAGGAGTCCGCCGGGTACGGCCCGCTGCTGGACCCCCTGTGGCGTTCCCTGCTGCGGCTGACCCCGGTGGCCGACAGTCATCTGGCCGACCCGTGGGTCGGCCACGCCTGGACGTATGAGCCACCCCTCGTACCCCCGGGCAGCCAGGTCCTCCAGCAGGTGCTCACCCGGGTCGCCGAGGCCCGCCGGACATGGCGCCCCTGACCGGGAATCCGTGACCGTGCGTCCGTAAACGCGGCGCCGGCGTCCCATCTCCTGGACCATGCCCTCGTACGACCGCCCTCCACCTGCCGCTTTGGGATTTCTTTTACCTCGCTCTTTACCAAACCTTGGTGATGGGGGTAAAGTTTTGAACACGGAGGGGAGTACTCCCCGTCTGTGCGGCGACCCCGTCAATACGGATCAGGCCTGGTCCCGGGGCGTCGGCCCATAGGTTTGTCCTGGCGCTGGCAAGCGCTGACAGACCTGGGTGGAAGAGACCTCCGGCAGCGACGACGCTGACATTTTCCGTGAGACGTATCTGCCGGAGGCGCAGTGGATGTTTCCTCGACCCTTTGGGTCCTGACTGTCGTGGGCCTCGCCGCCCTCATCTCGATCGACTTCTTCATCGGCCGCAAGCCGCACGACGTTTCCGTCAAGGAAGCCGGGATCTGGACCATCGTCTGGATCGTCCTGGCCGTGCTCTTCGGGATCGGCCTGCTGATCTTCGGCGGGGGACAACCCGCGGGAGAGTTCTTCGCCGGCTACATCACCGAGAAGTCGCTGAGCGTCGACAACCTGTTCGTCTTCGTCCTGATCATGGCGAAGTTCGCGGTGCCGACGCAGTACCAGCAGCGGGTGCTTCTCGTCGGTGTGCTCATCGCCCTGGTGCTGCGGACGATCTTCATCGCCGCGGGCGCCGCGATCATCGCCAGCTTCTCGTGGGTCTTCTACATCTTCGGCGCCTTCCTGATCTACACGGCCTGGAAGCTCATCCAGGAGGCCCGCGCCGACGAGGAGGACGAGGAGTTCGAGGAGAACAAGCTCCTCAAGGCCGCCGAGCGCAGGTTCGGCGTGGCCGACCGGTACCACGGGACCAAGCTGTGGATCGAGCAGAACGGCAAGCGGGTCATGACCCCGATGCTGGTCGTGATGCTCGCCATCGGCACCACGGACGTGCTCTTCGCGCTCGACTCGATCCCCGCGATCTTCGGTCTGACCCAGGACCCGTACATCGTGTTCACCGCGAACGCGTTCGCCCTCATGGGTCTGCGCCAGCTGTACTTCCTCATCGGCGGTCTGCTGCGGAAGCTGGTCCACCTGTCCTACGGCCTGTCGATCATTCTCGGCTTCATCGGCGTGAAGCTGGTGCTGCACGCACTGCACGAGTCCGGGGTCCATGTTCCGGAGATCAGCATCCCGGTGTCGCTGGGCGTGATCTGCGGCGTCCTCGTCGTCACCACGATCACCAGCCTCAGGGCCTCCAAGAAGCAGGCCCTGAAGGACCAGGCCGAGGCGGGCCGGGGCGAGGGCACCGCCAAGGACAGCATCGACGTCTGACCCGTCCGTCCGGAAACGGACAGACCATCCCGGGAGCGGGGCGCGACACGGAGTCGCGCACCGCTCCCGGCATCTGCCTGTCTCGTGCCGGACGATCACACCCAACCGGCAAAAGAGCGGCCGCTCACGCTCACCGCCGTCCGCCAAGGGCCGTCCCTGCGGCCAGCAGAGGAGATCATGCGCGACCACGACAACCTCGGAACGACAGGGAGCACGCGAGGGACCGGAGCCGCCGGACAGCGGCGGGACCGCTCGCACGAACCGATATCTGGTGATGGTGTGGATGTGAAAGTGATCAGTACGACAGGCGGGTCCACAGAGCGTCGAGTGGCCGAAGGCCGGGGTTCCTTCACGTCTGAGAGCCGCGCATGATCGGTTGGTTCAGAACGATCGGCGAGCGGTGGACGCACCTGGTGCCCGTGCTCGCAGTGGTTCTCCTGGCTCTGACCTGGGGGACCAAACTGTCCGGCGCGGTCATCGCCGTGGCGGTCGTGGTGCTGGCGGCAGCCGTGCTGGCCGCGGTGCACCATGCGGAGGTGGTGGCCCACCGGGTCGGTGAGCCCTTCGGCTCACTGGTCCTCGCGGTCGCCGTCACGATCATCGAGGTCGCGCTGATCGTCACCCTGATGATCGACGGCGGGCCCGATACCGCGTCCCTGGCCAGGGACACCGTTTTCGCAGCCGTGATGATCACCTGCAACGGCATCCTCGGCGTGAGTCTCCTGGTCGGCTCGCTGCGGCACGGCACGGCCACCTTCAATCCGGAAGGCGCCGGCGCGGCGCTCGCCACGGTGGCCACGCTGGCGGGCCTCACCCTGGTACTGCCGACGTTCACCACCAGCAAGCCCGGCCCGGAGTTCTCCGGGGTGCAGCTCACCTTCGCCGCGGTCACCTCGCTGATCCTCTACGGCTTGTTCGTCGCGACGCAGACCGTCCGGCACCGTGACTACTTCCTGCCCGTGGTCAAGCCCGGCAAGCCCAAGCCGGTCGTGGAACCGGAGGACGAGCACGCGGACGCGCCCTCCACCCGCACCGCCATGATCAGCCTCGGACTGCTCGGCCTGGCCCTGGTCGGAGTGGTCGGTCTGGCCAAAGGCGTCTCGCCCGCCATCGAGTCCGGTGTCAAGTCGGCCGGGCTGCCCCACGCCGTCGTCGGTGTGATCATCGCATTGCTGGTCCTGCTGCCCGAGACCATCGCCGCGGTGCGCGCGGCGCAGCGCAACCGGGTGCAGACCAGTGTGAATCTCGCCCTCGGCTCCGCGATGGCCAGCATCGGCCTGACCATCCCCGCGGTCGCGATAGCCTCCCTCTGGCTCTCCGGCCCGCTCGTCCTGGGCCTCGGCAACACCCATATGGTGCTGCTCACCCTGACCGTGGTGGTCGGCGCCCTGACCGTTCGCCCCGGCCGGGCCACACCGCTCCAGGGCGGGGTGCACCTGGTGATCCTCGCGGCCTATCTCGAACTGGCGATCAACCCGTAGGGCCTATTTCGGAAACCGCCTCCGGGCGGGGGCGTGTCCGGCGCAGACCCACGCTCCGGCGCACCCCCACCCGGAGGCGGTTCCATGGACGCACCGGCCCCGGGGCAGCCGCCCGCGGGACCGTGATAGACCGGTCCGAGCGGCGTCCCGGTGACGGCCGCCGCGGCCCGCGTCATTCTCTTTGCGACCTTGTCCGAACGGACCGGAGGAACTGTGCACCGCAGCCTGGCCGATGCCCCGATCATGATTCTCAACGGCCCCAATCTGAACCTGCTCGGGCAGCGTCAGCCGGAGATCTACGGCTCCGAGACGCTCGCCGACGTGGAGACGCTGTGCGCCGGGGCGGCAGGCGCACACGGAGGCACGGTGGACCTGCGGCAGTCCAATCACGAGGGCGAGCTGGTGGACTGGATCCACGAGGCGAGGCTGAACCACTGCGGCATCGTGATCAACCCCGGTGCCTACTCGCACACCTCCGTCGCCATCCTGGACGCCCTCAACACCTGCGACGGCCTGCCCGTGGTGGAGGTCCACATCTCCAACATCCACCGTCGGGAGTCCTTCCGGCACCACTCCTACGTCTCGCTGCGGGCCGACGGGGTCATCGCGGGATGCGGGGTGCAGGGGTACGTGTTCGCGGTGGAGCGGATCGCGGCGCTGGCCGGCCCCGGACGGGCACGGGCGTAGGCCCCGCCCCCTGGAATCCGCCGCGGAGGACGGGGCTCACCCGGGCCGGCGCCCGTGCCGGGACACCAGGCCGCCGCTCACCAGCCCCGCGCGCGCCATCCGGGGAGCTGCGGGCGCTCCGCGCCCAGCGTGGTGTCGTCGCCGTGCCCGGGGTAGACCCAGGTCTCGTCGGGGAGCACGTCGAAGATCTTCGTCTCGACGTCGTGGATCAGGGCGGCGAACGCCTCCGGGTCCTTGTGGGTGTTGCCCACACCGCCCGGGAACAGGCAGTCCCCGGTGAACACGTGGGGATGCCCGTGCGGATCGTCGTAGACGAGGGCGATCGAGCCGGGTGTGTGGCCGACGAGATGGCGCGCGGTGAGTTCCACCCGTCCCACCCGGATCGTGTCACCGTCGTCGACCAGGACGTCCGTCGGCACCGGGATGCCCTCGGCGTCCTCCCGGCCCGCGTGGGTGCGGGCACCGGTGGCCGCCACCACCTGGGCGAGCGCCTGCCAGTGGTCGCCGTGCCGGTGCGTGGTGACGACGGACGCGATGCCGTCGTCACCGATCGTGCCCAGCAGGGCGTCCGCGTCGTTGGCCGCGTCGATCAGCAACTGCTCGTCGGTGGCCCGGCAGCGCAGCAGATAGGCGTTGTTGCCCATGGGCCCGACGGCGACCTTGGTGATCATCAGGTCCTTGAGTTCGTGCACGTCGGCCGGTCCGCCGACCGTCACACGCCCGCTGTACGTCATGACGGCCAGCCTATAGCGGGGGGAGGGCGGGCAGGGTGCCGGACGTCACCGTCAGCCCCGAGCCGTCACGGCGTCCGGCGAGCCAGCCGAGCAGTTCGGCGGCCGGACCCTCGACCGCGACCGGGCCGCCCCGCGCACCGCCGCCCGTGGTCCAGGTCCGGCCGTCGGCGCTGGCCAGCCGCGTCGTAGGCACGTCCTGGTGACCCCCGAACCGCGCCGCCAGGAAGTCGATCTCCCGCTCGGTGAACTCCGCCGGGAGATCCTCCAGGTCGTAGCCGATACCGAGGTCCACGTGGTGCAGTTCCACCTCGACCCAGCGCCGGAAGGGCAACCGCTCCGCCCGGTCGGTGATCCCGTTGCGCAGCTCCACCGTGCGCGACCAGTCCGCCGGAACCGCGCCCGCCTCCTGGAAGCGGGCCGCGCTCTCCCGTACGTCGGCGAGCTGGACGTCGAGGGGGCGCGGGGCGTCCCGCTCGATGTCGGCCTCCCGGGCGGCGCCGGAGACGTACATCGGACGCCCCTCCAGGACGTTCACCAGGGCGTCCGCGTTGCGCGCGAGGTGAGCCAGGACGTGTCCACGGGTCCAGGCCGGAAGCCGTGACGTCTGCGTCACAGTGGCGTTGTCCAGTGCGGCGACCGCGCTGAGCAGCCGTTCGGTCGCGTCGTGTACAGACACCAGGTCATGAGCGTGATCCATCATGGCGCCGACCCTAGCCCCGTCACCCCTTCGGGTGAAGGCGGCGAAGGAAGGCCGTGAATCGAATGCACGTGCTATAAGCTCGTGCGCGGCGTCGGGCATGCTGGAGAGCCGGGGATTGTTGTCAACCCGTGAATCCGACCGGCGTTGTCAGTGGCTCGCCCTAGTGTGAGAAGACACGGGGGCCCCGCCCCTGTCACTTCTCTCAGAAAGGTGCGGACCCGCGTGGCCGACCGTCTCATCGTCCGTGGAGCGCGCGAGCACAACCTCAAGAATGTCTCGCTCGACCTCCCGCGCGACTCGCTCATCGTCTTCACGGGCCTGTCGGGGTCGGGCAAGTCCTCGCTGGCCTTCGACACGATCTTCGCCGAGGGACAGCGGCGCTACGTGGAGTCGCTCTCCTCGTACGCCCGGCAGTTCCTCGGCCAGATGGACAAGCCGGACGTCGACTTCATCGAGGGACTGTCCCCGGCCGTCTCCATCGACCAGAAGTCGACCTCGCGCAACCCGCGCTCCACCGTCGGCACCATCACCGAGGTCTACGACTACCTGCGGCTGCTCTTCGCGCGCATCGGCAAGCCGCACTGCCCCCAGTGCTCCCGGCCCATCTCGCGCCAGTCGCCGCAGGCCATCGTCGACCGGGTGCTGGAGCTGCCGGAGGGCAGCCGCTTCCAGGTGCTGTCGCCGCTGGTACGGGAGCGCAAGGGCGAGTTCGTCGACCTCTTCGCCGACCTCCAGACCAAGGGCTACTCCCGCGCGAGGGTGGACGGCGAGACCGTCCAGCTCGCCACCCCGCCCACGCTGAAGAAGCAGGAGAAGCACACCGTCGAGGTGGTCGTCGACCGCCTCACCGTGAAGGAAAGCGCCAAGCGCCGCCTCACCGACTCCGTCGAGACCGCGCTCGGCCTGTCCGGCGGCATGGTCGTGCTCGACTTCGTCGACCTCCCCGAGGACGACCCCGAGCGCGAGCGCATGTTCTCCGAGCACCTGTACTGCCCGTACGACGACCTGTCCTTCGAGGAGCTGGAGCCCCGCTCCTTCTCCTTCAACTCGCCCTTCGGCGCCTGCCCCGAATGCTCCGGCATCGGCACGCGCATGGAGGTCGACCCGGAGCTGATCGTCCCCGACCCGGACAAGAGTCTCGACGAGGGTGCCATCCACCCCTGGTCGCACGGCCAGACCAAGGACTACTTCGCCCGGCTGATCGGAGCCCTCGCCGACGCGCTGGGCTTCCGCACGGACATCCCCTTCGCCGGCCTGCCGCAGCGCGCCAAGAAGGCCCTGCTCCACGGCCACAAGACCCAGGTCGAGGTCCGCTACCGCAACCGGTACGGACGCGAGCGCCGGTACACGACGGCCTTCGAGGGCGCCCTCCCCTTCGTCAAGCGCCGGCACAGCGAGGCCGAGACCGATGCCAGCCGCGAGCGCTTCGAGGGCTACATGCGCGAGGTCGCCTGCCCCTCCTGCGAAGGCACCCGCCTCAAGCCGATCGTTCTCGCCGTCACGGTCATGGGGAAGTCGATCGCCGAGGTCTCGGCCATGTCGATCAGCGAGTGCGCGGACTTCCTGGGCGCGATGAAGCTCTCCGCCCGCGACAAGAAGATCGCCGAGCGCGTGCTGAAGGAGGTCAACGAGCGGCTGCGGTTCCTGGTCGACGTCGGCCTCGACTACCTCTCGCTGAACCGCGCGGCGGGCACCCTCTCCGGCGGCGAGGCCCAGCGCATCCGCCTGGCCACCCAGATCGGCTCCGGTCTCGTCGGCGTCCTCTACGTCCTCGACGAGCCGTCCATCGGCCTGCACCAGCGCGACAACCACCGGCTGATCGAGACCCTGGTCAGGCTCCGCGACATGGGCAACACGCTCATCGTCGTCGAGCACGACGAGGACACCATCAAGGTCGCCGACTGGATCGTCGACATCGGCCCGGGCGCCGGTGAGCACGGCGGCAAGGTCGTGCACAGCGGAGCCCTCAAGGAGCTGCTCGAGAACACCGAGTCGCAGACCGGCCAGTACCTGTCCGGCCGGAAGGCCATCCCGCTGCCGGAGATCCGCCGCCCGTTCGACCCGTCGCGTCTCCTCACGGTGCACGGCGCCCGTGAGAACAACCTGCGGGACATCGAGGTGTCCTTCCCTCTCGGCGTGTTCACCGCGGTCACCGGCGTCTCCGGCTCCGGCAAGTCCACGCTGGTCAACGACATCCTGTACACCCACCTGGCCCGCGAGCTGAACGGCGCCCGCAGCGTCCCCGGCCGGCACACACGCGTGGACGGCGACGACCTGGTCGACAAGGTCGTGCACGTCGACCAGTCGCCCATCGGCCGCACCCCGCGCTCCAACCCGGCGACGTACACCGGCGTCTTCGACCACGTCCGCAAGCTGTTCGCCGAGACGGCCGAGGCGAAGGTCCGCGGCTACCTGCCCGGCCGCTTCTCCTTCAACGTCAAGGGCGGCCGCTGCGAGAACTGCGCGGGCGACGGCACCATCAAGATCGAGATGAACTTCCTCCCGGACGTGTACGTCCCGTGCGAGGTCTGCCACGGCGCCCGCTACAACCGGGAGACCCTGGAGGTCCACTACAAGGGCAAGTCCGTCGCCGACGTCCTGAACATGCCGATCGAGGAGGCCATGCACTTCTTCGAGGCCGTCCCGGCGATCTCCCGTCACATGAAGACGCTCCACGACGTCGGTCTCGGGTACGTCCGGCTCGGCCAGGCGGCCACCACCCTGTCGGGCGGCGAGGCCCAGCGGGTGAAGCTCGCGAGCGAGCTGCAGCGGCGCTCCACCGGCCGCACGGTCTACGTCCTGGACGAGCCGACCACCGGACTGCACTTCGAGGACATCAGCAAGCTGCTGACCGTCCTGTCCGGCCTGGTCGACAAGGGCAACACGGTCATCGTCATCGAGCACAACCTCGACGTGATCAAGACCGCCGACTGGGTCGTCGACATGGGCCCCGAGGGCGGTTCCGGTGGCGGCCTGGTCGTCGCGGAGGGCACGCCCGAGCAGGTGGCCGCGGTCTCGACCAGCCACACCGGCAAGTTCCTGCGCGACGTCCTCGGCGCGGACCGGATCAGCGACGCCGCCCCGATGCGGGCCCCGCGCAAGGCGGCGGCGAAGAAGGCCCCGGCGAAGAAGACGGCCGCCAAGACCGCCGCCGCCAAGGCCACCGGGAAGGGGACGGCCAAGGCCTGATCCGCGCCCCCGGCACGAACGACCCGGCGGGCCCGGGCCCGGACCCGGATCCGTCCGGTCGGACAGTGCGAAGGCGGTGGACGAGCCGTGCCCCGCGGGAGAACCCCGCGGGGCACGGCTCGAAGGCTTTACGGCACTTGCGGTGCTTGCGGCCCGTCCGGCGGATCACGCCTCGGACAGGGGCTCAGCCGTCCAGTTCGTGGGCGTACGGAGGCTCGGCGCCCGCGCGTGAGCAGGTGATCGCCGCCGCGCGCGCCGCGAAGCCGAGCAGCTCCCGCCAGCCGTCCGCGCCCAGCGCGGCAGCCCCCCGCCCGCTGAGCGCGCCCCGGGCCGCCAGGCCGTGCAGCAGTGCCGCGTTGACGGTGTCGCCCGCGCCGATCGTGTCCACCACCTCGACCCGCTCACCCGGCACGGAGTACTCGCCGCCCTCCCGGGTGAACACGGTCAGCCCGTCACCGCCCCGGGTGACCACGACCGCCGCCGGACCGGCCGCCAGCCACCGCGCGGGCGTGCCGCCGAGCCACCGGGCGTCCTCCTCGGACAGCTTCAGCAGCGACACCGAGGGCAGCCAGCTCAGGAACCGGGCCCGGTAGGCGTCGGGGTCCGGGATCAGCCCCGGCCGGATGTTGGGATCCAGCGCGGTGAACACACCGCGCGCGTGGGCGGTGCGCATCAGCTCCTCGTACGCGGTCGCCCCCGGCTCCAGCACGAGGGAGCAGGTGCCGAAGGACACCGCGCGGGTGCCGGCCGGCAGAGCGTCCGGCACCGTGAACAGCCGGTCCGCCGTCCCCTCCACGTAGAAGGAGTAGACCGCCGAGCCGTCCGCCGCGACCGTGGCGACGGCGAGCGTCGTCGGCTCGTCACCGCGCTGCACCGGCGACACCACCACGCCGGTCTCCCGCAGCCGGTCCAGCAGCGCCTCGCCGAAGGCGTCGCGGGACACCCGGGAGCAGAAGGCGACGGGGGAGCCGAGACGGCCCAGCGCCACCGCCGTGTTGTAGGGGCCGCCACCGAGCGCCGGCGTCAGCGCCGCGAGCGCACCCGCGCCCTGCGGTACCAGGTCGATCAGTGCCTCACCGGCTACGACGATCACGAGGGGCCCCTTTCACGGGTTGTCGGGGTGCCGGGTCGCCGGCTTGTCGGGTTGCTGGGTTGTCGGCCACTGGATCCGCCGTGGTGGGTCTGCTGTGTGCGCCGAGGCCATAGGGGCTACGGGGACTGCGCAGGCCGCTCAGGGGGGTCCCGGGGGTCCGGACAGCCGCAGGACGTGCGGTGCACGAAGGCGCAGGAGAGCCGTTCGGTCCGCGCGGGCCGGTCCGGTGCAGCGAGCCGGTCCAGGAGCACCTGGACGGCACGGGCGCCGATGTCCCTGCCGGGCTGGGCGATCGCGGTGAGCCGGGGGGAGAACAGGTCCGCCCAGGCGAAGTCGTCGAAGCAGCACAGCGCGATGTCCCCGGGCACGGAGAGCCCGTGGGCGCGCAGGGCGCGCAGCGCGCCGAGCGTCATGGCGTTGTTCCCGGTGACCAGCGCGGTCGGGGGAGCGCCGAGGGAGAGCAGGTCACCGGTGGCCCGTTCGGCGCCGGCCGACTCGGAGTCGCCGTGCGCCAGGAGCCGTGCGTCGAACGGCAGCCCCGCACCGGCGAGGCCGTGCCGGTACCCGGCGATCCGCTCGGCGGTGGTGCTGAACCCGGGCCGCCCCGCGACCAGGGCGATCCGGCGGTGGCCGAGCCCGGCGAGGTGCGTGACCAGCCGGACCGTCGGTTCCGTGTTCTCGGCGCAGACCTGGTCGAAGGGCGGGCCGTCCTCCCCGGAGCTCTCGACCACCCGGTCGAGGAGGACGGCCGGTACGCGATGGCGCCCGAGGTAGGCGAGCAGCGCGCGCGGCTGGGAGGACGGCGCGACGATCACGCCCTCCACCCGCCGCTCGTGCAGCAGCTGCACGACCTTGCGCTCGTGCTCGGGGTCGTCGTGCGGATCGGCGATGAGCAGGCTGTAGCCGTACTCCAGGGCGGCCGCCTCGACGCCCTGGAGGATCTCGGTGAAGTACGGGTTGCTGATCGCCGACACCGCGAGCCCGATCGAGCGGGTCCGGGAGGTCACCAGTGAGCGGGCCAGTGTGTTCGGGGTGTAGCCGAGCTCCTCGACGGCGTCCAGGACCGCCTGGCGGGTGTGCGGGAGGACCGGCCGTGTGCCGTTCAGGACGTGCGAGACGGTCGCGACCGAGACCCCGGCGCACCGCGCCACGTCCGTCATGGTCGCCATCGCCCACTCCCTTCGCGTACCGGCCGACGCGGGTGCCCGCCGCGGCTCCGTGACGGGGAAGCTATCCCATCCGGCGGCAGACGTAAACGTTTGCGCAAGCGTTTACGCACTCTCGTGCGGGCCATGTCCCGTCCCGCCGTCCTCACCCGCTCCCCGCCCGGCGGCCGGAGGGACCGCCCCCGGTAAGGTCGCCCCGTACCGCCGTCCGACCAGTGGAGATCCCGATGTCCGGCCGATCCGCCGCGAGCCGCCGCACCGTTCTGAGAGGCATGGCCCTCACTCCTGTGGCCGGACTCGGCCTCACCGCCTGCGGGGGAGGCGAGGAGCGGCCCTCGCAGTTGGCCGGGCCCGTCGAACTCGGCGCGGAGAGCGAGGTCGCCCGGGGGAGCAGCAAGCTGTACTGGGACCACAACGTCGTCGTCAGCCGGGGCGACGACGGCTCCTTCACGGCGTACAGCACCCTCTGCACGCACGCGAGCTGTCCCATCAACCAGCTGAAGGGGACGAAGCTGATCTGCCCGTGCCACGGGAGCGAGTTCGACGCCACCACCGGCAAGGTGCTGCGCGAGCCGGCGGTGGCACCGCTGACCCCGCTCTCCGTCGAGGTCCGGAACGGCACGATCGTCGCGAAGCCGCAGACCTGAGCCGCGGACCTGAGCCGCGGACCTGAGCCGCGGACCCGGGCGCAGACCTGAGCCGCGGACCCGGGCCGCAGGGCTGAGGCTCGGCCCCGAGCCTCGGCCCCGAGCCTCAGCCCCAGTCCCAGCCGATCCCCACGTACCCCGAGCGCACGCGCGGCTCGACCAGGTGCACCGAGCGGTGCAGAGCGCTGACCGCCAGCTCCTGACGGCCACCGCGCGGTGCCGCCGCGGAGTGCTGGGTGAACCGGTGGCAGCGCGCCGGGAGCGCCCCGGCGTCGAAGCACACCTGGAGCGCGTACTGGCCGCCGGGGGAGTCCGTCCCGTGCAGGTACTCGCGCGAGACGCCGGCCGTGCCGTCCTCGACGGCGTACCGGAACAGGAACGTGTCACCGGCCCGCAACCGCGTGTCGAAGAGCAGCTCGGCCGCGAGCACACCGGTGTCCTGCTGCCAGCGGACGCGGCCGGTGCGGCAGTTCTCCAGGGAGTGCACGGTCATCCGGGCCGGCGCGGAACCGGGGTCGCCGTGGTGGACGGCCACGAAGCGGTCGATGCCGTCCCGGTGTGCGCGCACGATGTGGTGGGACTCACGTTCCGCCAGCTCCCGGTGCGCCCCGATCCGGACCCGCTCGTGGTGCCCCAGGGTCTGCAGCCCGCTGTCCCGCGGGGCGTCGAGCTCGGCCAGCAGCCCCGCCAGGACGCCCGAGGCCTCGACCAGCGAGCGGTAGGAACGGCCCGAGGGGCGGCCGTCCGGCGTCTGCTCGTCGGACTCGGCGAGCAGACGGATCAGCGACTCCTCCGGCAACTCCAGAATCTCCTCCAGTGCCCGTACGGCCCGCAGCGACTCCGCGCGCTGCGGGCGGCGGGCGCCCTGCTGCCAGTAGCTGAGGCTGGTGACACCCACCTTCACGCCGTGGCGCGACAGATGGTGCTGCACCCGTTGCAGGGGCAGGCCGCGGGCGGCTATCGCGGCCCGCAGGGCGACATGGAAGGGGCCGCCGCGCAGGGCCGAGTCCAGTTTCGCGGTGGTGTCCGTGTGCGGTGTGGCGTGCGGCATGCAGGGGCCTTTCTCTGAATGTCCACAACGGCTGGTCAGGCCGTTCGCTCGGCGCACCCCGGGACCCTCCCCCGCCGGCGCGGACGGGTCTTCACATCCGTACGCCGCCGTTCAGGGCCCCGAGTTCCCCCGCATTGAAGCGTGTTGACCAATTCCCGACAACACCTGACGCCCAACAAGCGGACACCGCGCGTGCGCGCCGCGCGTGCGCACGCGCGGCGCGCACGCGTCAGGGGCCGTGCCGGCCTTCGGGCCGGCACGGCCCCTGACGTCCTGCTGCGAAAGGCTTCCCTGGTGACTTCCCTGCGACTCTCCTACGACCGGCCTGCCGCGTCCTGGCCGCTCCTCGGACGCGACCCCAGGCGCTTGGCGCGCACGATGTCGGGGTCGCGTGGGTCGAGGGAGTCGAGGAGGGCGGCCGTCTCGTCCGCGTACCGGCGGGCACGGGCGGCCGGCCGTCGTGATTTCTCGATCCGTGTCTGTCGCATTGTCCGACCAGCCCTCCGACTCGTGACCGCGTCCGCATTCTGCTGGCATCCCGCCCGAGGGGCCGGACCCCCCACATTCCCGCTTCCTACCAGTCATAACCCTTCCGGAGCGGTGCCCGGCCGGTGGCCGCACGCCCCCGCCGCTGTGTCGGTCCCCGCCAGTAGGGTGTGAGACATGGCCGACCCCTCCAGCTACCGCCCCAAACCGGGTGAGATCCCCGACTCGCCGGGGGTCTACCGGTTCCGCGACGAGCACCGCCGGGTGATCTACGTCGGAAAGGCGAAGAGTCTGCGCCAGCGCCTGGCGAACTACTTCCAGGACCTCGCCGGGCTCCACCCGCGCACCCGCACCATGGTCACCACGGCCGTCTCCGTGGAGTGGACGGTGGTGTCCACGGAGGTCGAGGCGCTCCAGCTGGAGTACTCCTGGATCAAGGAGTACGACCCCCGTTTCAACGTCAAGTACCGCGACGACAAGAGCTACCCGTACCTCGCGGTGACGATGAACGAGGAGTTCCCGCGCGTGCAGGTGATGCGCGGTCACAAGAAGAAGGGCGTCCGGTACTTCGGTCCGTACGGGCACGCGTGGGCGATCCGCGACACCGTGGACCTGCTGCTGCGGGTGTTCCCGGTGCGCACCTGCTCGGCCGGTGTCTTCAAGAACGCCGCCCGCACGGGCCGCCCCTGCCTGCTCGGCTACATCGGCAAGTGCTCGGCGCCCTGCGTGGACCGGATCTCCGCCGAGGAGCACCGCGAACTCGCGGAGGAGTTCTGCGACTTCATGGCGGGCCGCACCGGCGCCCATCTGCGTCGCCTGGAGCAGCGGATGACCGAGGCGGCCGAGGAGATGGAGTACGAGCGGGCCGCCCGCCTGCGGGACGACATCGGGGCGCTGAAGAAGGCGATGGAGAAGAGCGCGGTGGTCCTCACCGACGCCACCGACGCCGACCTGATCGCGGTCGCCGAGGACGAGCTGGAGGCGGCCGTCCAGATCTTCCACGTGCGCGGCGGACGCGTGCGCGGCCAGCGGGGCTGGGTCACCGACAAGGTGGAGGAGATCACCACCGGCGCCCTCGTGGAGCACGCCCTGCAGCAGCTGTACGGCGAGGAGACCGGCGACGCCGTCCCGAAGGAGGTCCTGGTCCCCGCGCTGCCCGACCCGGTGGAGCCCGTCCAGGAGTGGCTCACCGGGCGGCGCGGCTCGGGCGTCTCCCTGCGGGTCCCGCAGCGCGGGGACAAGCGGGCCCTGATGGAGACCGTGGAGCGCAACGCCCAGCAGGCCCTCGTCCTGCACAAGACCAAGCGCGCCTCCGACCTGACCACACGCTCGCGCGCGCTGGAGGAGATCGCCGACGCCCTCGGCCTGGACAGCGCCCCGCTGCGGATCGAGTGCTACGACGTCTCGCACCTCCAGGGCGACGACGTCGTGGCCTCCATGGTCGTCTTCGAGGACGGGCTGGCCCGCAAGAGCGAGTACCGCCGTTTCCAGATCAAGAGCTTCGCCGGCCAGGACGACGTCCGGTCCATGCACGAGGTGATCACCCGGCGCTTCCGGCGCTACCTCGCCGACAAGGAACGGACCGGCGAGTGGAGCGACGCCGAGGAGCCCGGGGCCGGGGCCGGCGGTGGGATGGCCGGGACGGCCGGCGTGGACGGGACCCCGGGCCCGGACCGGACCGCCGGCGCCGGGAGTGTCCCCGGCCCGGACGGGACCGCCGGCGACCCCGCCGTACCCTCCGCGAGCACGCTCACCGAGGACGACGGCCGTCCCAAGCGCTTCGCGTACCCGCCCCAGCTGGTGGTCGTCGACGGCGGCGCCCCCCAGGTGGCGGCGGCCCGCCGCGCCCTGGACGAGCTCGGCATCGACGACATCGCGGTGTGCGGCCTCGCCAAGCGGCTGGAGGAGGTGTGGCTGCCGGACGACGACGATCCGGTGGTGCTGCCCCGCACCAGCGAGGGCCTCTATCTGCTCCAGCGCGTCCGGGACGAGGCGCACCGCTTCGCCATCAGCTATCAGCGCGTCAAGCGGGCCAAACGCTTCCGGTCCGGTCCGCTGGACGACGTGCCCGGCCTCGGCGAGACCCGCAAGCAGGCACTGATCAAGCACTTCGGCTCGGTGAAGAAACTGCGGGCGGCCACCGTCGAACAGATCTGCGACGTGCCCGGCATAGGCCGCAAGACGGCCGAGGCGATCACCGCGGCCCTCGCCGGAGCGGTCCCCGCCGGTCCCGCCGTGAACACGGCGACGGGCGAGATCATGGATGACATGGTTGATATGGATGGCATGGACGACGTGGAAGAACCCGGGAAGTCCGGGGGTTCTCCCGGGGAGCCCGTGTCCACGGGCGCCCCGGACGACCGACGGGGGCTGGAGAGATGACCGAGCACGAGACACACCAGGACACCGGCCAGGGAGCGGACCGGGACACGGGCACGGACGCGGTCCGGAGCACCGGCCGGGACGCAGGTCCCGGGACACGGCAGGACGACGGCGACGGAACAGGTGACGGAGCACAGGTGAGTACGGGCAAGGAAACGGCCGGGGCCCCCGAGGCGGCGATCCCCGAGCTGGTGATCATCTCCGGCATGTCCGGGGCGGGTCGCTCCACGGCCGCGAAGTGTCTGGAGGACCTGGGCTGGTTCGTCGTCGACAACCTCCCGCCCGCGCTGATCCCCACCATGGTGGAGCTCGGCGCCCGCTCCCAGGGCAACGTGGCCCGGATCGCGGTCGTCGTCGACGTCCGCGGCCGGCGCTTCTTCGACAACCTCCGCGAATCCCTCGCCGACCTCGACACCCGGGGCGTCACCCGGCGGATCGTCTTCCTGGAGTCCTCCGAGGAAGCCCTGGTGCGCCGCTTCGAGTCGGTGCGCCGCCCGCACCCCCTCCAGGGCGACGGCCGCATCGTCGACGGCATCGCCGCCGAGCGCGAACTGCTGCGCGAACTGCGCGGCGACGCCGACCTGGTGATAGACACCTCCAGCCTCAACGTGCACGAGCTGCGCGCCAAGATGGACGCCCAGTTCGCCGGCGACGAGGAGCCCGAACTGCGGGCCACCGTGATGTCCTTCGGCTTCAAGTACGGCCTCCCGGTCGACGCCGACCTGGTCGTGGACATGCGGTTCCTGCCCAATCCGCACTGGGTCCCGGAACTGCGCCCGTTCACCGGCCGCAACGAGGAGGTGGCGGCGTACGTCCTCAACCAGCCCGGCGCCAAGGAGTTCCTCGACCGGTACACCGAGCTGCTGCGGCTGATCGCCGCGGGCTACCGCCGTGAGGGCAAGCGCTATGTGACCATCGCCGTCGGCTGCACCGGCGGCAAGCACCGCTCGGTAGCCATGTCGGAGAAGCTCGCCGCCCGCCTCGCCGCGGAGGGCGTGGAGACGGTGGTCGTCCACCGGGACATGGGACGGGAATGACCGCGCGTACTCCGCGGCTGCACCGGCTGCGCCGGGCGATGCCCGAAGGGCGCGCCGGACGGCGGACCGAGGCCCGCGGCGCCAAACCGCGACGCCGGGGCGCCCAGCCCAAGGTGGTCGCCCTCGGCGGCGGCATGGGGCTGTCCGCCTCGCTCGCCGCGCTGCGCCGGATCACCGGCGACCTCACCGCCGTCGTCACCGTGGCCGACGACGGCGGCTCCAGCGGGCGGCTCCGCGACGAACTGGGCGTACTGCCGCCCGGCGATCTGCGCAAGGCGCTGGCCGCGCTGTGCGGCGACGACGAATGGGGCCAGACCTGGGCCCGGGTCATCCAGCACCGCTTCCAGTCCAAGGGGGACCTGCACGAGCACGCGGTCGGCAACCTGCTGATCGTCGCTCTGTGGGAGCAGCTCGGCGACCACGTCCAGGCCCTGGACCTGGTGGGCCGGCTGCTCGGCGCGCACGGGCGGGTGCTGCCCATGTCCGCCGTACCGCTGGAGCTCCAGGCCCTGGTCAAGGGCCACGACCCGGAGCGCCCGGACGCCGTGGACACCGTCCGCGGGCAGGCGACCGTCGCCCTCACCCCCGGCGAGGTGCAGTCCGTGCACCTCGTGCCGAACGACCCGCCCGCCGTCCCCGAGGCGGTCGAGGCGGTCCTGGACGCCGACTGGGTGGTACTCGGCCCCGGCTCCTGGTTCTCCTCGGTCATCCCGCACCTCCTGGTGCCGGAACTGCTGGACGCGCTCGTCCGGACCAAGGCGCGCCGGGTGCTCTCCCTGAACCTCGCCCCGCAGCCCGGAGAAACCGAGGGCTTCTCCCCGCAGCGTCATGTGGAGGTTTTGGGACGACACGCCCCTAAACTCGCCCTGGACGTGGTGCTGGCCGACGAGGCCGCCGTGCCCGACCGCGACTTGCTGACCGACGCCGCCAAGCGGCTCGGCGCCGCGGTCGAGCTGGCGCCGGTGGCCCGGCCCGACGGAAGCCCCCGGCACGACCCGGAGCTGCTGGCCGCCGCGTACGACCGTATTTTTCGGATGCATGGAAGGATCGGCCCATGGCGATGACGGCAGCGGTGAAGGACGAGGTCTCCCGGCTCCCCGTCACGCGGACCTGCTGCAGAAAGGCGGAGGTCTCCGCCATTCTGCGGTTCGCCGGCGGCCTCCACCTGGTGAGCGGACGCATTGTGATCGAGGCGGAGCTGGACACGGCGATGGCCGCCCGCCGCCTCAAGCGGGACATCATGGAGATCTTCGGACACAGTTCCGAACTGATCGTGATGGCACCGGGCGGGCTGCGCCGCGGCTCGCGCTACGTCGTCCGGGTGGTCGCGGGCGGCGACCAGCTGGCCCGTCAGACCGGCCTGGTGGACGGACGGGGCCGCCCGATCCGCGGTCTGCCCCCGCAGGTGGTCTCGGGGGCCACCTGCGACGCCGAGGCGGCCTGGCGCGGAGCGTTCCTGGCGCACGGCTCCCTCACCGAGCCGGGCCGCTCCTCCTCCCTCGAGGTGACCTGCCCCGGCCCGGAGGCCGCGCTCGCCCTGGTCGGTGCCGCCCGCCGCCTGTCCATCGCGGCCAAGGCCCGCGAGGTGCGCGGCGTGGACCGGGTCGTCGTCCGGGACGGCGACGCCATCGGCGCCCTGCTCACCCGGCTCGGCGCGCACGACTCGGTGCTGGCCTGGGAGGAACGCCGGATGCGCCGCGAGGTGCGCGCCACGGCGAACCGGCTGGCCAACTTCGACGACGCCAACCTGCGCCGCTCGGCCCGCGCGGCCGTCGCCGCCGGCGCCCGGGTGCAGCGTGCCCTGGAGATCCTCGCCGACGACGTTCCCGAGCACCTCGCCGCGGCCGGGCGGCTGCGCATGGAGCACAAGCAGGCCTCGCTGGAGGAACTGGGCGCGCTGGCCGACCCGCCGCTCACCAAGGACGCCGTGGCCGGCCGGATCCGCCGGCTGCTCGCGATGGCCGACAAGCGCGCCGCCGACCTCGGCATCCCGGGCACGGAGGCCAACATCGGCGAGGAACTCGCCGACAACCTCGTCGGCTGACGCCCTCCCGTCCGGCGGGGGCGGCCTTGTCGGCCACTTGCCCCGGCCACTCGTCCCGTCCGGGACGAGTGGCCCGGACGGGACGCGCCGACCGCAGGCGCCCGCCGGCGAACCCCCACCGCCAAGACCTCCTGCGCCCCGCTCACCGATCGGCCGCAGCCGGCCGAAAGCCGGTCCGGTGAGAGGGCGGGCGGGCGGCTCCTCCGCGGACTCCGGCACGGTGACGGGACCCCGGGAAGGGCTTCCGTCCCCGGTCAAGTCGCCCTGCCGGACGGGCCGGACAAGGGCCCTCGGCCTGGGCGGTCCGTACCCTACTGGCTGGTAAGGGCCGGCCTGCCGGGTATGGCCCGACTCGATGTCACGGGCGTGGCCCCGGAGAGGTAGGGTCGGGGGTGGTCGGGGACATCCCATACAGCTCGCCGGCGACTTGTGCCGGCGCACCAACGAGGAGATCGGTTCGTGACGATCCGCGTAGGCATCAACGGGTTTGGCCGCATCGGCCGGAACTACTTCCGCGCATTGCTCGAGCAGGGCGCAGACATCGAGATCGTGGCCGTCAATGACCTGGGTGACACCGCGACCACTGCCCACCTGCTGAAGTACGACACCATTCTGGGCCGCCTCAAGCAGGAGGTCTCCCACACCGCCGACACGATCACGGTCGGCGACAAGACGGTCAAGGTGCTCTCCGAGCGCAACCCCGCCGACATCCCGTGGGGCGAGCTGGGCGTCGACATCGTCATCGAGTCGACCGGCATCTTCACCAAGAAGGCCGACGCCGGGAAGCACATCACCGGTGGCGCCAAGAAGGTCATCATCTCGGCTCCGGCCAAGGATGAGGACGTCACCATCGTCATGGGCGTCAACCAGGACAAGTACGACCCGGCGAACCACCACGTCATCTCCAACGCCTCCTGCACCACCAACTGTGTGGCGCCGATGGCGAAGGTGCTCGACGAGAACTTCGGCATCGTCAAGGGCCTGATGACGACGGTGCACGCGTACACGAACGACCAGCGCATCCTGGACTTCCCGCACAAGGACCTGCGCCGCGCCCGTGCCGCCGCCGAGAACATCATCCCGACGACGACCGGTGCCGCGAAGGCCACCGCCCTGGTGCTGCCGCAGCTCGAGGGCAAGCTGGACGGCATCGCGATGCGCGTCCCGGTCCCGACCGGCTCGGTCACCGACCTGGTCGTCGAGCTCGGCCGCGAGGTCACCAAGGAAGAGGTCAACGCCGCCTTCCAGAAGGCCGCCGAGGGTGAGCTCAAGGGTCTCCTCGAGTACACGGAGGACCCGATCGTCTCCTCCGACATCGTCAACGCCCCGGCGTCCTGCACGTTCGACTCGTCCCTGACCATGGTCCAGGACGGCAAGAGCGTGAAGATCATCGGCTGGTACGACAACGAGTGGGGCTACTCCAACCGCCTCGTCGACCTCACGGTCTTCGTCGGCAACCAGCTCTGATCGTGGAGCAGACCGCCTGATATGAGTGCAGGGCTCGGCCGGCGCGCCAACGCGCTGTCCGAGCCCTGACGCACGTATCGGAGCGGTCGACCGCTTCCGATCACGAGCGATCACGAGCGAACACAAGCTCTTCTCCAGGAGTCCCTTCATGAAGACGATCGACGAACTCCTCTCCGAAGGGGTCGCGGGCAAGCGGGTCTTCGTCCGCGCCGACCTCAACGTGCCGCTGGACGGCACCACCATCACCGACGACGGCCGCATCCGCGCGGTGCTGCCCACCGTCAAGGCTCTTGCCGAAGCGGGCGGCCGTGTCGTCGTCGCCTCGCACCTGGGCCGCCCCAAGGGCGCCCCGGACCCCGCCTTCTCGCTCGCCCCGGCCGCCGCCCGCCTGGGTGAACTCCTCGGCGCCGACGTGGCGTTCGCGACGGACACCGTCGGCGAGTCCGCCACCGCCACCGTCGCCGGCCTCGCCGACGGACAGGTCGCGGTCCTCGAGAACCTGCGCTTCAACGCCGGCGAGACGGCCAAGGACGACGCCGAGCGCGGCGCCTTCGCCGACCGTCTGGCCGGCCTCGCCGACCTCTACGTGGGCGACGGCTTCGGCGCGGTGCACCGCAAGCACGCGTCCGTGTACGACCTCCCGGCCCGCCTGCCGCACGCCGCCGGCTTCCTCATCGCCACCGAGGTCGGCGTCCTGAAGAAGCTCACGGACGACGTCCAGCGGCCCTACGTCGTCGCCCTCGGCGGCGCCAAGGTCTCCGACAAGCTCGCCGTCATCGACGAACTGCTCGGCAAGGCCGACCGCATCCTCATCGGCGGCGGCATGGCGTACACCTTCCTCAAGGCCAAGGGCTACGAGATCGGCACGTCGCTGGTCCAGGAGGACCAGCTGTCCGCCGTCACCGAGTACCTGGAGCGCGCCGAGAAGAACGGCGTCGAACTGGTGCTGCCGGTCGACACCCTGGTCGCCGAGGAGTTCCCGGACCTGAAGACGAAGGCACCGGCCCACCCCGCCGTCGTCGCCGCGGACGCCATGCCGGCCGGCCGAATGGGCCTGGACATCGGCCCCGAGACCTGCACGCTCTACGCCTCGAAGCTCGCCGACGCGGCCACCGTCTTCTGGAACGGCCCCATGGGCGTCTTCGAGCACCCCGACTACGCCGAGGGCACCAAAGCGGTCGCCCAGGCTCTCCTCGACTCCCCGGGCTACACCGTGGTCGGCGGCGGCGACTCCGCCGCGGCCGTCCGCATCCTGGGTTTCGACGAAAAGGCATTCGGCCACATCTCGACCGGAGGCGGCGCCTCCCTCGAATACCTCGAGGGCAAGACGCTCCCCGGCCTCGCCGCACTGGAGGACTGACCCTCAATGACCGCTGCTGAAAAAGGCCGCACCCCGCTGATGGCGGGCAACTGGAAGATGAACCTCAACCACCTCGAGGCCATCGCCCACGTCCAGAAGCTCGCCTTCGCCCTGGCCGACACGGACTACGAGGGGGTCGAGGTCGCCGTCCTGCCGCCCTTCACCGACCTGCGCTCCGTGCAGACCCTCGTCGACGGCGACAAGCTGAAGATCAGGTACGGCGCCCAGGACATCTCGGCGCACGACGGCGGTGCCTACACCGGCGAGATCTCCGGCCCGATGCTGGCCAAGCTGAAGTGCATGTACGTGGCGGTCGGCCACTCCGAGCGCAGGCAGTACCACGCCGAGACCGACGAGCTCGTGAACGCCAAGGTCAAGTCCGCGTTCAAGCACGGCATCACGCCGATCCTGTGCGTCGGCGAGGAACTGGCCGTCCGCGAGGCCGGCAACCACGTCGCCCACACCCTCGCCCAGGTCGAGGGCGGTCTGAAGGACGTGCCCGCCGAGCAGGCCGAGTCCGTCGTGATCGCCTACGAGCCCGTCTGGGCCATCGGCACCGGCAAGGTCTGCGGCGCCGAGGACGCCCAGGAGGTCTGCTCCGCCGTCCGCGGCAAGCTCGCCGAGCTGTACTCGCAGGAAGTGGCCGACCAGGTCCGCATCCAGTACGGCGGCTCGGTCAAGTCGGGCAACGTCGCCGAGATCATGGCGCAGGCCGACATCGACGGCGCGCTGGTCGGCGGTGCCTCGCTGGACGCGGACGAGTTCGTCAAGATCATCCGCTTTCGCGACCAGTGAGTAGGCGCTAGCCGCGATCCGTCGTACCCTTGCGGGGTCCAGTCCTGAGCTGGACCCCGCGTCGTCCCATCCGAATCCGAGGAAGTTGGTCCAGCCGTGGTTTTGGGGTTCTCGATCGCCCTGATCGTCTTCAGCCTGCTGCTGATGCTGCTGGTGCTGATGCACAAGGGGAAGGGCGGCGGTCTCTCCGACATGTTCGGTGGCGGCATGCAGTCCTCCGTCGGCGGCTCCTCGGTCGCCGAGCGCAACCTCGACCGGATCACCGTCGTGGTCGGGCTGCTCTGGGCCGTCTGCATCATCACGCTCGGCATCATGATGAAGACGGGTTGATCCGAGCCGAAGATCCCGGCGGACCATCCGCCCGCCTCGGGTGCGCATTCCCCACGTAAGGCCCCATGTCCGGTACGCGCAGCACAGCGCGGCCTATCATGGGGCTTGCGTCTGGATAGGGGAGCGGTAACTCCAATCACTGGACGCGCGTTGGGCCTTACGTAGACTGAGGCGCTCGCAGCGAAGCGGAACGCCGACTCGCTCCGCCGCGCCATCACGCAGGGAGTTACAACCGTGGCAAGTGGCAACGCGATCCGGGGAAGCCGGGTCGGTGCGGGGCCGATGGGTGAGGCCGAACGCGGTGAGTCAGCGCCGCGGCTGCGCCTCTCCTTCTGGTGCTCCAACGGGCACGAGACCCAGCCGAGCTTCGCGAGCGACGCGCAGGTACCCGATACGTGGGACTGCCCCCGCTGTGGCTTCCCGGCCGGCCAGGACCGGGAGAACCCCCCGGACCCGCCGCGTACGGAGCCGTACAAGACGCACCTCGCCTATGTGCGGGAGCGGCGCAGCGACGCGGACGGTGAGGCGATCCTCGCCGAGGCGCTCGCCAAACTGCGGGGCGAGATCTAGCCGTTCGGTCCGGTTCGGTTCGGGAGCCGACGGCCGGCCGGGCCCGTGCGGTGTGCGGGCGGCCAGGCGGCCTGCGCCGCACCGTGCCGTCCCTGAGCCGTGTCCGCGTTGTGCCGTGTTCATGTCCGGCTGCTCGCAGCCGGCTCCCTCTTCCCGCCCGCGGCCCCGTCCTCGGCCCTGCCTCTCCCGCCTGTCCTGCCCGTAGCCCGGCCCGACGGACCTCCTGCCCGTCGCCGCGCTGAATACCCGGGGGCCGGACAGCCGTATCTGTTGTTGCGCCCCACGACGGCGTCACGACAGGTGATGTCCACCTCTGATCAATTAGGTTGGAACCGGCAGCGGGGCGGATACGCAGCACAGGCAGCAAGGAAGAAGGCTGAAGTCCGAGATGAACGCAGACGGCCGTACCAGGCTCGACCAGACTCCCGAGTGGACCGCACTGGCCAAGCACCGCGAGGAGCTCGGGAACCTGCGGTTGCGTGAGGTGTTCGCCGCCCACCCCGACCGGGGGACCGCGTACACGCTCCGGGTCGGTGACCTGTACATCGACTATTCCAAGCACCTCGTCACCGACGACACCCTGCGGCTGCTGCGCGAACTGGCCGCGGCCACCGACGTGTTCGGGCTGCGCGATGCCATGTTCCGCGGTGAGCGGATCAACACCACCGAGGACCGGGCCGTCCTGCACACCGCCCTCAGGGCGCCGCGCGACGCGGTGATCGAGGTCGACGGGGAGAACGTCGTCCCGGGCGTGCACGCCGTTCTCGACAGGATGGCCGCCTTCGCCGACCGCGTGCGTTCCGGTGAGTGGACCGGTCACACCGGCAAGCGCATCCGCACGGTGGTCAACATCGGCATCGGCGGCTCCGACCTCGGTCCCGCGATGGCGTACGAGGCGCTGCGCGCCTTCACCGACCGCGACCTCACGGTCCGCTTCGTGTCCAACGTGGACGGCTCCGACCTGCACGAGGCCATCCGCGACCTGGACCCGGCCGAGACGCTGTTCATCATCGCGTCCAAGACGTTCACCACCATCGAGACGGTCACCAACGCCACCTCCGCACGGACCTGGCTGCTGAACGCGCTCGACGGGGGAGAGGCCGCCGTCGCCAAGCACTTCGTCGCCCTCTCGACGAACGCGGAGAAGGTCGCCGGCTTCGGCATCGACACGGCGAACATGTTCGAGTTCTGGGACTGGGTCGGCGGACGCTACTCGTACGACTCGGCGATCGGCCTGTCGCTGATGATCGCCATCGGCCCGGACCGCTTCCGGGAGATGCTCGACGGGTTCCACCTCGTCGACGAGCACTTCCGCACCGCCCCGGCCGAGTCCAACGTGCCGCTGCTGCTGGGCCTGCTGGGCGTCTGGTACGGCAACTTCCTGGGCGCCCAGTCGCACGCGGTCCTGCCGTACTCGCACTACCTGTCGAAGTTCACCGCCTATCTCCAGCAGCTCGACATGGAGTCCAACGGCAAGTACGTCGGCCGGGACGGGCGCGAGGTCCAGTGGCAGACCGGTCCCGTCGTCTGGGGCACGCCGGGCACCAACGGGCAGCACGCCTACTACCAGCTGCTCCACCAGGGGACGAAGCTGATCCCGGCGGACTTCATCGGCTTCGCCGAGCCGGTCGCCGAGCTGAGCGACGAACTCAAGGCGCAGCACGACCTGCTGATGGCCAACTTCTTCGCCCAGACGCAGGCCCTGGCCTTCGGCAAGACGCCGGACGAGGTGCGCGCCGAGGGCGTGCCCGAGGAACTGGTGCCGCACAAGACGTTCAAGGGCGACCACCCCACGACCACGATCCTCGCGCGCGAGCTGACGCCGTCCGTCCTCGGCCAGCTCGTCGCCCTCTACGAGCACAAGGTGTTCGTGCAGGGCGCGATCTGGAACATCGACTCCTTCGACCAGTGGGGCGTGGAGCTCGGCAAGGTGCTCGCCAAGCGTGTCGAGCCCGCGCTCACCGAAGGCGCTGACGTGCCCGGTCTGGACGCCTCCAGCCGGGCCCTGGTCGCCACCTACCGGGAGCTGCGCGGCCGGAGCTGAGAGCGGAGCGGGAAGCGGGCGACGGACTGTCGCCCGCTTCCCGTAGAATCCCCCGTCGATCATGGTGTCAGTCATTGCGGCGAACGTTCGGGGGCGCTCAAGTTGGGTCGTACACGCGGGAGTTGGACAGGCGGCAGACTCAAGGCGGCATCGTTCCTGAAGCCCCATCAGGTGGCGCGGGCACTCTTCCATCCCGCATGGATCCCCGAGTCGCTCGATCCGTCCATCGAACGGCTCAAACGGATCCGGATCATCGCCGGACTGGCCGCCACCCTCGGTGTGTACACCTTCCTCGTCGGCGGATTCGACTTCACGGAGCTGCTGACGAACACGCTGACCGCGGCCGTGGTCCTGCTGTTCCTCACCCCGCTGACGGTCGGCGTGATGCTCCTGGTGTGGCGGCGCACCGGCACCGTACGGGAGCTGCGGGTACCGCTGGCCGACGCGTTCAAGCTGCTGCTGCTCTTCGTCTGCGCCCTCGCCGTCCCGGTGCTGCTGGCATGGGTGATGCTCGGGCTCGGAAGGGAGGACCTGGGGCTGTTCCTGGTCCTCTGCCTGGTGATGCTGTGGCTGGTCGTCTTCGTCTTCGCCGCGGCGCTGCGGGTCTCCGGGAACTTCTTCGGCACGGGCGCCGTGCACCGCTCGCTGCCGGCGCTGCTCGCCGTCGTCACCTGCTGGCTGATGGCCCTGCCGGACCTGATCACCGGTGATCTGAAGGGGTTCGGGCTGGCCCTGGGCATCGTCTTCATCCTGGCCGCCCCGCTGACGGTCACCGGGATCGCGCTGCTGGAACTGCGGCGGCTCAAGCGTCGCTACGGCGTCCGGCTGGCGGACCACCCGGCGACCCAGGGCCCGTTCCCGGGACTCGTTTTGCCGGTCCCCGCACCGGCCCCGGCAGCGCACCCGGTACCGGCGCCCGGTCCGGGGCAGCCGCACCTCCCGGTACAGGGGAACCCCTACGCCTACCCGCAGTCCCCGTACGCCCAGGGCACCCCCGGCAGTCCGTACTCCTCGCCCGCGCAGAACCCCTACGCGCGCTGAGCCGCCGGACACCCGGGCCGTCGGACCGGAGACATCGCCCCGGCCGGGCGCCCCGCCTACCCCGTCACTCCGCGATCCCGTCACGCGACCGCGCTCAGTGTGTCCGCGAGGCGGCGCCGGGCCGCGCGGGCGGCCGGGAGGGCGGAGAGGACGGCGGCACCCAGCACCGCGGCGGCACCGAGCAGCACCAGGAGCGCGGGGGAGGGCACCCGGGCGATTCCGGCGCCGACGCCGCTCGACCGTCCCTGGGCGTCGATCAGCCAGTGCGCCAGTGGCAGCCCCAGCCCCATGGCGAGGAGCACGGCGGCCAGTGCGGTGCAGGAGGTGGCCGTGACCGTGATCGCGGTGATCTGCCGCGGCGAGAGGCCGATCGCCTTGAGCGCGAGCAGGTCCCGTTCGCCCTCGCGGACCGTGCCCCCGATCGCGGTGAGCAGCTCGATCAGCCCGATCAGCGCGAGTACGGCGATCAGCCCGGCCACGACCGCGCGCAACGGGGGCAGCCCCTCGGCCGGGTCGGCCACGGCATGCACGTCGAGCCGGCCGTCCCCGGCGTCGGCCAGCCGCTCGGCGACGGCCCCGGGGTCGGCGCCGGGCACCAGCCGGAGCTGGTAGAGGTCGGGCTTCAGACCGGGGTCGTTGCCGCGGAGGGTGTCGAGCGAGGTGGAGACGACCCGTCCGGCGTTCTCCGGCTCGATGCTGCGGCCGACGATGTGCAGCACCTGCGGCCGGTCGCCGACGGTCACCCGCACCCAGTCGCCGACCCGTACGTGCAGCAGGTCCAGGAGCCCCTGCCCGGCCACCGCCTCGTCGGGCCCGTGCGCGGCGCGGCCCTCGGCCAGGGTGAACGGGTAGGGCTCCTGGCGGGTACCGAAGCCGCGCAGCGCGATCGTGGCGGTCTGGCCGGGGACCAGGGCGGCCACCTCCACGCCCGGATGGGCGGCGGCGACCTGCGGATCGCGTTCCAGCAGGGCGCGGGCCTCCCGGTCGCCGAGCGAGGCGTCCGCGCGGACGCTGAGCGCGGCGGGCAGCCCCATCAGCTCCGGGCTGCTCCGGAAACGGTCGATGGTGGTCCACGCGCTCAGCGCCGTCACGATCAGCAGCAGCGGCAGTGCCAGCCTGGCCACCGTGCCCAGGGAGCGCGGACGGCGGGTGAACGCCTTGTGCCAGCCCAGGACCAGGGCGGGCGGCACCCGGGCCCCGAGCGCCCGTCGCGCCACGCCCGTCAGCCGGCCGGCCTCGGGCGCCGCCGGCCTCGGCACCGGCACCGGCGGCACCCGGCCCGCCCGCCACGCCGCCAGCCCGGTGGTGGCGCCGATGAACAGCACCGCCCCCACGGGCACCACGAACAGCGCCACGGTGTGTCCCGGCAGCCCCTGCCACACGCCGACCGCGTCCCCGAGCCGCCCCGGTGTCCCACTGCCCAGCGCCTCGGTCAGCGCGGCGGCCGCCACCGCGCCCAGCAGGGCGTAGCCGAGATGCTGAAGAAGGAAGACGCGCACGACCTGCCCCGGGGTGAAGCCGATCGCCTTGAGGACGGAGATGTCCCGCAGGTGCCCCCGGATCCGGGTGCTGATCGCCCCGTGCACCGCGAACCCGGCGGCGACCAGCGCGCCGAGCCCGAACAGGCCCAGGACCTGGCCGAGCAGCCGGTTGTCGCCCTGCGCCTCGGCCCGCGCCTGCTGCCAGGTGGAGACCTCCCCGATGGCGCCGGCCCCCAGCACGGTCACCGCCCGCTGCACCACGTACCCGCTGTCGGCCGGATGGGTCAGCCGCAGCCCGGCCACCTGGCCGTCGGGGTCGGCCACGGCCGACGGCAGGGCCCACACCAGACCGGGCTGCTCCCCCGGCCGGTAACGCGGCTCGGCACTGTCGGCGACGCCCACCACGGTCAGGGTCCGCGCGGTGCCGGGCAGGGTGAGGGTGTCGCCGGGCGTGGTGAGCAGGGCACGGGCGAGGCTGCTCTCCAGGACCACGCCGTCGGGCGTGGCGGGGTCCAGCCAGTGCCCGGAGGTGATCAGCGGGCGGCCGGTCCCGGGCTGTTCGACGGTGCCGCGCAGTTCGGCGGAGGCCCGGCTGCCGCGGGCGGCGAGGGTGACGGCGGCCGTGGGGAAGGGGCCGGCGACGGACTCCACCCCGTCCAGGTCCGCCAGCTTCGAGGCGTCGGCGAGGGCCGTGGTGTGCAGCGTGACATGCGCGCCGCGGGCCTGGGCGAAGGTCCGCTGCCAGGGGTTGGTCGCGTACCCGAACAGGGCCGTGGCCAGCAGCAGGGACGCGACGATGCCCGCGGTGGCCAGGACCAGGAACAGCGCCTCACCGCGGTGCGTGCGCAGATCGGAATGCGCCCAGCGCAAGCTCGCTCGCACCGGCGTCAGCCCCTTCGCCGGCGCCGGACGCCCGGACCGTCGTACATCCGCATGCCAGTCCTTCGTCAGTCCTTCGTCGGTCCCTTGCCGGTCCCGTGTTCCGTTCCGTGCAGGGCCGGGGGTCAGTCCCCGGCCGCCTCGTGGGTCAGTCCCTGAGCTCCAGCACCCCGGACGTTCCCCGGCCGGGCGACGGTGTCCCGTCCAGTTCCGCGTCGTCGGCGATCCGCCCGTCGAAGAAGCTGATCACCCGGTCCGCGGCGCTCGCCAGCCGGGCGTCGTGCGTGACCAGCAGGATCGTCTGCCCGCGCCGGTGGAAGCGGGACAGCAGCCGCATCACCTCGCGGGTGCCCCTGCTGTCCAGGCTGCCGGCGGGTTCGTCGGCCAGGAGCAGCGGCGGATGGTTGACCAGGGCGCGGGCCAGCGCGACCCGCTGCTGCTCACCACCGGACAGCTCGCCCGGCATGCTCCGCTCCTTGCCCGTCAGGCCCAGCTCGGCCAGCAGTTCCTCCCGCCCGGCGCGGGCCTTCCTCGGCGGGGTCCCGGCGAGCAGCGCCGGCAGCTCGACGTTGTCGGCGACCGACAGGTTCGAGACGAGGTTGAAGAACTGGAAGACGATCCCGATGTGCTTCCTGCGCTCCACCGCCCAGCGGGCCTCGCTGTAGGCGTCGGTGCGCTCGCCGTCCAGCCAGATGCTGCCGGCGTCCGGACGCTGGAGCCCGCCGAGTAGATGCAGCAGGGTCGACTTGCCGGCGCCGGACGGGCCGGTGACCGCCACGAACTCGCCGCGCTTCACCCGCAGGTCGACCCCGCGCACCGCGTGCGCCGGGGCTCCCTCGCCGTGGTGCGTCTTGACCAGGCCCTCGGCGCGCAGCACGGGAGCGGGACTCTCGCTCACTCCAGCTCCTCCAGCTCTTCCTGGCACCGCTCCAGCCAGTCGAGGTCGGCCTGCAGGTGCAGCATCGCGCCCTCGATCAGCAGATGGGCGACGCGGTTGTCCCGGTCTTCGGCGGCGGCCAGCTTCGACAGCTGCCGCATGGTGTTGAGGTACTGGCGCCGCTGGCGGTTGATCAGGGCGATCCGGTCGGCGAGGCCGGTCTGCGGGGCGAGGGCCAGCTTCATGAAGAACTCGTCCCGCACCCGCGGCTCGTCCGCGGTCTCCTCGAACCAGGCGCGCAGCGCCTCCCGCCCGGCGTCGGTGAGGTGGTAGACCTTCTTGTTGGGCCGGCTGGACTGCTCGACGTCCTCGCCCTCGATCAGCCCCGACTTCTCGAGGCGGCCCAGGGTGACGTAGATCTGGCCGACGTTCGGCTGAGGGTACGCGGAGCCCAGCAGTTGCTCAAGGTCCTGCTTCAGCTCGTAGCCGTGGGCCGGACCGCGGGCGAGCAGGGCCAGCAGCGACTGCCGCACTCGTGCTCTCCTCCCCGCGTCCTTCGTGCCAGGTGCGGCGCGTCCGGTTCCGTCTCCCGCGCGCCTCACACGATGTGCCGCACGCCCTAGTATCGCCGATACCTAACAGGTATACATGGCCACTGACCCCGGCAAGGG
The DNA here is from genome assembly GCF_044540975.1 of Streptomyces sp. NPDC085927. Classification (NCBI taxonomy): domain Bacteria; kingdom Bacillati; phylum Actinomycetota; class Actinomycetes; order Kitasatosporales; family Streptomycetaceae; genus Streptomyces; species Streptomyces sp. NPDC085927. The sequence goes on from NZ_JBITSN010000002.1 coordinate 766,256, forward strand.
TGCCGGGTGCGGGTGCACAGGGAGGAACCTATGCGGTGGATCCATGCCGCCGGTAGGGGCCTTCTCGTCCTCGTCGTGCTCCTGGCCGTGGGCGTGGTCTCCGGGGCGCGGGCCGACCAGGCCGCTCCCGGCGACGGGCGCGGCCCGCTCACCCTGGCCACGGCGGGGGACCTCACCGGCTATCTCGGCCGCTTGCTCGACGGCTGGAACCGCACCCACCCCGGCGAGGAGGTCACGCTCGTCGAGCTGCCCGACTCGGCCGACGAGACCCGCGCGCAGATGATCACGGACCTGCGCGGCGCCGGCCGCGGCCGCTTCGACGTCCTCAACATCGACGTCAGCTGGACCTCGGAGTTCGCCGCCGGCGGCTGGATCCGCCCGCTGCCGCGCGACGGTTTCCCCCTGGACACCTTCCTGCCGGGCGTCGTGGACACCGCGACCTACGACGGCCGGCTGTACGCCGTCCCGTACGTGACCAACGCCGGGCTGCTCCTGTACCGCGCGGACGTGCTCGACGCCGAGGGCGTGGCGCCGCCGCGCACCTGGGCCGACCTGGAGCGGGCCGCGAAGACCCTCGCCCCGACGCACGGACTCGACGGCTACGCCGGCCAGTTCCTGCCCTACGAGGGCCTGACCGTCAACGCGGCCGAGGCCGTCTACTCGGCGGGCGGCACCATCCTGGGCGACGAGGGCGAGCGCGTCACCGTCGACTCCCGGGCGGCCCGCGAGGGCATCGGGTTCCTCGCCCGCGGGGTCCGCGACGGCTGGATCCCCCAGGAGGCGCTGACCTACAAGGAGGAGGAGTCCAAACAGGCCTTCCAGGACGGCAGACTGCTCTTCCTGCGCAACTGGCCCTACGCCTACGTCGCCGCGTCCGCCGAGGGCTCCGCGGTCGCCGGGAAGGTCGGAGCCGTACCCCTGCCGGGGCCGGACGGGCCGGGGACCAGCGTCCTCGGCGGCTCCAACCTCGCCGTCGCCGCCCATGCGCGGCACCCCGACTCCGCCGCGCGGCTGATCGCGTACCTCACCAGCGAGCCGGTCCAGCGCCAGGTGCTCACGCGCGGTGCGCTGCCCCCCGTACGGGCCGCGCTGTACGACGATCCCCGGCTGGTCCGGCGGTTCCCGTACCTGCCCACGCTGCGCGAGAGCGTGCTCGCGGCCGCCCCGCGCCCCAAGAGCCCGCGCTACGACCAGGTGAGCCTGGTCGTGCAGGCGGTGGTGCACGACGCGATGACGGGACGGCAGACGCCCGAGTCGGCGGTGCGACGGCTGGCGCGCGAACTCGCCGCCGTCTCCGCGCGCTAGCCGCGCCGTCCGCGGGTCTCTCGTCCGGACAGCCATGTCTAGTTACCCGTTAAGTAACGCGGACGTCTCAACAGTGCCGGGTGTGCCCGAGTAAATGCCGATACGCCCACGGCAACCGCCGGACAGCTTGCGCCCGTTCATTGACACCTCCGCGACACTCCTACCTAACATGCATGCATAACGGCAAGGACGCCGTCGGCCCGGGACTCCCGGGTCTCCGCACGCACAGACAGGTCGACGTGGTGAGCCCCGAGCACATCGACACCCACCGCTGGTGGCGCGACGCAGTGATCTACCAGGTGTACGTCCGCAGCTTCCTGGACAGCACCGGTGACGGCATCGGCGATCTCGCCGGGGTCAGGGCGGGCCTGCCCTACCTGAAGAAGCTGGGCGTGGACGGGATCTGGCTGAGCCCCTTCTACCCCTCACCGCAGCACGACCACGGCTACGACGTGTCCGACTACCGCGACGTCGACCCGGTCTTCGGTGACCTCGCCGAGTTCGACCTGCTGGTCGGGGCCGCCCGGCGGCTCGACGTCAAGGTGCTGCTGGACGTCGTCCCCAACCACTGCTCCAGCGAGCACCCCTGGTTCCGCGAGGCGCTCGCCGCGCCGCCCGGCAGCCCCCAGCGCACCCGGTTCCACTTCGCCGACGGCCGCGGACCGGACGGTGCGACACCGCCCAACAACTGGCACGCCATGTTCGGCGGGCCCGCCTGGACCCGCGTCACCGAACCGGACGGCCGGCCCGGTCAGTGGTACCTGCACATGTTCACGCCCGAACAGCCGGACTGGAACTGGCGCAACCCCGAAGTCGCCGCCGACTTCGACCGCACCCTGCGCTTCTGGCTGGACCGGGGCGCCGACGGCTTCCGCATCGACGTCGCCGCCGGACTCTTCAAGCACCCGGAACTGCCCGACTCCCCGGACCCGGAGGCCGACGCCCGCACCCGCGACTCGGTCAACCCGCTGGCCTGGAACCAGCCCGAGGTGCACGAGGTGTGGCGGCACTGGCGCGCGGTGTGCGAGGAGTACACGCGGCGCGACGGCCGCGAGCGGCTCCTGGTCGGCGAGGTCTCCGTACCGACCGCCCGCGAGCACGCCCAGTACGTGCGCCCCGACGAGCTCCACCAGGCCTTCTTCTTCGACCTGCTCGGCGCCCCCTGGGACGCCGACGCCTTCCGCAAGGTCATCTCCGAGGCCATGCAGGACATCGCCGGCACCGGCTCGACCGTCACCTGGGTCCTCAACAACCACGACCAGGTCCGCACCGTCACCCGCTACGGCGAACCCACACCCCAGGGCAGCGGCCTCGGCGCCGCCCGTGCCCGCGCCGCCGCGCTGCTGATGCTGGCGCTGCCCGGCGCCGCGTACGTCTACCAGGGCGAGGAACTGGGCCTGCCCGAGGTCGTCGACCTCCCCGACGACGTGCTCACCGACCCGATCTTCCGCCGCACCGGCAGCCGCGCCCGGATCCGCGACGGCTGCCGGGTGCCGCTGCCCTGGTCGGGACAGGCCTCCCCGTTCGGCTTCACCTCCGGCGCCGAAGGGGCCGCACCCTGGCTGCCGCAGCCCGAGTGGTTCGCCGAACACGCCACCGACCGGGCCCTCGCCGACACCCGTTCCTTCTGGCACCTCTACCGCGACGGCCTGCAACTGCGTGCCGCACTGCCCCAGCTGGGCGAGGGCACGCTGCGCTGGCTGGAGACCCCGCCCGACGTCCTGGCCTTCGCCCGCGCCGACGACCTGGTGTGCGCCGTCAACTTCGGCACCGCCCCCGTACCCGCCCCGGTTCCCGGCACCCCGCTGCTCGCCAGCGGCCCGTGCCCGCCCGGAGTCCTGCCCGGCTCCACGGCCGCCTGGTGGATCAGCGGCTCCTGAACCCAGCCCACTTTCCGTACCTCGAAGGGACATCAACGATGATGCGACGACGTACCACCCTGCTCACCGGCTGCACCGCCCTGGTGCTCGCCCTCGGCGCCACCGCCTGCGGCTCGGGCGAGCCCGTCGCGGCCGGCGGCGGCGACAAGGCGCTCGGCGGCCAGACCGTCTCCGTCGCCGGCGTCTGGTCCGGCAGCGAGCAGAAGAACTTCCAGAAGGTGCTCGACGCCTTCACCGAGAAGACCGGCGCCAAGACGGAGTTCGTGTCCACCGGCGACAACGTCTCCACCGTCGTCGGCAGCAAGATCGAGGGCGGCAACGCCCCCGACGTCGTGATGGTCCCCCAGGTCGGCGTGCTGAAGCAGTTCGCCGAGGAGGGCTGGCTCAAGCCGCTGGACAAGAAGGTCCAGGGCACCGTGGAAGCCAACTTCGCCGAGGTGTGGCGGAATTACGGCAGCGTCGACGGCACCCTGTACGGCCTCTACTTCAAGGCCGCCCACAAGTCGACCGTCTGGTACAGCCCCGAGGCCCTGGAACAGGCAGGTGTCACCCCGCCGAAGACCTACGACGCCATGCTGAAGGACGGGCGCACGGTCTCCGACTCCGGCCTCGCCGCCTTCTCGGTCGCCGGACAGGACGGCTGGACGCTGACCGACTGGTTCGAGAACGTCTACCTCTCCCAGGCCGGGCCCGAGAAGTACGACGCCCTCGCCGCGCACGAGATCAAGTGGACCGACCCGACGGTGGTCGAGGCACTCACCACGCTCGGCGACCTCTTCAAGGACAAGCAGCTCATCGCGGGCGGCCAGAAGGAAGCCCTGAACACCGACTTCCCCGGCTCGGTGGAGAAGGTCTTCGGCCCCGAGCCGGACGCCGCCATGGTCTACGAGGGCGACTTCGTGGCCGGCGTCGCCAAGGACCAGTTCGGCAAGGCCATCGGCACCGACGCGAACTTCTTCCCGTTCCCGCCGGTCGGTGACGGCGAGGCCCCGGTGGTCAGCGGCGGCGACGCGGCCGTGGTGCTCAAGGACGGCAAGAACGCCGAAGCCGGCATGGCGCTCCTCGAGTACCTCGCCACGCCGGAGGCCGCCGCCGTGTGGGCCGAGGCCGGAGGCTTCCTCTCCCCGAACAAGGAGCTCGACCTCTCCTCCTACGGCGACGACGTCACCCGCGCCACCGCGGAGTCCCTGATCGAGGCGGGCGACTCGGTCCGCTTCGACATGTCGGACCAGGCCCCGGCGGCCTTCGGCGGCACGAAGGGCGCCGGGGAGTGGAAGATCCTCCAGGACTTCCTGCGGGACCCGTCCGACCCGAAGAAGACGGCGGCGGAGCTGGAGGGCGCGGCGGCCAAGGCGTACGGGAACTGACGGCCATGACCGCCACCCTGGTGAAAGAAGCGAGCCCGCCGGCTCCTTCGCACCCCGATCGTGCCCGCCGCCGGCGCCTGCGCCGGCGGGGGCGGATCGTCGCCGTGCTGTTCGTGCTGCCCGCCCTGCTCCTGCTGGGCGCGCTGGTCGTGTACCCGGTGCTGTTCTCCGTCGGCCGCAGCCTCTTCGACGCCTCCGGCACCCGGTTCGTGGGCGGCGGGAACTACACCGAGATGTTCCGCGACCCGGCCACCCTCAAGGCCGTCCGGAACACCGCGATCTGGGTCGTGATCGCCCCCACCCTGCTCACCGGCCTCGGCCTGATCCTGGCCGTGCTGGTGGAGAAGGTCCGCTGGGCCACCGCCTTCAAGCTGCTGCTGTTCATGCCGATGGCGGTGTCCTTCCTGGCGGCCGGCATCATCTTCCGGCTCGCCTACGACGACGACCCGGACAAGGGCGTGCTGAACGCCGCCGCCGTCACGGTCCACGACGCCTTCAAGGGCAGTTCCTCCTACCCGACGGCCCGCGCCCGCGAGGCCGTCGGGGGCGGGGGAGGGGGCGCCGGACCGGGCCTGACCAAGGAGGCCGACGGCGCCTACACGACCGGCGCGGACCTCTCGCCGGGCACCGTCACCGCCCTGGGCCTGGTCGGTGTCGCCCCCAAGGACCTGCCCGGCGACGCCGCGCCGGCCCACCCGGCGGCCGCCCGCCAGGAGGCGGGCGCCGACGAGGTCAGCGGAGTGGTCTACCTCGACTTCACCCCCGGCGGGGGAGGAGAGCCGGGCGTGGTCGACCGGCAGGAGAGCGGACTGCCCGGGATGACGGTCGAGGCGGTCCGCGACGGACGCACCGTCGCGAGCACGACGACCGCCGCCGACGGCTCGTTCCGCTTCACCGGCCTGGACAGCGGCTCGTACGCGGTCAAGCTGCCCGCCGCCAACTTCGCGCCCCCCTACGACGGCATCTCCTGGCTCGGACCCACCCTGGTCACCCCGGCGATCATCGGGTCCTACCTGTGGATCTGGACCGGGTTCGCGATGGTGCTGATCGGGGCGGGACTCTCGGCCCTGCCGCGGGACGCGCTGGAGGCGGCGCGGATGGACGGCGCGAACGAGTGGCAGATCTTCCGCCGGATCACCGTCCCGCTGCTCGCACCGGTCCTCACCGTCGTCTTCGTGACCCTGGTGATCAACGTGATGAAGGTCTTCGACCTCGTCTACATCATCGCGCCCGGACCCGTGCAGGAGGACGCGACCGTGCTCGCGACCCAGATGTGGCTGGTGTCGTTCGGCGGCGGAAACGACCAGGGGATGGGCAGCGCGCTCGGCGTGCTGCTCCTGCTGCTGGTCGTCCCCGCCATGGTCTTCAACGTCCGCCGCTTCCGAAGGAGTCAGCGATGAACGCGATCCGGCGCGGCCTGGGCAACGCCGTGGTGCAGGCGTTCCTGGTCGTGATCGGCCTGGTGTGGATGACCCCGCTGGCCGGCCTGTTCCTCTCCTCGCTGCGGTCCGCGCAGGACACGGCCAAGGGCGGCTGGTGGACGGTGCTCACCAGCCCCGGGCAGCTGTCCTTCGACAACTACGCGGCCCTGCTGAAGAACTCGGGGATGACGCAGGCGTTCTGGAACACCGTGCTGATCTCGGTGCCGACCACGGTCCTGGTCGTGGTCGTCGCGGCGCTCGCCGGATACGCCTTCGCCTGGCTGGACTTCCCCGGCCGCGACGCGATCTTCCTGCTCGTGGTGGCGCTGCTGGTCGTCCCCGTGCAGGTCGGGCTGCTGCCGGTCGCCAAACTCTTCGGCCAGCTGGGGCTGTTCGGCACCATCCCCGGCGTCGTGCTGTTCCATGTGGCGTACGGGCTGCCGTTCGCGGTGTTCCTGCTGCGGAACTACTTCGCCGAGATGCCCAAGGAGATGCTGGAGGCCGCCCGGATGGACGGCGGCAGCGAGTGGCGCATCTTCACCCGGCTGATCCTGCCCGTCGGGCGGCCGGCGATCGCCAGCCTCGCCATCTTCCAGTTCCTGTGGGTCTGGAACGACATGCTGGTGGCGCTGTTGTTCGCGGACAGTTCCTCGCAGCCGCTGACGGTGGAACTCCAGTCGCAGATACGCCAGTTCGGCAGCAACATCGACGTGCTCGCGCCGGGCGCGTTCCTGTCCCTGGTGGTGCCGGTGGTCGTGTTCTTCGCCTTCCAGCGGCACTTCGTGCAGGGGGTGATGGCGGGCTCGGTGAAGTGACGGACACCGTTCCGCCCGGCACGCGCGGACCCCCGCTTCCTGACGAAGCGGGGGTCCGCGCGTGCCGGGCGCTGCGCGCGTTACGCCGACGCCGGCGGATACAGGGACCGCGGCAGCTGCGAGGCCGCCGCCGCGTCCAGCAGCCACAGGGTGCGGGCCCGGCCGTACGCGCCCGCAGCCGGGGCCTGGATCTCGCCCGCGCCCGACAGGGCGATCGCCGCGGCCTCCGCCTTGTCCTCGCCGGCCGCCAGCAGCCACACCTCGCGGGCCGCGCGGATCGCCGGCAGGGTGAGCGTCACCCTGGTCGGCGGCGGCTTGGGCGCGCCATGGACGCCGACCACCGTGCGTTCCGTCTCCCGGACCGCGGGCAGCTCCGGGAAGAGGGACGCCACGTGCGTGTCCGGGCCGACGCCCAGCATCAGCACGTCGAACTCCGGCACCCCGCCGTGGTCCGTCGGTCCCGCGGCACGCGCCAGCTCCTCGGCGTACGCGGCCGCCGCCGTGTCCACGTCGGTGCCGTGCGGCCCGTCGGACGCGGGCATGGCGTGCACGCGCTCCGGGTCCAGCGGCACCGCGTCGAGCAGCGCCGCGCGGGCCTGGGTGACATTGCGCTCCGGGTCGCCGTCCGGCAGGAACCGCTCGTCGCCCCACCACAGGTCGATCCGGCCCCAGTCGACCGCGTCCCGGGCGGGCGCCGCCGCGAGCGCGGCCAGCAGACCGTTGCCGTTGCGGCCGCCGGTCAGGACCACGGACGCCGAACCCCGCGAGGCCTGCGCGTCCACGACCCTGGTGATCAGCCGGGCCGCCGCGGCCTGCGCCATCAGCTCCTTGTCGCGGTGCACGACGAGCTGCGGTGCCGTACTCACTTCGCCACCGCCCGGTTCACCGGTGCCTGCGCCGGCGCCGGTCCCCGGGCACCTTCCGCAGCCGCTTCGCCGGGAGCGGGGCTCCCTGCTCCTTTGGCCGGTGACTCACCCGCCGGCCTTTTCCCGGAGTCGCCCGACGCCTCGGGCTCCCGCGCCGGCTCCGTCGCAGTCCCCGACGCCTCGCCGAGCACCCGCGACACCTCGTCGAGCGCGCTCGACGCCTCGGTCAGTCCGCGGGACACCGCCGCCAGACGCTCGCCCGACGGCGCCTTCGACGCCCCCGGATCCGCCGCCGGCCTGTGCGCCGGGTTCCTCAGCCGCTCGACCCCGTACCGCAACGCCGACGCGTACGTGTCGTCCGGGTCCAGCCGGCGCAGCTCCTCCGCGATCAGCTCCGAGGTGTCCCGGCGCTTGAGCGCCACCGCACGCTTGGGCTGCCCCTGGATCGACAGCGTCGCCAGCGAACCGTCGGCCCGGTCCAGCACGATCGGGCCGCAGTCCGTCGTCAGACGGACCGCCGTGAGCCCGGGGCCGGCGGACAGCGAACGCTTCACGGGGACGTCCAGCCGGTCCGCGAGCCACATCGCCAGCAGCTCACAGCTCGGGTTGGACTCCTCGCCCTCCACCTCGACGCCCTGCACCTCGCAGGTCACCTGGTCCAGGGCCGCCGCCAGCATCGAACGCCAGGGCGTGATCCGGGTCCAGGACAGGTCGGTGTCGCCCGGGGTGTAGGAGTCGGCACGGACCGCGAGTTCCCGTACCGGCTGCTCGCAGGCGTAGGTGTCGGTCACCCGGCGCTGGGCCAGCGCTCCCAGCGGATCGCCCGCCGGGTTCAGCGGGGCGTTGACCGGCCACCAGACCACCACCGGGGCGTCCGGCAGCAGCAGCGGCAGCACCACCGACTGGGCGTGGTCGGCGACCTCGCCGTACAGCCGCAGCACCACCGTCTCGCCGGTGCCCGCGTCCGCGCCGACCAGCACCTCCGCGTCCAGCCGGGACCGCGTACGGTCGCGGTGCGAGCGGGAGACGCGCTTGATGACGACCACGGTGCGCGAGGGATGCTCGCGCGAGGCGTCCCCGGCGGACTTCAGCGCGTCGTAGGCGTTCTCCTCGTCGGTCACGATGACCAGGGTGAGCACCATGCCGACCGCCGGCGTGCCGATGGCCCGGCGGGCCTTCACCAGCGACTTGTTGATCTTGCTGGCAGTAGTGTCCGTGAGGGCTGTCTTCATGGCCGGCGCCAGCTCCGTCCGTCTCGCTCGAGCATGTGGTCCGCCTCGACGGGCCCCCAGGTACCGGCCGAGTACTGGGCCGGCCTGCCGTGGTTGTCCCAGTACTCCTCGATCGGGTCGAGGATCTTCCAGGACAGCTCGACCTCCTCGGTGCGGGGGAAGAGGTTGGAGTCGCCGAGCAGGACGTCGAGGATGAGCCGTTCGTACGCCTCCGGACTGGACTCCGTGAACGACTCGCCGTAGGCGAAGTCCATCGACACGTCCCGGATCTCCATCGAGGTGCCCGGCACCTTGGAACCGAACCGCACCGTGACGCCCTCGTCCGGCTGGACGCGGATCACGATGGCGTTCTGCCCGAGCTCCTCGGTCGCCGTCGTGTCGAACGGCGAGTGCGGTGCCCGCTGCAGGACGACCGCGATCTCGGTGACCCGGCGGCCCAGCCGCTTGCCGGTGCGCAGGTAGAAGGGGACGCCCGCCCAGCGGCGGTTGTCCACGCCCAGCTTGATCGCGGCGTACGTGTCGGTGTTCGAGGAGGCGTCGATGCCCTCCTCCTCCAGGTACCCGACCGCCTTCGCGCCGCCCTGCCAGCCCGCCGCGTACTGCCCGCGCACGGTGTCCCGGCCCAGGTCCTTCGGCAGCCGCACGGCGCCGAGCACCTTGGTCTTCTCCGCGGCCAGCGCGTCCGCGTCGAAGGAGGCCGGCTCCTCCATGGCGGTGAGCGCCATGAGCTGGAGCAGGTGGTTCTGGATGACGTCACGGGCGGCGCCGATGCCGTCGTAGTAGCCGGCCCGGCCGCCGATGCCGATGTCCTCGGCCATGGTGATCTGCACATGGTCGACGAAGGACCGGTTCCAGATCGGCTCGAACATCGTGTTCGCGAAGCGCAGCGCCAGGATGTTCTGGACGGTCTCCTTGCCCAGGTAGTGGTCGATGCGGAAGACCTGGTCCGGCGCGAACACCTCGTGGACGATCGCGTTGAGCTCCTCGGCCGACCTCAGGTCGTGGCCGAACGGCTTCTCGATCACCGCGCGCCGCCAGGAACCGCTCGACTGGTCGGCGAGACCGTGCTTCTTCAGCTGCTGGATGACCACCGGGAAGGAACGCGGCGGCACCGACAGGTAGAACGCGAAGTTGCCGCCCGTGCCCTGCGCCTTGTCCAGCTCCTCGATCGTGCCGCGCAGCCGCTCGAAGGAGTCGTCGTCGTCGAAGGTGCCCTGGACGAACCGCATGCCCTGGATGAGCTGCTGCCAGACCTCCTCGCGGAACGGGGTGCGGGCGTGCTCCTTGACCGCGTCGTGCACCACCTCCGCGAAGTCCTCGTGCGCCCACTCGCGGCGGGCGAAACCGACCAGCGAGAAGCCCGGCGGCAGCAGACCCCGGTTGGCGAGGTCGTACACCGCCGGCATCAGCTTCTTGCGCGACAGATCGCCCGTGACCCCGAAGATGACCAGGCCCGACGGCCCCGCGATACGCGGGAGCCGCCGGTCTGCCGGGTCACGCAGCGGATTGCTGCTCGACAAGATGTCAGCCCTCCGAAGGGGCGAGGCGCGCGAGCTCCGCCTCGGTCGACTTCAGCAGGTCGGTCCAGGCCGCCTCGAACTTCTGGACGCCCTCCTCCTCCAGCAGCTGGACGACGTCGTCGTACGCGATGCCGAGCTTCTCCACCGCGTCGAGGTCGGCGCGGGCCTGCTCGTAGGTGCCGGAGACGGTGTTGCCGGTGATCTCGCCCGACTCCTCGGTGGCCACCAGGGTCGCCTCCGGCATGGTGTTCACCGTGTTCGGCGCCACCAGGTCGTCGACGTACAGCGTGGCCTTGTACGCCTTGTCCTTCACACCGGTGGAGGCCCACAGCGGACGCTGCTTGTTGGCGCCCTCGCGCTCCAGGGAGCTCCAGCGCTCGGTGGCGAAGACCTCCTCGTACGCCTGGTAGGCCAGGCGCGCGTTGGCGAGGGCGGCCTTGCCGCGCAGCGCCTTGGCGGCGTCGGTGCCGAGCGCGTCGATCCGCTTGTCGATCTCGGTGTCCACCCGGGACACGAAGAACGACGCCACCGAGTGGATCTTCGACAGGTCCAGGCCGCGCTCCCTGGCCTTCTCCAGACCGGTCAGGAACGCGTCCATGACCTTGCGGTAGCGCTCCAGGGAGAAGATCAGCGTGACGTTGACGCTGATGCCCAGACCGATGGTCTCGGCGATCGCCGGGATGCCGGCCTCGGTCGCCGGGATCTTGATCAGGGTGTTGGGCCGGTCCACCAGCCAGGCCAGCTGCTTGGCCTCGGCGACGGTGGAACGCGTGTTGTGCGCCAGACGCGGGTCGACCTCGATGGAGACCCGGCCGTCCTGGCCGTCGGTGGCGTCGAAGACCGGGCGCAGGATGTCGGCGGCGTCACGGACGTCCGCCGTGGTGATCATCCGGATGGCCTCTTCGACCGTGACCCCGCGGGCGGCGAGGTCGGTGAGCTGCTCCTCGTAGCCGTCGCCCTCGGAGATCGCCTTCTGGAAGATCGACGGGTTGGTGGTGACGCCCACGACGTGCTGCTGGTCGATCAGCTCGGCGAGGTTGCCGGACGTGATCCGCTTGCGCGACAGGTCGTCCAGCCAGATCGCGACGCCTTCGTCGGAAAGGCGCTTGAGTGCGTCTGTCATGGAAATTCCATCTCCTACGTTTCGTATGTGAGCGTCAGCCCTGGGCTGCGGCGGTACCGGTGGTCGCGTCGAGCGCCTCGCGGGCGACGGACGCCACGTTCTCGGCGGTGAAGCCGTACTCCTCGAACAGCACCTTGCCGTCGGCGGAGGCACCGAAGTGCTCCAGGGACACGATGCGGCCGGCGTCCCCCACGTACTTGTGCCAGGTGAGGCCGATCCCCGCCTCGACGGCGACGCGGGCCTTCACGGCCGGCGGCAGAACGCTCTCCCGGTACCCCTGGTCCTGCTCCTCGAACCATTCCACCGACGGCATGGACACCACACGGGTGGGCACACCGGCGGCCTGCAGCTGCTCGCGGGCCCCGACGGCGACGTGCACCTCGGAACCGGTGGCGATCAGGACCACCTGCGGGGTGCCCCCCTCCGCCTCGAACAGCACGTACCCGCCGCGCGCGGCGTTCTCGTCCGGCTCGTAGACCGGCACGCCCTGGCGGGTGAGGGCCAGACCGTGCGGGGCGCCCTTGCCGAACTCCTTCGTCCAGCGCTTCAGGATCTCCCGCCAGGCGATCGCGGTCTCGTTGGCGTCCGCGGGGCGGACGACGTTCAGACCGGGGATGGCGCGCAGCGAGGCCAGGTGCTCCACGGGCTGGTGGGTCGGGCCGTCCTCGCCCAGACCGATGGAGTCGTGCGTCCACACGTACGTCACCGGCAGGTGCATCAGGGCGGACAGCCGCACCGCGTTGCGCATGTAGTCGGAGAACACCAGGAAGGTGCCGCCGTAGATGCGGGTGTTGCCGTGCAGCGCGATGCCGTTCATCTCCGCGGCCATGGAGTGCTCGCGGATGCCGAAGTGGATCGTGCGGCCGTACGGGTCCGCCTCGGGCAGCGGGTTGTCCGCCGGGAGGAACGACGACGTCTTGTCGATCGTCGTGTTGTTGGAGCCCGCCAGGTCGGCCGAGCCGCCCCACAGCTCCGGGACGACCGCGCCGAGCGCCTGGAGCACCTTGCCGGACGCGGCACGCGTGGCGACCGCCTTGCCCGGCTCGAAGACCGGAAGCGTGTCCTCCCAGCCCTTGGGCAGCTCACCGGCCGCGATCCGGTCGAACTCGGCCGCGCGCTCCGCGTTGTCGCTCCGCCACTTCTGGAACGACTTCTCCCACTCGGCCCGCGCCTGCTTGCCGCGCTCCAGCGCCCCGCGGGTGTGGCCGATGACCTCGTCGGTCACCTCGAAGGTCTGCTCCGGGTCGAAGCCCAGCACCCGCTTGGTGGCGGCCACCTCGTCGTCGCCGAGCGCGGAGCCGTGGGCGGCCTCGGTGTTCTGCGCGTTCGGGGCCGGCCAGGCGATGATCGAACGCATCGCGATGAACGACGGCCGGTCGGTGACCTTCCTGGCCTCCTCGATCGCGTCGTAGAGCGCGCTCGGGTCCAGGTCGCCGTCCGGCTTCGGGGCCACCCGCTGCACATGCCAGCCGTAGGCCTCGTACCGCTTGACGGTGTCCTCGGAGACGGCCGTCTCGGTGTCGCCCTCGATCGAGATGTGGTTGTCGTCCCACAGCAGGACCAGGTTGCCGAGCTTCTGGTGGCCGGCCATCGAGGACGCTTCCGCGGAGATGCCCTCCTGCAGACAGCCGTCACCGGCGATGCAGTAGACGAAGTGGTCGAACGGGGACTCGCCCGGGGCGGCCTCCGGGTCGAACAGACCGCGCTCGTAGCGGGCGGCCATCGCCATGCCGACCGCGTTGGCGACACCCTGGCCCAGCGGCCCGGTCGTCGTCTCCACGCCCGTGGTGTGCCCGTACTCCGGGTGGCCCGGCGTCTTCGAACCCCAGGTGCGGAACGCCTTCAGATCGTCCAGCTCCAGACCGAAACCGGCCAGGTACAGCTGGGTGTAGAGGGTCAGGGACGAGTGGCCGGCGGACAGCACGAAACGGTCGCGTCCGACCCAGTCGGCGTCCGCCGGGTCGTGCCGCATCACCTTCTGGAAGAGGGTGTAGGCGGCAGGCGCCAGGCTCATCGCCGTACCCGGATGGCCGTTGCCGACCTTCTGTACGGCATCGGCGGCCAGGACGCGGGCGGTGTCGACGGCCCGCTGGTCCAGTTCGGTCCACTCGAGGTCTGTGGTGGTCGGCTTGGTGCTCACCCTGAGTCAGGGCTCCTCTCCACATGCTTTCGGATGCCGGACGAGTACATACCGGCGAGGTCGAGCCTACCCCCGTAGGACAGGCTTCCCCGGAGTCCTCCCAGACTGCCGGGACTCCCGGCGATCCGCCTTCTGACTGGGCAGTATTCGCGTTCGACAGATGAATACGGAGCCGCTCATCCGGATGCTCAATCGAGCTCGGACCCGCGCCATGAGCGACCATGTTCAACACGAACCGACCCCCGCGAATGTCCGGGTCTGGGCAACGTCTAAGGTGGCGTGGTACGCGCGAGCCTTTACCGCCGCTTCATACGGGAGGGCTTGCTGGGATGTCTCTGTCAGGGGTGCGAGTGACGGCCGTTGAATCCCGTCCTGCGGGGGTTATCGGGACGAGCCAGAGCCCGAGTCACCGGCCGATCGGGGCCCGTGTCAAGGCGTTCGTGGCGCTGACCAAGCCGCGGATCATCGAGCTGCTGCTCATCACCACCGTTCCGGTGATGTTCCTGGCGCAGCAAGGGGTGCCCGACCTGCAGCTGGTGCTGCTGACCTGCGTCGGCGGCTACCTGTCGGCGGGCGGTGCCAACGCGCTCAACATGTACATCGACCGCGACATCGACGCGCTGATGGACCGCACCTCGCAGCGTCCCCTGGTCACCGGCATGGTCAGCCCGCGCGAGTGCCTGGCCTTCGGCATCGCCCTGGCCGTCGTCTCGACCCTGCTGTTCGGCCTCGCCGTCAACTGGCTGTCCGCCTGGCTCTCCCTCGGCGCGCTCCTCTTCTACGTCGTCGTCTACACGATGATCCTCAAACGGCGTACGGCGCAGAACATCGTGTGGGGCGGCATCGCCGGCTGCATGCCGGTGCTGATCGGCTGGTCCGCGGTCACCAACTCGATGTCCTGGGCGCCGGTCGTCCTCTTCCTCGTCATCTTCTTCTGGACGCCGCCGCACTACTGGCCGCTGTCCATGAAGGTGAAGGAGGACTACGCGCGCGTGGGCGTGCCGATGCTCCCGGTGATCGCCTCCAACAAGGTCGTCGCCCAGCAGATCGTGGTCTACAGCTGGGTCATGGTCGCGGTGTCGCTGCTGCTCACCCCGCTGGGCTACACCGGCTGGTTCTACACCGCGGTCGCGCTGGCCGCGGGCGGCTGGTGGCTCTGGGAGGCGCACGCGCTCCTCAACCGGGCCAAGTCCGAGGTGACCGGCGGCAAGCTCAAGGAGATGCGCCTGTTCCACTGGTCCATCACCTATGTGTCGCTGCTCTTCGTGGCCGTCGCGGTGGACCCCTTCCTGCGGTAGACCCTTCCCCTGCGTTCCCCCGGGCGGGGTCCGTGGCCAAGGCCACGGACCCCGCCCGTCGCGGTTCGAGCTACCCGTCGGTAGCATCCTGGTCATGGCAGACACGCAGCAGTCGGACCCGAAGGCCGAGCAGCCCTCCGAGCAGCGGGCGGAACAGAAGGCCGGACGCAAGGCCGACCGGAAGGCGGCCAAGCTCGCCAAGCGGATCAGTGGCTTCGCCACGGCCCACGGCGGAGCCGAAGGCCAGATCGCGTACCTCGGACAGCGCGGAGCCCGGATCGTGCTCGTCGGCGAGGACGGCAACTGGGGCGACCTGGTCGCCCACTCGTACCCCATCGCCCAGAAGGCGGCCGAGCGGGCGGGCATCACCCTCCACGACGACTTCGACGGCGAGTTCGCGGCCAAGGTCAGGACCGGCCGGTACGAATGGACCCGTATGGCGGGCCTCCAGATCGGCGGCCCGGCCAACGGCTGAACCACGCCTTCGGGCGGTGGCGGGCCCGCGGGGGGCGCCCGGCCGGCCCCCCCGCCCTCCCCCGGCCCGGCCCCACCAACAAACCCGGTGACCCGTAGTCCCGGCGGAGCCCCCGCCGCGCCCC